>JAXHNX010000055.1:0-33478 GCA_034519945.1 Rheinheimera sp.
ATGTACTTCGTTCAGTTGTGTTACTCCGGTGCTGGCGCAGCATCTGTTACAAGAGCAACGGATCACAGCAGAAGATGCCGCGACTATCGCCGTGATTTGGTGTTTTGGCCGTTTGATTGCCAACACCGATATGCACACCGGCAACCTGTCGTTCTATTTTGCAGGAAACGACATGCTGATACTGGCGCCGGTATACGACATGTTGCCAATGGCATTCGCACCGTTACGCAGCGGCGCCATGGCGTCCAGTCATGTCTTAAGCATCACTCCAGTCGCCCAAGGCAAACACTGGCGCCAAGCCTATGGAATGGCTGAACAGTTTTGGGCGCAGTTGGTGTCAAGCGATGTTATTTCCGCCGGGTTCAGGGATATCGCCCAATCGATGCAACTTGAGTTGCAGGCAAAAAAAGCGCTGATCGAACGGATGGCTTAAGCTGGTGTGAAAAGGCTGAAAACGGGCTTGTTATAGGGAAAATGCCCCTTTATCACTCCTCGCCAATCAGGCCCAGCCAAAGTGGAGGTCAGCGAAGCCTGTTGGACGTCACACGTTGGGCATCACATGCTGGGCGTCACACGCCGTACACGGTGTCAATCTGCACGCCCGGGTACACACAAACGGCCACACTGTTGAGCATGCGCAATTGTTCCGAAATTCTTACGATATATTCCGGGAAAAAAACAGCAAAAGGCTGCTTTATGCGCGAATTGCAGTTATCGTTATTCACGTTTACCTTATATGCACACAAAACGATTGGGTCAGTGATGAACGCATGCCACGCAAGTGCAGATAGTCCGGAAGATTGTGGCAAAGACTGTGCCGCAAATTGCACTGCGCTGCAGGAAAAGCACAGCAACCATCTGGCGATCAGTACCATTCTGAATAGTCTGGATGCCTTGGTGTATGTGTCGGACTTACAGACTTACGAACTAATCTATTTGAATGATTACGGCGCGAAGGCTTGGGGCCCAATCGCCGCCCGCAAGTGTTATCAGGTGCTGCAGGCCGGTCAGGATGCACCTTGTCAGTTCTGCACTAACCATCTGCTGACCGACGCCGCCGGAAAACCCGCCGGTGTGCATGTCTGGGAATTTCAAAACACCATCAATGGCCGTTGGTATCAGTGCCGCGATCAGGCCATTGTCTGGGTTGATGGCCGGCTGGTGCGGATTGAAATCGCCACCGATATCACTGAACGCAAAGCCATAGAGCAGCAACTGGCTGCAGCCAAAGCGCTGGCAGAAAAACAGGCCAGCACCGACGAACTGACCCAGCTCTACAACCGCCGGGCGTTTTTTGCGTTAAGCCGCCACCTATTCCATCAGGCGCACCGCGCCGGTCAAACCCTGGCCGTGGTGATGTTTGACTTAGACCACTTCAAAAGAATTAACGACCAATGGAATCACGCCGCCGGCGACGCCGTGCTGGTGAAAATTGCCGCCTTGGCCCGCAGTATCCTGCGCGGCTCCGACGTGCTGGCCCGTATCGGCGGTGAAGAATTCGCAATTTTGCTGCCAGATACCGACGAAGCCGCCGCCTGGCATCTGGTAGAGCGGCTACGCGCCGGCTTTGAGCACGGCACCGCCAACGATAACATCCAATGCACCGCCAGTTTCGGCATCACCTACCTGTCAGCCTTCCCAGCGGAATTTGACCCGGAAACCTTATTAGGCACCTTGCTCCATCAGGCCGACGTGGCGATGATGCAGGCAAAGGCTGAGGGGCGGAATCGGGTTTGTGTGTTTGGGCGGTGAGGAAATCATAGTGTCAATAGCGAAAAATGGTTCTGACTGCTAACGAATTAGAGCTTTCGCTGAAAACTGACTTTATTCGTGAAAACGAATTTGGGATCGAAAATTTCGAGATCTTGGCGTATGGACAAAAAATTATAAATGTTTGCTTTACTGATTTTGCGTTGATGCCGATGACCAGAACTCAGATTGCAATGATGTCGCCAAAAGTAGCTGACCTCCACAAGTTGTTTGCCAAACCAGTACAGGCCAATCACACCTATCCCTATGTTTCCAAATACGTTAAATTATCCGCATAAAAACAGCACCTTCGAAGGCAACAGCAAAACTATCATTTAAGCTGGCTCGTTCATGTGTGGGGTTAATTAAATTTAATGCGGGACGCTGCTTAAACTAGGGGCTGTTGATCTTTGGTGATGGAATATTGGACAGCATGATGGATTGGTATAATCACTTTCGCCAAAAACTAACCACGACAACCCATCATGCCAAGAACGATATTAACAGATGAATACTGGGCAAAGCTAAACAGATTAATGCTTAAAACTGGCCGCGTTTATGATAAGCCAGAGCATAGAAGTACTTTTGAAGGGATCCTTTACCGAATGCGAGTCGGTTGCCCTTGGCGTGATGTACCAGAAGCATTTGGTGATTGGAGTGCAATTTACCGTCGGTTCCATCTGTGGTCGAAGAAAAGGAATTCTAATGCAGTTGTTTGCAGAGCTAAGGCAAGGTACTGATTTAGAATGGGAATTCATAGATGGAAGTATCATCAAAGCACACCAGCATGCTGCAGGCGCATGCACAGAAGATGATGAAGCTATTGGTAAAAGTCGGGGTGGGAACACCACGAAGATACATTTAGCAGTTGATAGTTATGGACTACCAATAGAATTCATCCTGACAGGTGGAGAAGTTCATGACAGTAAAGCAGCCATTGAATTAATTGAAAAATTACCAGCTGCATGCCATGTCATTGCAGACCGGGGCTACGACAGCGAGCGGATCCGCGAGCTTGTGCGTAGTAAAAAAGCTATTCCAATCATACCGAGAAAACGAAATTCGAAAGTTGGTAATGGTGATATTGACTGGTGTTTATACAAATATCGCCATCTGGTTGAGAATGCGTTCGCCCGATTAAAGCATTATCGGGCTATAGCGACACGTTACGATAAACTTGCTAGGAATTACGCCAGCACGCTGGCACTGGCCTGTTGTTTGATGTGGTTGCCCATGTGGTGTGGTTGATTTATGAACACCAAAGATCAACAGGCCCTAATAACATTTCTGAGCAACTTAGTGATTATGCTTGTTTGTTGCAAAGGCTGGTTATTAATGGATATTTAAATGACTGAAAAAAAAATCGAACAAGGTGTCATCGAACAATTGCCAGAGCTTGAAAGTTACTTCAGCCAGCCGTCTGCCAACCCTGGTTCCAGCGTGCGGGAAGACAGCATCGAATACGGCTTCATAGGCAAACTGCAAAGCCTCAAATATGAATACCGTAAAGACATCCGCGACCGCGCCGCGTTGGAGCAGAACTTCCGTGAAAAATTTGAAGCGCTCAACCGCGTGCGGCTTACCGATAGCGAATTCTCACGTTTGCTCGAAGAGATTGTGACTCCAGATGTATTCACCGCCGCACGCACCTTACGCGAGCGCAACAGCTTTACCCGTGACGACGGCACGCCGCTGAACTACACCCTGGTCAACATTAAAGACTGGTGCAAAAACACCTTTGAAGTGATTAACCAGCTACGTATCAACACCGATTACAGCCACCATCGTTACGACGTTATCTTGCTGATCAACGGTGTGCCTGTGCGTGCAGATCGAGCTGAAAACCCTCACCGTCAGCCCACGTCGCGCTATGGAGCAAATTGTCGAGTATAAGAATGACCCTGGCAACGGTTATACCAAAACGTTGCTGTGCTTCCTGCAGCTCTTTATCGTCAGCAACCGCACCAATACCTGGTATTTCGCCAACAACAACGCTCGTCACTTCGCTTTTAATGCAGATGAGCGCTTCTTGCCCATTTATCAGTTTGCTGACGAAGATAACAAAAAGATCACTCAACTCGACCGTTTCGCTGAAACCTTCCTGGTCAAATGCACCCTCGGTCAGACCATTAGCCGCTACATGGTACTGATTGCCAGCGAGCAAAAACTGATGATGATGCGACCGTATCAGGTCTATGCGGTGAAGCAAATCGTCGACAGCATCCAACAGAACTGCGGCAATGGTTATATTTGGCATACCACCGGCAGCGGCAAAACGCTGACGTCCTTCAAGGCCTCTACGCTGCTCAAAGACAACCCCGACATTGAAAAATGCCTGTTTGTGGTCGACCGCAAAGACCTCGACCGGCAAACACGCGAGGAATTTAATAAGTTTCAAGAAGGCTGCGTTGAGGAAAACACCAACACCGCAGCGCTGGTGCGTCGACTACTGTCTGACGACTACGCCGACAAGGTGATTGTTACCACCATTCAAAAACTTGGCCTTGCGCTGGATGAAAGCAGCAAGCGCAACCAACAGCGCGCCAAAAGTGGCCAGGCCACCTACAAAGAGCAGCTCGCACCACTGCGTGACAAACGCATTGTCTTTATCTTTGATGAATGCCACCGCTCTCAGTTTGGCGAGAACCACAAAGCGATTAAAGAGTTTTTCCCCAAGGCCCAGCTGTTTGGCTTTACCGGTACACCCATTTTTGGCGGAAAAAACGGTAATGCCAGTCGGGTCATGATCGACGGCGAGGTGGCATCCATGATGACCACCGAAGATCTGTTCCAAAAGCAACTGCATGCCTACACCATTACCCACGCCATTGAAGATGGTAACGTGTTGCGTTTCCATGTCGATTACTTCAAGCCCAAGGTCGAGGCTGGCAAAACGCTACCCAAGCCCGGCGAGGCCATCGCCAAACGCGCCGTGATCGAGGCCATTCTGGCTAAGCACGACGCCGCGACCGCCCAGCGCCGTTTTAATGCCGTGCTTGCTACAGCTTCTATTAACGACGCCATTGAATACCACGCTTTGTTCAAGGCTGTGCAGGCTGAAAAGCAGGCCGCCGACCCAGACTTTCAGCCCTTGAACATCGCCTGTGTGTTTTCACCGCCTGCTGAGGGCGATGCCGATGTGAAGCAAATCCAGGAAGATTTGCCGCAGGAAAAAGAAGATAACGCCGTTGAGCCAGAGCAGAAAAAAGCGGCGCTAAAAGCCATTCTGGCTGACTACAATAGCCGCTACGGTACCAATCACCGCATCAGCGAGTTCGATCTCTACTATCAGGATGTACAAAAGCGCATCAAAGACCAGCAATGGCCCAATAGCGATCATCCGCATGCGCAGAAAATCGACATCACTATTGTGGTCGACATGCTGCTTACCGGCTTTGATTCCAAATACCTGAATACGCTTTATGTGGATAAAAACCTGAAGCATCACGGCTTAATTCAGGCCTTCTCGCGTACCAATCGTGTGCTGAACAGTATTCAGGCCGAGGATAAGAAGCCTAACGGCACAAAACCATTCGGCAACATTCTCGATTTTCGCCAGCAGCAGGATAGCGTCGATGCCGCCATCGCGCTGTTCTCCGGCGAAAGCGCCGGCGAGCAGGCCCGCGAAATCTGGCTAGTGGATAAAGCTCCGGTCGTGATTGAAAAACTGGATGCCGCCGTGCAAAAGCTTGACGCTTTTATGAAATCCCAAGGTTTGGCTACAGCCCCGGAAGCCGTGCACAACCTGAAGGGCGACGAAGCCCGCGCCGCTTTCATTAACCACTTCAAGGAAGTGCAGCGCCTGAAAACCCAGCTCGACCAATACACCGACTTAACTGAAGAGCACGCTGCCGCCATCGAGCAGATTATCCCGAAGGAAAACCTGCTTGGCTTTCGTGGTGCCTATCTGGAAACCGCGCAGCGGCTGAAACAACAGGCCCAACAGGGCAAAGGCAGCAACAAACCCGCGCCGGACAATTTGGATCAGCTCGATTTCGAGTTTGTGCTGTTTGCATCTTCCTTGATTGATTACGACTATATCATGGGCCTGATCACTAAGTTTTCAGCCAAAGGCCCCGGCAAATCGACGATGAGCCGCGAGCAGCTTATTGGCCTTATTCAGTCCGATGCCAAGTTTATCAACGAGCGCGACGACATCGCCGCTTATATTGCCACCCTCAAAGCAGGCGAAGGCCTTAGCGAACAAGCCATTCGCGATGGCTACACCAACTTTAAGGCACAAAAAGACGCCACCGAACTCGCCGCTATTGCTGCCAGGCACGGCCTTGCCACCGCCGCCCTGCAAAGCTTTGTTGATGGCATCTTCCAACGGATGATTTTCGACGGCGAGCAACTCAGCGACCTGATAGCCCCGTTGGATCTCGGCTGGAAAGCCCGCACCCAGGCCGAACTTGCGCTAATGGCAGATCTGCACCCGCTACTCACCAAGCGCGCCCAAGGCCGCGATATTTCAGGACTTAGTGCCTATGAGTAATACAACGAAAAACACCACCATGAAGAAAAACGGCAAAACTGCGCTGGTGCCGAAGTTGCGGTTTCCGGAGTTTCGGGGGAAGGAAGGATGGGAAGAAAAGCCGCTTGCCAACTTTCTGAGTGAAAGTCGATTGCCCGGCAGTAAAGGGAACGTCGCGAAGAAGATCACCGTCAAACTCTGGGGTAACGGAGTATTTGAGAAAAACGATGCCATTCAAGGCAGCATAAACACTCAGTATTATCGGCGTAAAGCTGGACAGTTCATTTACAGCAAGCTCGATTTTCTAAACCAAGCTTTTGGCATCATCCCACCGAGTTTGGATAATTTCGAATCAACGGTTGATTTGCCATGCTTTGATATCGTTGACGGGCTTAATCCTGTCTTTTTGTTGGAATATGTTAAGCGGAGAGACTTTTACGAAAAACTGGGGGAAACGGCCGATGGAAGTAGGAAGGCGAGGCGCATTCACGCTGATACATTTCTCTCGTTCCCAATCGCTCTTCCATCGCCCGCAGAACAACAAAAAATCGCCGAATGCCTGAGCTCCATGGACGAGCTGATGGCCGCCCAAGCCCGGAAAGTGGAAGCGCTCAAGACCCATAAAAAAGGGCTGATGCAGCAGCTATTCCCCCGCGAAGGCGAAACCCAACCGCGCTTGCGGTTTCCTGAGTTTCAAGATTCTGGGGAGTGGAAACAGGTGAGGCTGGATGGCTTCAGTCGTGTCATCAGAGGCTCTAGCCCCCGACCACAGGGTGATCCACGCTTCTTTGGCGGTCCAGTCCCTCGACTGATGGTGCAGGATGTCACACGAGATGGAAAGTGGGTTACTCCTAGTATTGATTCACTCACCGAGGAAGGCGCGACACTAAGTCGACCTTGCCCAGCCGGAACCCTTACTATTGTCTGCTCTGGAGTGGTTGGAATCGTCTCGTTTCTGGCAGTGGACGCCTGCATTCACGATGGTTTCTTGGCACTTGTGGACATAGATGAGTCGAAAGCGAATAAGGATTTTCTATTTCATACGTTGAGCACACTTCGCAGCCAATTTGAGCGCGGAGCAACTCACGGAGGAGTTTTCACAAACTTAACGACTCAGGGTATAAAGGAGTTTGTGATCCACTGTCCGGAAATAGGCGAACAACAACGCATCGCCGACTGCCTCACCAGCCTCGACGAGCTCATTACCGCTGAAGCTCAAAAGCTCGAAGCCCTCAAGACACACAAAAAAGGCCTGATGCAGCAGCTTTTCCCATCGCCGGGGGAGGTTGAGGCGTGAGCAATAAACCAAAGATCAACAAGTATGCAAACCTGACAACACTGGCAAGGAAGCTGCGTGATGATCACGGCGGTGTCGATCTTATTCTGCTCTACGCCTACAACCGCACCGGCAAGACCAGACTCTCGATGGAGTTTAAAGATTCGGGGAAGCGAAAAACTAAGAAAAACCCTGAAGGTAAAGCAGATACACTGTACTTTAATGCGTTTACTGAGGACTTATTCACTTGGGAAAACGATCTGGAAGGCGACAGTGTTCGTTATCTCCAACTCAATGGCGAATCAAAGTTCTTTGCCGCGCTTAAAGACCTAGCCCTCGACGAAACTATCGCTGTTTACCTCAGCCGGTATGCCGACTTCGAGTTCGATATCGTCTATGCCGATTGGAAAATCACGTTTCGCAAAGATTGTGAAGAAAATATCAAAATTTCCCGTGGCGAACAGAACATCTTTATCTGGTGCCTCTTTATGGCCATTTGCGAACGAATGCTCGACGGCCATGAATCCTATCAATGGGTGAAATACCTCTACATTGACGACCCCATCTCATCTCTGGATGACAACAACGCTGTCTCGGTCGCTTGCGATCTGGCCAAACTCCTTCGGCGAGCTGCAAGCAGGACGAACAGCCAGGACGAGCCAAACCCTATCAAGATTGTCTTCTCTTCTCATCACGCACTCTTTTTTAATGTGATGTGCAATGAGATCGGCAGAGCAAAGGAAGGCGAGCCCAAGGTCTCACACAAGCGCTATTTTCTTCACCGTGCCAACGGAGATGGCGTCTATACCCTGCGGGCCACCGACGATACGCCGTTCTTTCACCACGTCGCTACTCTGGCAGAACTGCAACGTGCCGCCGATCCTGTAACTGGCACGCTCTACACTTTCCACTTCAACGCGCTGAGAAGCATTATGGAGAAGACGGCATCCTTCTTTGGGCATGAAGATATTTCATTTTGCCTGAAAGCGCTTAATAACGAGGAAGACCAGGCGCTCTATAATCGCGTCCTCAATCTGCTCAGCCACGGAAAATACGCCATTCAGGAACCGACTATGATGGGCGAAGACAACAAAGAACTGTTTCGACGCATCATGACGGACTTTATCAGCACGTTTAACTTTGCATTGCCGGACATGCCGGAGGTGAGGCCAGCCATAACTACACCAGCCGCCGCGCCTGCGCTAAGCACAACCCCAGCACCGGTAACCACCCCATGAACGACCTGATCCTCTACACCACCGAAGACGGGCGAAGCCAAATCAAACTGCGGGCCAAGGACCAAACCGTGTGGCTGACCCAGCTTGAGATGGCGGAACTCTTCGATGCCACCAAGCAGAATATTTCCTTGCACCTCAAGAACATCTTCGGGGATGGGGAGCTGGATATGGCGGCAACTGTCAAGGAATCCTTGACAGTTCAAACCGAGGGCAGCCGGCAGGTGCAGCGCCCAGTGACACTCTACAACCTCGATGCCATCCTTGCCGTGGGCTACCGCGTGCGCTCACCGCGTGGTGTGCAGTTCCGGCGTTGGGCCAGCACGGTACTGAAGGAGTATCTGACCAAAGGCTTTGTGATGGACGACGAGCGGCTGAAGAACCCGGATGGCCGCCCGGATTATTTCGATGAGATGCTGGCGCGCATCCGCGACATACGGGCCTCTGAAAAGCGCTTTTACCAAAAGGTGCGCGACCTCTTTGCCCTAGCCAGCGACTACGACAAAAGCGACAAAGCAACGCAGCTGTTTTTTGCCACGGTGCAAAACCTGCTTATCTATGCCGTCACGCAAAACACGGCCGCTGAACTGATTACGGCACGGGCGAACCCTGCTGATCCGCATTTCGGCCTGCGCACCTGGCAGGGCGACAAGGTGCGCAAAACGGATATCTTCGTGGCGAAGAACTATCTGACTGAAGATGAAATCGACACCCTGAACCGGCTGGTGGTGATCTTTCTGGAAACCGCCGAACTACGCGCCAAAAGCCGCCAGGAGATTCGAATGAGCTTCTGGAAAGAGAGTGTGGGCCAAATCATCAGCTCCAACGGTTTTCCGTTACTCGCTCATGCAGGTGGCATCAGCCACGCACAGATGGAGAGCACCACCAGCGCGCTTTATCTCGGTTACGACCAACAACGAAAACAACAAGACGCCTTGGCAGCCGACTTGCAAGACGAAGCTGAATTGCATGCCCTTGAAAACAAGATTAAGAGACGCCTTAAAAAATGAACGACACCAAACTAGGTAAAACCCTTTGGGCCATTGCCGACACCCTGCGCGGCGCAATGAACGCGGACGATTTTCGTGATTACATGCTGTCCTTTTTGTTCCTGCGCTACCTGTCGGACAATTACGAGACGGCCGCTAAAAAGGAGCTGGGAAAAGACTATCCTACGCTTGGCGCAGACGACCGCCGTGTACCGCTGGCACTGTGGTATGCCAACAACCCCGATGACATCACCGAGTTTGAAAAACAAATGCGCCGCAAAGTGCATTATGTGATCCAGCCGCAACACCTTTGGCACAGCATCGCCAACCTTGCCCGCACCCAGAATGGCGAACTGCTCAGCACCTTGCAGGCGGGCTTCAAATACATTGAAAACGAATCCTTCGAGAGCACCTTCAGCGGCCTGTTTTCGGAAATTAATCTCGGCTCGGATAAGCTCGGCCGCAAATACGAAGACCGCAACGCCACACTGTGCCGCATCATCGCGGAGATAGCCAAAGGGCTGAACGAGTTCTCGACCGACATCGACGCACTGGGTGATGCCTACGAATATCTGATTGGCCAGTTTGCCGCTGGCTCCGGCAAGAAGGCCGGCGAGTTTTACACCCCGCAGCAAATTTCAGACATTTTGTCGGCCATCGTTACATTGGATAGCCAGGAACCCGCCACCGGCAAAAAAGAGCGCCTGGCCAGTGTGCTGGATTTTGCCTCTGGCTCAGGCTCGTTGCTGCTCAACGTACGCAAACGCATGGGACCGCATGGCATTGGCAAAATTTACGGCCAGGAAAAAAACATCACCACCTATAACCTGGCGCGGATGAACATGCTGTTGCACGGGGTGAAGGATACCGAGTTTGAGATTTACCACGGCGACACACTAACCAATGATTGGGACATTCTGCGTGAATTAAACCCAGCCAAGAAGCCCAGCTTCGACGCCATTGTGGCCAATCCGCCTTTCAGCTATCGCTGGGAACCAACCGAAGCGATGGGTGACGATGTGCGCTTTAAAAACTATGGCTTAGCGCCCAAATCGGCCGCCGATTTCGCTTTTTTGCTGCATGGCTTTCACTTTCTGAAAGACGAAGGGGTGATGGCGATTATTTTGCCGCACGGCGTGCTGTTCCGTGGTGGTGCTGAGGAGCGCATTCGCACCAAGCTGTTGAAAGACGGTCATATTGACACTGTTATTGGTCTGCCAGCGAACTTGTTCTATTCCACAGGTATCCCAGTGTGCATTTTGGTGCTCAAGAAATGTAAAAAACCCGACGACGTGCTGTTCATCAACGCCGCCGAGTACTTTGAAAAGGGCAAGCGGCAGAATCAACTGACAGAAGCACACATTGCTAAGATCATTGATACGTACCAACACCGCAAGGAAGAGGTTCGTTATTCACGCCGGGTAGAGAAGGCTGAAATCGAGAAGAATGATTTTAATCTGAATATCTCTCGCTACATCAGCACGGCAGTTGCGGAGAACGAAATCGACTTGCAAGCAGTTAGTGCAGAGTTAATCACGCTCGAGAAAACGATTGAGGTTGCGCGTGACAAACACAATGCGTTTCTTAAAGAGCTTGGTTTGCCGGTATTGCCGTGAAAATGAAAGTACTTCTGTCAGGTGTTAAGGCTTATTTGTAAAAGTTTGGGGGTGTTTGTAATGGCACAGAAGTGGTGAAATAAGTTTTGCTGGGTGCGAAGTGTTGTTGTCGCCTTCTAGGTTCACAAAAATTAGAACGTCTGCAACTAAAGCAATGCAGATATTGTTGTTTTCGACAACGTGTGAACAGAATAGCTGCAACTCGCTCAAAATGGCGATCCCCAAACCCCAACAAACCCAACAGCGGCATCCACGGAGTGAGCGATCAAGAGTGAGCGCGGGAGGCGCGAACGGGCGAACGCAGTGGTGGCGGTGTTGGGTTTGCCACTGTGTTTGTGGTTGGGGTTTTTGCTGTGTATCATCGGGTAGGGGCGATCGTGCGACGACCGGCCACCCCTACCCGTACAAACCCCGACCGGCCACCTCTACAAAATGACAACATGACAAAGCCCAACATGACAACTTTGTCATCTTGCCGTCAGGTCGCTGTTGGGCGGGCTTTGGCACACTGCCAGTCTCGGAATTGTTCTGGACTGGGGTTTTATGATGGTTTGGGGTTTGGTCAGGTCTTGGGTGCTGACGATTTGTCTTGCTACGATGGCGTCACAAGCGCTGGCGCATGGTGGCGAAGATCACGGTGATGAAGACAAAGCGGCGTTAACGCTGCCGGCCGAAGGGCAGAGCCGGCGGGCTTATGCCAGTTCGGAGTTGTTTGAGCTGGTGCTGGTGGCGCCAGAGGTATCGGAGAACAACGCCAACAGCAGCCTGCAAATCTACTTCGACCATTATGCCGACAATAGCCCGGTCAAAGACGCCGTGATTGAACTGAGCAGTTCAGCCTTTGGCGGCACCGCCAAAATGCTGCAGCCTGGTTTGTATCAGCTTAATGTCAAAACCTTACCAGCCAGCACCCACGCCATCGCGCTGACCATTGAAGCCGGTGACGAGATTGACCTGCTAAATACCAAACTCGATTTAACCCCGCACAGCACCACAGTTGAACATCAACACAGCTGGACTGAATACAGCACGCAGTATGTTATTGGCGTCGGTGCTGTGTTAGTCGGCTTACTGGTATGGCGTCTGGCCCGTCAACGCAAAGCCGCAGGCAAAAGCCCCGGCAAAAAAATGGGGGCAGCAGTATGACCCTGCGAAACATCCTCAGTACGCTGGTGCTGTTAGCACTTAGCCAGCAACTCCTGACCCAAGCAGCCCAGGCCCACGGCGGCGAAGACCACTCGCATAGCCCGGCGCCGCTGGCGCAGGCGACCGGCGAACAGCCGCGCCGGTTAAGTGACGGCAGTTTGTATATCCCCAAATCCGCCCAGCAGTTGTGGCAACTGCGCACCCGTCTGGTGAAGGCGGCGCAGCTTCCACAACAAATTGAATTACAAGGCAAAGTGATAGTCGACCCGGCTTTTGCCGGCTTGGTCGAAGCGGCGCAGCTTGGTGTATTAAGCGCCGGGCCGGACGGCTGGCCGACTCTGGGGCAACCCGTAACAGCAGGGCAAGTACTGGCCTATTTGCAGCCGGTCGATACCACGCTGGATCGCAGCAATCAGCAGGCGTTATTGGCCGAGCTGGACGCGCAAATTGCACTGGCGAAAGACCGGGTGCAGCGCTTTAGCACGCTCGGCGCTTTGGTGCCGCGTAACGAACTGACCACAGCGCAGATTGAATTAAAAGGCCTGCAGGCGCGGCGCAGTTTTGCCGCCAAAGGCACAGGCGGCGGTATTGCCGTGGTGGCGCCAGTTAGCAGGCGTGGTCAGCACAGTGTTTAAACAAAGTGGTCAGGTGGTGGACAGCCGCGACGCGCTGTTTCAAATCATCGACCCGGCACAGCTGCTCGTCGAAGCGCTGGCCTATCCGGCGCTGCCGGCGCACGGCGGCTTGAACCTCAATGCCGACAGCCACGCCAGCGCACGCTTTCCGGCCGCGGCTGAATCGCAGGACAGCCACGCCTTCAGTTTAAGTTTCCGTGGCAAAAGCCTGCAGCTGCAACAACAGGCACAGCCGCTGTGGTTCAGTATCGATAGCAACAAGCCTGCCGCCACGTTGGATTTAACCGTCGGCCAGCCTTTGCTAGTGGAAGTCGCCACCGGCAAACAAATCAACGGCATGACAGTGCCGCGCAGCGCGCTGCAAAAACTCGACAACGGCGAAACCGCGGTTTGGGTGCATCAGGCGGCGGAGCGCTTTATCGCGCAAAAAGTGCGGGTCGAACCCTACAGCGCCAGCGAAGTGGTGGTGGTCAGCGGCTTACATGACGGCGACCGCGTCGTAGTGCAGGCCGCGTCGTTATTGGCACAGGTGAGGTAAGCATGTTTAACGCGCTGATCCGGCTCTGTTTGCAGCAACGCCTGTTTGTGCTGGGTGCGGCTTTGATCCTGCTGATTTACGGCAGTTTCAGCCTGCGCCAGCTGCCGGTTGATGTTTTTCCTGATTTGAATAAACCCACAGTCACGCTGTTGACTGAAGCCGGTGGTATGGCGCCGGAAGAAGTGGAACAGCTGGTCAGTTTCCCGCTCGAAACCAGCATGAACGGTATGCCGGGCGTCAGCCGCGTGCGTTCGGTGTCGGGCGTTGGGCTGTCGGTGCTGTATATCGAATTTGACTGGGGCTCAGACATTTACCGCAACCGCCAGATGGTGGCCGAACGCTTAAGTCTGGCTGGCGAACAGCTGCCAGAAGGCGTAGTGCCGCAGCTTGGGCCTGTGTCGTCGATCATGGGTGAAATTCTGCTGCTGGCCATTCCGGCCGACCCAGACCAAAGTCAGCCCGATGCTGGTGCGCGAATTTGCCGACTGGGTAGTGCGGCCGCGTTTACTCAGTATTCCTGGCGTGGCGCAGGTTATTCCGATTGGCGGCGAAGTACGGCAGTACCGGGTCGAGCCTATCGCCGCGCAAATGGCCGCGCTGGGCGTCAGTTTGAATCAAATCGAACAGGCGCTGACTGGTTTTGGCGCCAACAGCAGCGGTGGTTTTTTAGAAGCGCAGGGGCGTGAGTGGCTGATCCGAAATATTGGCCGCACCACTGATTTAGCGGATTTGCAGCAGCTGGTCGTCACGGTAAAAAACGACCAGCCGGTGCTGCTAAGCCAACTGGCCAACGTTGAAGTCGTCGCCGCCACCAAACGCGGCGACGGTGGTTACAAAGGCAAACCGGCGGTGATTTTGTCGGTGCAAAAACAGCCGGCCGCCGACAGCGTGGCGTTGACCAAACAGATTGAAGCGGCTGTGACGGAGCTTAGCAAAGGCTTGCCAGCAGGCGTCGAAGCGCCGGTGTTTTTGTTTAAACAGGCTGATTTTATTAATAATTCGATTGATAACGTCATCGAAGCGCTGCGCGACGGCGCTGTGATGGTCGCTATCATTCTGTTTATGTTTTTACTCAATAGCCGCACCACGGCGATTTCGCTGCTGGCGATACCGCTGAGTTTATTAACCGCCGTGCTGGTGTTCCGTTATTTTGGCTTGTCGATTAATACCATGACGCTCGGCGGGCTGGCGATTGCGCTTGGCGAGCTGGTCGACGACGCCGTGGTCGATGTGGAAAACGTGCTGCGCCGCCTAAAAGAAAATGCGCAAAAAGCTGTGCCTTTGCCTGTGCTTACGGTGATTGCCGATGCGTCCGGCGAAGTGCGCAGCGGTGTGGTGTACGCCACCTTGATTGTGGTGCTGGTGTTTGTGCCGCTGTTTGCCTTATCCGGCATTGAAGGGCGGCTATTCAGCCCCTTAGGTATCGCTTATATCACTTCGATCCTGGCCAGTATGTTGGTGGCCATTACCGTGACGCCGGTGCTGTGTTACTACCTGCTGCCGGGCCTGACGCAAAAACAACATGGCGACAGCGCGCTGGTACGGCTGCTGAAAAAACGTGACGAGCAGCTGCTGCGCTGGTCTTTTGGCCATGTGCGTAGTTTGCTGGCGGTGGCGCTGATTGCGGTGGTCGCCGCTGCCAGCACTGTGCCGCTGTTTGCCCGTAGTTTCCTGCCGGCTTTTAACGAAGGCACCCTGACCATCAACCTGTTATTGCAGCCGGGTACGGCGCTTAGTGAGTCGAACAAAATTGGCGCGCTGGCTGAGCAGTTATTGCTGCAAGTGCCGGAAGTGACACAAGTCGGCCGGCGCACCGGCCGCGCCGAACTGGATGAACATGCCGAAGGCGTGCATTACGGCGAAATTGACGTCGACCTGAAACCTTCTGAACGGCCGCGTGAGGAAGTTCTGGCTGAGATCCGCCGTGTGTTATCGGTATTGCCGGGCAGTGTCAGCGTCGGCCAGCCGATCTCACACCGGCTCGATCATTTACTGTCCGGCGTGCGGGCACAGATTGCGGTGAAAGTATTTGGTGACGACCTCGCGACCTTACGCGCGCTGGGTGCCAGTTTGCAGGCCGAGCTTGGCAAAGTTGAAGGTGTGACCGATCTCACGCTGGAAAAACAGGTGCTGATCCCACAGCTGAAAGTGCGCGTCGATTATCAAAAAGCCGCTGCTTATGGCGTGGCGCCGGGTCAGCTGCTGCATAGCCTGCAGCAACAAATCGACGGCGTGAAGCTCAGCCAGCTGGTCAGCAATGAACGCCGTTTTGACTTGCTGCTGCGCCTGCCGGATACCGCGCGCGAACCGCAGGCGTTAAGCGGTTTACTGATCCAGACGCCCAAAGGCGCAGTGCCGCTGGCGCTGCTCGCCGAAGTGGTGGAATCAGACGGGCCGAATCAAATCAGCCGCGAAAATGGCCGGCGGCGGATTGTGCTGTCGGCGAATGTGGAAGGCCGTGATTTAAGCCATGCCGTGACCGATATCCGCGCTGTGCTTGCCGCCACTCAACTGCCGGAAGGGTATTTCACCGTGCTGGAAGGCCAGTTCCAGGCACAAGAAGAGGCTTCATCGCTGATTGCGCTGTTGTCCTTAGGGTCATTACTGGCGATGTTGCTGGTGCTGTACAGCTGCTATCAGTCGCTGCGATTAACCCTGATTATTATGGCGAATATCCCGTTGGCGCTGATTGGCAGTGTGCTGGCGTTGTGGCTCAGCGGTCAGCCGCTGTCGGTAGCAACGTTGGTTGGTTTTATCACTTTAGCTGGTATCGCGACGCGTAATGGCATTTTAAAAATCAGCCATTACATCAACTTGTGCCGTTTTGAAGGCGAAGTCTTTGGCCAGGCGATGATTATCCGCGGATCCTTGGAACGTTTAACGCCGGTGCTGATGACCGCCTTAGTTGCGGCTTTTGCGCTGTTGCCGTTGCTCTTTTCCGCGGACGCGCCGGGCAAAGAGATTCTGCATCCGGTGGCGGTGGTGATTTTTGGCGGTCTGGTCAGTTCGACTATTCTCGACACTGTACTGACGCCGCTAATGTTTTGGTTATGGGGCCGCGAGCCACTTGAGCGCTTGCTGGCGAATACTGATAAATCTGAAGTGTATTGATAAAGAAGGAATAAATAATGTTGAAGCCATTAGTAAAAACGCTGTTGTTGGCTGCCGGCCTGTTCAGCACTGCCGCTTTTGCCCACACCGACGAGTACTTAGATACTGTGGTGGGCCCAAACGGTGGCCAGCTGCGGATGGCGGGTGCTTATCACTTTGAACTGGTGCTTACCAAAGACGCCAAAGCCGGTGCGCCGAGCGCGGTCAAACTGTATGTACTCGACCACGGTAACAACCCGCAGCCAGCCAAAGACGCCAAAGCCACAGTGCTGATTGTGTCCGGCAAAGCTAAAGCCAAAACGGAGCTTCTGCCGACAGGCGATAACCTGTTAGCTGGCAGCGCGGCTTATACCGCGGCAGAAGATTTAAAAGCCGTGGTGAATATCAGCATTAAAACTGACCATGGCGAAATTACCGAACAGGCGATGTTCACGCCGTTTAAACCAGTACCGGCCAAAGCCGAAGCTGAGCATGCACACGGCCATGAACATGGTGATAAACACGGCGATGAACATGCGCACGAAGACGAAAAAGGCCATAAACATTAGTCAATTGCGTTAATAAAGCTGTTTTCGGAACAGCTTTGCCTGCGAGGCCGGTTTTGCTTTATGCTCAGTGCTGGAATTTTCAGCAGGTAGCGTGGGTTGCATTGATGCAAGCGGTCAAACAGTGGTGCCGTCTGGGGTTGCTGCTGGTGTTTACTACACCAGCACTGGCCGTGGCGCCTGATGCGGTTCAGGCGGCAGAAAGCCGGCAATTACCGGTGCGCATTGCGGCTGAAGACAACTGGCCGCCATTTTCCGATGAAAAAGGCAAAGGATTGTCGTCGCAGCTGGTCAGCGCCGCATTTGCCCGTAGCGGTTACAAAATAGAGACCGTGGTGGTGCCTTATGCCCGCGCTTTGTATTACACCGCCAAAGGCAAAACCGACGCCTGCTGGAACGTGACGCGCCAGGCCAATACCGAACGCGATTACCTGCTGCATCAACAGCCACTGTTTCAGGCGGCTTCTTCGTTTTATTTTCATCGCATTGCCAAAAACTACCGCTCAGTGGCGGAGATCCCGGACGGCACTGTGGTTGGCGTGATTCTGGGTTATGAATACGGCGATTTATTCGAGCAGCATAAAAAGCGTTTTCAGCTGGTGGAGGTGTCGACGCATCCGCAGCTGATTTCGTTGCTGCAACATGACAAAGTGGAACTGGCGATCTTCTTTGATGATGTGCTGGATTATTACCTGGCGCAGCCGGCGCTGCAGAAAATCCACTTGCAAAAAGGTCAGCTGAATCATATCAGTGATATTTATGTTGCCTTCAGCCGCGCCACCGCAAGAAGCGCAGAGCTGGCCAAAGCGCTGGATGCAGGTCTGAATGACTTACAGCGCAGCGGCGATTATCAACGGATGTTAAAGCAATTTAAACAAAGCCATAGTAGCGGTGCCGCGAATGCGCCGAGCCGGATCGACTAACGTTGCAGCAGCAAGCGGATACGTTGCAAATCGTCTTGGCGGTGTTGCGGCAACAATGTCAGGTCGGTCTGGCGCAACAGTTCGATAGCCTCGGCGTGGCGATGTAATTGCCACAGCGCTTCAGCGCGGTACATTTTGCTTTCGGTTTGGGCTATGGGTTCTTCTGCCTGACCGTAGTGATCAAAAGCGGCGGCAAAATGCCGGTCCGCGTCCTGCCACAAGCCTAACCGGCTGCTGATCCGCGCCAGATTAAAATGCGCTTCAGCCACCAGCGCCGGAGGGCCCATTTTTTCCGCCCAACCAAGTGCCTGCTGGCGGTGGCGCAAGGCTGTATCCGGTTGTTGTAAATAATTGGCAAAGTGACCGAGATTATTCTGCAGTTCATATTGCAGCCTGGCGTCCTGACTGCCCTGATAACGTTTTTCCAACTGCGCCAGCTGATCATAGCCATGTTGGTAGTTGCCACCGGCATAGAGTTGCACGTTATACAGCCGGATATAACTCATTGGGTCTTCAGTACTTTGTTGCCAGCCGCTCATCAGCGTGACGGCTTTATCGAGATAAAATTTGCTCTGTGGCTTTTGGTCTTGTGCATACAGCAACTTGGCGTGATAGATATAAATGCGCGCCAGAAAGGCGGTGGGAGCGGTTTTGTCTTTGATAAATTCTGAGGTTAATGCAAACAACGGGTCGGCCGATTGCTGGCTGAACATCGCATCCAGTTTTAATAGTTGCACTTCGTACCAGAGCCGGCTTTGCGGCTGAATTTGTTTCAGCGCAGCTTCACTGGCGTCAACACAACGTGGATACGATTGCAGGCAAATTTGCTGTAACTGGCTGAGATTAATCGCCGGGTGCGCTTGCAATGGGCTGATGCCAGCGGTGACGACCAACAGACCAAGCAACTGCCAAAGCTGTTTCAATAATTTGTCTGCCTGAAAATGACGATACTCTTTGCAGTATATCGATTACGACAAGCAAAGTCCTGCCGGGCACGTGCGGGATCAGCATCTGGATCAAAGTTTCAGCGACTGGACCGAACAGTGCTGTTCAGTTGCGATAAAGATAGCAACATGTTTACTGGCTGTTATCATTTGCGCTGCAATCCAGCACGCCTAAACCCGGAGCCTGTTCCATGAAGCTGACACTGTTGTCCACCGCGTTACTCTGCACTGTGGCGTTATCTGCCTGTCAATCCACTCCCGAAGAAGATATGTCGTTGCCAGTGGGGTTTGAGCAACAAGCGCAGCTGATGCCATTAAAGCGTCCGGTATTCACACTGTCCGATGAAGCCTGGCACCAGGCGATTGGCCCGTTCCAGCTGACTAACATGGATTTGTCCGGCAAAAGCACCGAAAAAGTCAGTACCAGCACTGGCTGGCAGACCACCGCCCGCGGTGGTTTGTTGTTTCAGCTGATGTTTCATGACGACATTAATTTATCCGGTGATGTCGTCAACAAATTTAATACCCGCGCCGAACAGACGTACAGCTTTGATATTCAGGCACAGGGCGCGAAACCAGTACACACGGAATGCCAGATCCTGGTGTTTGGTCAGGGTGAAGAAACGCTCGATAACGGCGTCAACAGTTACAACTGGCAAACGTCTGAACAGCAGCTGAGTTATCTCGCTTGTAAACTGACGCAGGATGGCCAGGTGTCAACGTTAGTGGTGGAAGCAAAAGCCGGCACGCCGCCGGTGTATAAGCTGAATCAGGGCAGCAAAGCCCTGACGGTTTCGCCGGTGCAGGAAGCGCCTGAACTGGCGAAATACAATTCGTTTTTTCAGGGCGGCGAATACGGGTATCTGGTTGGCGACGGCCAGAACACTAATGCCGCGTTGCAGTTAAGCCTGGATCAGTCGCGGTTGTGGCTCAGCAAAACGTTACCGGCCGATGTGCAGCAGTGGTATGTCGCGGCGCTGTTTAGTCTGCAAATGTATGATTGGCAAAACCGGCAGTGGCCGGTCAGCAGCGCAACGCATTAAGCGTGCGCCAGCGTGCCCCAGTGCCAGAGCTGGCGCAGATAGCGCGCCAGAACATAAGCACAAACCCCCAGCGCGCCGCTAAATTCAAGCTGTGCCAGACCCAGTTGCCACTGTGCCAGTTGTTGCAGGATGGGGTCGGCCTGCTGTGCCAGATAGCCTGACAGTTTCAGCAGGGCAGTCGCACCAATCACCAACGGAAAAGTGCAGGCGGCAAAGGCTGGATTAAAGCTGCCACGCAGCAGTTGTGGCAGTTGCCACCAGACTTTTAATGTCAGAATGAACGCGATTGCACTTAAGCCCAGCAACATGCTGACCGGCAACGCTGCAACAACTGGCAGACACAGCAGGCCAGCTAAAGTCAGGCTGCCAGGCGCTGCCAGAATGGCTAGCAAAGGCCGTTGTGGCGCAGGCAGCGGGCTGCCGCAGCGCAAGCGGTATAGCATCAGCGGCAACATCAGTAAATAAGCCAATAAGCCGGCGCCTGCCAACGTTTGCAGCAGCCATAGCGGGGCGCTGGCCGGCGCAGTCAACACGGCCACGACAAAGCCAATCGGTGGAATAAACCAGGCAGGAACTAAATCAGCGAGCGCAAACTGCGCCAGGCGGTGGCGGATAAAACCGGTCATTAGCAGCAGATGACCCGCCAGTGCCAGCCACCAGCACAAAGTGGCCAGCGCAGGGTGGACTGACTGCCAGGCTGCGGTTTGCACCAGCGTCGCCATGCACATCACCGGCAGCAGACTGCCCGCCACCGGATGCGCCAGCTCTTGCAGCAGTAGTTTTGGCGCACACAGAAACTTCAGCAATACGGCCAGCAGCAGCGGCAATGCCAGTAAGGAAGCGCTGAGCTGGACTTTGCCTTCGAAGCCAAATAACTGGTCAGCACACCAACCGAGGCTGGCAAGGCCGAGTGCTAAGCCTGCTGCTGCAGTCGGTACACGTTTTAACGACAGACGCTGTAACAGCAGGTGGCTAAAAAGATGAAACTGGCGCATTGGGGTACCTCAAAAGTGGTAGCAATGGCGCTAGCTTAGGTTGCTTTAGGTGTTTAGAATATCGATATAAATTTAACTAATCATTTAGAAAAACTATATGAGCATCAGTTTTCGTCAACTTAGAGCTTTTGTTGCGGTGGCGCGGCTGGGCAATTTAGGTGCGGCCGCCGACCAGCTGTGCCTGACGCGCGGCGCGATTTCGCAGACGTTAAAAGAGCTGGAGACACAGCTCGGCACGCCGCTGTTTGACCGCGCGCATCCGCATTTGCTGCTCAACAGTGAAGGCGCGTTGTTGTTGCCGCTGGCGGATGAAATGCTGACGCGACTGGATGATATCGGCGCACTGTTTCAGCAGAGCGGCGACACCGCTGGCAAAGCGCTGCTGCGCATCGGCGCCAGCCAGACCATCGGCAATTATCTGTTGCCGGCTTTACTCGCCGGATTGGGGCCGCAGTGGCAGCTCAGTGTGTTTATTGCCAACAGCCAGCAGTTAGCTACGCGTTTGCTGGCGTTTGAGCTGGATTTGGCGCTGATTGAAGGTGAAGTCACCCATCCGCAGCTGCATAGTGAAGCCTGGCAGCAGGACCAGATGATCTTAGTGGCAAACCCGGCGCATCCGCTGGCGTTGTCTGTCGCAGCGACAGGAAAAGTGCTGAGCGCCGCCGATTTAGCCAGTCAATATTGGGTGTTGCGGGAAGCGCAGTCTGGCAGCCGTGAGCAGTTTGATAAATATCTGCGACCGCAACTGACCAATCCCGGCACTGTACTGGAACTGAATACCTTGGAAGCGGTACTGAATACAGTGCAACAAGGTCTTGGCCTGACGCTGGTGTCGGAACTCGCCGCGCGCGACCGGCTGCGCAGTGGCGCCTTAGTCGTGTTACCGTTCAGCCTGCCAATGCCGCGGCAGCTGCACTTATGCTGGCACCGCGACAAATATCTGTCGGCAGCCAGCCAGCGCTTTATTCAGTTTTGCCGGCAGGTTGAGTGATGGCTTCGGGGAATGTACGGCGTGTGGTGTTACACGCCGTACATATAACCACCTTATTGTGTCAGTATATAAATAAGCAACGTCAAATAAATCAGCATGGTTGATATGGGCATGATCATATAGAGGATCTGAATTCTTATATATCTCTGTCCCTTTTCATTAAGTCGTTTCCATTCGGCAGAATATGGCTGAAACGGTAAAAAAATTTCCATTTCCTGAATTGTTATCATCCTTGCTTTGTTTGTTTTTTGCAGAGATCTGATGATTAACAGCCATTGAATACAAAAAAGTATCGCTGCAAGTGTTGGTGCCAGCATGATGAAAACATTGAATTTCAATTTTTCAATAATTAAATAGCTTAGTCCTGTCAATATCGCTGTGTTGGCGCTAATGAAAAAAGTATTGACGGAGTTCATCTGCTCCCAATATTTCAGCGATATGTCGATAAAATGCTTATATTGTTCAAAAGAATGGTTTTGGTAAAGTTCAGGTGTTGGATAATTTTCTTTATTGTTTTGTTGGATATACATGTTATCTGATTGATTCATTTTTACCTTGTCTGATAATTTGTAACTGGCGAAGCTCATGTTTCTTCGGTCGCATGATTGAGTGTCAATCTCTGGCGGTGCACTGTAGCACTCTGTCATAGTCGCCAAGCCAGCTGCGAATCTTGATGGTATTCGCATATGGATAATCAGCATTATCCAGAGGCAGGCTGGTGACCGCCAACATTGCTGATCCGCACCACTGTTCGTCACGCCAGTAACTGACCACTGCGTATTGATTGCTCAAGATCTTTTGCATAAAAGCTGACGCATTTTCAAAAGGATCAGTACCATCGATTTCGCTAAAATGGGCGTGATAACTATCAAAATAGACGGTGATCTCTTCATTGAACGTCTCGAGGATCAACGTGCGCTTCGTATGACTGGCCGGGCTTGGAATTTTTGCTTCAAAAGCGACTGCATATTCGTTCGTCACTTCACCGCAATGGGCTGCCAATTCCGGGAACTGAAGCAGAAATTTTTTTGCGATATTACCGGAGAATTCATCCATACGTTGTATCTATATCCTGAATACCACAGGTCTTTGGGTTTAGCTTCCTGGCACCAATCAGACACAGAGTTGATGGGGCTTGGTTGTTTTATATCCTGAATGACGCGTTAAAACAATTGGTTGCAGGCGTTGCCGTTTGTGCAACCGATGCCGCGTCAGCTGCATTTATGCTGGCACCGCGACAAATATCTGTCGGCAGCCAGCCGGCGCTTTATTCAGTTTTGCCGGCAGGTTGAGTGATGGCTTCGGGGAATGTACGGCGACGCTTTGCTCGCGCGTACCTACAGCGCCTGTTGGTCTGAGATGTACGACCATCGTGTGACGACCATCGTGTGACGACCATCGGCTTTGCGACGCGCTAAAAAGTCTGCGGATATCCACCCTTGACGGCGCAACTGCTTTCTCCATATAATTCGGAAAATCCCGAAGTGTAATGCGATGGTGTAATGCGATGCAAATTCCTGCTGATCTGAATAAATTCCTGCATGCGCTGGCCAATGACAACCGCCAACGCATCATGTTGCTGTTTGCACAAACGCATGTGATGACAGTCAGTGTGGTGGCGGAGCGCACCAATTTGGGTATGTCGACGGTGTCTGAGCATCTGAAGCAGTTAAAAGAAGCTGGGTTGCTGCGCAGTGAAAAGTTCGGCAAAGAAGTAGAATACCGGCCGAATGTGGAACAGATCCAGGCCACGCTCGATTTATTGGGCCAGTTCCTGAAAAAATGTTGCTGAGACATTTATCTTACAATTCGTTATTTCCCGAAATTAAGGATCTTAAATCATGTTAGATGTAATTGTGATAGGCGCAGGACAGGCGGGGCTTGCAGCGGCGCATGCGCTGACTCAGGCGGGTTTGAGTTTTAAAGTTCTGGAGGCCGGCGACCGTGCGGCCGGATCCTGGCCGCATTATTACGACAGCCTGACGCTGTTTTCGCCGGCGCGGTTTAATAGTCTGCCGGAACTGCCATTTCCGGGCGCGCCAGATCGTTATCCACTGCGGGATGAGGTGATTGCCTATCTGGAAAATTATGCCCGTCACTTTGATTTTCCACTGGTTTATCAGGCGCGGGTCCGGCAGATTGTGCGCGAAGGTGAGGGGTTTCTGGTCAGTACTGAAAGCGGCCAGACCTGGCAAGCACGAGCGGTGATTGCAGCCAGCGGGCCTTTTAATCAGCCAAATATACCGGCATTTGCCGGCTTGCCGCAGTTTGCTGGCCGCCTGCTGCATTCGTCGGCCTATCTGCGTCCGGCGGATGTTGCCGGCTCGCGGGTCGCCGTCGTTGGTTCAGGTAACTCTGCCGTGCAAATCGCCTATGAACTGGCGCAGACCCATCAGGTGATCCTGACGGCGCGTCAGGCGCCACGTTTTATTAATCAGCGCCCGTTTGGGCTGGACCTGCATGTCTGGCTGACCCGCAGTGGCCTGGATCGCTTCCCGTTGGGCGACTGGTTTGGGCTCAATCCGACCACGCCGGTGCTGGACCATGGTTTGTACCGCCAGGCTTTTGTCAGCGGTCAGCTGAATTATCGGCCTTTGTTTGACCGTGTGACCAGCCACGGCCTGCAATGGGGCGACAGCGTCGAACCTGTTGATACGCTGATCATGGCAACCGGATTTATCAACAGCCCGGCTTATCTGGCGGGGCTGGATGGGCAAAGCGCAGCAGCTGCGGCTGAACAGCGTGGTGGTGTGGCCACGCAGGTGCCCGGTCTGTTTTTTGTCGGTACCGCCTGGCAACGCTCGCATGCTTCCGCCACGTTACGCGGCGTCGGGCCCGATGCGGTGCATGTGGTCAAACAGCTGAGGCGTTATCTGCAGGCAAAAACTGCTACAGCGCCGGTGGCGCGGGCTTGTTGTCGATGAATGGCTGGATCGACAGCTGGGCCCTGCTCAATACGGTGCTGATTATGTTCGCGCTGGGGCTGGCTTGGCGACCAGGCGATACCAGGCAGCAACCAGCTGTCCTGTTGCGGGCAACGCTGGGTTATAACCTGCTGATCCCGGCGCTCGGGTTGTTGGTCCTGGCGAGTCAAACCAGCTGGTTCCAGCGCGATACTGTGCTCGCGCTGGGACTATGCATCGCTGCTGGCGGTGGCACTTCGGTGGGTGCCTTTGTGCAAAAAACCGGCGCCGCGCCGGCCTTAACCGCCACGCTGATTATGCTGCTGCAGGGGCTGAGCCTGATAGTGATCGCAGGTCTGGCCTTTTTCGGTGTAGTTCAGTTCGACGGATTTGCCTTCGGTGTCCCTGCGTTCGGGGCATTGTCGCTGGCCGATTTTGCTGGTTTTTTGCTGCTGATCACGGTCGCGCCTTTTCTGGCCGGCATCGCAGTTAACTGGTATTGGCCGCAACGGAGCTTACGCTGGCAACCGCGGCTGGAGCGGGCGGGCAGTGCGCTGGTGTTATGTCTGGTGGCTGCGCTGATGCTGCAGTATGGCCCTGACGTGCTGAGCGGCCCCGCTGAACCGTTATGGGCCGCGGCGACTCTGGTGCTGCTGCTGGTTGTGCCGCCGCTGCTATTCGAGCGTCAGGCTGTCATCAGAAAAACGCTGGTATTGGTCAGTCTGGTGCGCAATCTGACGCTGACACTCGCGCTGCTGGCGCTGATGCCACAAGCCAGCGCGTTGCTGCCAACAGTGCTGGCCTTTGGTTTAGCCATGTATCTGATGTGTGGCGTTTTATTGTGGCGCTGGCGGGCGTTACGCTAAATACCGGACCCGTTTGCTATGTGCTTCAACGCTTTTCTGCTGACGCAGGTTCTTTGCCTTGCAGGTAGCTGTTTCGCCCGATGGGCGAGTTACTTTTTATCGCGATAAAAAGTAACCAAAAAGCGCCTGCCCGGTTCCGCTCGAAAGCCCGTCTGAAAAGTCGTCGTCCAAGGCAGCGCAGCAACTCGCGGTGCGCTAGCGTCGCACCGCTCAAACACTCTGCGCTTTAAAACCTTGGCCAACGATTTTCAGACGGCTCGCTCCAACGGGCCGCCTGATTCAATAGCGAGATTTGCTTTTGATTCACTTGCGTTAAACACATAAACAACTAAAAAGGCCAAGTACCCGTTGTAGCGAGCCGATGACAATCAGCGGTTTGAGGTTTTAATCGTGTGACGCCCACCCGTGAATTACGGCGAGAGCGCGGGATTTGGCAACAGCATTATTGGGAGCATTTAATTCGTGATGCCAGTGACTACCGGCACCACTTTGATTATGTCCACCGCAACCCGTTGAAACACGGTTGGGTAAATCGGGTGCAGGATTGGCCCTATTCCACCTTTCACCGCTATGTAGCTGCGGGCATCTACAGTGCCGATTGGTGCGGAGACAGCAATAGTCAGATTAACGGCGACAGTTAGTTGGTTGATATTGACGAAATCAGTACATCGGCAGCAAACGTACGGCGGCGCTTCGCTTGCGCGTACCTACTTGCTATTCGGAATACAATGTAAGCTGCCACTTGGCGGGCGTTACGCTAAAACCTGTTACTGACATTAAGCTCAATTTCCCAGCTGTCGACGCCGGGCGCTGAGGTCATCGGGGTCGACAGGTCGATGTGTACCACGTGGTTGTTGCTGGATTTGGATGAATAAATCCGCATACCAACGCCAACGCTGCCGAGCCAGCGGTCGGTCAGGTTTTGTCGTAATAAGTCGCTGTTACTGCGGTAGATGGCATCCGTTGGCGGCAGCGGCGCCATCAGTGTGATCATGTCGATACCCATTGGCAGAGCAAAGCGCGCCGCGATGGCGGCCGGATTGAGCTGCCCGGCATCTGCTACGCTGCCGCCGTTAACGCGGCCAAGGTCGGCAAATGCAACAAACCCCAAATCCAGCATTTTGTACAGGTTGATACGCGGGTACCAGCGCAGTTCGCTGCTCAGCACTGTTTTGCTGATGCCGTGTTGGTATTGCAGCGGATAACCGCGCAGACCACTGTCACCGCCCAGTTCCAGCGGCAGATCGGCAAAGCTGCGGTTGCGCCGCGTCAATTCGGCCCGGTTGTACCAGGTAAAATCAGCATTGAGCTGATAAAAATCTTCCGCTTTAAACCGCCATTCACGCAAATCGCCGCCTTGCAGACCGTCGATAAGATCAAAGCCGCCGTCAAGCAGGATTAAATGCTGGCGATCGCCAAAGCCTTTGCTGCTGTGGCCGACCAAGCGGTAACCCAGCGAAGTATCGGCCTGCAGTTTGCTGCTTTGCACACCGACCTTCAGGCTATGGTGCCAGCCCAGATTAATATCTTCGGCGCGGTCGATAAACAGGATATCGCTGAGCACGCGGTAATCATGTTGTTTGTATTCAACGCCAACCCAGGGGTAAGCCCAGCTGCGGTCTTGCGGCAGCGCTAAGGTTGGCTGCAGCAGCGCCGGCGCAAAACGCCATTCTTCACTGAGTACGCCGGCTAACAGCCGGGTCGAGGCGCGGTCCTGATACGACCAGAGCTGTCCGGCACTGAGATCGATGCGGCGGTGATCGGTTTCGAAAATATTCTCCAGCGCGCCATTGTGAAACACCTGGGTTTGTTGCAGATCGCTCAGCCACTCTGTGCGGTACATCCAGCGGCTGTCATCCTGATAAAACGGTTTTTCCAGCAACAGCTGCTGCACATGGCCATCGTCGTTATTAGTCCATTCGGCGGTCAGATAACTATGGGCAAACAG
The DNA here is from genome assembly GCA_034519945.1 of Rheinheimera sp. GTDB lineage: Bacteria > Pseudomonadota > Gammaproteobacteria > Enterobacterales > Alteromonadaceae > Pararheinheimera. The sequence continues at coordinate 27,928 of JAXHNX010000055.1, forward strand.
GTCATTGCCGACTGAGCCGGTGACTAACGACAGCGGCATTTCCAGCTTAAATTCATAGCCGCTGCGCTGCGCGTCACTTTGGTATTTCACCGAGGTGCGCACGCCAAAACCAAGGAAGTTATCTTCTTTAAAACCAACCGCATACTTATTCTGTCCACCGCTGCGACCGAGGCCAAACGAAGGGAGCAGGCTCCAGTTATCCGAGGTTTCGACCACGACATCATAACTTTGGTCGGCGTTGCAGGTCGGGCTTAACCGGACTTTAGCGTCGTGCAGATAAGATTTATCGCGCAGCAGCCGTTCCGCCTCGGCTAAATCGCTGAGCTGGATGTCCTGGCCGCTGGCAAAGGGTAATTCGCGCGCCACAGTGTCGGAACGGGTCGTGACATGCGCCCAGTTGGCAAAATGATGCAGCCAGATGGCGTCGGCATCTTCAATGAAAATCGGTTCAGTGCGGATGTGGATCTGACCGACGCGGATGCTGCGATCATCAGCCACTTTGGCTGTGGTGCGGCTGGCCGGCTTTTTCCCCAGCCAGTCACAAAATAACTCACTGGAGACCGGTTCTACTTGTTGCGGGGTTTCGCCGGCGCTAACGCCGCCTGAGACGAACAGCAAAGGTGCCAACGCGCTGCACAAGGTACAGTGCAATTTCGACAAACGCAGGGACTGCATATTACCTCCTGCTGCAGGCAGCAAACAGATTCAGTTCGGGTCGGAATTCTTTACTGCTGCGGGCAAACAGTGCCGGCAAACTGTGAAACAGGTGGTCGTGACTCAGTGCTTGCTGCTGTTGTTGCTTCAGGCAGTCAAAACTTAAGCCTTGGCCTTGGGCAAAACTTTGTGACATCCACCAAATCAGCGGCACGCCGGTTTGTGCTTTGGGCGCCATCCAATACGGCAGACCATGCAGGTAAACGCCATTTTCGCCCAGCGATTCGCCATGATCAGAAATATACATCATCGCACTGTCTGGCAATTGCTGCAGCTGCTGCACCACGCTCGCCAGCAGTTCGTCAGTGGCGAGCAAGCTGTTGTCGTAGGCATTGATGATCTGCTGCGCCGGGCAATGATTCAGTTCTTTATCTGTGCATTCCGGGCCAAACACTTTTTGCTGTGCGCTGCTGCGGCGTGAATATTCCGGGCCATGGCTACCGAGCTGGTGCAGCACAATAATCCGGTCCTTGCTGGCTGGCTGTGCCAGTTCACGCTGCAGCGCCTGCAACAAGACCGCATCGGAACAACCGTCATTGGCTAAACATTCTGGCTCTTCAAACAGCATCTGATGTTGCAGCCGGTCACAGACGCCTTTGCAACCAGAATTGTTATCGTACCAGCTAACCTCGACCCCATTGCTTTGCAGGATATCCAGCACATTGCTGCTGTTTTTTGCTGTGGTTTCGTCATAGTGTTCCCGGCCCATACCAGAAAACATGCAAGGCACCGAGTGCGCGGTGGCGGTGCCGCAGGAACTGACCTGGCTGAAACTAATCACCGGCAGCTGGCTTAAGCGTGGATTGGTCGGGCGACTGTAACCGTTTAACTGGAAATGGTCGGCACGGGCGGTTTCACCGAGTACCAATACCAGTGTTCTCGGCGCTGCAGCCGGGGCCAGATTACGCACATCAGTGCCAAGCAGGTGAAAAGTCGGCGGAAAATGCGCAGCAATTTGTTGTTTGGTCACCGAAATGCTGGCCGACAGCGGGCTTATCGGCAGTGCAAAAAACTTCACGTCGCGGTAGTTACGGAAAAAACTGGCAAGTTCGGCATATTGTGTTGCTGCAACGGCGCCAATGCCGCTGCACAGCAACAGCAGGGTCAACAACCACTGGCTGGCACCACGCCGCCAAGATGTTGTTTTAAACTCTATTTTCAGATTCAGCCAACCGACTAACACCAGCCAGCCGGCCGTGGTGAAAATCAGGTCCGGATTGAGTAAACCCCGGGCTTCTGCTACGTCGGTTTCCAGCACGTTTTGCAGCATGTCGCGGTCAATCACAGTGCCAAAATGGCTGATAAAATAATGGCTGATCGCAGCGATCAGAAACAAACCGCTGAGCAGCGTGCGTTGTAGCCGGGGCAGGCCGGGCAGGCTCAACAGCACATACATCAAGCTGTTCAACAGTAGTAACACCAGTAACAATATTGCCTGCAGGCCATATTGGCCGGGGATTTTTTGTTGCACCTGAGTCAGGAACGGCGTCTGAAACAACAGCGTCGTCAACATCGCCAGTAATAGCGCGTAAGTCATCGGCGACAAAACAAAACGCTGGCTAAGGTTGAGCAAAAAACCGTGGGTGCGTTGCAGCCAATGCAGGGTCAGTTCGGTCATTACAGCGTGCCTCTGGCGGTATTATTCAGGAAATTCAAACGGTGAACTGTGCGCTGCAGTGCCCTGCGCAGTAGCGGCCAATACGCGCATAAACAAGCCATGCTCCAGCACCAGGCGGCGCTGGTTATGTCATGCGAAATAAAATGCGCACCACGCAGTTGTTGCACCAGGCCAAGACTGATACCGAGCAACATGGCGAACAGCAGCGCGGGCTTTGCCAGCGCCGGATACAGTTGTAAGCAGAAGAAGTACAACCCCAGCCAGGCGTAACCAATGCTGGCGTGACCGGCCGGGAAACAGGCGTTTGGCGCACGATGTGCAGGCCAGCTGCTGAACAGACCAATAAAAGACTGGTCGCCACCAAAAGGCTGTAAATCCCAGGGGCAATCCATCGGTAGGCTGTGTTTGATGATGGCGACGCCGGCGAGGCTCAGCGCCAGGCTCAGTAGTAACCGGCCATGTGCCTGCTGGCGGCTGCGGGTCCAGTGCGCTGTAACCAGGCCGCGGGCCCGGCGATACTGTTGCGGCGGCTGTCAAGCTAGTTGTCGCCTGAGTTGTGTTTCATTAAGCTGCCTTTAGCTGCTCTTCTTTTGCCACTTTTACGTGACCGATTTCTTCGTTTTTATCCGGATTCAGATGCACAATCGTTACCGGTTTCCAGTTTCTTGTTTCACCGCTCCAACGCTGTGGATTCGCCGCTTTTGCATGTGCATAGACAGTTTCCCGTTGCTGCAGAATTGCTGCGTCAAGACCCGCATGACGTTGTGACGGCGTGACAAAACCTATCGCACTATGCTGATGTTCATTGTTGTACCACTGGGTAAAACGCTCTACCCATTGCCGCGCTTCCGTCAGCGTATCAAACGGCTTTTTCGGGTAGTCAGGTCGGTATTTCAAGGTTCTGAACACCGATTCTGAGAACGGATTGTCGTTGCTGACCGCAGGCCTGCTCAGTGACGCCGTCACGCCCAGTGAATTCAGCATCGCCAACATGCTGGCACCTTTCATCGGGCTGCCATTGTCTGAATGCAGTACCAATTGCTGTGGCGCTATCCGTTCGCGCTGACAGATGTCCTGCAGCACTTCGCTGGCAAGCTCACTGCTTTCCCGCTCATACACCTGCCAGCCGACCAGCTTTCGACTAAAAATATCAATAAAAGCATAGAGATAAAAATAAATCCCACGCACTGTACTGGGTAAGTAGGTAATGTCCCAAGAATACAGCTGATTCGCAGCGGTGGCGCTAAAACCTTGTGGCTTCGCGTGTGGCTGGGCTGGCCGTTCACTGCGTCGGTGCTTTAACTGTCCGGCAGCGCGCAATGCCCGGTACATCGTCGATTCGGATGCGAGATAAATTTTTCTATCCGCCAATTTCGGCACGACTTGTCCCGGAGGCAAGTGACTAAATTCGGCACTATTAAGCACGTGAAGCAGCTGTGCCCACTCTTCCTGGCTCAATGCATTTGATGGTTTCTGTAAGCGCTGTGGCCTTAAATCACCTTTGGTTTTATCACTTTGCCAGCGCTGTAAGGTGCGCACTTCAAGCGCGATGGCCTCGCAGGCTTTCGCTTGCCGCGCACCCGATAGCATGGCCTGGTCAACCAGCTCAATCAGAGTTAGCCGCATCGGCAGCGGCGTCATTTCTCCTCGTCCTCCCATAAAGCCCGGAACTTTTTTTGCAGCACCAACAGTGCAGCCGCCTCCGCTAATGCTTTGTCTTTACGCAGAATTTCTTTTTTAAGGCTATCGTTTTCGTCTTTCAGGGTTCGCATTTGTGCGGCGGGCACCGGAGTTTTCGGCGCACAAAACTCTTCTTTCCAGCTGGTTAAATGATGGGCAAATAAGCCTTTTTCACGGCACCAAATACTCAGTGCTTCCCCTGACAATCCATGCGTTTCATGCAGTGCGGTTAATTTCTCAGCGGCAGTCCAATCAGAAGGACGTTTATCGGTGGTTGGCATGGCTTTATTCTTCGGCACTGAGGTTCTTTTCATCCAATTCTTTAAGGTATGCAAATTAATATGAAGTTCGGCAGCAACCTCCTTAATGGTGCGCTGACCGCGGGAAAAAACCTTCACCAAGGCTTGCTCTATAAACGCTTCAGAATACGCTGTTTTCATTGTGACCTCTAAGGATTAATTGAGGTGACAACTAGTCTGACAGCTGGGGGTTGCAGGCACATCTGCACGACAAAATGCAGCAACAAAGTGGCGATTAGCCATTGATTCAGGCTGCGTGCACCACGGTGCAGCACATCTTCAGTTAACCAGTGATGCTGCAATGCCCAGCCATTCCCTTGCAGCTGATACCAGTATTCACTCAATACAAAATCAAGGCCCAGCCCATAGCACACCGCAAACAGTACAACTAACGCCAGCAAAGGGCGCAGGAGCAGTTGGTTGGCAGAAGGTAAAACAGCAGTCAGAGACACAAAGAACCCCAAGAGGCGGTACGGCAATGATCTCAGCCTAATGGGGCAGTCTTAAAGTAAACTTAAGTAAACAAATTATCTGAAATCGGGCGGGCAGCATCGGTGTCTGATGGTCGGTGGCGCTTAGCTTACCGACCCTACGAAATCAGTGGTTCAGTTGAGACTAGGGCTGCCGGACGTTCGTTTGCTGTGCTTTGACATGCAGCATCAGGTTTAAAAAAGTATCGGTCCAGTATTCGTCTTTGTGGCTGGCCAGAAACTGCAGTAACTCGGCGTGGGCTGCTGCGGAGATCTGCAGATGGTCACCGCCGATGCCATGAAAAGTGAAATTGACCATCGTACCTTTGGCACCGGCTGCTTTGACCCTGGCAATCAGCTTGTGCGCCGCTGACCTCCGACGGCGTGATCACTGGCACGGCGTGAATATTCAGTTGCTGCATATCTGTAACCACGCCGCCGACGGTGGTTTTCATCGCGACAAAATCGGTGCTTAGCAGCGGCAAATACGGCGTGCCGGCCGCGAGTTGGTCGGTGCAGGGCGCAGTGAAGGTGCGTTTGGTTTTGCCGTCAATCGCTTGTAAAAACCCATTGCCGACGCGGATCTCGGCAATTAAACGCGATGCCGGAGTCTGGTCTAAATCACGGTCTGTACTGACCCAGTCGCGACCCGGCAAAGATTTGGCGCATTGATGAAACAGCGTGTGATTGCCCAGTTCATGGCCCTGCGCCGCCGCTGCACGCCAGTCAGCCAGCCGGTTCTGCACTGTTTCTGCCAGCAATACGTAATG
>JAXHNX010000039.1:0-169138 GCA_034519945.1 Rheinheimera sp.
AAAAGCTGGCTGAGTACGATTACCAGGAAGTCAAAGGTCCATTTATGATGGACAAAGTGCTGTGGGAGCGTTCTGGTCACTGGGAAAAATATGCTGAGAACATGTTTGTTACCAGTTCAGAAAACCGCGACTACGCCATCAAGCCGATGAACTGCCCGGGTCACGTGCAAATTTTCAATCAGGGCCTGAAATCCTACCGTGATTTACCACTGCGGATGGCTGAGTTTGGTTGCTGCCACCGTAACGAGCCATCAGGTGGCTTGCATGGCCTGATGCGCGTGCGTGGTTTCACTCAGGACGATGCGCACATCTTCTGTACTGAAGAACAAATTCAGACGGAAGTGTCGAGCTGTATCAAAATGATTTTTGATGTGTACAGCACTTTTGGCTTTAAAGAAGTACAGGTCAAACTGTCGACGCGGCCGGAAAAACGGATCGGCACCGACGAAATGTGGCACAAAGCCGAACAGGCGCTGGCCGAAGCACTGGAAGCCAATGGCATTGCCTTTGACCTGCAACCAGGCGAAGGGGCATTCTACGGTCCGAAAATCGAATTCACTTTACACGACTGCTTAGGTCGGGCCTGGCAGTGTGGCACCGTGCAGCTTGATTTTGCATTACCGGGCCGTTTAGGCGCCAGTTATGTAGCTGAAGGTAACGATCGTCAGGTGCCTGTGATGATCCACCGGGCAGTTTTAGGTTCGCTGGAACGTTTTATCGGGATTCTGATCGAAGAATATGCCGGTTTCTTCCCGGCCTGGTTAGCGCCAACTCAGGTCGTCGTGATGAATATTACGGACAATCAGGCCGATTATGCCAAAGAATTGGTAAAAACTTTCAAATCTCACGGTATTAGAGCAACTTCTGACTTGAGAAATGAGAAGATAGGCTTTAAAATCCGCGAGCACACGCTTGCCCGCGTCCCATATCTGGTCGTGGTCGGTGACAAAGAAGTCGAAAGCGGCGATTTGGCACTGCGGACGCGCAAAGGCGAAGACCTTGGTAAAATGACTGTTGCAGCATTTGTTGAAAAACTAACAACAGAAATCAACAACCGGGTCTGACCGATTTTAATCTCTGGAGGAACGTACCATTAAAGTAGGAAAGAAACCTTTACCAACGAACAGACCGAATCGTATTAACGAAGAAATCAACGTACGCGAAGTACGCTTGCTGGGTCTGGAAGGTGAACAATTAGGTATTGTAGGTATCGCTGAAGCCATTCGGATGGCCGATGAGAGTGGTTGTGATCTGGTCGAAATCAGTCCAACAGCTGAACCGCCTGTTTGTAAGTTAATGGACTACGGTAAGTTCCTGTTTGAGAAAGGTAAAGACCTAAAAGAACAGAAGAAGAAGCAAAAACAGATCCAGATCAAGGAAATAAAATTCCGGCCTGGAACTGATGAAGGCGATTACCAGGTAAAACTACGCAACCTGCGTCGCTTCATTGAAGAGGGTGACAAAGCCAAAGTAACGCTGCGCTATCGTGGTCGTGAAATGGCGCATTTGGACATCGGTATTGAAGTCCTCAACCGGATTAAGGGTGACATGGCAGACATCGCTGTTTGTGAGTCGTTCCCAAGTCGGGTTGAAGGCCGTCAGATGATCATGATGCTGGCCCCAAATAAGAAGTAATAAGTGCATACAAGTGAATCCATCCGCCACTGCGGTAACGCAGTAGCGTGTGGTTTTCCGCCTTATTATTCGTTGTAATATCACAATTGCGAGTGAGCTAACAATGCCAAAGATGAAGACCAACAAAGGCGCCGCAAAGCGCTTTAAAAAGACCGCTTCTGGTGGTTTTAAACGTAAGCAATCACATCTTCGCCACATCCTGACGAAGAAGTCTTCTAAGCGTAAGCGCCATCTGGGCCCGAAAACTTTAGTTGCTAAAGTTGACGTCGCTTCAGTAGCTCGTTGCCTGCCATACGCATAATTTAGGAGACTGACATGCCAAGAGTAAAACGTGGTGTGACCGCACGTGCGCGTCACAAGAAGGTATTAAACCAGGCAAAAGGCTACTACGGTGCCCGCAGCCGTGTTTATCGTGTAGCGTTCCAAGCAGTTATCAAAGCCGGCCAATACGCCTACCGCGACCGTCGTCAACGTAAACGTCAATTCCGTCAACTGTGGATCGCGCGTATCAACGCTGCTTCACGTCAAAACGGTTTATCTTACAGCCGTTTCATCGATGGTCTGAAAAGAGCATCGGTTGAAATCGACCGTAAAATTCTGGCTGACATCGCTGTATTCGACAAAGGCGCATTTGCTGCCTTAGTTGCGAAAGCGAAACAAGCACTGTCTGCTTAATTTGATTAAGTAGTTGAAAAGGCAGCCTCGGCTGCCTTTTTTGTTTTTGCTGATAAACCAGCTTCGCTGCTTGAACCACAGCTTTAGCAAACAGGTAATAAAAAAGGCGCCGCAGCGCCTTTTCTGTGTGGTCCTTAATTGACCGCGGGTAGAAACTCCATAATCACATTATTCTCTTTGAACAGCTGCAATTTTTGCTGATTGACTTCAATCCGGTCAGCTACTTGCAGTTGTTTGGTAAACTGTTGTTCATAGAAATTGGCGTCATTACAGAATTTGCGGGTGCTGACAATAGGTAACACCTTAAGTTGATTGTCTTTTTGCGCATAACCTGCATTAAAATTATTGCAGCCGGAAAAGCCAGAGATCCGGTTGTTTTGATCAAACATCACCCGAATATTCAATTTTTGCGGCACGCTGATTTGTGACACGGTTTGCAGGCGCCAAACCAGATTTTGTACTTTTGCCGTAGCTGCTTTATCCGGACAAGTCGCGCCAGGCCAGAACTGGTCAAACTTATCGACTAACAATGCCTGATGTTGTTCGTTACTCTTACGCGCCGTCATAGTTGCGACTACGGCTTTGCCGGTCAGCTTCGGATCGGTTTGATACGAGCGCAGCATCGGCATGTGATGTTGCGTCATCGCAATACTGTGATTTTCACCGGTCAGACAATCAATAAAACTGGCTTCATTATTTTTCAGCTGATAGAGCCCTAATAATGGCATTCTGGTATCGATCCGGGCGAATTGCTGAGTGCGGGTGAGCGTCTGGTTGTCTTTAGAAACCATTGGCTTGCCGGCTGCATTCAGCAAAATAAGATGTTGATTACTGCCAAACTGAAAAGAAGGCACTTTGCCTTGTTTGCTGGATAAATGCAGGGTGCGGTCATCCAGTTGCCAATTACCATTTAGCAGTTCTACTGTATTTCGGTCGATATAATCGCGACGCAGTTCAAACCGGCCATCTTGTAATACATTCAACTGATATTGGATGCCGGGGCATTTTCTACATGGCAAAGTGCCATGAAAAGACATATCGCGATCGATAAAAATCAGGCCAAAATCAGTCGGCATTGCCTCGGCGTTATCAGAGCTGACAACTTCACCTGGCACTAAATCCGGCTCAGGCGCAACCGGTTGGACAGGTTGCACCGGGTCTGGTTTTACCGCTTTTGGTGGCAAATTCGTACAGGCAGATAACAAGACTGCGGCAAGAACTAGACTACGTTTCATTCATTTTACCCATTACAACGCTGACTTCTGCCATCAGAAATCGGAAACTGGCGACATTATAATGAAAATCTCATTTTGATACAGGCGTTTTGTCAGTTGAATCGCCGCTGTTGCCGCAACCATTGCAGCACTAGTCCGGCACTGTGTTGCGGATCTTCCTGCATAAAACAATGGCCGCCATCCACCTGAATAACTTGCAACTGCGGGCATTTTTGTTGGAACAATGCCGCGGATTTAGCGACAAAGGGATAACTGTCGCTGCCATAGACCAATTGAATCGGTTTATTGGTTTGAACCAGCGAAGACCAAAGACGGCGGGGGAAACTGGCGAATATCTCTGCTTCCCGTTCCGGGAGACAGCGCAGTGTCAGGCCCTCTGTTGTGTCGATGAGGGCATGATCGATATAGGCCCTTAACGCATCAGGATGCCAGTTTTTAAACATGCCGCGTTGATGGAAATACTGCCATGCAGTAGCGGCGTCTGAGAAATGTCGCCGGCGTTTTACCGCGCGACGGGCAAGCGGATTATGGCGATACAGGCCGGTCCATTCTAGCAATTGCATGCTGTGCAGCATGATTGGTGTAAATAATACCGGGTCGAGCAGTAAGGCGGCGTCAAACGGACTGTGCGGTTCACTGTGCAGCAGGGAGGTGAGCACACCGCCAAAACTGTGTCCGACGCCATAGACCGGCACAGCGCCATAATTCTGTTGATGCGCAGCCAGTGCCAGCCTGGCAATTTCTGCACTTTGGTTCCAGCCGACAAACCTTCCACCATGTTCACTGAGGCCATGCCCCTGTGCGTCAGATAAAAACAGGTCGACGTGCTGCTGCAAGGGAGTCAGCATCGGTGCATACATCTGGCTGCAAAAGCCGTTGCCATGCAACATATGCAATAGTGGCCTGCCACTGGGTTCGCTACGCATACCTTGCAGCATGAAACCAGCCGGAGTGCGATATTGCCAAGGGATCAAATCCATGATGATTCTCAAGTAATTGCTCTAATCACACTGCCATAATCTGAGGTTGGTGATCAAGTTTGAAACTGCCGGTAAAACAAAAAAGCCACCCGAAGGTGGCTTTCACTACACGATAAACTTAGAAGTTATAGGTCAGACGAGCGTAATAGAATCCGCCGTTAAAGCCCATTACTGTGGTGGTCGGGTATTTTGCCCCTAACACTTCAGCCCATTCGTTTTCTTCCGGTAGTGTATCAAACAAGTTTGATGCACCCAGCGCGACACTGTAGCTGTCGCTGAAGTTATAAGTAACTTCAGCATCAACGGTCATTTCTGCACCTAAATACAGTGGCAAACCGCCATCAGCTGCAGAAACAACACCCGAATCTGCATGGTCTTCATAATAACTGCCGTATTGGTTCAGACGGACGTAACCATTCCAGGCGCCCTGATTGTGGCTGACCGTGAAGCTGCCGCGCACACTCGGTAAACCTTCTTCAATCTGTTTGATTTTGGCTTCCCAGATGTAATCTGAATGCCGATCTACAGTGGTTTCAGTCCAGTTAGCTGCCAATGCAAAAGTCGTGCGGCCGCCGAATTGGTCCATACCATAGTTCGCGACAAAATCAGCGCCTTTGGTCGTGGTATCAAAGTCATTGGTGAAATATTTAACGCCAGTGAAGCTGCTTGCATCCCGGACACCCAGCGCCAGTAATTGCTGGATATCGGTAGCGGTCAGTTCCTGTGAGGATGATTGGCTGATGCGGTCATCCACTTTGATTTGGAAAAAATCTAAAGTGACATATAAATCATCAACTTCAACGACAGTGCCGAATGACAGGTTGACTGACTCTTCCGGCGTTAATGCTTTACCGCCTTTGAGTACAGAGATTGGGTGGGTTGGCGGTAACGTAGCGTTATCGACCAGACCTTTACCTGCAGTAAATGAGGTTGTTACGTTACGCACCGTTGATTGACCAATGGTGGGTGCACGGAAGCCAGTGCTGGCAGCCGCCCGGAAAGCAACTTCGTCGTTCAGTTGATACCGACCTGTCAGTTTAGCATTGGTGGTTGAACCAAAATCTTCATAGTCTTCAAAGCGTAAAGCAAAGTCAGAACGGAATTGGTCGCTAAACTCAGCACCAAACTCCGTGTAGGCCGCGTAGTTATAGCGGTTGAAAGAGCCGGCGTCATCAGGCTTGAAGCCTGGGAAGCCGTTCGAACCGATACCAAAACCCTGTGAAGCCAGAGGACCTACTTCAAACGAGTTTTTATCACCTGCGTAAATTTCAAAAGTATCAATGCGGTACTCAAGACCTGCCGCAACGGCCAGCGGATATGGCAGCGCATCAACTTCGATGAGCTTATTCATATCGTAGTTAACAGCCTGTTCTTGCTGTACATATTTACCCGCGTTGAAATCGCGTGGAGTGGCTGAACCCATTGAAGCGTTGATGGTATTTTTAATATAAAACTCGGCTTCACTGCGACCGTATGATGAACTCAGGTCAAAGTTCCAGCCGTTAGTCAGAGTGCCTTTCAGGCCGCCGGCCAGCGACGCATCGGTAACGATACCGCCAAACTTCGGTGTAAAACCGCCTGGCAGCGCTTTAAAGAAGGTAAAACAATGCGCCGGGAGTGCGTTCACTTTATTGGTGATTTGGCTAAATGACTGACCAGTCAGTCCAACGGTCGGACAAGCGCCTTTGGTGCTATCTAAATTTCCAACCAACAGGGTCTCACCACCGTCATTGGAATAAACACCGCCACGGCTTTGTGGGTTGCGGTAATAGAATCCACCTTCTACGTCACGTTGGGCAAAGTTACCAAAGGCATAGAATTCTTTTTCTTTAGCAACTTCGAGGCCGATATTCCCGAACAGTTTAAAGTCACGTTTAACTTCAGGTGAACCCCAGACTTGTGCCGGGTTGGCAATATTGGTATTGCCTGCAGCGACTAAACCAGCCGCATCACCACGTTGTACGCTGCGGCTGGTTGGATCTGATTGCTTGAATTCTGTACTGAAGTTGGCGAAGCCGTTGTCAGTAAAAGGCATCCCAATATTGGCACTGATTTGACGCAAATCACCGTCGCCGTCGTAATGCTGGCCGGTTTTAATTTCAATGGCGCCGCCTTCATTATTGTCTTTCAGGCGGAAGTTGATTACACCCGCGATAGCGTCCGAGCCGTATTGGGCTGCAGCGCCGTCACGCAGAATTTCAACCTGTTTCAGTGCGATTGAAGGAATAGTGGAGATGTCAGGGCCTTGTGAGCCGTCCGATAAACCACCACCAAGGAAGGTGATAACCGCAGAGCGGTGACGGCGTTTGCCGTTGACCAGAACCAGGGTGCTGTCTGGTGGCAGGCCACGCAAGTTAGCCGGACGCACCAGTGTTGAGGCGTCATTGATTGGTTGAGTGTTGACGTTAAATGATGGCACTACGGCACTCATCAACGTCATCATGTCACTTGGACCATTCTTGCTAAATTCGTCCGCTGAGATCACATCGACCGGCACTGCCGAATCACCCACCGAACGTGGCGCACCACGTGAACCCACCACAACAATTTTTTCTACATCCTGTTCTGCTTTTTTCTCAGCAGCGGCGTCTTGCGCATGGGCTAATGGACTGGTGGCTAACAGCATCAGCGTACCACCGGTTACTGCGGCTTTGATGCACGCAGCCAGTGGCTGGATTGAGGTAGTCATTTTCATGGAGTTGCCTTTTATTATGTTTATCCTGGATAAATCAGCGTGCTCTTTATGTATTTTTTGGCACGCCTGATTAACTTATTGCAAATAAGTTCATTTGTCCAACAGCAGAAATTGTTGATCTGTCTCAAAATGTTTGCGCTGAGCATTGCTCAGTTGTGCCCGACACTGTCTGTTTGCAGGCAGAGTAATGGTTGGGCGCTGGTCTGACGCTTTGGTCACTAAACGCTTTGTGGCTTGAAAAAATCTGGCGGGTGCAGTTAGATGCACACTGATTAATCCAGCAGACGGACCTTTGATGAAAAAAACTATTCTGTCCGGCGTCATCCTGTGCGCCAGTCTCAGCCCGCAACTTCAGGCGGAAAATCTGACTTTACCGCGGTTATTTGCCGAGCCGGCGCTCAGTGGCACCGCGCCGAAATCTTTGGCGTATGCACCGGATGGTTCGCGTATTACTTATCTTAAAGGGAAGGCGAAAGATGCCAACCGGCTCGACTTGTGGCAATACGAGCTGGCCACGGCGAAACACAGCGTGCTGGTAGATTCGGATACCTTGTTCAGTGGCACCGAAGTGCTGTCTGACGAAGAGAAAGCCCGGCGCGAACGTTTACGTTTGTTTGCCAGCGGTATTGTCAGTTATCAGTGGTCAAAAGATGGTCAGGCGTTGTTGTTCCCGCTGAATGGCGACTTATATCATTATCAGCTCAGTAGCAAAAAAGCCCGCAAACTGACTGAAACTGAGGCCTTTGAAACGGACGCACAAATATCGCCAACCGGCCGTTTTGTGTCTTTTGTCCGCGAGCAAAATATCTATGTTATTGATTTAAAGTCAGGTAAAGAAACCCAGTTAACCTCCGATGGCAAAGGCACAGTGCGAAATGGCATGGCTGAGTTTGTTGCTCAGGAAGAAATGGGCCGGATGACCGGTTACTGGTGGGCTCCGGACGACAGCAAAATAGCTTTTACTCAGTTTGATGAAGCCATAGTGCCTGAAGCGGTGCGCAATGAAATTTACGCCGACGAAATTAAGCTGTACAACCAGCGGTATCCGTTTGCTGGCAAAAGCAACGTGCAGATTAAACTTGGTGTAGTCGGAATTACCAACCGGCAAATCAACTGGGTTGATCTTGGCAAAGAACAGGATATCTACCTGCCACGCGTGCAGTGGAGTGAAAATCCGAATTTATTGAGCTATCAATGGCAAAGCCGGGATCAACAACGTCTGGAATTACGTCTGGCTGATTTGGCTGCCGGCCAACAAAAGACCCTGCTGACTGAAACCAGTAAGACCTGGGTGAATCTGCATGATGATTTGCATTTCCTCAAAGATAAAAAATCTTTGGTCTGGGCCTCGGAGCGTGATGGTTACAAACACTTGTATCTGTATTCGCTACAAGACGGTGGAGTCAAGCAGTTGACGAGCGGTGCCTGGATCGTCAATCACATTGAAAGCATTGATGAAAAAGCGGGCCAGATTTATTTCAGCGGCCGAAAAGATACGCCACTGGAAAGTCATCTGTATCGGGTCCCGGTGCAGGGCGGCGAGATTGTTCGCTTGACCGAAGCTGGCAGTAATCACCAGGTCGTGGTAGCGAAAAATGGCAGTGGGTTTATCGACACAGTTTCGGCTGTGGTCAAGCTACCCAGTGTCACGCTGCGCGACCAACAGGGCAAAGCAGTGACCGTGCTGGCAGCGAACGCGTTGGATGCCCAACATCCGCTGACAAGTTTCGCACCGGAATTAGTGACTCCGGTATTTGGTACGCTCAAAGCGAGTGACGGTCAGACTTTGCATTACCGCCTGTTTGCGCCAAAACAACTTGCAGCCGGGAAAAAATATCCGGTCGTCGTTGGCGTGTATGGCGGCCCAGGCGCACAACGTGTCACCAATAGCTGGAGTGGCAAAGACCTGTATTTCCAATATCTGGTGCAACAAGGCTATCTGGTATTCCAGCTCGATAACCGTGGTTCGGAAAATCGGGGTAAAGCATTTGAAGATCCGATTTTTGGCAAACTGGCCGAAGTTGAACTGGCAGATCAAAAAACCGGTGTCGATTATCTGCGGACTTTGCCTTATGTTGATGCAAGCCGGATCGGCATCTATGGCCACAGCTACGGTGGTTACATGACGATCATGGCGATGCTGCGGGCCGGTGACTATTTTGCAGCCGGTGTGTCCGGAGCACCGGTCACTGACTGGGCTTTGTATGACAGTCATTATACCGAACGCTATTTAGGCCATCCGGCCAAAAATGCCACTGGCTATGAAGCAAGTTCTGTGTTTCCGTATGTCGATGGTTTGAAAGGCAAGTTGTTGATTTATCATGGCATGGCCGATGACAACGTGTTGTTCACCCATAGCACCAAGCTCTTCTCGGTACTGCAGAGCAAAGGCAAGTCGTTTGAAATGATGACCTACCCGGGCAGTAAACACGCCATGTTTGGTCAGCCAGTACAAACCCATCTGCACCAGACGATCACGGAGTTCTTTGACCGGACGTTAAAAACGCCGAAATAAGCGAAAAATCAAATGAAAAAGGTCGCTGCGGCGAAGGATTTAGTATTTTGTTGAAATAGTATGGAGAGGTGTTTTCTTTTTTTTTTTTTTAAAAAAAAAGAGAGATATATAAAAATATATTGTGAAAAAAAAAAAAATTTTTAAAAAGCTTTCAAAAATATGGGGGTTTTTTTTTTTTTTGAATAATAAAGAAGGATAAAAAAAGGAAAAAAAGAATAATAGGGTCGCGTAAAGGACAATAAAAGGGGGATCTCAATACTAAAAAAAATGTAAAAAAAAAAAACAAAAAAAAGGATAAAGAAAAAGAGAAATATAGGGGAAAAAGAAAAAAAAAAAAATAATTAATAATAATAAATAAAAATATTTTGTTGGAGGGAGGGTGTTGTTTAATAATAAAAATGGATTATATTTTATTTTATATTAAAAAAAAATAAGTATAAAACAAAATGATAGATTTATAGGAATAAGAATAATAGAATTCAAATGAAAAGAAGATAAGAAAAATATGAGAACAAGGTAGGTCGGCTCTTCACCCCTCAAATCATTCCCTAGTTTTATCTAGTATTACTAGTAACGAAAATTTGTTTTTTTCTATGTTTTATGAGAAATAAGAGGGAAGGATGTGAAAAAAAAAAACAATAAAGAGATTAAAAAAAAAAATAGAAAGAAAAATAAAATAAATAAACATAAGTTTTTAATAGTGTTTTAACTTTAATGTCTCTTTACCCGCTATAAAACAATCGGATAAAACGAAGGTAAGGACTCTAAGGGACAAAACCCTCCTGCCTGAACCATCATATATAATAAATAGAAATATATAACTGGATAATAAGTGAATAATAATAAAAATAATTATAGAATTAAAACAAAAATAAAAGGCTTGAGAAATTTAAAATAAATAAATATATGGGATTATATAGTAAGCTAAAGAAAAAAAAAAAGAAAAAAAAAAAAAATAATAAATTTAAAATAAAAATTAAAGAGAAAGATTCGAAAAATATAAAAATTTAATTTATTTCCCCTTTCAAAAATAAAGAATACAAAAAAAAAATAGGATAGATTGATATTGATTATACTAATCCGAATAACAATACCAAAGAATAAATATCAATAAATGCTGCGACCTTTTTTGATCTGATAAATCTCAATGCGTGCGCCGTTGTGTTTATGCTTTCAGTTCGTTAGTACAAACATCGCCAGCACAGAATGCCCTTAAGTTGGCCACGGTGATTTGACTGATCTGACTGAGTGCTTCCTGGGTGAAAAAAGCCTGATGGCCAGTGATCAATACGTTGGGAAAAGTTAATAAGCGCTGAAATACTTCATCAGCAATCATTTCCGTGGACAGATCTTTAAAAAACAGATCGGCTTCCTGTTCATATACGTCCAGACCCAGCAAGCCAATTTTTTTACTTTTCAGCGCATCAATCACCGCTTTGGTGTCAATCAAACCGCCGCGGCTGGTGTTGATCAACATGACGCCGTTTTTCATTTGCGCCAATGCTGGCTGATTAATCATATGATGGCTGTCAGGAGTCAACGGGCAATGCAGACTAATGACGTCACTGTCCCGGTAGAGTGTGGCTAAATCCACGTAGCGGGCAGAGGGCGGCATAGCGTCAGGGTGCGGCTGCGGGTCATAACATAACAACTGCATGCCAAATCCGTGCAGGATCCGCGCGGTTGCCTGGCCAATCCTGCCGGTGCCAATCAGTCCGACGGTTTTACCAAACAAGTTAAATCCTAACAGCCCCTGCAAACTGAAATTATCGTCCCGCACCCGATTATAAGCTTTGTGTAGCTTGCGGTTGAGGCACAGCATCATAGCAACGCAATGTTCGGCAACAGCTTCCGGTGAGTAGGCGGGTACACGCGCGACCCGGATGCCGAGCTGCTGTGCTGTGGCGAGGTCGACATTGTTAAAACCGGCGCAGCGCAATGCGACATAGTTTACGCCAAGCTGCTTTAGCTGCTGCAGGATCGCAGCATTCAAGTCGTCGTTAACGAACACACAAACTGCACAACTGCCCGCCGCAAGTTGCACGGTATCGATGGTCAGTGGCTGCGGCAGAAATCGCCATTGCAGATCAGGCCCGGCCGCCCGCAGGAACGATTCATCGTAAGGCTGATTACTAAATACCGTGATCTGAAACTGTGCGTTCATTGCTTTGTCCTGTTCATTGCGCCACCAGTTAAGCTACAACGGCGGCAATAGCGCCAATTCTGCTTCAATTGCATCGATAAACTGGCCTGGTTTTGTGCGCGGTGCATAACGTTTCACCACAACGCCGTCTTTATTGACTAAGAACTTCGTGAAGTTCCATTTGATGGCCCGGGTTTTCATTAATCCGCGGGCCTGATCTTTCAGATATTCAAATAATGGATCTGCCTCGGGGCCATTCACATTGATTTTTGCCATCACAGCAAAACTAACACCATAATTAAGCTGACAAAATTGCTGAATGTCACTATCAGATCCTGGTTCCTGCCCACCAAACTGGTTACATGGAAATGCCAGGATCTCAAGGCCACGTTGATGATATTGCTGATGCAGCTTTTCCAGATCCTGATACTGCGGTGTAAAACCACAGCGGCTGGCTGTATTGACAATTAACAGCACTTTGTCGCGATACTTGTTCAGTTCCAGCAGGTTACCTTGCGGCGTTCGTACTTTAAAATGATGGACGTTGGCCATAAATTCCTCTTGATGCCTGCGTTGACGCCGCCGGACAGTGACTCAATCTGCATAAAGCAGATTCCGTTGCCAATGATTTTGCTATTTGTAACATAAATTTGTACATTGGCGGCTAGCCTGTCACAGAATTAAGTCAATTGTATGTCAGAAATAACTTCAATATCTTCAACACCTTCAGCTCCTGTTTCCATCGCCTTTATCGGTTTGGGCGTGATGGGTTTTCCGATGGCCGGCCATCTGCAGGCCGCAGGCCATCATGTCACAGTGTATAACCGGACTACCGGCAAAGCCGGGCTGTGGGTTGCTCAGTATGGCGGCAGTCGTGGTTCAACCCCAGCTGCTGCGGCCAGTGGGGCGCAATTAGTCATGTTGTGTGTAGGCAATGACGATGATGTCAGAGCTGTGGTTTATGGTGAGTCTGGTGTTTTACACAGCATGGCGCCCGGCAGTTTACTGATTGACCACACCACGGCATCGGCAGATTTAGCACGTGAGCTGGCAGCTGCCTGTGCGGCTAAAGGGATTGGTTTCCTCGATGCGCCGGTATCAGGCGGTCAGGCCGGTGCGCAGAACGGAGCGCTGACTATTATGCTTGGCGGCGAGCCCGCCGATTTTGCGCGGGCTGAACCGGTGTTGATGCACTATGCCAAAAGTGCGCGCTTATTGGGTCCGGCTGGTAGCGGTCAGCTGGCGAAAATGGTTAATCA
This sequence comes from Rheinheimera sp., assembly GCA_034519945.1. Taxonomy (GTDB): domain Bacteria; phylum Pseudomonadota; class Gammaproteobacteria; order Enterobacterales; family Alteromonadaceae; genus Pararheinheimera. The sequence goes on from JAXHNX010000039.1 coordinate 13,138, forward strand.
GATTTGTATTGCTGGTGTGGTACAAGGACTGGCGGAAGCTTTGCACTTTGCAGATTGTGCCGGGCTGGATGCAAAAGCAGTGCTGGATGTGATCTCCAAAGGTGCGGCGCAGTCCTGGCAGATGGAAAATCGGGGCTATACCATGGTGGATGGTCAGTTTGATTTTGGCTTTGCGGTCGATTGGATGCGCAAAGATCTCAGTATCACACTCAATGAAGCCCGCCGTAACGGCGCACAATTACCGGTCACTGCACTGGTCGATCAGTTTTACAGTGAAGTACAGGCGCTTGGCGGCAACCGGCAAGATACGTCCAGCCTGATCCGCCGCCTGAAGAAACCTGACCGCAGCTAAACCCTATTCATCGCGTTGCTGAATGGTCAGTAGCGCGAAACCTGCCAGCAGTAATAATGGTACCAGCACCAGCTGACTGAATGGATCCAAGGTGCTGCGCTGGTTCAGCCATAAAATCACCAATCCCTGCAAAGCCAGCATTGCCCAACTCAGTTGTTTGACGTTCATTTTCATAATCCACCTCCTGTTGACTGAGCCTCAGTTTAACTTGCTGAATATTTGCGCTATAGTGGCAATATTGACATTTAAAGTGCAGAAAGTGACAAATGAAAACATTGCTGGTGTTGGTATATCCCGGAGTGGCGCTTGGACATTTAACCGGCATGGCTGAAGTATTCCGCTTTGCCAACGAGCTGGCGTTATATCTGGATCCGTTTAAGCAACAAGCCCGCTATCAGGTACAGTTTTACCATTTGTCCGGTGCCAGCAGCTATCAGGCCGATGGGCTGCAGATCGCCTGCATTGAGCAACCGCCGGCGCAGATAGATGCTTTATTAATTCCTGGCAATTACGCACATCAGGCACCTGAGCTGGAGCAGGTGATGACGCTGTTCCGCGCGCACAAGGACTGGTTTTGCGATCTGCAGCAACAAGGTACTTTGCTGGCAGCGGGTTGTAATGGCAGCTTCGCGCTGGCAGCGACTGGTCTATTGGATGGCGGTGAAGCGACAACATGCTGGTTTCTGGCTGAGTATTTTCAGCAGCTGTTTCCTCAGGTACGTCTGAAAGCCGAAGCCAGTGTCAGTCGCAGTGGCAATTGTCTGACCGCCGGCGCGACAACGGCTTATCTGCAACTCTGTTTGCAATTGATCGCTGAATTTGACGGTGTGCGCTTTAGCAGCCAGCTGGCCAAAGTGCTGCTGGTAGAGCCGTCATTGCATAGTCAGGCACCTTTTTTGTCAGTGCAACAGCTGGTCAGTCATCAGGATGAACGGATTGCGGCTGTACAGAGTTACCTGCGTAAACATCTGGCAGAGCCGTTGGACCTGCAGCAGCTGGCGCAACGCTTTGCCATGAGTGGCCGGACTTTGATCCGGCGTTTTAAATCAGCTACCGGCGATACGCCGATGGCCTGGTTACAAAAATTACGCATCGATAAAGCAAAGAACCTGCTGGAAACCACGATGATGCCGCTGGAGCAACTGACGCAGCAGGTCGGCTATGAAGATGTGTCATCGTTCCGGAAATTATTCCAGCAATATACCCAAATGACGCCAAAGGCCTATCGTAACCACTTTTTTCAGTAAAAATCGCGGACGGGTGAATTTTTTCTGCAATCAAAAGGTAAATTTAACTAAATTGTCTCGCGTAAAAATGACGACGTGATACTATTTTGTTAATTATTCGCTATTAATTGCATCCATATGTCTGTGTTTGAAATTAGCTGGCAGTTATATTTGCTGCTGTTCTGTTGTGTTGTCGCTGTGCCAGTCATGAGTATCTGGATTTGGTGTCTTTGGGCAAAACGGCCGTTAAAGCCGGCTTTATGGTCGTTAGTCGGATCGACTGCAGTGTTTATGGGATTGACATGGGCGATCAGCAGTAACAGCGTGACAATAGAAGAGAATCATCTGGCACTAAAAGCCGGTTTTTATCAGGCGAAAATCGACAACATTTCTTTGGCCAGCAGCGCCGTCCATATTATGCCGCTTGATCAACTGGGCGAGTATACGCCGGAGATCGCAGTGAACGGTATTCGCCTGCCGGGTTATCAGGTCGGGTGGTATCTGTTGCACAATCGGAAATTGGCGTTTGTGATGCTGATTGGTTCGCTGGATGAAGTGAGTCTGGTGCGTTCTGGCGATATGACGGCAGTCGTTGGTGGCAATTTGTTTAATGGCGGCGGCCGTATTGTGACGGCCAACTAAGGGCTGAAGAGATTGGGTCAGCCACAATAAAAAGGTCGCAACAGCGACCTTTTTTATTTATGCGTGATCACATCAGGCAAAGTGCATTTCCGGCACGTCACCGTCAATGATTAAGCGCCCAGCTGTTTTTTGCTGGATCTCTTCTACCGAGACACCTGGTGCGCGCTCGAGTAAATGGAAAGCGCCATCACGCACTTCAAGTACGGCTAAATCAGTGACAATTTTCTTCACACAACCAACGCCGGTAAGCGGCAGCGTGCAGTTGTCGAGTAATTTAGAGCTGCCGTATTTGTCGGCGTGTGTCATGGTGACGACGATATTCTGTGCGCCTGCGACTAAGTCCATCGCGCCGCCCATGCCTTTGACCAGTTTGCCCGGGATCATCCAGCTGGCGATATTGCCATTCTGGTCAACTTCAAAAGCGCCTAACACGGTCAAATCAACATGACCGCCGCGGATCATGGCAAAACTTTCGGCAGAAGAGAAAATAGCTGCGCCTTTGATTGCAGTGACGGTTTCTTTACCGGCGTTGATCATATCAGCGTCGACTTGAGCATCGGTCGGATATGGCCCCATACCGAGTAAGCCGTTTTCCGATTGCAGCATCACTTCGATGCCGGCAGGCACATAGTTAGCAACCAGTGTGGGGATGCCAATGCCAAGGTTAACGTAATAGCCGTCTTTTAATTCTTGTGCGACACGCATCGCCACTTGTTCACGTGATAAAGCCATGACGTTCTCCTTAATCCTTGCGAACCATGCGACGTTCGATGCGTTTTTCAAAATTGCCTTTGATCACGCGCTGTACATAAATGCCCGGGGTATGAATTTCTGTCGGTGACAATTCACCTGGCTCGACGATTTCTTCCACTTCAGCTACGGTAATTTTGCCGGCAGTGGCGACCATCGGGTTGAAGTTCATCGCGGTGTGGCGAAATACCAGGTTACCGTACCGGTCTGCTTTCCAAGCGCGGACAATGGCGAAATCACCGGTGATGGATGGCTCCAGCACATAGTTGCGGCCATTTATTTCACGGGTTTCTTTACCTTCAGCGACTGGGGTGCCGTAACCGGTAGCGGTGAAGAAGGCCGGGATGCCGGCGCCACCAGCACGAATTTTTTCGGCCAGTGTGCCTTGTGGCGTCAGTTCAACTTCTAATTCGCCGGATAACAGTTGTTTTTCAAACAGCGCGTTTTCGCCAACATAAGACGCCACCATTTTTTTGATCTGGCGGTCTTCCAGTAAAATGCCGAGGCCAAAACCGTCAACGCCGCAGTTATTGGAGACCACGGTTAAATCACGGGTGCCCATTTTTTTGATTTGGCTAATCAGGCCTTCGGGGATGCCGCATAAACCGAAACCTCCAGCGATCACCGTCATACCGTCGGTCAGACCTGCTAAGGCTTCGTCGTAGCTGTGCACGACTTTGTTAAACCCTGCCATTGCTCTTCCTCTGTTGTGTAGGGCGGCCGCAGCGGGGCGACCGGCGTTGTTGTTTGTAATGCGTTGTTTGTAATTCGTTGTCAGAAATTTATTAGGCGCCGAAGCCGATGTGCTGAACCGGTTTACTCCGCGGATAACGCCGCATTTTGCTGACAGTTCGCTTGCAGCGCCAATCCTACTTTAGAACTAGGTTTCTTGCCGAGCGCCGCTGTGATGGCCCAGCCAGCGCGGGCGAGGCTTTGTAACTCAATGCCATGGCCAATGCCAAGACCATTCAGCAAATACACCACATCTTCAGTGGCAACATTGCCTGACGCGCCGGCAGCGTAAGGACAACCACCGAGACCGGCTACAGCGCTGTCAATCACTGCGATACCGCGGCTTAGCGCGACGTAAATATTTGTTAACGCCTGACCGTAAGTGTCATGAAAATGTATCGCAATTTTGTCCAGTGGCACTACTGCAAGCACCGCATCCAGCATCGCAGACACGCTCGCCGGCGTACCGACACCTATGGTGTCGCCGAGCGATATTTCATAGCAGCCCATGTCCAGCAGTGCTTTGGCAACGCGCGCAACATCGGCAGGCGCGACTGCGCCCTGATAAGGACAACCGACGACACAAGATACATAACCCCGCACCCGCACACCGTCCGCTTTTGCGGCAGCCAGAACCGGGGCAAATCGGGCCAGACTCTCATCAATCGAGCAATTGATATTCTTTTGCGAAAAAGCTTCCGATGCGGCGCCAAAAATAGCCACTTCATCGGCACCCGCCGCGCGGGCCGCTTGATAACCCTGCAGATTGGGCGTTAATGCTGCGTAGGTGACACCGGCTTTGCGATTGATGCCACTAAATACGGCCGCAGAATCGGCCATTTGTGGTACCCACTTTGGGCTGACAAAAGCGCCGGTTTCGATAGTACTGAGCCCAGCGTCAGCCAGCGCTTCAACCAGCGCTATTTTAGCCTCCAGCGGTACCGCCGTTTCATTCTGTAAACCATCCCGCGGCCCGACTTCGACAATACGGACTGCTCGCCGGGAACTGACAGGAATATTCGAGCTGTGGATTATTCATACTTTGTCTCCGGCGTCTGCGCTGAAGTCGACCAGCTCAGCACCGTCTTTGACCAGATCGCCGGCTTGATAGAATACGCTGTTGACCACGCCATCGGCTGGCGCTTTGATGGCATATTCCATTTTCATCGCTTCCATCACCAACAAGGTCTCACCAGCTTTGCACGCGCTGGCCAGCGCTAGCCATCACTGCAACCACAGTGCCGTTCATCGGCGCTTTTAAGCTGCCGGCGGACTCATCTGCGGCGGCCACTTCAACCTGAGTCTGATAAACAAAATCAAAGCGTTGATGGCGGATAAACACCGATACCGTCTTTTGCTGGGCATTTTGCACGTACTGGCTGACGCGTACCTGGAACTGATGATGGCTACCTTGCGCACCGGACAGAGTCGCGGTCAGCACGTCAGCATTCAGTTCGGCCTTGGCTTCGATACAATAATCACCAACACAGAGTTGATGGCCCGTTGTCGTGCTTTGAATGTGAACCTGTTGTGCCACATCGCCATGTTGCAGCGTAAAGCGCACTTGTGACGCTTCATTTAAGCGCCAGCCGTAGCCGCAACTCCATGGCGAATTGCCGGTAGGTTTTCGGTTGTTGCAACAGCAATAAATACAGCGCTGCCAACAATAAGGCTTGTTGCGGTTCAGATTGCTCCGGCGCGAACAGTTCGGCCTGATGATGTTCGATAAAATGGGTATCGAGTTCAGCTGCGGCAAAAGCCGGGTGCGACACCAGACGGCTCAGGAAACCTAAATTGGTTTTGACACCGGCGATGCGATACTCGTCCAGCGCGTGGCGCATGCGGGCAATAGCGCGGTCGCGGTTTTCATCCCAAACGATGAGTTTGGCGATCATCGGGTCATAAAACGGCGATACTTCGTCATACTCCACCACGCCGGTATCAATCCGCACATGGCGATGTTCATCAGGCTGGCGCAGATATGTCAGTTTGCCGGTCGCCGGCAGGAAGTTGTTGTCCGGATCTTCGGCATAGACCCGCACTTCAATGGCATGACCATCTAGTGGAATTTCTGCTTGCGTCAGCGGCAACGGCTGATTGCTCGCGACCAGTAACTGCCATTTCACCAAATCCTGGCCGGTGATCATCTCGGTAACCGGATGCTCAACCTGCAGCCGCGTGTTCATTTCCATAAAATAGAAAGAGCCGTCTTCGTCAAACAGGAATTCAACAGTACCGGCACCGGCATAACCGATGGCTTTGGCCGCGGTGACGGCAGCTTCGCCCATGGCTTTACGCTGCTCAGCGCTGAAATTTGGCGCTGGCGCTTCTTCAATCACTTTCTGGTGGCGGCGCTGAATAGAACAATCCCGTTCATGCAAATAAACCGCATTGCCAAAATTGTCGGCAAACACCTGAATTTCGACGTGGCGTGGTTTAGTCAGGTAACGCTCCATCAGGATTTTGTCATTGCCAAAACCATTCAATGCTTCGCGTTTGGCGCTGTGCAGCTGTTCGAGAAACTCGGAGGTCTGCCAGACCACTTTCATGCCTTTGCCACCGCCACCATAAGCGGCTTTGAGCAGCAACGGATAACCGATGCGGTTGGCTTCTGCGGCCAGAAAGCTGCTCGTCCTGATTATCGCCATGATAACCAGGCACCAGCGGCACACTGGCTTTACTCATAATTTCTTTGGCGGCGCTTTTCGAACCCATCGCGGCAATCGCTGGCACTGGCGGGCCAATAAAAACGACGCCGGCTTCGGCACAGGCTTCAGCAAAGCCTTCGTTTTCACTTAAAAAGCCGTAGCCCGGGTGAATGGCTTCGGCGCCGCTTTGTTTGGCGATTTGCAGAATTTTATCGGCGCGCAGATAGCTGTCTTTCGACGGTGCCGGGCCTAATAAAAAGGCTTCGTCGGCCATTTGCACATGGCGGGCGTTGGCGTCGGCTTCGGAATAGACGGCGACACAGCGAATGCCCAGCTTTTGGGCGGTTTTGATCACGCGGCAGGCAATTTCGCCGCGGTTGGCAATCAGAATTTTGCTAAACATCTGGGTTCTTCCTCGTTATTGGCCTGCGCTTGTGGGCAGGTTGCCATGCCGGCGTGCGTTTATCTAAAAAGGCCGTTAAACCTTCCTGGCCTTCAGCGGACACCCGAATAGCGGCGATACGGCGTGACGTTTCGGCGATAGTGTCTGGCGAAAGCGGCGCGTCTGCGACATAAGCGACTAAGGCTTTGGCGGCAACGACGGCTTGTGGGCTGTTGGCAATTATGGCGTCGATCAGCGGCTGCGCTTTGGCGCGCAGGTCAGCTTGGTCCGCATCACCTGTCAATCTGCCCTCAGCTAGTTCACTAATCAGGCCAAGCTGTAAAGCCGTCGCCGCATCAAAGCGTTCTGCTGTGGTGAAATAACGCCGGCTGGCGCGCTCACCAATAGCGCGCACGACATAGGGGCTGATCACAGCTGGGATCAGGCCAATTTTGACTTCACTTAAACAAAAACTGGTTTTGGGGGTGGCAATGGCCATGTCACAGCAGGCAACTAAGCCCACTGCGCCACCAAAGGCCGCACCCTGCACTAATGCGATCACCGGCAGCGGAAAGCTGTTGAGCTTTGCCATCAGCAGCGCCAGCGCGCCGGCATCGGTCAAATTTTGCTGATAATCCTTTTGCGCCATCGCGCGCATCCAGTTTAAATCAGCGCCGGCTGAAAAGTTTTTGCCGGTCGATTCCAGCAGCAATACCCGTAAACCAGGCAGGGCGGCCAACTCGTCTAATGCGTTGATTAATTCCGCGATCATCAGATCGCCAAAGGCATTATGCAGTTCAGGCCGGTTCAGGCGCAGCACGCCGACATAATGGCTTTCTGCGCCATAGGCGAGAAATTCTGTTTGAGTGAGTGCATGATTGGTCATTGCTGAGTCCTCACATGCGGAACACGCCAAAGCGTGTCTCTTCAATCGGTGCATTCAGCGCAGCCGCTAACGCCAGGCCCACCACCATCCGGCTTTGTGCCGGGTCGATAATGCCGTCGTCCCACAGCCGTGCTGAAGCGTAGTATGGATGCCCTTGTTGTTCGTACTGGGCTATGATGGGCTGTTTCAGTGCGGCTTCGGCTTCTGGAGTTAAAGTTTCGCCTTTACGCGCCAGACCATCTTTGGTGACCTGTGCCATCACGCCGGCAGCCTGCTCGCCGCCCATCACTGAAATACGCGCATTCGGCCACATCCACATCATCGTCGGGTCGTAAGCGCGGCCGCACATACCGTAGTTGCCGGCGCCATAAGAGCCACCAATTAACATCGTGAATTTTGGCACTTTGGCGCAAGACACCGCAGTCACCATCTTGGCGCCGTGTTTGGCGATGCCTTCGGCTTCATATTTCTGGCCGACCATAAAGCCGGTAATGTTCTGTAAAAACAGCAGCGGAATTTTGCGCTGGCAACACAGCTCAATAAAGTGCGCGCCTTTTTGCGCGGACTCGGAAAACAGGATGCCATTATTGGCAACGATGCCAATCGGGTTACCGAAAATACGCGCAAAACCACAGACCAGCGTCGGGCCATATAGTTGCTTAAATTCGTCAAAATCAGAACCATCGACAATGCGCGCAATCACTTCCCGCACATCAAACGGCTTTTTCAAATCTGTACCAACAATGCCGTACAGTTCGGATGCATCATACAAAGGCTCTTCGCTTGGTTTTGCGTCGCGCAACACAGGCGCTTCGCGATTTAACCGCGATACCGCATTACGTGCCAGTTGCAGCGCATGTTCGTCGTTTTGCGCATAGTGGTCGGCCACACCGGAGATACGGCAATGCACATCAGCGCCACCTAAATCTTCGGCGCTGACTTCTTCCCCGGTGGCGGCTTTGACCAGCGGCGGGCCAGCGAGGAAGATGGTGCCTTGTTCTTTGACGATAATCGATTCATCCGCCATCGCCGGCACATAAGCGCCGCCGGCGGTACAAAGCCCCATCACCACCGCAATTTGTGGAATGCCTTTGGCCGACATGTTCGCCTGATTAAAGAAAATACGCCCAAAGTGCAGTTTGTCCGGGAATACATCGTCTTGCCGTGGCAGGTTGGCGCCGCCGGAATCGACCAAATAGATACAGGGCAGGTGGCAACGCTCGGCGATCTCCTGAGCACGCAGATGCTTTTTCACCGTCAACGGATAATAAGTACCGCCTTTGACGGTGGCGTCATTCGCCACCACCATACATTCGATGCCATTGACGCGGCCAATGCCGGCGACGACGCCGGCTGCCGGCACATAGTCGTCATAACATTCCCAGCCGGCGAACTGTGCGACTTCCAGAAAAGGTGAGCCGGGGTCGAGTAACTTCTGAATGCGGTCGCGGGCAAATAGTTTACCGCGCGCAGTATGGCGGGCGATCAGGCTTTCGCCGCCGCCCAGTTTAATTTGTTGTACCTTGGCCGCCAAATCGTCGACCAGCACTTGCATGGCCGTAGCGTTTTGCTGAAACTCAGCGCTTCTTGTGTTGATTTTACTGGTAATTTTGCTCACAGCACCCACCTGTCCAGTCAGATCCCGCGCCACGGGATAAAAAAACGGCAGCTCCAGGCTGCCGCTCCAGTGTTTATTTAGTTTCGTTAAACAGCTCGCGGCCAATTAACATCCGGCGAATTTCCGAGGTACCGGCGCCAATCTCATACAGTTTCGCGTCGCGTAATAAACGACCTGTTGGGTATTCGTTGATATAGCCGTTGCCGCCTAACAGCTGAATCGCATCCAGCGCCATTTTGGTGGCGAGTTCTGCGCTGTACAGGATGACCGCTGCGGCATCTTTACGGGTGGTTTCCCGGCGGTCACAGGCTTTGGCGACAGTGTAGACATAAGCTTTTGCGGCGTTCATCTGGGTATACATGTCTGCCAGTTTGCCCTGCACCAGCTGGAATTCGCCAATTGACTGGCCAAACTGTTTGCGGTCGTGCATGTAAGGCATCACGATGTCCATACAGGCTTGCATAATGCCGAGCGGGCCGCCGGATAGCACCAGACGCTCGTAATCCAGACCCGACATCAATACTTTGACGCCGCTGCCAATTTCGCCCAGCACGTTTTCGGCCGGAACTTCACAGTCTTCAAACACCAGCTCACAAGTGTTCGAGCCGCGCATACCGAGTTTGTCCAGTTTCTGCGCCTGGCTAAAACCTTTAAAACCGCGTTCGACGATAAATGCCGTGATGCCTTTGCTGCCGGCGTTGACGTCGGTTTTGGCGTAAATCACGTAAGTGTGTGCATCAGGTCCGTTGGTGATCCACATCTTATTGCCGTTCAGCACATAGACGTCGCCTTTTTTCTCAGCGCGCAGTTTCATCGACACGACGTCTGAGCCAGCGTTAGGTTCTGACATGGCTAAAGCGCCGATATGCTCACCGGAACAGAGTTTTGGCAGATATTTTAATTTTTGTGCTTCAGTGCCGTTACGGAAAATCTGGTTCACACACAGATTGGAATGAGCGCCGTAAGACAGGGCTACAGAAGCAGACGCACGGCTGATCTCTTCCATCGCGACCACATGCTCAAGGTAACCCAACCCTGAACCACCGTATTGTTCGTCGACTGTGATGCCAAGCAAACCTAAATCACCGAATTTACGCCACAGATCATTCGGGAAATTCGTTGTCATGGTCGATTTGCGCAGCACGTGGCGCGATCTCTTCGCGGGCAAAGGCGTTCACCTGTTCGCGGATCATGTCGACGGTTTCGCCTAAGTCAAAGTTCAGTGTTTTGTAATGGCTAATCATTGGTTTATCCCCGTTTGCCGGAATCACGGCTGGCTGTTAATTGGCAGTTATTAGTCTTTGGCAACGTTATGCTCGCTGCTGTTCAGCTCGCTATGACGCGCGTCTGTCAGCGTGTCACGGCAACGCTTTTCGACGGTGATTAGTTCCATCAATACAACTTTAATGTCGTCGAGTTGCTGATGCAGTTCGGTTTTTTTCAGCTCAATCAGTTTTAGCATGGTAGTGAGCTGGGTCACGCTGGACTTGTCGGCGTCATAGAGCTCAAACAACTGACCGGTTTCCGCCAGGCTAAAGCCGAGGCGTTTGCCGCGTAAGATCAGTTTCAGCCGCACCCGATCGCGTTTGCTGTAAATCCGCGTCTGACCCTGGCGTTGCGGCGTCAGCAAGCCCTGATCTTCGTAGAAGCGGATGCTGCGCGTCGTAATATCGAACTCTTTTGCCAGTTCGCTGATGCTGTAAGTTGTTTGATCTTTGTCTGTCATAAAAGCCACCATCGGAATCGCTGGTCACTATAAGTGAAGTTTACGTAAAGGTAAAGCTAGCTCCAGAGCGCCGCCCAAAACGAAACCGGGTCGAATTAAATAAATTAATAACAAATACAATGATTTGAGTTTTATTTTTCGTGATTTTATGCCAGTGCAGTCTGGTGGTGATGTGCGCTATCGTCGACTTTTGTGTAAAGTCATGCTGCCAGTTGAGTGGCTGGTTGGCAGCTAAAACAGACAACACTGAACAACTGATAAGACCAAAGTGCAGCATGGTTGACGTTGGCGTAAACGTAAATTTGGTGTAGGCTCAGCGACAATTCGGTTAAAGCTGATTGGGATGAGGAAAAGCATGTCTGAGCAAATCGTGATTGTTGGTGCCAAGCGCACGGCGATGGGTGGTTTTATGGGTGGCCTGAGTGAAGTCACAGCGCCGGATTTAGGGGCTGTAGCGATCAAAGCTGCTGTTGAACAGGCAGGTATCAGCGGTGAGCTGGTCAGCGAAGTGCTGATGGGCTGTGTGTTACCGGCGGGCCTCGGTCAGGCACCGGCACGTCAGGCGGTTATTAAAGCCGGTCTGCCATTGTCTGCAGGCGCTTCCACACTGAATAAAGTCTGTGGTTCAGGCTTAAAAACTGTGATGCTGGCGCATGACTTATTAAAAGCCGGCAGCGCTGATGTTGTGGTCGCAGGTGGCATGGAATCGATGACCAATGCACCATACCTGCTGCCAAAAGCCCGCGGCGGCATGCGGATGGGCCATGGCGAAGTGAAAGATCACATGATGCTCGATGGACTTGAAAACGCCTATGACGGCAAAGCCATGGGCTGTTTTGCCCAAGGTACTGCCAACGAGCAGGGTTTTAGCCGTGAAGACATGGACCGCTTTGCCATTCAGTCAACCACTCGTGCCCAACAAGCCATCGCCCAAGGCGCCTTTGTTGCTGAAATTGCTCCTGTGACGATCCAAAGCCGTAAAGGCGAAATCGTGTTTGCCACGGATGAGCAGCCGGGCAACGCCAAAATCGACAAAATCCCGGGCCTGCGTCCGGCCTTTGCCAAAGACGGCACTATCACCGCCGCCAACTCTTCTTCTATTTCTGACGGCGCAGCCGCGCTGGTGCTGATGCGTGCAAGCAGTGCTAAAGCGCACAACTGTGAAGTACTGGCGACCGTGGTCGGTCATGCGACACATTCGCTGGAACCGGCGCTTTTCACGGTGGCACCGGTCGGCGCGATGCAAAAATTGCTGAGCAAACTGGGCTGGGGCGTCCATGACGTCGACCTGTGGGAAATCAACGAAGCTTTCGCCATGGTGACCATGCTCGCTGTGAAAGAACTTGGCCTGGATGAAGCAAAAGTAAACGTCAATGGCGGTGCTTGTGCTTTAGGCCATCCGATCGGTGCTTCAGGTGCCCGTATTCTGGTGACGCTCATTCATGCATTAAAAGCGCGCGGGTTAAAACGCGGTATTGCGTCACTTTGTATTGGTGGTGGCGAAGCCGTCGCTTTGGCCGTAGAAGTCGCTTAAGCAAAAAGTATAAAAAAGCTGGCAAACAGCCGAGGCGGCAGTTGTTATGCAACTGCCGCAACCACGAAAAAAACAGCGTAAAACTGCACCGTGACGAAGCACAGACTTCGGGTGCACCGCGGGATCGCTGCGGCGATCTCAACGAATTCAGGCGACCGGAACACCGGTTTAAGACTATCGCAGCGACCGCTCAGAAGGCAGGCCGCGCAACGGGGAAAATGCTATGACTACTCAGGTTCAGCTGTTTATCGACGGCGAATTTGTTCACTCAAAAAGTGAAAAACTGATCCCGGTGACCAATCCGGCCACGCAAGAAGTGATTGCCCAGGTACCTTGTGCCACCGCAGATGAAATGGCGCAGGCCATTGCCTCCGCCAAGACTGCATTCCAGAGCTGGAAAGAAACGCCGGTGTCTGAGCGCGCCCGTCTGATGATGCGTTTTGCTGTGCTGTTAAAAGAACATCAGGCCGAAATCGCCGACATTATTTGCCGTGAACTCGGTAAAACGGTGGAAGATGCCAAAGGTGACGTCTGGCGTGGTATTGAAGTGGTTGAACAAGCGGCCAATATTCCATCGCTGATGATGGGCGAAACCGTAGAAAACGTCGCGCGTTCTATCGATACCTACAGTTACATTCAGCCGCTGGGCGTTTGTGCCGGTATCACCCCATTTAACTTCCCGGCGATGATCCCGCTGTGGATGTTCCCGATGGCCATCGCTTGCGGTAACACTTTTGTATTAAAGCCTTCCGAGCAAGACCCAATGACGGTCAACCGTATCGCCGAACTGTTTGCACAGGCCGGCGCACCAAAAGGTGTGTTGCAAGTAGTGCACGGTGGTAAAGAACAGGTCGACGTATTACTGCATCATGCAGATATCAAAGCGATTTCATTTGTCGGTTCGGTTAATGTCGGTCAATACATCTATAAAACAGGTACAGATAACCTCAAACGCGTACAGGCCTTTGCCGGCGCGAAAAACCACATGGTGATCATGCCGGATGCAAACAAACAACAAGTCGTGAACGCGTTGGTAGGTGCCTCTGTGGGTGCTGCCGGTCAGCGTTGTATGGCGATTTCTGTCGCGGTATTTGTTGGCGCTGCGGCAGAATGGATCCCGGAAGTAGCTGCGGCGATTGGTAAAGTCCGTCCTGGTGTGTACACAGATCCAAATGCGGCGTATGGCCCGCAAATCAGCCCGCAAGCCAGAGCGCGCGTGCTGTCGCTGATTGCCAAAGGCAAAGAAGAGGGCGCGACCTGTTTACTGGATGGCTCTGGTGTAGTCGTCGACGGTTATCCAAACGGCAACTGGGTTGGTCCTACTGTGTTCAGCAATGTCACGACGGATATGACCATTTATAAAGAAGAGATCTTTGGCCCGGTGTTGACCACGATGACGGTCGATTCTTTGGATGCGGCCATCGGTGTGGTGAACGCCAGCCCATACGGCAACGGCACTTCAATCTTTACCGCCAGTGGTCATGCCGCCCGTAAATATCAGCATGAAATTGAAGTGGGTCAGGTTGGTATCAATATTCCAATCCCGGTACCACTGCCGTTTTTTTCATTTACCGGCTGGAAAGGTTCGTTTTACGGCGACCAGCATGCATATGGCAAACAGGCAGTGCGGTTTTACACTGAAACAAAAACCATTACAGCGCGCTGGTTTGATGACGAAGTTCAGGTAGCAGGCCCGAACATGTCGATTAACCTGCGTTAATACCCAGCGAAGCCACCGGCGCAACCCTTGCGCCGGTGGCTTCGCCAATATGTTTCATTAAGTCCGGTCATAACGTCAAACAACAGCGGCTGGTCCTGTCAACACCGAGGTCAAACGATGAATTTTAATTTAACCGACGATCAAAAAGCCTTTGCTGATACCGCGCGTCAATTTGCTGATACTGAGTTGGCACCCTTTGCTGCCCAGTGGGACCGCGAACACCATTTTCCCAAAGACGTGCTGCAAAAAGCCGGTGAACTGGGCTTCTGCAGCCTGTATACACCGGAAGACGCTGGTGGCTTAGGCCTGTCCCGGCTCGATTCGTCGATTATTTTCGAACAATTGGCGATGGGCTGCACCGCGACGACGGCGATGCTGACCATTCACAATATGGCGACCTGGATGATTGCGACCTGGGGCACTGAAGCGATCAAAGCGGCCTGGTGTCCGACATTGGTGACCGGTGAGCAGCTGGCATCTTATTGCTTAACCGAACCAGGCTCAGGGTCAGATGCAGCATCGCTGCGTACCAGCGCGAAAAAAGACGGCGACAGCTATGTCATCAACGGTTCAAAAATGTTTATCTCCGGCGCGGGCAGCACTGAAGTCTTAGTCGTGATGGCGCGCACCGGTGAAGCCGGACCCAAAGGCATTTCAGCCTTTGTTGTACCGGCGAATGCAGAAGGGGTTATTTACGGCAAAGCTGAAGAAAAAATGGGTTGGAACGCCCAGCCGACCCGTCTGGTCACTTTTGACAATGTACGGGTGCCAACGGAAAACCTGTTAGGTGCTGAAGGCCAGGGTTTTACCTTTGCGATGAAAGGCTTAGATGGCGGCCGGATTAATATCGCCACTTGTTCTATTGGCACAGCCCAGCAGGCTTTAAATACCGCCCGCAACTACATGCTGGAGCGCGAACAATTCGGCAAACCATTGGCGGCGTTCCAGGCGCTGCAGTTTAAACTGGCCGATATGGCAACTGAATTGGTTGCTGCTCGTCAGCTAGTACGTCTGGCCGCCTTCAAACTGGACCAGCAAGACCCGGAAGCAACCGCATATTGTGCCATGGCAAAACGTTTTGCGACTGATGTTGGTTTTCAGGTCTGTGATCAGGCGCTGCAAATCCACGGCGGTTATGGCTATATCAAGGAATATCCGCTGGAACGGCATTTCCGCGATGTGCGGGTGCATCAGATTTTAGAAGGCACCAATGAAATCATGCGGCTGATTATTGGCCGGCGCTTACTCGACAGTGCCGCCGCGGATATCCTGTAACGCTGTCGTTAAAAATTCTCCAAAGAGGCGGGCTGCCGAGTGCAGCCCGCTGCTGGCAAATTCGAATAAGGGACCCTGATGGCCCAGTTAAAACTTGAAATTCTTGGTCACACCGCATTGCTGACCATGTCCAATCCGCCGGCCAATACCTGGACGCGCGAAACGCTGACTGCCTTGCGCGATACCGTGCGGGAACTGAATCAAAATAAATCGGTGTATGCGTTGGTGATCACCGGTGAGGGGCAGAAGTTTTTTTCTGCCGGCGCTGATTTAAATTTGTTTGCTAACGGCGATAAAGCAGTCGCCAGCGATATGGCGCGGATTTTTGGTGAGGCATTTGAAACATTGAGCCAGTTCCGCGGTGTGTCTGTTGCGGCGATTAATGGCTATGCCATGGGCGGTGGCCTCGAAGTTGCTCTGGCTTGTGATATCCGCATTGCCGAAACGCAGGCGCAAATGGCGCTGCCAGAAGCTAAGGTCGGTTTATTACCTTGCGCCGGCGGCACGCAGAATTTGGCCTGGCTGGTTGGTGAAGGTTGGGCGAAACGCATGATCCTCTGTGGTGAACGCCTGACAGCAGAAAAAGCGCTGCGGATTGGTTTGGTCGAAGAAGTGGTCGGAACCAGTGAATCGCTGGCTGCGGCGCTGGCGCTTGCCGAAAAAGTGGCAGAGCAAAGCCCGTCGGCCGTTACCGCCTGTAAAAAGCTTATCCAACAAGGCCGGCACGGTCATATCCAGGCGGCGCTGCCGCTGGAACGGGAGCTGTTTGTCGGTCTGTTTGATACTAAAGATCAGGTCGAAGGCGTCAGTGCCTTTTTGCAAAAACGTGCGCCAAATTGGGTGAACGGCTAAGGATGCTGGCATGACCGAGATAACACAAAATTCCGCCGTGGTGCTGTTTAGCGAACTGGTGGCAGAAAACGGCAAAAAGATTGGCGTCGCGACGCTTAACAGTGAAAAATCACTGAACGCGCTCAGCCTGCCGATGGTTGAACTGCTGTTGCCGCAAATGCAGCTATGGAAAGATAACCCGGATATCGCCATGGTATTACTGCAGGGCGCGGGCGATAAAGCCTTTTGCGCCGGTGGTGATATCCGCGATTTGTATCACACGATGCAGGCCAACCCAGGTACTTTTCAGCCTTATGTCACTGAGTTTTTCACCAAAGAATATACGCTGGATTATCTGATACACACCTTCGATAAACCGGTACTGGTGTGGGGCAATGGCATCGTGATGGGCGGTGGCTTAGGCCTAATGGCTGGCGCGTCGCACCGGGTGGTGACGGCCACCAGCCGTATTGCGATGCCGGAGATGGCAATTGGTTTATATCCGGACGTCGGCGGCAGCTGGTTTTTAAACCGGATGCCGGCTGGTTGTGGTCTGTTTTTAGGTCTGACCGGCGCTTCTATTAACGCAGCCGATGCCAAGTTTATTGATTTAGCTGATTTTTATATTCCGCACGACAAACGTCAGCAAGTGCTCGACGCGCTGTTAAGCATCCGCTGGGGCAATACGATGGTGCTGAACCATCAGAAGCTGTCAGACTTACTGATGAGTATCGAAACCCAGACGCTGAACCAACAACCGGCCAGCCAAATCCGTTTACATCAGGCGCCTATTGCGGCACTTGCCGCTACCGAGGATTTAGCCGCTGCAATGCAGGCTATTCTGGCGATGCCAAATGAAGATAGCTGGCTGAGTAAAGCCAAGGCTTCGTTGCAGTACGGCAGTCCCATTACTGCGCATATTGTTTATCGTTTGTTGCAGCTCGGCCAGTCAAAAATTCTGGCCGACAGTTTCCGGCTGGAGCTTGGCTTAAGCGTACAGTGCGGCAAGCTCGGCGAATTCAGTGAAGGGGTACGGGCGTTGTTGATTGATAAAGATCAGCAACCACAGTGGCGGTATTCAGATGTAGCGTCAGTGCCTGCAGCAGTGATTGATGAATTATTCAGTTCGCCGTGGCCGGCTGCCGGGCATCCGCTCGCGGCGCTGGGACGGATCTATCCACAACAATAAAACAGGGCCGGTGGCGCTATCAGGCCGTCGGTAACAGGGGAGAATTCTATGCAAGTTGTCGCATTTATCGGCCTTGGCAATATGGGCGGCCCAATGGCGCTGAACCTGCAAAAAGCTGGGTTTCAGGTGCAGGCGTTTGATTTAAATAAAGAGGCTCTGGCTATTGTGGCTGAAGCTGGTGCCACAGCTGCGGCATCGGCGCGGGCGGCAGTGCAGGGCGCTGATTTTGTTATTTCGATGTTACCAGCCGGCAAACACGTGATTGGTTTATATCAGGATGTACGCAGTGAGATCAAAGCGGGTGCTTTGGTGATGGATTGCTCCACCATCGATGCACAGAGCGCACGCCAGGTGGGTAATTTATTGGCTGATGCCGGCATTGCCTTTATCGACGCACCGGTGTCCGGTGGTGTCGGTGGGGCGAAAGCCGGCACCCTGACTTTTATCGTCGGTGGCTCTGCAGACAATTTCCAACGCGCTCACGATGTGTTATCGGCGATGGGTAAAAACTTGTTTCACGCCGGTGACGTGGGTGCCGGGCAAATCGCCAAAATCTGCAACAATATGTTGTTGTCGGTACTGATGGTGGGTACCAGCGAAGCAATACAACTGGGCGTTGATAACGGGCTTGATCCGAAAGTCTTGTCAGACATTATGCTAAAAAGCTCAGGCCGGAACTGGACGCTGGAACTGTATAACCCGTGCCCGGATGTACAGCCAAACGTGCCCTCCAGCAACAACTATCAGGGCGGTTTTATGGTCGACCTGATGGCGAAAGATTTGGGCCTTGCCAGCGAATGTGCACAACAAAGTCAGTCAGCAACGCCGATGGGGGCCTTTAGCACGCAATCTCTATGTGCAGCATCAGCGCCAGGGCAATGGCAAGCTGGATTTCTCCAGTATTTTCCGTTTTTTCAGTAAGAAATAATTGCCGCAGGCAAATAGGTTAACGCGATGAATTTAAAAGATAAAGTCATAGTGATCACAGGCGGTGCCCAGGGCCTCGGTCTGGAAATGGCGCGGATGTGCGCAGATAAGGCGCTGCCGCTTTAGCGTTGATTGATATGAATGCGGAGCAGCTTGCTGCTGCCGCGTTGGAACTTCGTGGTCTCTGGTGTCCGGGTTGAAACTTATGCTGCCAATGTGGCCGACGAAGCCAGCGTTGAACAAACTTTTAGCGCCATTGCTGCCGATTTTGGCGGTATTGACGGCCTCATCAACAATGCCGGCATTTTGCGCGACGGTTTACTGCTCAAATACAAAGACGGCGTAGCTCACCGGCAAAATGCCATTACAACAGTTTCAGTCGGTGATTGACGTCAATCTGACCGGAGTATTTTTGTGCGGTCGTGAAGCGGCAGCTTTGATGGTGCAGACCGGCCGCAAAGGCGTCATCATCAATATGTCGAGCGTGGCGCGGGGCGGCAATATGGGCCAGACCAACTATGCAGCATCCAAAGCGGGTGTCGTGGCGATGACAGTGACCTGGGCGCGGGAACTAGGCCGTTATGGCATTCGGGTTGGTGCTATTGCTCCTGGCGTGATCCGTACCGCAATGACCGATGCGATGAAACCAGAAGCCCGCGATCGTTTAGTCGGCAATGAAACCTGTTGGTCGTTTAGGCGAAGCGGCAGAAATTGCCCATACCGCCAAATACATTTTTGAAAATGATTTCTTCACTGGGCGTGTTGTTGAAATCGATGGCGGCATCTCGATGTAACCAGACACCATGGATCTGGCGCCAATAAAAAAGCCCGCAGCAGCGGGCTTTGCTCTATCAGCAAATTGAGTCAACTAAGCCATTTAATCAACTAAGCCATATTGCTGCTTCAATACGTCGATGATTTCCGCCTTAGGATTGGCAGAGAGTTCAATACGACGGCCAATGACTTTTTCTGCGATCCCCAGATAGGTGCGCGAGATATCCATCATCACTTCAGTCGGTAACTGGTTGTCACGCGCCAACGCCGCACGCTCTGGCATGCGGTCTTTGTTCAGCAGAATATCCGGATCCGGGAAGTGATTGAGCAGCCACTGGCGGAAACCTTCTTTCGATTGTTCAACGATTTGACCGTTACGCCATGATGCACCGTCCCAAATGCGTGAACTGTCTGGTGTACCGACTTCATCCATGTAAATCAGTTTACTGTTGCCCTGGGTGTCTTTGACATAACCAAACTCAAACTTGGTGTCGACAAACATCTGATCAAGTGCGGCTAATGCATCGCTAATCACTGCCAAAACCTTGTTTCAGCAGTGTTTTCGTATAAAGCGATATCGGACAGTTGTTCAAAGCCAAAGGCCTGATAATGTCGCTCAATATCGGCTCGGGAAATGTTAACGTCATCGGCTTCCGGTACGCCGGCAAGGCCAGTCAAAATGCCTTTGGTCGATGGTGTGATCAGGATCTCGGGCAGTTTCTGCTCTTTTTGCAGGCCTTCCGGTAAGGTGATGCCACAGAATTCACGTTCACCTTTGCTGTAGGCACGCCACATCGGAGCCTGTGATGTATTGCCGGGCAATGGCTTCGATTTTTACCGGACGGGCTTTTTGTACAATCCAGACCAATGGGTGCGGGATGTCCAGAATATGGCTGTCAGCCAGCCCATGTTGTTTAAACAGAGAAAACCAGTGATTTGAAATTGCATTTAACGCCGCGCCTTTACCAGGCACGCCATTCAGGCCGTTTTCACCTTGCCAGATACAATCGAATGCGGAGATCCGGTCGCTAATGACCATAATAGCCAGTGGCGTATCGGCGGGCACCGGGTAATTTTTTTCGCGGATTAAACGGGCGCTGTCCTGTATCGGTCAGCCAATAAACACTGCGGACTTTGCCGGAATGTACAGGTAAATTCGTGCGGATCGGCAAGATCATCGTTGACCGCCAGGACCTGAGTTGCAAGAGTCATGATCACTTCTTCTGTCGCTGAAAAAAGGCGAGGCCTGAGTGTAGCAGAAAGGGCGCTTTAACTGAATCGGTGGCAGCAGTTTATCTGCGCTCTGATATGATAGGCCGTATGAGAGATGACATGACTTCGGAGTTTTCCATGTCAGAGTATACCAGTCTGGTCTTGCCGGACCCATGCCCATTGTGTCTAAACGCAGCTACCGCGCATTACCATACCGATAAAATACGCCAGTACTGGCATTGTCCGGTGTGTGAGCTGGTGTTCGCCAGCCGCCAGAGTCTATTGACCAATGACGCTGAATTGGCGATTTACCAACAACATCAAAATGACCCGGCTGATGCAGGCTATCGTCAGTTCCTGAACAAACTAGCAGCGCCCTTGTTAGATCGGCTTGGTTCAGCGCCTTTAACCGGCCTCGACTTTGGCGCCGGCCCTGGACCGACCTTGTATTTGTTACTCGAGCAAGGCGGACATCAAGTCAGTAACTACGATCCTTACTTTGCACCAGACGCGCAGCTTTTACAGCAATCCTACGATTTTATTTGTTCGACCGAAGCAATCGAACACTTTTATCAGCCAGCCATCGAATGGAAGTTATGGTTGGATTTATTAAAAAGACTCTGGTTGGTTAGGGCTGATGACCCGATTAAGACCTGAGCTTCCTGCTGATTTTGCCAAATGGCACTATAAAAATGACCCGACGCACGTTAGCTTCTTTCATGCGGATACTTTTCGCTGGCTCGCGAAACGCGAAGGTTTTATTGTGGAAATCATCGGGTCTGACGTGGTGATTTTGCAAAGAATGGTTACCACAAGTCCGAGATAAAAAATGAGGACGGGTGATCCCATTATGAACGATGCTTTGGTCGGTGCTTGGGCGCAAAAGATCCAGTCAGAACGGCCTAAAAATCTTTGCTATCAGTGGCGCACAGGGCTGTGGTAAAACCACGTTTGCCGCCAGCTTGCAACTGGCTCTGCAGCAAGATGGGCTGCGCTGTGGCGTGGTGTCGCTGGATGATTATTATTTAAGCCGGCATGACCGTCAGATACTGGCGCGCCAAATCCATCCGTTATTTACCATGCGTGGGGTGCCGGGAACTCATCAAATTGAGCGGTTACACCAGGATCTGCAATTACAGCTTCAGGGTAGAGCGTTAACCTTGCCAAGGTTTGACAAAGCTTATGATGATAGCAGTACTGATTTGCCCTGCTGCCTTTTATGACACGCTGATTGTCGAGGGCTGGTGTTTGGGCGCGATGGCACTTAGTGCGGAACAGCTGGCGTTACCGGTCAATGCGCTGGACTTGAAAACGGATGCTGCAACGTGGCGGGATTATCAAAACCAACAACTACAGCAGTGGTATCAACCACTGTGGCCGTTATTCCAGTCAATGCTGTACCTGCAGGCGCCCGATTGGACAACTATCTGCCGTTGGCGTCAGCAGCAGGAAGATGTTTTATGGCGACTTCGGGCGACAGGGATGGATGCGGCAACCCTGCAGCAATTTATGTTACCGTTCCAACGCGTGGACAGAAGCCATGCTGCGCGGGCAGATTTGGTCCGGAGTTCAGCAGCTTCAACTGAATGAATTCCGGCAGATAGTCAATCATTAGCCGCTTACAAGGCGACATCAGTTGGCTAAGTTACAGAACTTCCAGCAAAAATTTGCTAATTTTTGCACAGTATCGTCATACTGCAATGGCATATTTATCAGCCGTTGCCCGACAACAGCCCTCTGTTGCAAGTGCAACCTCAGACCAGGAGACCTGCGATGCCAGCATTGTTACGGACTACTTTGGCTCTGCTTGCCGGAGTGGTAGTGACCTTCTTCACCATCTCAGCAGTAGAACAGCTTGGCCACATCCTATACCGCGCACCTGCCGGATTAGACTGGCAGGATAGTTCAGCTGTCTCGGCTTATCTGAAACAACTACCGGTCGGTGCTTTGTTATTGGTATTAGTCGGGTGGTTGCTCGGCATTTTTACCGGTTTGACGGCTGCGACTATGCTCGCAGGAGGTCGATGTCGCGGCCGCTTTGCGTTGGCAATTGGCTGCCTGGTGTTTTTAGGCGCAGTGTCTAATTTTTATTTGTTGCCACACCCCGCTGTGGTTAATGGTGCTAAGTTTAATCCTAATTCCATTGGTGGCTGTGCTTTGCTGGTGGGCGCTAAAAAAACGGTTTTGGCCAACCAGTAATGGCTACAGATGGAGAGAATGAATGACGGAGATCCGCTTATTAGGTATCTGTGGCAGCTTGCGCAAAGCTTCCCACAATATGACCTTGTTAAAGACGGCCCAGCAGCTGTTGCCTACAGGCGTGAGTTTACAGATTGCTGATTTAACCGAAGTACCATTTTTTAATGCTGACTTAAGCGCAAAACCGACCGCCGTTATAGCGCTGTTGGAAGCGATGCAGCAAGCCGATGGGTTTGTCTTTGCCTGCCCGGAATACAATTATTCTATCGCGCCGGCGCTTAAGAACGCGCTGGACTGGGCTTCACGCGAACCAGACAATCATTTATTAGCCGGAAAAGCGGCGGCGATCATGGGCGCGGGAGGTGGGATGGGTACTTCACGGGCGCAGTATCATTTACGTCAGGTTGGTGTGTATCTGGACCTGCATTTTGTCAATAAACCTGAAATTTTCGTCAATGCTTTTAGTGGCGTCTTTGCGCCCGACGGGACCTTACAAGACGATAAAATTCGCGCCACTATTCAAGCACAATTAGTGGCTCTTCAAGCCTTAGTCACAAGATGCAAAAAGTAATCCAGGGTAAGTATGTTTTCAAAAACCTTAGTTGCATTCGCATTATCCGTTGCGGCTTTTCAAGCCGTCGCGGTGCCGGAAACCTCGCTGCCAAACATGTACCCTGCGGAGATCAGCGCTTTTTGGCAGCAACAGGTAAAAACCGGCACCATGAAAACGCCGGATGGCGTGCAGCTGGCGTATGCGTACGTGGTGCCGTCGCAACCAAAATATGCACTTCTGCTTATTCAGGGGCGTACCGAAGCGTATCAAAAGTACCATGAGCTCTATTTTGATCTTGCCGCGCAGGGTGTTGCGGTGTTTAGCCTCGACCATCGTGGCCAGGGCTTGTCGCCGCGTGAGTTGGGAAGATCCGCACAAAGGCCATATTACGGACTTTACGCTGTATACTCAGGATCAACTGCAATTCATTGCAGAAGTTGTATAAGCTCAGACCAATTTACCATTGGGTCTGCTGGCGCATTCGATGGGTGGTGCTGTTGCTGTGCAGATGCTGACGCAGCAACCAACGCTGTTTCGGCGCGCGGTACTGGCTTCACCGATGATTGCGCCCAATGCAAAGGTGGCGTTTTCTGAGCAGGATGGTTGTTGTCTGGCAGCCGCTTTTTGATTGGACTTGCCCGGATTGCTATGCCGGGTTTGTTGCGCAGCCGTATCCATGAAGTCAGGCTTTTATCGACAATATTCTCACTAGTTCAACGACGCGTTATCAGTTGTTCCGTGACTTGTACACCAGCAGCAGCCACAATTGCAGTTAGGCGGGCCGACACTGGTCCTGGTTGTCGCAGGCCTGTGGTGTTGCAGATCAAATGCCCGTTTTAGCCCGTCAGATCAAAACGCCGGTGCTGATCTTGCAATCAGGCTCCGGAACAGGCCGTCAGCAATAACTGCTCAGCAGCAATTTTGTCAGGATTTGGGGCCATTTTGTGCCGAAGGAAAGTACAGACGTTTGCTGGAGCTAAGCATGAATTACTGTTTGAATCTGATAGTCATCGAGACATGGCACTACAAAAAATTCTGGCGTTCTTGCAGCCAGATTTAATTAAAGCCCAATAGGTATTGGTTTGAATAACTGATATTACGAGCAAAATAATGGGCAAAAAAAGAGCCAGCAATGCTGGCTCTTTTACCTTCAGTGCAAATTATTCCACTGAAGGTGGTTTTGTCATTGGCGCAACGGCAGACTGGCGGGCTGATGCAGAACCTGCAGAGCCTTCTACAGTTGTTTTGACTTCATACTGCACGCCTTGTGGCACTGCGGCTGGAGTCTCATCCGCAACGGCCACTGGCTTAGTCATAGTCGCAACTACCATATTACCGTAGCGGTTCGCTTTAGCTTTTGGCGCAGGAGTAGTTTCTGCGGCCGGTGTTTCTACCGAAGCAGCTGGGGCCGGAGCAACCACTACAGGCGCTTCAACCACTACAGGTTCCACTGGTGTTGCAACCACTGTTACCTCTGCAGGTACTACAGGCTGAACATCAGCAACTGTCTCAGCAACAACAGGTGAAGCTACAGCTTCGACCGCAGCGGTCATTTCAACCACAGGTGCGATAACTTCTGCAGTAGCTGCTTCGGTCACAACAACAGCAGCAACTTCAGTTTCAGCTGCTGCAACCTCTGCTACTTCTACAGCTTTTGGTTCGCGTTGACGTTGACGACGTGGTTTTGCTGGTGCTGTATCTTCTCAGCAGTTTCTGCCGGGGTGTGCTTCTACACTCAGCAGCTTCAGTTGCAGCGGCCACGGTAGCCTCTGACAGCGTATCGTTCCTCGGCAACTTCAGCCACAATCGGCAGGTCCAGTTGCTGTTCGGCGACAGCTGCATCTTCTTCCGGATAGCGGGCATCAACGGCGCCGTCCAAGTCGCCTTGTTGCTGCTCTTTTTTCCGTTTCTGCCCAGCAGCCCGCAAATGACGTGGTGACCGGCGGCTACGGCTGCGGTTTTCGTTGTTGGTTGTATCTGCTGATTCAGCGACTGCGTCAGACTGTTGTTTCAACCGGCAAATCCTGCTTGCTCTGATTCTACAGCGACGTCAGTAGGTTACTGCAATGACGGCTTGTTCAACGGGAACGATAACAGTTGCTGTGACAGTTGCGGCATCGGCTTCTGCATCAACCAACAGTTCAGTATCCACGACCTGGCCAGCCTGTTGTTGCTTGTCAAGACGGACCGACTTGCGCATATTACGACGTTGACGGCGTTCAGCGACTTTGCTGGAAGATGGTACTTCATCTTCAACATCAACGACTGGTGCTGGCCGAGGCGCTTTTTCAGCTTGCGGCTTTTTATCCAGGCGTTCAGCACGTTCTGGGCGCTCTGTACGTTCTGGTCTTTCAGCACGATCTGTACGCTCAGTTTTTGCTTCCGGGCGCGCATTACGTGGTTTGTCCGAACGTTCCTGCCGTGGCGGTCTGCTGTCAGTACGGGTACTCTCGTCCTGATCTGGCCGGCGCTTTTGTCCGTCACGAGCTTCGTTGCGATTATCGTTGCGATTATCGGTGCGACCTTCACGATTTTCGCGGGTGCCATCACGGCCACCACGACGATTGCGACTATCGCGATTATTCTGCCGGCGTTGTGGCGCTTCAGGTTTCGCTTCAGGTGCTGCGGCTGGTGCCGGAGCAGCAAACAGTGACTTAAAGAAACCGCCGATTTTACCGAGCAGGCCTTCTTCAGTGCTCTGCGGTGCCACGACTGCAACTTCAGGTTTTGCTACTGGTGCCGCAACAGGTGTCGGCGCATCAGCCATTGAAATCGATGCGATGGCTGGCTTTTCTTTGACTGCGTCTGATACCGGATGGTACAGCGTGTTAGTTACAGCAGGCGCTTTAACCAGATTGTAACTGGACTCTTCAATTTCTTCGTCCAGGCGGATCCGTGACACTTCATAATGTGGCGTTTCGTAATGCTCGTTCGGGATGATGAAAATCCGGATACCATGACGCGTTTCAATACGACGGATGGATTCACGTTTTTCATTCATCAGATAAGTAGCAACTGAAATTGGCACCTGCGCATGAATTTGGCTGGTGTTGTCTTTAATCGCTTCTTCTTCAATCAAACGCAGGATTGATAATGCTGAAGATTCAGTGCTACGAATAGTGCCGCGACCATGACAGCGTGGGCAGACGTGCGTAGCGGATTCACCCAGCGACGGACGCAGACGTTGACGCGACATCTCTAGCAAACCAAAACGCGAGATCCGGCCGATTTGGACGCGGGCACGGTCTTGTTTGACGGCATCTTTTAAGCGGTTTTCCACTTCACGTTGATGACGAACCGGCGTCATATCGATGAAGTCGATGACGATCAGGCCACCTAAGTCGCGTAAACGCAACTGGCGGGCGATTTCGTCGGCTGCTTCCAGATTGGTGTTAAAAGCGGTTTCTTCGATATCGCCGCCTTTGGTTGCTTTCGATGAGTTGATATCGATAGCGGTCAATGCTTCGGTCGAATCAATTACGATTGAGCCGCCACTTGGCAGGCGGACTTCACGACGAAACGCTGATTCAATTTGCGTTTCAATCTGATAATGCATAAACAGTGGCGTTTCGCCCTGATACATTTTCACACGGTGCGCGAAGTCTGGGCGGAACTGCTGAATATACAGTTTGGCTTCTTCGAAAATACGTGGGTTGTCGATCAAAATTTCGCCGACATCACGACGCAGATAGTCGCGGATCGCGCGAAAAACCACGTTACTTTCCTGGTGGATCAGGAATGGTGCAGGGCGGTTTTGCGCTTCAGAGGTAATAGCTGACCAGTGTTTCATCAGCGCTTTTAAGTCGTAATCCAGCTCTTCGTATGACTTGCCAACACCAGCAGTGCGGACAATCAGACCCATGCCATCTGGCATCTCGAGCTGACCTAATGAATCTTTCAGTTCTTGCCGTTCGTCACCTTCAATGCGACGTGAAATACCGCCAGCACGGGGATTGTTTGGCATCAGCACCAGGTAAGAACCGGCCAGACTGATGAATGTTGTCAGCGCGGCGCCTTTTTGGCCACGTTCTTCTTTATCGATCTGAATAATTACTTCCTGACCTTCGCGCACGACTTCTTTAATATTCGGGCGACCGTCAAAGGCATAATTGGCAGGAAAATATTCGCGGGAAATTTCTTTTAATGGCAGAAAACCATGCCGCTCTGCGCCGTAATCGACGAAAGCTGCTTCCAGGCTAGGCTCAACCCTGGTGATTTTGCCTTTGTATATATTAGCTTTTTTTTGTTCGTGACCTGGGCTCTCAATGTCCAGATCGTAAAGTTTCTGGCCATCGACCAGCGCAACGCGGATTTCTTCTTCCTGCGTCGCATTAATGAGCATTCTTTTCATTGTGTCTGACTCTTGCATTCAGCCACAACAACAGCGCGCACAATCTATGCGTGTCAGATAACGTCAAACATATATATATGCAGTCTCCCGACTGGAATGCTTGAAAATCGATTTAATTATCAATTGTTTTTAAAACAGAACATCAACAGGTTTGTCAGGCCGTGCTGATCTTCATTGAGAATCTGCACACATCGCGTCAGCGTTGCGTTATAGCTTTACTTTTTTTAATTGTTGCCCAGTTAACTGGCAGCTGTGTTGCGCGTCTAACAGCAATAAATTACTCACATTACTGGATGCGCATAGCATTATTCGTCGGCGGGGAAGATAAAATCGTTGGTTTTCACCACGGATTCGGTATGATCTGCGTCCCGACCGGTGCCTCACAGCTTCTCTTACGTCTTTCTGAGCGCCCTAATGGCCATTTTGGCTCAATTAGCGGGGCGATTATCCCATTAATTAAAGTCCATTAGCAACCTAAATGTAGCAGCAAAAACGCATGACTGATGAAAGAAAAACCCCAGTGCAATTTATTGATGTAGATGCAGAATTCGCCGGTCAACGCATCGACAATTTTCTGTTGGCTCGCCTCAAAGGCGTGCCCAAAAGTGTGATCTACCGGGTCGTGCGAAAGGGTGAAGTGAGGGTCAACAAAGGTCGGATTAAACCGGAGTATAAGCTACAGGCAGGCGATCGGGTTCGGGTACCGCCAATGACGGTGGCGGCTGAATCTGATCCGGTGTCGGTCAAACTGACCGCAGTCAAAACTCTGGAAAGCCACATCCTATATGAAGACAACGAGCTAATTGTGCTGAACAAGCCAACCGGTATGGCAGTACATGGTGGGAGTGGTCTGCAATTTGGTGCAATTGAGGCCTTACGTGCGTTGCGGCCACAGGCTAAGTTTCTGGAGTTGGTGCATCGCCTGGACAGGGACACCTCAGGTTGTCTGTTAATTGCGAAAAAGCGTTCAATTCTGACTGCATTGCATGAGCAGTTACGCTTAAAAGTTGTAGAGAAAAAATATTGGGCTTTGGTTGCCGGACAATGGGACGGCAAAATTAAGAAAGTGACCGAGCCTTTGAAGAAGAACACTTTGCAAAGCGGGGAACGGATAGTACGGGTTGATGAGCGAGACGGAAAACCGTCTGAGACCCGGTTTAAGATATTACAACGGTTCGCGGAAGGGACGTTGCTGGAAGCTTTTCCGGTCACTGGCCGTACTCACCAAATTCGCGTGCATACAGCTTGCAATGGACATCCGATCGCATGCGACGATAAATACGGCGATAACGACTTTACCGGTCAGATGAACTCGCTCGGTTTAAACCGTTTATTCCTGCATGCCAAGCTGATTAGTTTTGCACATCCGGTTTCTGGTGAACGTTTGACATTTGAAGCGCCATTGGACAAAGCATTGGCTCAGATCCTGACAAAGCTTGTCAAGAAATAACAACGCAGCAGTAGCAGGTGTAGTGATGTTGGATGTAAAAGTTGTGATCTTTGACTGGGATGGCACTGTGATGGATTCAGTAGCCAAAATTGTCAATTCTGTACGGATTGCCGCCGAGCGTCTGACTTTACCAGTGCCAACTGAGCATGCCGCTAAACAGATTATTGGTTTGTCGCTGGAACCTGCGTTTAAAACGTTGTTTCCTGACAGTACTACCGCTGAACGGGAACTGCTGTCTGAGCACTATAAAGATGTGTACAGCAATGTCGACAAAACACCCACGCCGATGTTCGACGGGGCCGAGCTGGTGTTCAGTACTTTACGTCAGCGTGGCTATCAATTGGCGGTCGCGACAGGCAAAGCACGACGTGGTTTAGATCGGATGTTTGCAGAAACGAAGACCGGACATCATTTTACGACGAGCCGCTGTTCCGATGAAGCACAAAGTAAACCACATCCACAAATGCTGCAGCATATTCTCAGCGAACTGCAGCTTGCTCCGGCACAGGCCGTGATGATTGGTGATTCGCGTTATGATCTGATGATGGCGCATAGTATCGCGATGCCGCGTATTGGCGTGACACACGGCGTGCATGGTCACGCCGAATTTGCTCCATTCACCCCGCATGCAGTGGTCGACAATTTGGTGGCATTGTTAGATTTTTTGCCTTAAACCGACAGGGTCGTTCACTGTTATTGTCCCTGCAACAACAAATCGACACCGAAATTTTTCAGCATCTGATGCAGGCGGATCAATGGCAGTCCGATCAGACTATTTGGGTCATCGCCGATCATTTTTTCGAACAATGTAATGCCGAGTCCTTCAGATTTAAAACTGCCGGCACAATTCAGCGGTTGTTCGCGTCTTATATAACAGTTGATTTCTGCGTCAGATAATTGACGAAACTCTACAATAAAACGATCGAGGATTGTATCTGTGCGGCCAGTTTCGTTGTCTGTGACCGATAAACCGGTTAAAAACAATACAGATTGGCCGCTGAAACTACGTAGTTGGGCAAAAGCGCGCTCTTCGGTATGAGGCTTACCGAGGATCTGGCCGTTGAATACGGCAACTTGATCTGATCCAATAACCAGGGCAAGGCGTCCCTCAGTCTGCAGTCGGCTGGCTACGGCTTGCGACTTGGCCGCGGAAAGCCTGAGTACCAGCTGTTCTGGTGTTTCTCCTTCAAACGCGGTTTCATCGACTTCAGGTTTTGCGCATTGAAAGTTCGTGGTCAGTTTTTGTAACAGGGCCTGACGGTACACTGACGTGGATGCTAACCATAATGATTTGGCCATGGACTACCTTTATGTATTTGATGTCGTTTTATAGTAAGGCCCGCACTATAATATTTTTCACCAAATTTAGCGTCAGAAAAGTTAACAAAAGTCTGATCAACCCTTTGACAGCAATAGGATCAATCTATATGATGCGCGCCTTATGCAAAAAGTAAAAATACCTGTCACCATCGATCCGTACCGCACTGCCCAAAAGCGCAGTAGCTTCGACGGGATCCTGCAGCTGCAAAATCTGACCCGGTTGTCAGAACAGTTGTCTAACACAGATGGTGATGTAGCGGTGATTGTACACTGCGGCAATGATGAACAAGGTCTGGTCTATATTGAGGGCGAAGCCCAATGTACGGTTCAGGTCAGATGCGAACGTTGCGGCGATGACATGACGCTGAACATAAACAGTAGTTTTGCATATACCCCGGTGAAAGGGGATGATTCGGCTCAAGAAGAGATTCCACAACGCTACGACGTGATCGAAACAGACGAACACGGCGAAGTGAACCTGCGGCAATTGGTTGAGGACGAATTAATTCTGGCTTTGCCACTGTTTCCGATGCACGATGAGGGTCAATGCGACCCGAATAAGTTGCAGATGAGCTGGGGTGTAATAGAGCCGGAACCAGAGAAACCGAACCCATTTGCAATTCTGCAAGAATTGAAGAAAAAGTGATTTTTTTAGGAGAAAGACCATGGCTGTACAACAGAACAAAAAATCTCGCGCCCGCCGCGACATGCGTCGTTCACACGACGCGCTGACTGGCCCAACGCTGTCAGTAGACGCAACTACTGGTGAAACGCATCGTCGTCACCACATTACTGCTGACGGTTTTTACAAAGGCCGCAAAGTAAAATAAGTCCCGGTGCACCAAGTGCAACCATCCAGACTTAAAATTGCGTTAGATATGATGGGGGGCGATCATGGCCCCCTATCTACTATTCCTGCAGCAATAACCGCTGTTAGCGAAACCCCTCAACTTGACCTCATCCTTGTCGGCGACTCTGCCGCAATTCGACATGCACTGACCGAGGCAGGCATCTCGGAACATCCACAACTACAAATTCAACACGCGTCTCAGCAAGTCCTGATGACCGACAAGCCTTCTGTTGCTCTGCGCACAAAACGCGATTCTTCGATGCGGGTGGCGCTCGATTTAGTTGACCAACAAAAAGTGCAGGCTTGTGTCAGTGCTGGCAACACCGGTGCGTTGATTGCGATGGCGCATTATGTGCTGAAGATGCTCAATGGGATTGAAAGGCCGGCCTTAATCAGTGCATTGCCAACAACAGTCGGCACCCCGGTTTTTATGCTTGATCTCGGTGCAACGGTAAACTGTGATTCCGACACGCTGTTTCAGTTTGCGGTAATGGGTGCGGTGATGGCCGAAGAGGTTGAATCCATTCACCAGCCAAAAGTCGCTTTGCTCAATATGGGTGAAGAGGAAATCAAAGGCTCCGACCAGATCAAACGCACCTCTTTATTATTGTCTGAATGTTCTGACATCAACTACATCGGTTACATCGAAGGCAACGACATTTTTTCCGGCAAAGCTGACGTCATCGTCTGTGATGGTTTTGTCGGCAATGTTGCGCTAAAAACCTGTGAAGGCGTAGCGAAACTCATCATCAAACGCTTCGAGCAGGCGCTGAAAAATAGCATGTCAGCGCATTTATTCGGCTGGATGATTAAACCTTTGCTGAAAAGTATTGGAACCGGCGTGAACCCCGACCACTATAACGGTGCAAGTCTGATAGGATTGCGCGGAATTGTAGTGAAAAGTCATGGAAATGCGACAAAAGAAGCATTTCTCAGTGCCATCCGGCAGGCGGTGCGTGAGGTTGAACGCCAGGTGCCCGCAAAAATAAAAGACCGGTTGGAACACGTATTAATCGATAAAGCGTAGGTCTGCATGTATTCTCGCATTATAGGCACCGGGAGTTATTTTCCGGCGCAAGTCCGCACCAATGCGGATCTGGAAGATATGGTGGAAACCACCGACGAATGGATCATCGAACGCACAGGTATTCGTGAGCGTCGCATCATCGGTGAGCATGAAACCGTCGCCACCATGAGTACACAAGCCGCATTAAAAGCCATTGAGGCAGCCGGCATTGATAAAAACTCCCTTGATATGATTATTCTCGCAA
Source organism: Rheinheimera sp. (assembly GCA_034519945.1). Taxonomy (GTDB): domain Bacteria; phylum Pseudomonadota; class Gammaproteobacteria; order Enterobacterales; family Alteromonadaceae; genus Pararheinheimera. The sequence goes on from JAXHNX010000039.1 coordinate 45,556, forward strand.
CGACCAGTGCATCGCGAGCGCTGCCAAGCGCCGCCTGTGAAGTGCAGCGCGAATTAGAAGTTCCGGGCATCCCGGCTTTTGATATCGCTGCAGCCTGTGCCGGTTTTTGCTATGCGCTCAGTATTGCTGACCAATACATTAAAGGCGGTATGGCGAAACGGGTGTTAGTTATCGGCGCAGACTGTCTATCGCAACTAGTTAGCCCGGAAGACCGTTCTATGGTCATTTTGTTCGGCGACGCCGCAGGTGCAGTGGTATTAGAAGCTTCTGAACAACCGGGTATATTGTCGACGCATATTCACTCGGACGGTAAGTACTCAGAATTGCTGTATGTTGACAATCCACGCCGTGGCGTTGAATCGTCAGTGCACAATAGCTGGGGCGCGATGAAGGGCAACGATGTGTTCAAAGTTGCTGTCACCAAGCTGTCAGAGGTAGTTGAACAAACACTCGCAGCAAATAATCTGGATAAGTCACAAATCGACTGGCTGGTGCCGCATCAAGCCAATCTTCGCATCATTTCCGCAGTAGCCCGTAAGCTGGATATGTCGATGGATCAGGTAGTGATTAACCTGGACCGTTATGGCAATACTTCGGCGGCAACAGTACCGACAGCTTTAGACGAAGCGGTACGTGATGGCCGGATTAAACGTGGTCAAACCTTATTACTTGAAGCCTTTGGTGGCGGTTTTGCCTGGGCATCAGCACTGGTTCGTTATTAATTAACGACAGAATTTTCAGAGAACTACAATGACTAAAAAAATTGCATTAGTGTTTCCGGGGCAAGGTTCACAGTCTGTCGGTATGCTCGCAGACCTGTATGCGGAATATGCGGTTGTCCGTGAGACTTTCGCTGAAGCATCAACTGCGCTTGGTTATGATTTATGGGCGTTAGTGGCCAATGGTCCTGACGCTGATTTAAATGAAACGCACCGCACCCAACCGGCATTACTGACAGCTTCTGTGGCAGTCTGGCGCTTATGGCAACAACAAAACGGCACAGCGCCGGCTTACCTCGCGGGTCACTCGCTGGGTGAATACTCGGCATTGGTTTGCGCCGGTGTGATGACGTTGGCAGATGCTGTCAAATTGGTCGAAAAACGTGGTCAGTATATGCAAACCGCGGTGCCGGCAGGTACTGGCGCCATGTCAGCGATTATCGGCCTTGACGATGCACTGATCGCAAAAGCCTGTGATGAAGCCGCGCAGGGCGAAGTGGTCTCACCGGTGAATTACAATTCGCCGGGCCAGGTTGTTATCGCGGGGCATAAAGCTGCCGTTGAGCGTGCCAACGAGTTATGTAAAGCAGCAGGTGCCAAACGGGCCTTGCCTCTGCCGGTCAGCGTGCCGAGCCATTGCGCACTGATGCGGCCGGCTGCCGAACAGCTGGCAACTGATCTGCAGTCACTGCATTTTAATACCCCTGTCATTTCCGTCGTGAACAATGTTGATGTTGCGGTTGCAACAGAGGCTACGGCCATACAGGATGCACTGATCCGCCAGCTGTTCAGTCCGGTACGCTGGACTGAAACTATTGAATTTTTGGCCGCCCAAGGTGTGACTGAAGTGATTGAATTAGGTGCCGGCAAAGTATTAAGCGGCTTAATCAAACGCATCAACAAAGAATTACTGACAACGTCGGTTTATGACGTTGTTTCGTTTCAGGCTGCGCTTGCAGCCAAAGAATAAGGAATTTTATGACTGCTTTTATCTCTCTGGACGGCAAAGTTGCATTAGTGACCGGTGCCAGTCGGGGCATCGGCCGGGCTATTGCGGAACAGTTAGCTGCACTGGGTGCCAAAGTGGTTGGCACTGCCACCAGTGAAAAAGGGGCGCAGGCAATCAGCGATTATCTCGGCGCCGGACAAGGGCTGGTGTTAGACGTTGCCAGTGCTGAATCGATTGAACTATGTCTCGAAACCATTAAAACCCAGTTTGGTGATATCGATATTCTCGTCAATAATGCCGGCATCACCCGCGATAATCTGCTAATGCGGATGAAAGATGAAGAGTGGTTCGATATCATGCAAACCAATCTGACATCGGTATTTCGCATGAGCAAAGCCGTGCTGCGGACTATGATGAAAAAACGCTTTGGCCGCATTATCACTATCGGCTCAGTCGTTGGTTCTATGGGCAATGCAGGCCAAACAAACTATGCGGCTGCTAAAGCAGGTGTGCTTGGTTTTACAAAATCTCTTGCGAAAGAAGTGGCGTCTCGTGGTATAACTGTCAACGCTGTTGCGCCTGGTTTTATCGACACCGATATGACTAAGGAGCTGACAGAAGAGCAAAAACAAGCGATCTTTGGTCAGGTACCGGCGAATCGTCTGGGACAACCTGAAGAAATTGCGGCCACTGTCGCGTTCCTGGCTTCGAACCAGGCCGCGTATATTACCGGTGAAACGATTCACGTAAACGGCGGCATGTACATGGTTTAAATATCAGGTTTGACCAGCAGGAAATGCCAAACGCATGACTTGCATCGACTTGACTGAACCACTAAACTAGCCGCCACACAAAATTGCACGAACTGTTGCGATTTATATGAGAAAAAGGAAGAAAAGATGAGCAACATCGAAGAACGCGTTAAGAAAATTATCATCGAACAGTTAGGCGTTAAAGAAGAAGACGTAAAACACGAAGCTTCTTTTGTTGACGATCTGGGCGCTGATTCATTAGACACAGTTGAACTGGTCATGGCGCTGGAAGAAGAATTCGATACCGAAATTCCTGATGAAGAAGCAGAAAAAATCACGACAGTGCAATCTGCTATCGATTACATCAAAGCCCACGCTGAATAAGGCGTGAGGTCATCGCCTGGCGCGATGCAGACGGGTAGCGCAGGCTACCCGTTTTTATTTGTAGCGGTGAAAAACCGTGGGATTGCAAACAACCGAAGGTTGTTGTGGAGGATAAAGTGACTAAACGTCGGGTCGTTGTTACTGGAATGGGGATGCTGACGCCGCTGGGCAATGATGTGGCATCGAGCTGGCAGGCATTACAACAAGGCAAAAGCGGCGTTGATTTCATCACGCATTTTGACACTGCAGCTTACAGCACCAAATTCGCCGGTTTGATTAAAAACTTTGCAGTCGAAGAATTTTTCCCGGCGAAAGAAGCTCGGAAAATGGATTTGTTTATTCAATACGGCGTAGCTGCAGGCATTCAGGCCTTTCGTGACTCTGGCATTGAGATCACTGAACAGAATGCCGGACGCATAGGCGCAGCCATTGGCTCGGGCATTGGTGGTCTTGGCTTGATTGAAGACAATCACGAAAAGCTATTGGCCAGCGGCCCACGCAAGCTGTCACCGTTTTTTGTGCCTTCGACCATCATTAATATGATTTCCGGTCATCTGTCGATCATGCTTGGGCTACAGGGACCGAATATCAGTATTGTCACCGCCTGTACTACAGGCGTGCACAATATTGGCCATGCAGCCCGGATGATTGTGTATGGTGATGCCGACGCGATGCTGGCCGGCGGTGCAGAAAAAGCGTCAACCACCTTAGGCATGGGCGGATTTGGTGCAGCACGGGCATTATCAACCCGCAACGATGCGCCACAACAAGCCAGCCGGCCATGGGATAAAGACCGCGATGGTTTTGTCCTCGGTGATGGCGCTGGTGTGGTGATGCTGGAAGAGTATGAACATGCTAAAGCCCGCGGCGCGAAAATTTATGCCGAGTTAGTTGGTTTTGGTATGAGTGGTGACGCTTATCATATGACCTCGCCACCGGAAAGTGGTCGTGGCGCCGCATCTTCAATGGTGAATGCATTACGCGATGCCGCAGTAGATCCGTCACAAGTGCAGTATATCAATGCGCATGGCACTTCTACTCCAGCCGGCGATATCGCAGAAACCATGGCAATTAAATCAGTATTTGGCGCGAAACCGGAAGGCCTGATGGTGAGTTCGAGCAAATCGATGCTTGGGCATCTGTTAGGTGCGGCAGGTTCTGTCGAGTCGATTATTACCGTTCTGTCGTTGCAGGATCAGGTAGTAACACCAACGATTAACCTCGACAACCCGGATGAAGGCTGTGATCTGGACTATGTGCCACATCAAGCCCGCCAGGCAAAATTGGAATATGCACTTTGCAATTCATTTGGTTTTGGCGGCACGAACGGCTCAATCCTGTTTAGAAAGATTTAACGTCTTTTCCGCAACCACATTAGAAAAGGCTGCTCTGCAGCCTTTTGTTTTGTGTGATTCTGCAACAGCCTACGATTTATCCGCCGGAATTTTTCAGGCATACTTCCGCCATTGACGCTTTAAAATCAGACCCGATGCAGATCCAATTTTCCGACCGCAGTTTTCAGTATGGAGATGCCATATTCTCCACTGTCCGTATTCGCGACGGACAGCCACAACTCTGGTCGCTACACTGGCAACGGCTTCGCCATTCGATGCAACGGCTTGGGTTTGCTGCACTTGATGAAACTACAGTGTTGCAGCAAGTACAGGCGAACATCACTGCGCCTGAGCAAGTGTTAAAAGTTCTGATCAGCAGAGGCGAGGGTGCTCGTGGTTATGGCACGCTTGGCATTTCAATACCGCAGCTGTATTGCTGGACCGCACCTTTGCCAGACTATCATCGGGCTCGCGAGTATGGTGTCCGGCTGGGGCTTGCGCAGATGCGGCTGGCCCAGCAGCCGATACTTGCCGGCATCAAACATTGTAGTCGCCTCGAAACAGTGATGTTGAAACGGGAAGCCGAGCAAAGCGGATTTGACGATTTGCTGGTCTGTGACCAACAGGATTTTTTAATTGAAGCGACCGCCGCTAATCTGTTGCTGTGGCGGGATGGACAATGGTGGACACCGGATTTACAACAAGCCGGTGTCGCGGGGGTGATGCGGCAGTTATTATTGGATACCGGGTTGGTCACCATCAGGTTGCTGCCGCTGGCAGATATTGAACAGGCGTCGGCGATGGCACTTTGCAACGCACTGACTGGTATAGTCCCAGTCAGTTCTTTTGCCGGCCAGCCGCTGCCTATGACGCCGGCCATACAACTACAACAACAAGTAGATGTTTTATTACAGGATCGTTGAATGAAAAAGTTTTTGCTGCAAAGTCTGGTGATTATGGCCGTTGTGGCCTTTGGACTTCGCAACGAATTGCAGCAAGTGCTGCAAACACCGCTGCAATTTCCGGCGGTTTATTATGAAATCAAAGCGGGCAGTAATTTATCGGCTTTGTGCCGGCAATGGCAACAAGCACAGCAGATGACGGCGTTTGACTGCCAGTTGCTGAAACTAAAATCGCTATTGCAGCCACAACTACGCCAGCTGAAGGCTGGAGTTTATGCGGTGCAGCCGATGTCGTTGCAACAGTTTTTGCAGCTGGCCCGCAGTGGCAAAGTAGCACAGTTTAGCCTGACGCTGCGCGAAGGCTGGACTTTGGCACAAAATCTACAGGCCTTTACTGCATTGCCCTACCTTGAAGTCGATGTGACCGACCTTGCCTCCGTTCAGGCATTGTTGTCCTGGCCAGCTGACTGGGGACCGCAGCCGGTATCTGCCGAAGCGCTGGTGTTTCCGGAAACTTATTTTTATACCGCTAACACCAAGTTGTCTGAACTGTTGCGCAGAGCAAATCAGGTGTTGCTGCAAAAACTAGATGCCGCCTGGCGTGAAAAACACAGCGGATTACCCCTGCAGAATCGCTATGAGTTGCTGACATTGGCCTCGATCATCGAAAAAGAAACGGGCCACCTAGCAGAAAAGACATTAATTTCGTCGGTGTTCGTCAACAGGTTGCAGATAAAGATGCGGCTGCAAACGGACCCTACTGTGATCTATGGCTTGGGCGCACGCTATCAGGGTGATATTAAACGCGAACATTTAAAAGACCCTCATCCCTATAATACATATGTGTATGCCGGATTGCCGCCCGGGCCTATTGCTCTGGTCAGTTGGGGCTCATTGCAGGCAGCGGCACAACCAGTCGCTTCAGATAAGCTGTATTTTGTCGCCCGTGGGGATGGTACTCATCAGTTTTCTTCCAGTCTGAGTGAACATAATCAGGCAGTACAACAGTATATTTTTGGGAAAAAGTCATGAATAAAGGCCGCTTGGTGGTGATTGAAGGCCTGGAAGGCGCAGGAAAAACGACTGCAATTAATACGGTATATCAGTGGTTAAGCCGTCAGGGTCATCATGTGGTACAAACACGTGAGCCCGGTGGCACACCACTGGCGGAACAAATCCGTACGCTGGTGAAATCAGTGCAGCAGGAGCAAGTGTCCCCAGTCACTGAATTGCTGCTGATGTATGCGGCGCGCGCACAGTTACTGCATAACGTGATAAACCCAGCGTTACAGCGCGGTGACTGGGTGTTGGCGGATCGGCATGATCTCTCGTCACGTGCTTATCAGGGCGGCGGTCGTCAAATTCCGGATGAGGTGCTGGATCCAATCCGCCGTCTGGTGCTGGGTGAACTGCGGCCAGATCTGACGCTGTATCTGGATATAGATCCGGCAATCGGGCTGGAACGCGCCCGCGCCCGCGGTGCGCTGGATCGGATTGAACAGGAGCAGCTGGCTTTTTTTCAGCGGGCACGGGCCAAATATCTGGCGGTAGCGGCAACAGAGCCACATATTGTCGTAATTGATGCAGCTCAGCCTCTGGCCATGGTGCAGCAGCGATTAACAGACGCACTGGAGCAACATCTCGCGTGACAACTTCATTGCCATGGCTGCAACAGACCGAACGGCGTCTGTTTGAACTGGCATGCCAGCAACAATTGCATCATGCCATTCTGTTGACCGGTCCTGCCGGGATTGGCAAACATATCCTGGCGAAGCAACTGGCGCATTTACTGCTCTGTCTGGCCCCACTGGCTGATGGCGCTTGCGGGCGTTGCAAAAGTTGTTTACTGGGGAAGGCCGGGCACCATCCTGACTTGTTGCTACTGGAGGTAACCAGCAGCATTTCAGTCGATCAGGTCCGCGAAATCAGTGTGCTGATGCAAAACTCACCACAGCAGGGCGGCGCCCGTGTTGTGGTAGTACCGCAGGCGGAAAAAATGACCGAGTCTGCCGCCAACGCCTTATTAAAAACACTGGAAGAACCAGGGCAACGTAGTTTTTTAATCCTGTACACGGCGTTTGCTGATCAATTGATGCCAACGATATTATCGCGCTGTCAGCGCTGGGACATCCCCGCGCAATATGGTGAAAACAGCCAGCAATGGCTGGCGCAACAAAGCCCTGATCCAGTGCCTGATTTTTTGCTTGAACTTTGCGGCGGCGCGCCATTAAAGGCTCTGACATTGCAAAACAGTGGAGAAGCATTGATCTTGGCATCTCAATTAGCAGCATTGCAGGCTTATATACAAAGTGGCTCTGGTTTAGCGCCGCTGCAAAAGCAACTGGAGTCCCAAGCGGATCTGGCTGCTTTGTTGTACTACACGGTGCGGCACTGGACCTTACAACAACAACAGTTCCCGCCGCCGCAGCTATTTGCACGCGTCGCCCAATGGTGTCGTGACGAGCAACGTATTTTGGGGCAGAATAAATCTTTAGCACTGACAACTTTGTTGTTGGACTTACATCAACTGCTACGCTGAGGCCCGCATGGAAGAACTCACGTTAGATTTTGCTGATCTGAAAGAACTTTACCGCTCTTACATGCCGTTTTTTAAACAAGGCGGGCTTTTTGTCCGCACCAGCCGGCATTACAAAATGGGTCAGTCGCTGGCGTTGCAAGTCACCTTGCCGGATGCGCTGGAATCGATCCCGGTATCCGGTAAAGTTGCCTGGCTGACGCCACAAGGGGCGCAGAATACCAGCCCGGCCGGCATTGGCGTGGCCTTTATTGACGACAAACTGAATCTGCGTGACAAAATTGAAAAATTGCTCAGTGGCACACAAGAGTCGGCCGAGCTGACTTTTACGTTGTGAAGCACGCGTGATGAAGGTTCCGTCTTAACCGCTTCACCACAGCAACCGCTTCAGGTACACTGCCGGCGTTTTATAGTTTGAGTCACCTGTTGCCGGAGTTGCTTTTGTTTATTGATTCACATTGCCATCTTGATCGTCTGGAATTAGATAAACTGGGCATGGATTTACCTGCCGTGCTGAGCGCAGCAGCTGTCGCCCAGGTTGATCACATGTTGTGTGTCAGTGTCAGCCTGCAGGAATTTCCGGCAATGGCGGCGCTGGTCAGCGCATATCCGCAAATCTCCGTGTCTTGCGGTGAGCATCCGCTGCATCAGCAGCTCGAATTCAGTGCCGACCAATTGCTGACGCTGTGTCAGTCCGAACAGGTAGTGGCAGTTGGCGAAACCGGTCTCGACTATTTTTATAGTCCGGATAATAAAACGACACAACAAGCCGCTTTTGCCGCACATATCGCAGTCGCCCGCCAGTTGAATAAACCTTTGATTGTGCACACCCGTGATGCCCGCATTGACACTTTAGCCCTGCTGCGTGGCGAGATGGCGCAGGATTGTGGCGGCGTATTGCATTGTTTTACCGAAGACTGGGATACCGCAAAGGCGGCGTTGGATCTTGGTTTTTATATCTCTTTCTCCGGCATTATGACCTTTCGTAATGCCGACTCTTTGCGCGACGTTGTGCGGCAAGTGCCGCTGGACCGGCTGTTGATTGAAACGGATTCACCTTATTTAGCACCGGTGCCTTTTCGTGGCAAAACCAATCAACCAGCATATGTGGCCGCAGTAGCCAAGGCCATTGCTGAGCTTAGAGGTATTGATTTATCTGCGTTAGGCACCGCTACCAGTCAAAATTTTTGCCGGTTATTTCCGCTGGCAAAAATCTAGTCGTTCCGATGAGAGTAATACCGTATTGGCATACAACTTCAAGATCTATTGTCGATAAAAGAAAAGAAGCCCAGAACCAATCCGCATTGTTCCGGGCTTAGGGGAATGGCTCAAAGATGAGCCGTGCGCTAGCGGGGCAGATGCGTCAAGCTGCATCCGACAGATGATTCCAGTGTAGCTAACCGCGTTTTTTTTGCGCAAAAGTCGTTTTCGGATTAAAACGTTGAATTAGTAAACGAATTGTTTATTATCCGCATGTTACACCCAGCTTATCCAGAAGATATCCCCAGCTTTATTCAATAAGCAAAGCGTTATATAAGGCCTGCCGAGCTGATTCCCGATCTCAGATACGCCAAATCAGCATTCCATTTAGTTTCATTAAACAAGCTGCTAATTGCCAAATAATCTATAAAAATAAATATCTGTGGTCAGGTCTGAGGCAATGGAAGAAATTTGTTACAACTGAACACTGTGTGCTTGTAACTATTTGCAGACATGCATTTGGCAGATTGTCGACAATAATACCAATGTCCAACTTGACATTGCCTGTAAAGGCCTTAAAAATGCATTATTGTATTTTTATGTCGACATATTGCAGGTTCTTGTGCAAAAAGACCCCATCACCGCAGCCGACAGAGTACTGCAGGAGATCCAGCGTGCCATTGTGGCCGGCGAGATCCCGGCCGGCAGCAAAATTTCCGAACCAGAACTGGCCCGCCAGTTTAATTTAAGTCGGGCACCATTGCGTGAAGCGCTGGCCCGCCTGGAACGTTGCCATCTGATTGAACGCATTCCCAATGCCGGTGCCCGCGTCGTCAAGCTGACCCCACAGGGCTTAATTTCTTTGTATCAAATCCGTGAGAATCTCGAAGGTATGGCATGCCGGCTGGCTGCTGAACAAATGTCTGATACTGAGATAACGCAAATGCAGGCTTTGCTGGACCAGCATCTGTCGACACAACGTGTGCGCGAGGGCGAAAGTTATTATCAGGAAGCCGGGGATGTCGACTTTCACTACCGGATCATTCAGGCCAGTAAAAACCCATATCTGATCAATATTTTATGTGACGAGCTTTATTATTTGGTACGGATGTACCGGGTACAAATGGGCATGGCAGGACCAAGAGTGTCACGCGCTTTTGATGAACATAAAGCTATTCTCAATGCCATTGCCAGTCGTGATGGCGAACTGGCCGAACTTTTAATGCGCCGGCACATCAGTGCGTCCCGTCGCAACATTGAATCACATTTACAACAGGGGAACTGAATATGACGCAAAGCGCAGGCTTAAAATTTCGTCAGGCGATACAAGCGAACCAGCCATTGCAACTGGTCGGGACTATCAATGCTTACACCGCGATGATGGCCGAGCGGGTTGGTCACCAAGCATTGTATTTATCAGGTGCAGGTGTTGCCAATGCATCATTTGGTTTACCGGACCTCGGTATGACGTCGCTGAATGATGTTTGTGAAGACATTCGCCGTATTACCGGCGCCACAAACCTGCCATTGCTGGTCGATGCAGATACTGGTTGGGGTGGTGCTTTTAATATTGCGCGCACTGTACGGGAGATGACTCGTGCCGGTGCAGCAGGTTTTCATATCGAAGATCAGGTGATGCAAAAGCGTTGTGGCCACAGACCGAACAAAGAGATTGTGTCGCAAGAAGAAATGGTCGACCGGGTAAAAGCTGCTGTTGATGCCCGCACTGATGCCAACTTTTTTATCATGGCAAGAACCGATGCGTTGCAACAACAAGGTTTAGCTGCGGCCATTGAGCGCGCGCAGGCCTGTGTAGAGGCAGGTGCTGATGCGATTTTTGCAGAAGCTGTCTACACACTCGAGCAATATCAGGCCTTCACACAAGCTTTATCGGTGCCGGTTTTGGCCAATATCACCGAATTTGGTCAAACACCGTTGTTTAATACCGCAGAGCTGGCCGGTGTCGGCGTGAAAATGGTGCTGTATCCATTATCAGCGTTTCGCGCCATGAACAAAGCCGCGCTGAATGTCTATCAGTCTATCCTGACTAATGGCGACCAAAAAGCAGTCGTGGACAGCATGCAGACCCGGATGGAGCTTTACGATTTCCTGAATTATCACAGTTACGAAGAAAAACTGGATTCCTTATTTGCCCAAGGCAAAAACAAATAACCCGAATTAACTCTGTACCTGGAGCACAGCATATGTCGACATCTAAACAACTAACCGGCGCCGGACTTCGCGGCCAAATTGCTGGGAAAACTGCATTATCTACAGTGGGTAAAACCGGTTCAGGCCTGACGTACCGCGGTTATGACGTCAAAGATTTAGCCGCCAAATGTGAATTTGAAGAAGTGGCTCACCTGATTTTAAAAGGTGAGTTACCGACAGTCGCTGAACTTGCGGCATACAAAGCCAAACTCAAGGCTCTGCGTAGCCTGCCGCAAGCGTTAAAAGAGGTATTGGAACGCATTCCAGCGTCTGCTCACCCGATGGATGTCATGCGCACCGGCTGTTCGATGTTGGGCAACCTTGAAACTGAGCAAAGCTTTGCCGAGCAACAAGACGTGACGGACCGTATGTTAGCCGTTTTCCCTGGTCTGATTAACTACTGGTACAACTACAGCCACCACGGCAAGCGCATTGACGTTGAAACGCCGGCTGATTCGATTGCTGAGCAGTTCCTCTGGACTTTGCATGACAAAAAACCAGAACCGCTGCATGTCACCGTGATGCACGCGTCGTTGATTTTGTACGCTGAACACGAATTTAACGCCTCGACATTCACAGCCAGGGTCTGTGCCTCAACGTTATCCGATATGCATTCTTGCATCACCGGTGCGATTGGTTCATTACGTGGCCCATTACACGGTGGCGCCAACGAAGCGGCGATGGAACTGATTGAGCATTTGCAAAACCCGGAACACGCCGAAGAAACACTGCTTGGCATGTTAGCGCGCAAAGACAAAATCATGGGCTTTGGACATGCGATTTATGCTGAATCTGATCCGCGTAATGCCGTGATCAAAGCCTGGTCTGAACAACTGGCCAAAGCCAATGGTGATACCCGGTTATACGAGGTGTCAGTGCGCTGTGAAGCGGTGATGTGGCGCGAAAAGAAATTGTTTTGTAACGCTGATTTCTTCCACGCTTCAGCCTACAACTACATGGGCATTGCAACCAAATTGTTCACGCCGATTTTTGTCTGTTCGCGTCTGACTGGCTGGGCTGCTCATGTGATGGAACAGCGTGCTGACAACCGCATTATCCGGCCAAGTGCTGATTATGTCGGGGTAGAACCGCGTGAAGTCCAGCCAATCGCCAGTCGTGGCTGATAAATCCAGCCGGAGCTGCGCTGCAGTCTCCGGCTATCACAGTGTGACGCTGGGCATTTATTTTCAAAGAGATGGCAATGAATACTTTATTTCGTAAACCGCTGGCCGCAACCGGGCTGGACTATTTTGACGCCGCCGCTGCAGTCGACGCCTTGCAGCCAGAAGCCTGGGCAACCTTACCTTACACCTGCCGCGTGCATGCAGAAAACCTGGTGCGCCGAGCCGATCCGGCGCAGTTAAACGCCTACCTGCTGCAACTCATTGAGCGCAAGCAAGAGCTGGATTTTCCCTGGTTTCCGGCCCGAGTCGTTTGCCATGATATTCTGGGTCAAACCGCATTGGTGGATCTGGCAGGATTACGCGACGCCATTGCAGCGCAGGGCGGCGACCCGGCCAAAGTGAATCCGGTGGTGCCAACACAGCTGATTGTTGACCATTCTCTGGCCGTCGAACACGGTGGTTTTGAAAAGGACGCGTTCGAGAAAAATCGCGCGATTGAAGATCGGCGTAATGACGACCGGTTCCATTTTATCAACTGGACGAAAAAAGCCTTTAAAAATGTCGATGTGATCCCACCCGGCAACGGCATCATGCACCAGATTAACCTTGAGCGGATGTCACCGGTTATTCATGCCAAAGACGGGGTGGCTTATCCCGATACGTTAGTCGGCACTGACAGCCATACGCCGCATGTGGATGCGCTTGGCGTGATTGCCATTGGTGTTGGTGGTTTAGAAGCGGAAAGCGTGATGCTGGGCCGGGCGTCCTGGATGCGGCTTCCCGATATTATTGGTGTTGAGCTGACAGGTAAAGCACAGCCGGGCATTCAGGCGACCGATATCGTGCTGGCGCTGACTGAATTTTTGCGCAAACAAAAAGTGGTTTCCAGTTATCTCGAATTCTTTGGTGAAGGCGCCGACAGTCTGAGCCTGGGCGATCGGGCGACTATTTCGAATATGACGCCGGAATATGGCGCCACGGCGGCGATGTTTTATATCGACCAGCAGACTCTCGATTATCTGACCTTAACAGGTCGTGACGCCGCGCAAGTCAAATTAGTGGAAACTTACGCGAAAACAGCCGGTTTATGGGCGGACAGCTTAAAAACGGCTGTGTATCCGCGGGTATTATCTTTTGATTTATCGACAGTGGTGCGCAATATCGCCGGGCCGTCAAATCCGCATGCGCGTGTTGCTACTGCAGATCTAGCCGCCAAAGGCATCAGCGGTGTGGTTGAAAATGAGCCGGGTCTGATGCCGGACGGCGCGGTGATTATCGCTGCCATTACCAGCTGTACCAACACCAGTAATCCGCGCAACGTTATCGCAGCAGGGATTTTGGCGCGTAATGCCAATAAGCTCGGCCTGACCCGCAAACCGTGGGTGAAAAGCTCACTGGCACCTGGTTCTAAAGCGGTAGAGCTGTATTTAACAGAAGCCAATTTGCTGACTGATCTGGAACAGTTGGGTTTTGGCATCGTTGGGTTTGCCTGCACCACCTGTAATGGCATGAGCGGCGCTTTAGATCCAATCATCCAGCAGGAAGTGATCGACCGTGATTTGTATGCCACCGCGGTGTTATCCGGCAACCGGAACTTCGACGGCCGCATCCATCCATATGCCAAACAGGCATTTCTGGCGTCGCCGGCCTTAGTGGTTGCTTACGCGATCGCCGGTACTATTCGCTTTGATATCGAAAAAGATGTGTTGGGCACCACTGCAGATGGAACCGAAATCCGGTTAAAAGACATTTGGCCAACCGATGCCGAGATTGACGCGGTGGTTGCTGCCAGCGTGAAACCTGAGCAATACCGCAAAGTCTATGAGCCTATGTTTGCCGTTGATGTCGATTACGGCGAAAAAATCAGTCCGCTGTACGATTGGCGCCCACAAAGCACCTATATTCGCCGTCCGCCTTATTGGGAAGGCGCTTTGGCAGGCGAACGCAGTTTAACCGGCATGCTGCCACTGGCGCTACTTGGCGATAACATCACGACAGACCATTTATCGCCGTCCAATGCCATCATGATGGACAGCGCGGCCGGTGAGTATCTGCACAAGATGGGCTTGCCGGAAGAAGATTTCAATTCCTACGCCACGCACCGCGGTGACCATTTAACTGCGCAGCGCGCGACTTTTGCTAACCCGAAACTTATCAACGAAATGGTTGTGGTCGACGGCAAGGTCAAACAAGGATCGCTCGCACGGCTGGAGCCGGAAGGCAAAGTCATGCGGATGTGGGAAACCATTGAAACTTACATGGCGCGCAAGCAGCCACTGATAATTATTGCCGGTGCCGATTATGGCCAGGGCTCCAGCCGCGACTGGGCAGCCAAAGGTGTACGCCTCGCAGGTGTTGAAGCGATAGTGGCAGAAGGTTTTGAGCGGATCCACCGCACCAATTTGGTCGGTATGGGCGTATTACCGCTGGAGTTTAAAGCTGGGACAAACCGGCTGACTTTGGGTTTTGATGGCACAGAACGTTTTGATGTGATTGGCGAGCGCTTACCGCGCGCCACACTGACCTTAGTCGTCCACCGCAAAAACGGCGAGACGATGCAGGTGCCGGTGACCTGTCGCCTCGATACCGCCGAAGAAGTATCGATTTATGATGCCGGTGGTGTGTTGCAACGGTTCGCCAAAGATTTCTTAGGCGGCAATCTGTAATTGATATAAGCCGGCGCTGTGCCGGCTTTTTCTTAAGAATATCAGGGTGATGTCATGTCTTATGCACCACAAATAAAAGTGCCGGCAACCTATATGCGCGGCGGCACCAGTAAAGGCGTTTTTTTTCGTCTTTGTGATTTACCACCCGCTGCACAAGTCGCGGGTCCGGCGCGGGATGCGTTGTTATTGCGCGTGATTGGCAGCCCAGACCCATATGGTAAACAAATTGATGGCATGGGCGGCGCAACGTCCAGCACCAGCAAAACGGTGATTTTAAGCCCGGCCAGTAAGCCAGACCATGATGTAGATTATTTGTTTGGCCAGGTAGCGATTGATAAAGCCTTTGTCGACTGGAGCGGTAACTGCGGCAATTTATCCGCGGCGGTTGGTTCTTTTGCCATCCAGTCCGGTTTAATTGATGCGTCCACGCTGCCAAAAAACGGTTTGGCAACGGTGCGGATCTGGCAGGCCAATATCCAAAAAACTATTATCGCGCATGTACCGATGCTAAACGGGCAAGTGCAGGAAGACGGCGATTTCGAACTCGACGGTGTGACTTTTCCGGCTGCAGAAGTTGAACTTGAATTCCTTGATCCGGCTGCGGATGAAGGCGAGGGCGGTGGCGCCATGTTTCCAACCGGCAATCTGGTCGATATGCTGGATGTCCCAGGTATTGGCAGTTTCAAAGCAACGTTTATTAATGCTGGTATCCCGACCATTTTTCTGAATGCCGCTGATTTAGGTTATCAGGGTACTGAGTTACAGGATGCCATCAATAATGACGTACAGGCGTTGACCCGGTTTGAAACCATTCGCGCTTATGGCGCGCGGCAAATGGGGCTTATCAGCGATATCGGCGAAGCTGCTTCCCGTCAGCACACGCCAAAAATCGCCTTTGTCAGCGCTCCGGCATCCTACCTGTCATCAAGTGGCAAAATGGTCGCGGCCGATGCTATTGACCTGTCCGTGCGCGCGTTGTCGATGGGTAAACTTCATCATGCAATGATGGGTACTTGTGCAGTGGCTATTGGCACCGCAGCCGCTATTCCCGGGACGCTGGTTAATCTGGCGGCCGGTGGTGGTGAGCGTACGGCGGTCCGGTTTGGCCATCCGAGTGGTACTTTACGGGTGGGGGCTGCAGCCAGTCAGGTTGATGGTCAGTGGCAAGTCACCAAAGCGATTATGAGCCGCAGCGCACGGATCTTAATGGAAGGTATGGTCCGGGTACCAGCAAATACGTTGGAATGACCAAGAGGCATCCATAATCGGGGATGCCCTCTCTATTGATTTTTCTGCACTTGATTGCAAAATAAGATTTTTCTGATTAGATTGAATAGATAACGCAACTTAAGCGGGATGCTACTGATGAAAAAATGGTGTTTAGCGGGCTTACTTCTGAGCAGCATGCTGCCGGTGCAGGCTGCAGATCAAGATTACAAGTTAGTCACTGTTGCCGGTTACCTGAATTTTTATCTGCTCAATCTGAATGCTTGTCAGGATTTTCATCCGTCAGTGCGTAAAGATGCGTATGCAGCTGAAAGTACTTTGTACCCGTGGCTGGATAAGCTGGATGCAAAAACCAAAGGCAGTATTGACTCCGGCATGCTGAACAGCGTGGTGCAAAAACGCCGCGACGCGTTAAATGCCCAGATCAAAGAAGGTGATTTCACCATTGACCACTGCCATGCAGTGATTAAGTTGTTAACTGCAGACGGTCTGGACAAGACGCTGCTCAAAGCGATCGAATAATCTCACGCAGTGGATGCCTGTTGCAGCTGTCGCAGGCCGAAGAGTTATGTTTCACATCCGTTTAATGCAAATGGCAGATCTGAGTGCAGTGGTCCGGTTACAGGACCACTGTTATGCAGATGAGTTTTATGAATCCCCACAAGTCGTTGCCAAACGACTGATGCTGTATCCACAATCCTGCTGGCTGGCTTGTTATCAGGACAAAGTCTGGGGCTATCTGTTTAGTTATCCGTCACGTTTGGGGCAAATTAATCCGCTTAGGTGCCGAATTCGGCCAGTATGAACAGGCAAACTGCCTGTATTTACATGATATGGCCGTCAGTCCGGATGCTCGTGGGCAAGGTGTGGCGACTGCCTTGCTACAACAGGCTTTGACTTATGCAGGCACACTTGGTTTGCCTTATACCGCACTGGTTGCCGTGCAGAACTCGGCAGCATTCTGGCGGCAGCAACAATTCGCCGCCGTTGATGAATTATCTGAACATGCGCGTTTAGCGCTGATCAGTTATGGCACCAATGCCATCTATCTGGTGCGAGCGCTGACCTAGTTTTGGTTGTCATCCCGCCGTCATTTTTGCCACCTACACTCTGCAACTTTAATGATCCGGAGTGTAATCAATGCGTTTTTGCAGCATTTTTCTTCTGCTTAGTCTGAGCACGCAGGCTGCATGCCCGGCGTGGCCGCTCATTATTGCGCATCGCGGCGCCAGTGGCGATTATCCGGAGCACAGTGAAATTGCTTATTGGCAGGCGATGTTACAAGGCGCGGACTTTATCGAAGCCGATTTGGTGCCAACCAAAGACGGCGTGTTGATCAGCCGGCATGAAAATGAGTTGAGCCAAAGTACCAATGTCGCGGAGTTGCCACAATTTGCTGATCGCAAAACGCTTAAAAAAATTGATGGTGTGATAGTTGAGGGCTGGTTCAGTGAGGATTTTACGCTGGCGGAACTGCGCCAGGTCAGGCTGCGCGAAGCAAAACCACTGTTGCGCCCGGCAAATCGACAGCATAATGACCAATACGGTATTTTGACCCTTGCCGAAGTGATGCAACTGGTACAGCGCTTTGAACAGCAACATGGCCGAAAAGTCGGCTTGTATCTGGAAACCAAACATCCAACCTATTTTTTGGCAGAAGGCCGGTTGCTCGACGGCCCAAAGATTAACCGTGATATCTCTGAGCAGCTTTTGCAGCAGCTCAGTGTCTGGCAGCAAACACAGAATAATCCGGTGTATATCCAGTCGTTTGAAGTCAGCAATTTATGGTGGATGCGCCAGCAAGGTCTGCAACAAATATCAGGTCGATGCGAAGTTGGTTCAGCTGATTGGTGACATCAGTGGTACAGCATTATACCCAAAATCAAATTTCGCCGAGCCCTGGGATCTGTTAAGTCGCCCGCCAGCCACCCAAAAACTAGTACATCAAAAACCAGACCTGTTCGGCCAGTCTGGATTCCACTATGGTACTTTCATCACACCAGCGGGCCTGACGTTTCTCAGTCAATACGCCGACGGAATTGGCCCCTGGAAAGAACAATGGTATTCACAGAATACGTCGCGATTGTCTGCGGCACAGTTGAAGCCATATGGTTTGCAAATACATCCTTATACCTTCCGTGCCGAAGCTGAATTTTTACCTGTCGGTTTTGCAACTTTACAGGATGAATTGCGGCACCGTTATCAACAAGGTATTGATGGTGTGTTTACGGATTTTACTGGCATTGCCGTAAAAGCGCGGGCTGAAACTTGTGCTTTGAAATCAATGACCAGGCAAACACCTCATTGACATAACTTGTTACTGTTTAAGCGGTTGGTTTTGCGTATGCTTTCTATAGACTAGGCTTCGGAATATTATCTTTAATTTATCTGGAAGCTGGTTTATGAAAGGTTTACCTCAACTCACTTTATTGGCACTTGCCCTGACATTGACGTTAAGTGCATGCTCAAAGCCCACCGAGACCAACGCCACCGAAGAAACAGTCTCAAATCTGCAACTGGTATCACAGGACATTCTGACTATCGCCACCAGTGAGTTGTCAAAGGGCCCGATGATTTCCGGTACTTTACAGCCGGTGATTAAAGCAGAACTGAACGCTGAAGTCGGTGGCATCGTGACCCGGGTGTTGAAAGACAATGGCGATGTGGTGAAAGCCGGTGAAGTACTGGTACAACTGGATCAAACCACCTTCCGCGATAAGTTATTGTCGGCGCAAGAAGCCGAACGTTCTGCCCACTTGGCTGCAGATCAGGCCACTCGCCAATTAAAACGCATGCAGAAATTAAACCGGCAGAATCTGGTTACCGCGGAAGTGCTGGAAACGGCTGAGATCAAAGCCAATCAGACTCAGTCAGACCTTGCTTCGGCCAAAGCCCGCACCGTTGAAGCCCGCCAGCAGTTAGAACGTACCGAAGTGCGTGCGCCATTTGATGGTGTTGTCGCAGTGCGGAAAGTATCATCCGGTGATACAGCACAAATTGGTAAAGCTTTGTTAGTACTGATTAACCCGGGCAGTATGCGGTTTGAAGGTTATATTGCTGCCGATCAGGTTGGCGCGGTTAAAGTTGGCTCAGCGGTCAGTTTTAAAGTGAACGGGTACCCGGGGCAACGCTTTAATGGCGAAATCGAGCGGATCAATCCACAAGCCAATGAGCAAACTCGTCAGGTACAAGTGTTTGTTAAACTGGCTGAACAAGCCTCTTTTGTCGCAGGCCTTTACGCTGAAGGTTTTATCTCCGTTGAACAGCAGCAAAGTGTAATGCTGGCGCCGTCGAGCCTGGTCAATGAAGGTGATCTGCAATTTGTCTGGGTACTCAAAGATAATAAGCTGGTAAAGACTGCAGTAGAAACCGGTGCTAAAGATCCGCGTTTTGGCACAGTGCAGGTGTTAAATGGTCTGAGTGTCGGCCAACAAATTCTGCGCCACCCACAAGGCGCGTTAAAAGACGGCATTAGCGTGAACGTTGATGCTAAGTCTGAAGTGGCGAACAAAGCCACTGAGGCCAGTCAGCCAGCGATTGGGAAATAATCATGATTTTATCAGATTTCAGTATTAAACGACCGCTGGTCGTGGTCGTGGTCACTATCGCGCTGATGTTGTTTGGCTACTTCGCGCTGACCAATTTGAAAACTAACCAGTTTCCGGATGTGCAGCCGCCAGTGTTGGTGGTCAACGTGCCTTATCCGGGCGCCTCACCGGAAACGGTCGAGCGGGAGATTTTAAACCGGGTGGAAGACTCGATGTCGACCATTCAGGGCATCCGTGACATTCGCTCTTATGCGCGTGAATCCAGTGCCACTATCGTGGTGTTCTTTGATTTTGATAAAGATTTAACCGCAGCGGCGCAGGAGCTGCGTGACAGTATTTCGACAGTCCGGGACAAACTGCCGACCGAGATGAAAGAGCCTTTTATCAATCGGGCAGATCCAAACGCGCAGCCCGTGATGTCGTTGGCGTTGTCCTCTGATGTGTTATCGCCACTGGAATTATCCCGTCTGGCCGAGATCCAGATTGGCCGGCAGTTACGCTCAGTCCCTGGTGTGGCACTGGTGGAGCTGGAAGGTGAACTGGAACGCGAAATGACGGTGTTCCTCAATAGTCATGCGATGCGTGAAGCAAAAGTCTCAGCACAGGAAGTGGTTGCTGCGCTGCGCTCGCAGAATCTGGCAGCACCGGTAGGCAGGGTCGTGAACGGGCTGGAAGAGCAGAGTATCCGCTTGCAGGGCCGGTTAAAAGATGTCAGCGAATTCCAGCAAATGGTGGTGAAACAAAGCGGTGATCAGGCGATCCGGCTCGATCAGGTCGCCGAAATCGTCGACGGTGGCGCAGAACAACGGCGTTTATCGTTTTTTAATGGCAAAAAAGCACTTGGGATTGATATCACCAAAGCGCGCGAAGCCTCAACGATTTCAGTGACGGATGAAATCAAAGCCAAACTGGAAGAAATCAATAAAACCCTGCCAAAAGAAGTCGAACTGGTCATAGTGTCAGATCAGGGCGAAGACGTTGCGGCCAGTATGCGTAATGTTACAGAAGCACTGGGGCTGGGCGCACTGCTGACCATTGTTGTGGTGTTTGTGTTCTTAAATTCCTGGCGCTCGACGCTGATCACGTCGCTGGCCTTGCCAACTTCAGTGCTGGCTTCGTTTATTGCGGTCTGGGCCTGTGGTTTTACGCTGAATTTTATGTCGTTGCTTGGCCTGTCGCTGGCGATTGGCGTGTTGATTGATGATGCGATCGTGGTGCGGGAAAATATTGTCCGTCACATGGAAATGGGCAAAGACAATATGACCGCAGCACGGGATGGCACCCGCGAAATTGGCATGGCGGTTATCGCGACGACAATGTCGATTGTTGCGGTATTTATTCCTATCGCCTTTTTAGATGGTATTACCGGTCAGTGGTTTAAACCATTTGGTCTGACGGTCGCTTGCTCTGTGCTGGTGTCATTGTTTATCTCCTTCACCATCGACCCGATGATGTCAGCGTACTGGCATGACCCGGACCATGATAAAAACATTCAACGGCGCGGCCTTGGAAAAGTATTCCAGAAGTTTAATATCTGGTTTGATCATCAGGCAGAACGTTATTCACGCTTAATCAGCTGGGCCTTAAAACACCGTAAATCGATGTGGTCGCTGGCGTTTTTGAGCTTCTTTGGTGCATTGGTACTGCAAAGTAAGTTTGGTGGTTCTGGCTTTATGCCGGATACCGACAATGGTGCGTTCATTGTCTCCATCCGTGCGCCAAGTGAAGCCAGTATTGATTACACCAAAGCGAAAGCGGCCCAGGTTGCTGAAATTACCCAGGTGTTGCCGGAGCATCGTTATACCCAGACCACCATTGGTGTGCAGGGCAATATCACCCGGGCGCAGGTTTTTGTCCGCTTAGTGCCGGAGAAAGACCGTAATCGCAGTGCGAAGGAAGTGGCCGAAGAGGTGCGAGGTAAAATTAAATCGCTGGTGGGTGCTGAGATCACTGTTTCTGCTGACCTGAACGGCGGTGGCGGTGGTGATGGTAAACCATTACAAATCCAGTTCCGTGGTCCGGAAACCCGCGTGCTGGAAGGCATCGTGATGGACTTTGTGGCAAAACTGAAAAAAGTACCTGGCGCTGTCGACGTCGGCTTGTCAGCACAGGATCCAAAACCTGAGCTGCAGGTTGAGTTTAACCGCGGTCTGGCGGCCAGTGTTGGCTTATCAATGAGTGATGCCGCCAATGCGATGCGGCTGGCTTTTGCTGGTGCCGAAATTGGTGACTGGGTCGATCCGACCGGTGAAACCCGTAACGTGTTTGTCCGGGTGCGGCCAGAAGAGCGGGCCACTGTCGCAGATTTGGAACAATTACCACTGTTATCCAGCAAAACAGGTGCACTGGTGCCGTTGGAACAAGTCGCTACTGTTACTTTAGGCAAAGGCCCGGCGCTGATTGAACACTTAGATCGGGAAACCATGATGGCGGTGACAGCCAACGTGCAGGGCCGTAGTTTTGGTGAAGTGTTTGCTGATGCGATGAAACTGGCGAAACAAATCGATTTCCCGCCTGGTTACGACTTGGTGGTCGGTGGTGAAGGCCGTGATCAGCAGGAAGTGTTTGGCAAAATCTTCGGTGCGCTTGGCTTGGCTGTGGTGCTGATGTATCTGATCCTGGTCGTACAGTTCCACAGTTTTATGGCACCGGTCGCTATTATGATGTCATTACCATTGTCATTAATTGGCGTCGTTTTGGCCTTGTTGATCGGCAACTCGACGCTGAATCTGATGAGTCTGATTGGGGTCGTGATGCTGATGGGCATCGTCGCGAAAAATGCCATTTTGTTGGTAGATTGCGCACGGAAGAAAGAACAGCTGGAAGGCATGTCACTGGAAGAATCATTGATAGCTGCAGGTCGCGAGCGTTTACGGCCAATTCTGATGACCACTTTTGCCCTTGTTGCCGGTATGCTGCCCGTGGCGATTGGTGTTGGTGAAGGCTCAGGCTTTTATCGCCCACTGGGGATCGCGGTGATCGGCGGTACTATCACGTCAACAATTCTGACTTTATTAGTTGTGCCAACTTTCTACGACAGTCTGGAAACAATGAAACGCCGGCTCAAAGCGCGGTTCAAACGGAAAAAAGCAGTAGTTGCGCATTCTACGGTTGAAACGCCAGCATCCTGATATCGAATTGACTTGATGCAACATGAACAAAGGGCGCCACTGGCGCCCTTATTATTGATCTAACACTACAGTTGGTTAAACATCAGAAACCAAGGCTGACAGTGAAGCTGGCAGTACGACCAGCACCAATGTAATAAGCGCCTTCCTGACCACCAGACAAATACTCTTCGTCTGTCAGGTTATTCACCAACAGAGACAAATCAACATACTGGAACATCGCATCCTGACTCAACGTCTTTTGGTAGCCCAACGACAAGTCCAGCACCGTGGATGCCGGCAGTTGGTCTTTGTTGCCACCCAGTGCAGCACCATAGTACTCAGCAGTATGACGGGCGGTCAGGGCACCGTTATATTTGTCAGTGGTGAAGCGGGCAGACAAAGTGACAATCGTTTCCGGTGAACCTGCAACCTGGTCATCTTCGAAGATACCGCGTGGATTCTTCACGGTCTGATTGCCTTCTTTGATGGTGCCGTTAATAGTTTGGTTATAAACCGCATCATTCAGCGTCAGTGCACCGTAGACAGACCAAATCTCGTCCAGTTGCCAGTTCAGACTGGTTTCTACGCCTTTGGCATCGATACCACCGACGTTGATGTAAGTGCCATCCAGCTCATTCAGATAATCTGGTGCGCCTTGGTTGGCGCCAGGTTGTAAGAATGTGATGCGGTTATCAAACGTCGTGCTGTACAGCGTCAGATTTAACGACAGCTTATCGGCGTTGTAGCGCAGACCAAAGTCGATGTTGTCAGCGGTCTCAGCTTCTAATTTGCTGAAATCCTGACTGGTTTCCAGAATTGCATCGCCAATGGCTTTAAAATTCTGGCTAAAACCGGCGAAGGCTTCAACGCTGTCGGTCATCCGGTATACCGCACCGACTGAAAACAACGGGTCAGAATCGCTGGATAAGTCACCGGCATTGTTGGTGTTGATATTATCCTGCCGTTCTACATCAACGTAGAATTGCTTCACGCCGGCGGTCAACGTCAGATCACCCAGTTCAATCGTATCCTGCGCAAACAGTTTTAACGTATCAGTACTGTAATCACGATCGTAATGGACCCAATACGGCGTTTCATTAAAATAGTGATAAACCTTGGCATTCAGCACCTGATGCCAGTCACGTGTTTCGTTGCGGTCTTGCTGTTCATACCAGACACCGGCGCGCAGTTGATGGTTGTCCAATTGAACTTTCAGCTCTGATGTCAGACCGGCACGGTCTTTTTCATAATGGGTATGGCGGTAGGATGATACGCGGGTGGCTTTGGATAAATCTGCTTTCGGGTCGAGAATTGGCCGGCCTTGCGCATCGACATGGGTATAACGTTGTAACTGACCGTTACCTGTACCTTTGTTGACGCGTTTACCATCTTTATCAGTCACATAGACCTGATACGGTGGTAACCAGTCGCCGCGGCCGCTTTGTAAATGCAGATATGGCGTGACGGTCAGATCAGTGTCGTCAGCCAGTTCCTGTTCCCATTTGACATAACTGAAACTGTTTTCGCGCAGCGTTGACCAGGCTTCGGCAAAATTCTGGTCAATCTCCGGGTCGCCGGTCCACTGACTGGTCAGGCGGTCCCACGTAGGATTCTGTTCAAATTCAGCTAAAGAAACCGTGTTGTAGTTATCTTCAGCCGTGTCGTCATAAGAAAAACGCGCGGTGATTTTGCTGTGCTCAAGTTCGGTCACCGACTTGGCTTCAAAGTGAGTACGCTCAGAAAAACCGTTACTGCCGCTACCAATCCAGCGATTATTGAAGCTATCTGACAAGCTGATGTAGGCGGTGGTATTGCCAAACAGCTGGCCAGTATCGTAGCGGGTAAAATATTTACGGGCGTTATAGTCACCGCCGGTAATGCCAGCACGCACACCTGCTTCAGCTTCGGGCGAAGCGGAAATAAAGTTCAGCGTACCACCAAGTGCATCCAGTGATGCTGAAGCAATGTCAGCAGTGCCCTGAGCAACTTCGACCATCGCGGTATTTTCGGTATCCATATACCGGTTGGCTTTACTACCACCACCATAAGCCGAACCGCCATTTGGCAGGCCATCAATGGTAATGCCAAGCTGCTGTTCGTTCAGGTTGACGTTGAAAGCCACGCATGGAGATGGTCGTTGACCAATCATCAGAGCCAAATGCATCGCCCTGACCGACACTGACACCCGGCAGATATTTGATGGCATCAAGCACGTTCCCGGCAGGTGAGACTGTATCCAGCATGGCCTCATCGGTGGTGTTATTGGCATAAGCAATGCGTTGCCCGGTCACCGCGATTTTTTCAATGCTCGCTTCTGCGTTTGGTTCAACCGCAGCGCTCAGACCGTTTGAAGCAACAAAAGTGCTGGCCAATGCCAGACTGATCAGTGATTTGCGAAACTGCACGATATTCTCCGTATTGTTATAAAATCGCGGACATTCTCTGCAGTTTCAGTGACGTTGGTATGAAGTCACAGTGACAAAACTGCGACTTTCCGGTGACAGATATACGACAAATAGGTGGGCGTTACTTAAATGGTAACAACTGAAATTGACCGTTCGCAAAGTCTTCAGCCAGTTCAAAGGAGCGTTCGGTGACTTCTTGCCAATAGGCGATGCGTGCAGTATCTGGCAGCTTGTTAAAGTCAGTCCGGTCCGGAATTTTGCCATAAGGCAGACTTGCGACCCATTGCGGTGTTGGGCATAACATCGCGACCTGGGAGAACAACTTGGGCTTTGCCCGGCGCCATGGCAATGATTTATCAAACCAGCCCGGACTGGCGTGTGGATAAAAATGCGGGAACAGCACAAGGCCATCCGTCTGAAATGGCCAGGCAAAATGATAATCAACAAGGCCGCCGTCTATATATTGAGCCCGAGGCATGCCGGCAATTTCTGTCACCGGATCAAGCACCAGCGGGATAGAGCCGGATGCAAGCAATGCAGCCTGCAGATTGGCAGCGGTCAGTTCGTGACGTGTCGTCGGTAAGTCGTCAGGAGCTTCGAGCCGGCTGTATTTTTGTGCGAACAGAATGCGCTGATACAACCTGCCAAGCCAAGGCCGATGCAGCAGATTGACAGCAGCCGCTGAGCTGATTTGGCCGAGCTGGCCTATCCGGCTACCGACAAGCGGCCGGCCTTTTTTCTGTGCGACAATAAAGTTGAGGCGAAATACTTCATTACTAACTACCTGAGCGACATGCGCTGCGTTTGGAAATACAGCATCCAGCACGGTTTTAGAAATTGCTGTGACTTCGCTGGTTGGTGCATTCGCGGGGTAACACAAGGTCCGATAGGCATCACAAAACCGTCGTGACGCCGCGGCTCCGTCCGTTTGAGCAAAACAGGCAAAACGCCAGGCACCGGCTGAACTACCAAGTAGTTCCAATGGTGTCAGCCGATTTTTAAAAAAAGTCGACAACAAATATTGATCAAGGCCAAACAAACAAAACCACTTGGGGCCACCACTGGCACCGATCAGCATCTTCACATCGTTTGCTTGCAATCCTTCGCGTTGGATACGCGTAAAGGCAGTGGCGCCGGCGTACAATTGCAGGCGTGGCGGTTGACTCACAACATCACTCCATACAAGCGTTGCATCATCCGGCTGGCATACTCATCAGTCATACCGGCAATATAATCACAGACGGCCCGCTGACCGCTGCCTTGTTCAGAAAGTAATCGCCAGCGTTGCTGGGTATTCGCCGGCAATAGTCGGGTAGGTTCTGCTGCAAACGCATCAAATAAAGACTGCACGATACGCTGGCCGCGAAACTCATTTTGTTGCAGTTCCGGATGCAAGATCACATGTTGGTAAATAAAGCCTTTCAGCAACTGTAGGATCCGCTGCTCAGGCTCCGGCAGCCCAGCGTTGTAGCGGATCAATGGCTCGTGCGCTTGCGGCACCGGTTTTGACCATTCGATGGCGGTGATCAGCCGGTTGACCAAAGTACCGATAGCCGTTTTGCGGATATAATGTTCCGGGCGGAATAAATGTTGGCCGGCAAGTTCAAGAAATTGTCGATCTGTGGCTTCAAGCTTGGTTTCAGTTAACATTTGCTGCCACTGCGCGGCAGTAACAGTGCCGGTCACTACGGCATCTTCTAAATCATGTACGCCATACGCGATATCATCCGCCAACTCCATAATAGAAGCGTCGAGCGATTTGTAGCGGGACTTGCGGCTATTCTGTTCTACCAGAACTTGTTGGAATTCTTTACGTTCATCGGACTGCAGTGGCGCTAAAACCCAGTCAAGCAAGGCGCGGTCTTCAAGGTAAATTGCTTTCGTTGGTTTATGCTGCCCCGGTAACGCTGACATGGGTTGCAATACCGGATACTTTAACAAGCCTAATAATGTACGCCGGCATAGATCCATGCCGCCCGATTCGGTATAAGGTTCTAATTTGCCAACTATCCGAAACGTCTGACCATTGCCTTCAAATCCACCATAATTCAGCATTTTCTGATTTAACGCGGTTTCGCCGCCATGGCCAAATGGCGGATGTCCCAAATCATGCGCCAGACACAGAGATTCCATTAAAGCGTCATCCGGCAGGATTTGTTGCAATTGAGTATCGGTTGTTTTATTGCGCAGCTGGGCAACCAAAGCGGTGCCAATTTGCGCAGCTTCAAGTGAGTGGGTGAGTCGGGTCCGGTAAAAGTCATTTTGACCAACACTCATGATCTGGGTTTTAGCCTGCAACCGGCGAAAGGCCGCGCTATGTAATATTCTTGCTTTATCACGCTGATAACAAGAACGGTGATCGCCGGGGCGATTATCCTGCTGCGATAAGTGACGTTCGGTCCAGACATCCATAACCTGCTCCTTGTAGTACCAAGCTATCTTACTGAATTTATTAAGATCAGGCGACTACGAAAAAAAACACGCACAACCACTGGACATAAAAACAGTTAAACTGTATAAATACACAGTACTCAATCAGGGAGCTAAACATGCCAGTTATTATTCAATATGTCGTGGAACGTGATGGGGAAGCCAAAATGACTTTTGCCAGTAAACAGCAGGCTGATGCCTATGACAAAATGTTAGATCTTGCTGAATTAATGGGTGATTTATTGGGCCGTAGTCAGATGCTGAATGACAATCAAACAGAACAACTGTCATTATATCTGGCGCAAAACAAAGATGAATTGTTAGCAGCCCTGCAGGGGAAAGCCAAAGTTGCAAAAAAACCTAAAGATGAAGAAGGTGCTGCAACCGGATCAAACACAGCCGAACCGGCTGAGTCAGCAGAAGACTCCGTGGTCACAGCGTTTGCCAGTGCAGCCTGATAGTCGCTAGTCAGTGGGTCGCTTTCAACAAATTTAGCGCTGCCTTAAGCTGTTGAAGCTGCAACTCGATTTTTTTACGGTCATCTGCCGTTGCGGCTTGTTGCAACTGTTGCTCAGCCGCTGTGATCTGTTGTTGCAGCGCATTGATGCGCTGCGATTGTTCAGTTTTTAGGGATTGATTTTCAGTTGCAAGTTCCGTTGCAAGTTCAGCGGCAAGATCGTCTTCTGCAACCAGCTCTGCAGCTGGCGCCGATGGTGTTTCAGGTTTATCGATGTTCGTTTTGAGTTGTTCGATTGCTTGCTGCGTCTGCTGTTTTGCATCAATAACCGGAGTTAGCACAGCTGATGTCGATTGATCTTTGACTTGCTGGACTTGTTGCTGCAGTTGCTGTTTTGCATCAATGACCGGAGTCAGCACAGCGGATGTCGATTGGTCTTTGACTTGTTGGATTTGTTGCTGTGTTTGCTGTTTTGCATCAGTAACCGGAGTCAGCACAGCGGATGTCGATTGGTCTTTGACTTGCTGGATTTGTTGCTGTGTTTGCTGTTTGGCATCAATAACCGGAGTCAGCACAGCGGAAGTCGATTGCTCTTTGACTTGCTGGACTTGTTGCTGCAGTTTCTGTTTTGCATCGCTAACCGGAGTGAGCACAGCGGATGTCGATTGATCTTTGATTTGCTGGACTTGTTGCTGCACTTGCTGTTTTGCATCAGTTAATGGCGATAAGGCGTTATCCACTAGAGATTGTTTTTTGTCCTCAATCAGATGTTTGGTCTGACCTTTTATATCTTTCAGATTGGTTGCAGTATTTATTAACGGCGCCACTGCCGCTGGCACAGGGATTTTGTCTGTGAGTTGTTGTTTTGCTTTATTTATAGCTTGTTGCTGCAGTTTAGCTGGATCAGTGTAGTCACTGAGTTCTTTCGGCCACGCCGGAACTTGCGCTGAGACTTCCGCATTTAGTTTTTCTGCAAACACCTGAGGAGCGCCGCCACTGACCAATAAAACAGCCATTTGGTTTGTTTCTGAGTTCCAGACGAAACCCAGCCTTTTCTGCCAATTCAGGCACCGGTGTATATTTAGACACCACATAAAATAATGGGCCTTCCTGTTGAATTTTATCTGCAGTTTCAAGCAACTGCACTGCACCGGCATAGTGGCTGCCTAATAGCGGTTCAAGCCTTGACTGAATTAATGGCTGTTTAAATAAATTCGCTTCTTTAGGATCCAGGCCTACCAATGGTTTTAACAGCGCCCACATCAGTTGTCCTTGCGGTGCCAATAAAAGTGCGGGAGCTACACACTGGGTTAAGACACAGGCCATTATCACTATTACAATGAATCGGAGAATGGCTGCAAAAATCGTTTTTTTCAAATAGCGTCTCCAGGACGATTCTGAGCATCGAGCTCCTGTTGTTTTTTCCCCAGCGCTTTGCGTTCTTTAAGTTGTTCTAAAGATTTGGCGACTGAATGATAGAGTAGCGTGAGTGGTCCCATTTTCAGCAAATGGCCTCGAATAAACCACATCGAATGCGCGGCTTTATGCCAGACTGAATCTTGATCAAGTAAGTGAGTTAACAGAAACCGCATCTGCCATTGCCGGTATGAACTGGCATAGGGTAACAGTTGTAGCTGCTTCTTCTGGTAGTTCTGTATTGAATATCTGATGCAGTGCTTGCAACGCATAGAGCACTGCGGCTTGAGCATTTGATAGTTTTGCCGCATCGATCAGGTGTTGTATTGGCTCGCGCTCCGTAACTTCAAGATACATCAAGTACAAATCGCACAGATCTTTGACCAGCTTATGGGTTTCATCCTGATAAAACAAATGTACGGCTGCATGCATAAAAAGGTAGGCAGGCGACGGTACCGAAAAGGCAGAGTTTTCCAGGGCTTGCGCCGTTTGAATCATCGGCTCAACCAGAATATTTTCATTTGACGCAACCGGAAAAATATGGTGATGCAGATCAATATTGGCACCGCGGATGTAATGAGTCAGCGGTGGATTTTGATGGCTCCATTGCAAATAATAACGACGATCGTATGCAGACAATGCCAATTCCAGATAACCCGCGTTATTAAGCAAGCGGAGCGCCTGCTTAAACTGATGTTGCGGTACTAAAAGATCGACATCAGAAAACACTCTTCCTTTTGCAAATTCATATCCAGCCAGGCGATATGCAGTCCCTTTTACCATTAACGCAGAGATGTCAGTGTTGGAAAATACTTTTTCCAGTTCCAACATTTCTTGCAACAAGGTTATCTTTTGTTTTTCAGCATAGTGAAAACCAGAGATCAAATGTGTCTGTACATGCTGTGGTAACAGGTTCCAGATGTCGTGCTGTTGCGCGATAAAATAGCAAGTACCGAGCAGTGCATTTTGTCTGGCTTCCTGGATAAAACGCGTCCAGTTGGTTGGCTCCGCTTGCTGACAATAGACTAAAGGAGCAGATATAAAGGCTATGCATTCACGCTTCATCAAGGAGTGCCTCAATTTGTTCTAACGCCAGATCACCGTCGCTGTACTCCAGGGTAAAACCTTCCACATTTGCCACCAATGTACTTAGAGTTTTGAAACCGATCTCTCCCATGACGCTGTAATTAAAGCAATTTAATGCTAATTGCATAAAGAGCTCTGATTGCGGAAAGACACTGCCTGAAATGCCGTTGGCTTTTGCATTAAATTTTGGAAATACCACTAGCCGAGGAATTGCATTTGTAGTCCGCTGCAGCCAGGAATGCTCAGTCGGCTGTAGGTAGGCCATGGTTCCTTTGGCGGTATTTTCAGTTTTTTGCCTCAACTGCTGCTGAGGATATAAATTTGTAATTACGTCCAATGAATGATTTTTCAGGCTGATTGGTCGGACACAAGGCACTATCTTGCCAGTCGCCGGATCTATCATACAGTGTTCATCTGACAACAGACGCCAGCCATTTAACATCATCATCGCACATAAAGTGCTTTTACCTGATCCTGGTGGCGCCGGCAGAATCAAGGCCTGACCGTTTTTTTCCAAAACCGCAGCATGTATGCAAAGATATCGGCTTTGATAGGTTGCGACACACCAATTGAGTCCCCATTCAAATACCGGTACTGCTTGTGGCGCATCGACAAAACGGAAATGATGTTGACCTAACCGAAACGCCAGACTACCACCCGGCTGCCAAAATCTGCGTTTAAAATTAATTTCAAAATCATAAACGAGTTGGTCGTTTACCGGTTGTAAGACTGTTTCTGGATACAAATCACCCAATCTGTTCGCGAGATCTGGCAGCGAAGTGTGGACTAGAAATTTAAAGGGCGTCAGATCTAATGAAAAGGTTAGGCTCATGGCTGCTTTAATTCAATTTCGGTAGTAAGAACGGGATACACTGGAATTCACCCTTTGTTGCGCCGGGTGACATCAAATGTACTATAGGGTCGTTGTAATCTATTGATGCTAAATGAAGTAGGGGTAAAAAGAAATAATTAAAAATGTCGTTAGGATCAAAGGAGATCTGACACTGTTGTTTCCAGAACATCAAATTCCTCGCAAGAGACAATTCGTGTTTCATGGGTCCAGCGGTCAAATAACACGACTAAGCCTTCGTCGTTACAGACGAAATGGCCATAACGCTGTTCATTAACAACAACGCCAGCTAAGATGCTGGCGTATGCCGGGCGGTTTTGCACGTTAATTAATACCGACCATATATAATTTAAACAAAGACAACATGTCGTCTTTTGCCTTCGCGTCCTCCGGCCTCCCGCTTGTGCTGCGGGCAATGACTTTTTCGTACGCTTCGATTAGTTCTTCAGGTGACGGGAAACAGTAGTTATTCCGATTGGGGTTGGTGGCGTCAAACTGGCCTTTGTAAGACGGGTGACGCTCCCACAAAGCGCCAACTATCGCTGCAACAACATAAGAATTAAGATTGTTACCTTTAATTAAGGTACCAAGCTTAGTCTCAGGCAACTTTTTGCTAAACACATTCGAAGGCGTAGTGTTGGTGATGACGGTGTCGTTGAACATCGCAGGCATCAGCGTATTGTCTTTGTTATAAGTGCTGAAGCCAAGGTTGCTGGTTGTTTCAAAAATTTGGTCCAAGTTGCTTGTGTTACCTACTCTAAACACCGCGACGCCAGGCGAACGGTTAAACACTTTAACCAAAGATGTCGACCAGTCCCATTTACTGGCAGCTTCCCACCAAGGTGTCTTAAGGTCTTCAAAAGGCAATGCTGTAAAAGTATAGGTCTTTACCTCCACCCAATTACTACCTTTTTTGACTGATTTTGTGCCAGGCGTGCATATTGCCAACTTACGGTTTTTTACCTCGTTGTAAGTACCAAGCAGATACTTAACAAAGTCTTCGGTAAAGGCGAAACGGATATTTTCCATTGTTGGCCAGCGTGGCCGCTCATATATTTTGTTAGGCCCTTCAGTCACCGAAGCGACCTGCGAACCTGAATTACTCAGACTTTCTTCACCAGGGGCACAGTTCAATTTGACACAACCCCAAGCGCTACCGCTTTTAAGCGACATGACTGTTGGCACCGAAACCGCTGTCGCCTGCAATAAAAACTTCCTGCGCGACAGAACTTTGTTGTCATTGCTCTGTGCCTGATGATCACTATGAGCTGGATTATGTTGTTTCATCGTAATACCTCTGAGTCCGATTTTCTAGCACAGCAAACATCGCGCCACATTTGCATCTTATTAATTTATATGTGCTTTCCCGATTCAATCGACAACCTAAATTAGATATTGTAAAACTATCTGACAGAATAAAAGGTTGTATGCGCATCTGCCTAGTGTACACGGCAATATTTTGCCTTGCCACTGTTGTTTGTGTCAGAAACATTGTCGTCAGATACTGTTGATATAACTGAATAATTGTTTCAACAAGGCTACTGCGGCCGGATTATCTTGTTTTTGCTCTGCACACTGTTCCAGTTCGAGCATAAAATCATCTAAGGTACGAGCAGGTTGTTCAGCGCCAAACTGTAAACGGTCTTTACAGAAGCGCTGCCACTGGGCTAATTCTGCATCGTTAAGCGAATGCGGGTAGTTGCGGGCACGAAAGCGAAACAACAAATGATTCAGTCTGTCGTCTTGGAAGACTGGCGGCGCCAGCGCCAATTGTTGTGGCGATAACTGATGGATTTGCGGCAGCAACCGACGGTCTTGATCGGAGATGAACCCTTGATAAAGGCTATAGTCCGGACATTGGCTAGGTTCAGCTGATGACTCTGCCTGGTAAATGTCGTGCACCAGTTGCAACATCAAATCCACGCTGTTGACGCAATTGGTCAAGATGCTGCAGACATTGTGTTCGGTCTATGCCTAGTTGTTCTGCTCGCTCAGCCGACAGTGTTTTTGCTGGTGCCAGTACCGGACACTTGTTCAGATGCACCAATTTTAATGCAGGTCTGATTTCGTCGGCAGCCAGCTCACTGGATTTTGCATAAAGACGACGCCGGGCTTCATCCGCAGAAAGACTGAACAAAAACGTTGGGTCTTGCTGCAGGTTAAAACAAATCACGGCGTTTTTATTCGTTGGATGAAATGCTAGCGGCACAATCCAACTGCAACAACCTTGCAATGCCGGGAACTTTGAAGAAACATGAACCAGTGGAGTATGGCCCGCGACGTCGATTAATCCGGCCAGCTTCTGTTTTTGCCGGTGCTGCCATAAATAATCAAATAATCTGGGTTGTGCCCGCTTGATTAACGCAGCCAATGCCACGGTGGCATAGACGTCACTGCTGGCGTCATGCGCATTTTGGTGGCTGATACCATTGGCTTTTGTCAGATCTTCCAGACGAAAACTCGGGCTGCCATCGTCTTTTAACGGCCATTGAATACCTTCAGGCCGCAAGGCAAAACAAGCGCGAACCACATCGATTAGATCCCAGCGACTGTTGCCGTGCTGCCATTCCCGGCTGTAAGGATCGATGAAGTTACGAAACAGAGTATGCCTGACCATTTCATCATCAAAACGGATGTTGTTGTAGCCGATGACACAACTGCCAGGTGTCGCCAGTTGTTCGTGTAATTGCCGGATAAACTCAACTTCCGGCAAACCATCGCGCTGGCATTTTTGTGGCGCGATCCCGGTGATCAGTGTCGCGGTCGGTGATGGTAAATAGTCCGGCGCCAGCTGGCAATAAGCCATTTGTGGCTCAGCTAAAGGCTCGAGGTCCAGATTAGTGCGAAGACCGGCGAATTGCGAAATGCGGTCCTTCTTTGGATCCGCTCCCCAGGTTTCCAGATCGTAAAAATAAAACGTTTCAGCGCTCAAACCAGCTTCCTTTGCACCCAATATGCAACAACGAAATCGCCGCAGTATAAGTCAAAGGCCCGGGCTAAAAAAGGCGTAACTTTCTGTTATGCTGCGCGCCGTGGTCTGCGTGTTGCCATGCAAA
Organism: Rheinheimera sp.; assembly: GCA_034519945.1. Classification (GTDB taxonomy): domain Bacteria; phylum Pseudomonadota; class Gammaproteobacteria; order Enterobacterales; family Alteromonadaceae; genus Pararheinheimera. The sequence goes on from JAXHNX010000039.1 coordinate 79,918, forward strand.
CAGAAGTGAAGAGGTTGTTTGTGTTGTTCCGATATATGTTGATCCTGGTTTTCCCTATTTTTATTGCTGGTGAGCTGATTGCCGCCCCGGTTGATTTTGACGCAGCCAAGCGCATTGCAACGCGGATTTACGCAGATGAACAAACTGATTTTTATTGTGACTGTCCGATCCAATGGAACAGTGGCAAAGGTCGGATTGACTTGAAATCTTGTGGATATCAGATCCGAAAAAACGGTCCGCGTGCTCAGCGGGTTGAGTGGGAACATGTTGTACCGGCACAACAATTTGGTGCTGGACGTGCCTGTTGGAAAAAAGGCGGACGCGACCATTGTGGCAATACTGACCAAAAATTCCGCCAGATTGAAGCCGACTTGTTTAATCTGCGTCCGGCACTGGGAGAGGTTAATGGCGATCGCGCACATTTTCGGTTTGCTGAATTACCCGATGTTAAGCCCCAGCATGGCGCCTGTCCGGTCCGGATAGATTTTCGTCGCCAACTGGCAGAGCCAAGAGCCGAAGTGCGTGGTGATATAGCCCGGATCTATTTTTACATGGCAGATCGGTATCAACTCAAGTTGACTGAGGCTGAACAACAGCTTTTTTTACGCTGGCATAGTGAAGATCCGGTCGACCATCGTGAACTGACATTGATGCAACGCACTGCGCAACAAATGGGGCATCCAAATGATTTTGTCACCGGAGAAAAACGCTGGTATCCGGGGTATTTGTCTAACCAGCCGGTACCGATGGATGCTGAACCAGCTGCTGCAGTGCGCCAGTTAGACGCTGCACCACAGAGTTCGCATGTAAGCGGAGTCCTTGGCAACAGAAACAGTAAAAAGTATCACTTGCCACATTGCAGCGGCTATTCACAAATAAAGGCCGAAAACCAACAACCATTCGCTACTGAAGCACAAGCGATTGCCGCTGGATTTAACCTCGCTGGGAACTGTAAAAAGTAACAGCAGCCGGTTGGCTGCTGTTTTTATACTCAGGCCTGTTGCAGGCTTTTGAATAACTGGTCTTTCAACTGAAGACGGACCTTTTTCCGCAGTTCCAGGTAGTCGCCTGATGCAGTTTCGGCACCTTGTTCCAACCGGAACACTTCATGGTCTACATCATGATATTCGGCAAACAAGCGGGCAAAGTGGTGATCGGTTGTTTTCAGTTGATGAATTTTTTCCCGAAACTCTGGGAATTCGTGTACTAAATCATGTTTTTCCAGGCTCATATCATCTTCCTTCTGCAGCTAAGTAACTGTCAGCAGTGTAAGTTGGGGATAGCAGTAAACTATTGATCTGGCGCAACCTACAGTGATTTGGTCCCGCTACTTGGTCACAGTCTGAGCAGGCAGGCGTATGGTAAAGTTATCTAAACGTGGAGAATCGTAGCAATGAAACATCAAACATCAGCCTTCATAGTATGCAATCTGTTCGTGTTATCACTGGCACAGGCGGCGCCGGCATCTGTTGGTATTGTCATCCACGGCGGCGCAGGCACCATTTCACGGGACAGCATGACGCCCGTACAGCAAAAAGCCTATGAGTCCACATTAAAACACGCCGTTGATCAGGGTTATCAGATCCTGGAGCACGGTGGCAGTAGTCTCGATGCTGTCAGCGCTGCAGTAGTAATATTAGAAGATTCACCGTTGTTTAACGCCGGAAAAGGCGCCGTATATACCTATGACAGTACACACGAACTGGACGCTGCCATTATGCGTGGCGACAACAGGGCTGCCGGCGCTGTCGCCGGGGTAAAAACGATAAAGAATCCAATCAAACTTGCCCGTGCAGTGATGGAGCACTCAGAGCACGTGCTATTGACAGGTTCTGGTGCAGAACAATTCGCCAAAACACAGCAGCTGGATTTGGTCGACAATAGTTACTTCGATACTGAATTTCGTTACCAGGCGTTGCAAAAAGCGCTTAAAGCTCTGACTAAAACGCCGCATCAGGCCAGTTTGCGGCTAAGCCCGTTGTTTCCGCTGGAATGGAATGTCGGCACAGTTGGCGCCGTGGCTATTGATAAGACTGGGCTGTTATCTGCCGCAACATCAACAGGTGGCATGACAGCCAAACGTTTTGGCCGGGTGGGTGATGCACCGTTAATTGGCGCTGGTACTTTTGCTGATAATCAAAGTTGCGCAGTATCAGCGACCGGTCATGGTGAATTTTTTATCCGCTATCAGGTTGCAGGGGATATTTGTGCCCGGGTGCGCTATCAAGGTAAAAAAGCCGCAGTGGCAGCAGACGAAGTCATGCAGGAACTAAAAGGTGTTGGCGGACTTGGCGGCGTTATTGTTGTTGACCAGCAAGGGGCGTTGAGCTGGCATTTAAATACGGAAGGCATGTATCGTGCGAAACGTGAGCAAGGTAAAGAAGCTGAAGTTGCTATTTTCAAAGATTGATCTGTATCAGCGCATCCTGCTGAATTTGCACTAAGCTTGGGCTGAAGGGTGCTAAAAAACCCTTTGTTTCAACCGAAGTTTGATTTGGAGGGGATGCATGAACTTATTAAAAGTGTCTGATCACATGAACCGCCATCCGGTGACGTTTAATCAGGATATGACGCTCGAAGCTGCCGTTGATCGCCTGACCGATGTGGCTCAGCTCGGCGGGCCTGTGGTCGATACGGCACACAAAGTTGTTGGTTTTTTGTCTGAACAGGATTGTCTGGCGCGCATGTTGCTGAGCTCTTATCACGACGAAGGTTTGGCCTATGTCCGTGACTTAATGCGTAAAGATGTACTGACTGTGCATATGAACAGCGGCATTATTGAACTGGCGCAATTAATGCTCGGATTAAAACCGAAAATTTATCCGGTGGTCGACGACAATGGTGTCTTACAAGGGGTGATCAGCCGCACCGACGTGCTGCGTGCTATCGACCAGGAATTGCACTCTCATTATCGCAAAGTCAGTTAATTGGCTGACTTATCTACCCATTGACACAAGAGCCGGCGCTGCCGGCTTTTGTCTGTTTGTGCTAGCATAGCGGCCTTATTTTTGCGGGGGCTGTGTTTTGTCTGAGTTATCGCCGGTTGTCGAACTATTACCTGTCAGTGCCTTGTCAGATGCAGTGGCATTTTGTCTGCTCAAAGATCAATTCCGTTTGCGCCGGATGTGCCGGGATCTGGTGAAAACATCCGATCCAAAACGCCATACGCAATTACAAGCAGACATTATGTCGTCACAACAAGCGCGCCAGCACAGAGCACAGGCGATGCCCGCTGTCAGTTATCCGGCTGAGTTACCGGTCAGTGGCCGCAAAGAGGACATTAAAGCCGCGATTGCCAAGCATCAGGTGGTGATTATTGCCGGCGAGACGGGCTCTGGAAAAACCACACAAATTCCAAAAATTTGCCTTGAGCTTGGTCGCGGTGTCGCGGGCCTGATTGGCCATACCCAGCCAAGACGGCTGGCTGCACGCAGTGTCGGCCAACGTCTTGCTGATGAACTTGCAGTGCCGCTCGGCCAGCAAGTTGGTTACAAAGTGCGGTTCGGCGACCATACGGGCAGTAATACACTGGTAAAACTGATGACCGACGGTATTTTACTGGCGGAAATTCAGCAGGATAAGTTCCTTAATCAATACGACACCATCATCATCGATGAAGCGCACGAACGCAGTCTGAATATCGATTTTCTGCTCGGTTACTTTAAACAGTTGCTGCCAAAACGGCCGGATTTGAAGTTAATTATCACCTCGGCGACCATTGATCCACAACGATTTTCCCGCCATTTCTCCGACGCACCGGTGTTGGAAGTTTCAGGCCGGACTTATCCGGTCGAAGTGCGCTACCGGCCGGCCACTGAGCTGGATGACAAAGACGCTGATCAGTTACAAGCCATCTTTGATGCTGTCGACGAACTATACCGGGAGCCGCCGGGCGATATCCTGATCTTCTTAAATGGTGAGCGCGAGATCCGTGATACCGCCGATGCGCTGGAAAAACTGAAGCTGCCACACACCGAAGTATTGCCGCTGTATGCGCGGTTAAGCGCTGCCGAACAAAATCGTATTTTTCAAAGCCATGCGGGCCGGCGGATTGTGCTGTCAACCAACGTGGCAGAAACATCGTTAACAGTGCCTGGTATTCGCTATGTGATAGATCCGGGTACTGCACGGATCTCCCGTTATAGCTATCGCTCCAAGGTACAGCAATTACCTATTGAAGCCATCAGCCAGGCCAGTGCGAATCAGCGCAAAGGGCGTTGTGGCCGGGTCGCGGCCGGTATTTGTATTCGCCTTTACGGCGAAGACGATTTTAATAACCGGGACGAATTTACTGATCCGGAGATCCTGCGCACCAATCTCGCGTCTGTGATCATGCAGATGCTGGCATTAGGGCTTGGCGATATCCAGCATTTTCCGTTTCTGCAAAAACCAGACAGTCGTTTTATCAACGACGGCGTACGGTTACTTGATGAACTCGGCGCATTGAAGGCTGAACGCAAACAAGGCCTGCAACTGACGCCGCTTGGCAAGCAACTGAGCCGCTTCCCAATAGATCCGCGATTGGCGCGCATGGTGTTGGCAGGGGCAGAGCGCAATTGTTTGGACGAATTGTTGGTGATCACTGCCGCGTTATCTATTCAGGATCCACGCGAGCGTCCGCTGGATAAAAAACAGAAAGCTGATGAATTACATGGTCGTTTTGCCGACCCGGATTCAGATTTTGCCAGTTGGCTGAAATTGTGGCGTTATTTGCAGGAACAGCAGGACAGCCAAAGCAACAATCATTTCCGTCGGTTGTGTAAACAGGAACTGCTGAACTATTTACGGGTCCGCGAGTGGCAGGATCTGTATGCGCAGCTGTCGCAAGTCGCTGAAGAACTGACGCTGAGGAAAAACGGCAGCGCTGCAGACTATCAAAGCATTCATACCGCTATCTTGACGGGTTTATTGGGACAAATTGGCTGCAAAGATAGTGAAGCCGATTACATCGGGGCGCGTCAGAGCCGGTTTTTTGTCTTCCCCGGCAGTCATTTGTTCAAGCGCAAGCCGAAATGGGTGATGACTGCGGAGTTAGTTGAAACCAGTAAGTTGTATGCCAGAACGGTGGCGAAGATTGAACCTGAGTGGGTAGAACCGCTGGCGCAGCATCTGGTCAGCCGCAGTTACAGCGAACCACACTGGGAGAAAAAACGCGGTGCCGTGGTCGCGTTTGAGCAAGTGACGCTGTATGGTCTGATCATCGTCGGTAAACGCGCGGTGCAGTACAGTAAAATCGAACCTGAGCTTTGCCACAAAATTTTTGTCCGTGAAGCACTGGTTAATCAGGAGTTGGGGCTGAATGAGCCATTTTTGGCGCACAATGCCCGGTTGATTGACGAAGTGACTGATCTTGAAGATAAATCACGCCGGCGTGACATTCTGGTCGACGAAGAAACGCTGGTCGCGTTTTATGCGGAAAAAGTACCGGTTCACGCCAACAACCGCATTGAGTTCCAGCACTGGTGGAAAACGCAAAAGCAACAAGATGCAAAGTTTCTGAACTTTGAGCCAGACATGCTCAAACGCCATGACGCCGGCCACATTACCGACGACAGTTATCCGGAGTTCTGGTCGCAGGGTAATCTGCGTCTACCACTTGAATATCATTTCTCACCCGGGGCGCCCGATGATGGCGTCAGTCTGTGTATTCCACTGGCTTTGCTGAATCAGGTTCAGGAGCAGGGATTTGATTGGTTGATCCCAGGATTGCGCCATGAACTACTGGTCGCTTTGATTAAGTGTTTGCCGAAGATGTACCGACGTAACTTTGTGCCGGCACCCAATTATGCCGATGCCTTGCTGCAGTCAGTAAAACCGGAAGACGGACCTTTATTGGCAACTGTTACGCAACGTTTAAAACGGATGAGTGGGATTACCATCGCAGATGATGCCTGGGAACTCAGCGAGTTACCGGTGCACTTAAAAATGAATTTTAAAGTGACCGATGACAAAGGTGGGGTGATTGCACAACACCGTTCACTGGCTTTGCTAAAACAACAGCTGCAGGGCCAGGTTCAGGAAACCCTGAGTCTGGTGGCAGAGCAGGGCATTGAACAACAACAACTGACTGACTGGAGCTTTGGTGAACTGCCACGCGAGTACGTCCGGTTACAGGCTGGCTACGAAATTAAAGCCTTCCCGGCCTTGGTAGACCAGAAGCACAGTGTCGCGATCCAGCTGCTGGATAGCCCGGAGCTGGCTGCGGCGCATTCCCGGCTGGGCTTACGCCGCCTGATGCTGCTGAATCTGCCATCACCGGTGAAATACCTGCAAGAAAACCTGCCGAATAAAGCCAAATTAGGGCTCTATTTCAACCCGTTCGGTAAAGTGTTGGAGCTGATTGACGATTGTATCGCTGCTGGCATCGACCATTTGGTCGGCCAACAATCCTGGCCACACAACCAGCAGGAATATCTGCAATTACGGGATGCAGTGCGGGCGGAACTGGGTGATACCGTGCTGGCCGTCGCGATGCAGGTGGAGCAAATCCTGACCGTGGGGCATGAGATCAGTAAAAAGCTGCGCGGGCGGATGGATCTGGCGCTCGCGTATGCCAACGCTGACATTAAACAACAGCTGGATGCATTGGTATTTAAAGGATTTGTCAGCGAATTTGGCGCAACACGGCTTGATGATATCAAACGTTATTTACTTGCACTGCAAAAACGGCTGGAAAAATTGCCGGTAGATCCACAGCGTGATCGGCTGCAGATGCATGAATATGAAAAGGCCGCCGACGCCTATCAGCAACTGCTGGGGAAGTTCGCTGGTAAGACGGTGCCAGAGCCGGTACGCGACATTCGCTGGATGCTCGAGGAGCTAAAAGTGTCATTGTTCGCCCAGCAGCTTGGAACGCCATACCCGATATCATCGAAGCGCATTTTACTGGCGGTTCAGGAGCTTAAGTAGCCGCCAGCTTGTCGGTAGCAGAAATTTCAGCTACAACCTTTGAGGTAGTAGCGATAAGGATATGGCCATGACAGGTGCTCAATACAAAGTTGAGGCAAAGAAAGTTCTGCTGGTAGATGATGAACCCTTTAATCTGGCATTACTACGTCTGGCGCTGCCCACGACGCATTACCAGCTGAGTTACGCAGCCCAGGGCCAGGCAGCACTGATGTTGATCCACGAGGATAAACCCGATCTAATTTTGCTGGATATTCTGATGCCGGGATTAACCGGTATCGATTTGTGTACGCTGCTCAAACACAACCCGTTAACTGCGGCCATCCCGGTGATCATGTTGTCAGGACTTGATTCACCTGCAGATACGCGTGCAGCCCGCGCGGCCGGTGCGGTGGGCTTTATTGCAAAGCCGTTCACTGCAGAAAAAATTTTATCGCAGATTGAACAACTGACGGGCTGGTGCTGATGCCGGCGCTTTACAGTGTTGTCAGAAAGCTTTATAACAAATGCGGTCGGCCCTAGACGAGACATGACATGCTGAGCAGAAACGATAAACGTAATTATTTTCGGATGATGGTAAATACTGAAGTCCAGATGATGATCAATGACCCGGAATCAGGCAGGATGCTGAGTGGCATCTGTCGGGATTTAAGTGCTACTGGCATGGCCGTTGAAGTAGATGAGCCCTTGGAAATGGGCACTATGATCCATCTGCGTCTCGAATCTAATAATAGCTCCGTCGTCCCGCTCGATGCGCACGCCAAAGTAGTGCGATGCACGCAGGAATCTGAGGATCTGTACCAGATTGGTTTAACCTTTATTGAACTGAACTGAGCTCAACTAAGATTGCGCTGAACTAAGTGTTAAGCGCGCAGAAATAAAGCGGACCAGTGGCTGTTTTTTCGGCGAACCGGCCAAAGCCGCGTGACAGTGACAGTCGTTTTGATTAGGCTGTGCCGCCTGTAACTGATCATCACCGATATTTCATTATGCCCGCAGCTGAAAACTACTCTACCTTACGTAACTGGCTCATTCTGTTGTTGCCGTCGTTACTCGGCGTGTTTTTATTTATGACGCCGATCCCTGCCGAAAAAGGTCTGACTATTCCGGTCGCTGTGATGGCCAATCAACTCAAAACGACGCTGGGTAGCTGGATGCCTTATCTGCTGGCGTTTATTGTTACAGTGTCGGCCGTCATGACTTTGTGGGTAAAGTTGATAAAACCGGCGGCGATCCCGTCCAGCAGTTTCGCTGGCAGATTGTTTAGTCCGGGCTGGGGCTGGGTGCTGGTACGTGTTCTCGGCGCCGTTTTGTTGGCATTAGTGCTGTCCGGCCAGGGGCCAGCATTCGTCACAAGTCAGGCAACAGGGGCGTTAGTGCTAAATGACCTGCTGCCTGTACTTCTTTGTGTATTTGTATTTGCCGGCTTACTACTGCCATTGCTACTGAATTTTGGTCTACTGGAATTTGTCGGAACTTTAATGACCAAAATCATGCGACCAGTGTTTCGATTGCCAGGCCGCTCGGCGGTCGATTGTATCGCATCCTGGATTGGTGATGGCAGTGTTGGCATCTTATTAACCAGTAAACAATATGAAACAGGTTTTTACACGGCGCGGGAAGCGGCGGTGATAGGAACAACGTTTTCGGCGGTGTCGGTGACGTTCTGCATTGTGGTTCTGGGTCAGGTCCGGCTTGAACACATGTTCCTGCCGTTTTATGCCACTATTTGCACAGCTGGCCTGGTCGCAGCGATTGTCCTGCCATATTTGCCCCCTCTGCGTGGCAAGCCCGACACTTACATTGACGGGTTTGATCATATGCGCTCTGAAGGCGGCCAATTTGGCCAAGCTTCGGTTTTTGGCCGCGCCGTCGCGCACGGACTGCATCGGGCCAGTCAAGCCAGTGGATTCCGTGCAACACTACGCGAAGGCGTTGAAGCGGTGCTGGATATGTTGTTCGGCGTCCTGCCAGTAATCATGGCTGTCGGCACGATGGCACTGATCATTGCTGAACACACGTCGGTGTTTACTATCCTCGGCGCTCCCTTTGTACCGTTGTTAGAGCTGTTGCAGATACCCTATCCGGACCAAGCGGCGAAATCGGTGATGGTGGGCTTTGCCGACATGTTTGTACCGTCAATTCTTGTCAGCGAAGTGCCGAGCGAACTCACCCGTTTTGTCATCGCAGCAATGTCCGTCACTCAACTCATTTATATGTCTGAGGTCGGCGCATTGTTACTGGGTAGTAAGATACCGGTGACTTTATTGGATTTGTTTGTCTTATTCATTCTGCGCACACTGATCACTTTACCGGTCATTGCCGGTATGGCTCACCTGCTGTTTTGAAGTCACAACAACCAGTTGATCGGGCATGAATTGTAACGTTTCAGCGCTGCGATTCATGTCTGCTGACAATTTTTGTACATCTGAATCACTTGCATCGCTTGACTGACGCGTGGAGCTTGTTAATCTGTTCGTCTTACACAGAATTAACATTCAGGTCTGCTGACCTGAGTTCAGGGAAGTTCCGATGTCTATATTACGCATTCTTACGTGGTTACCTGCAATGTTGCTGACAGCCTGCAGTCAGACACCACCACCAAACCAAAATTTATTGACCGAACTGGATGGACCGCTTGCTCAGATGCAGGTTGATGGCCGCCAACTTTACCAACGCATGCAAAAACTGACGCTGGATAAAAGTTGTACCACAGATCAGCAGTGTCAGGTGCTGGGGATCGGTTCTCGCCCTTGCGGCGGACCTGAGCAGTTCCTGTTGTTTTCTACACAACAGACCGACCAAAAAATGCTGACGATTACGAATGACCGATACACACGTATTCGTCAGGAACAGCAACAACGACTGGGGCTACGCAGCACCTGCCAGCAATTGATGGCGCCGGTGCCGGCATGTCGCCAGCAACAATGTCTGTTGCTGGACGCCAGTCAATAAATTACCGATGTTCTATTAAAAAGGCCGCAATTAAGCGGCCTTTTTTTACAGATCCAAACTGTTATTTATTTGTGTTGGCTGGTTTTGAATTGGTCACAACCAACTTTGTCGACACATTCACCGTACAGATACAGGCTGTGATGGGTCAGTTTGATACCGTTCTTTTCCGAAATCTCCAGTTGTTTGCGTTCGATTTCATCATCTTCAAATTCAATGACTTTGCCACAATTCAGGCACACCAGGTGATCATGGTGGTCTATCCGGCTTAATTCAAAGACTGATTTTCCGCCTTCAAAGTGGTGACGGGTAACAATACCGGCGTCATCAAACTGGTTTAATACGCGATAAACAGTGGCCAGTCCGATGTCTTCACCGATCTCGAGCAGGATTTTATACACGTCTTCCGCGCTGATGTGTTGATGAGAAGGATCCTGTAGGATCTCAAGTATCTTTACGCGGGGCAGCGTGACTTTTAAACCTGCTTTACGCAGCTCGCTGTTATGATCAGGCATGTGGGCATCACTTACAAATAAGGGTTAAGTGATTATAAGGCTATTATTCGTTTGAGGAAAAGCGAAAAATGGTGATGTCTGCTGAGCGCTGGTCAGTCGTGAAAAAAATCAGCATAATCAGAGGACAGACCAGTTAAAGGCACACTTAAATGAAATGGGCGTTTCAACCCGCAGTGATGCGACACTTGTTAAATTTCTGGCCACCTTTCTGCTTCAACGGTATTCAGGTTGCAGAACTTGCCAGTGATTATCGGTATGCCAGAGTGACTCTCAATGACAGGCCCTGGCGACGTAATATCAACAGCACCCAGTTTGGTGGGACGATGTTTGCAATGACGGACCCGATTTATCCGTTATTGCTGATGGGAGCGATGGGCAAGACCTACATGGTGTGGGACAAAAAAGCCGATATAGACTTTATCCGGCCAGGACGCGGCACTTTAACCGCAGAGTTCTGGTTACACGATGCCACCATCGACGAGATCAAAGCAGCAACAGAGGATGGTCAGAAGTATTTTCCGCAGTTTCTTGTGCTGGTCAAAGACAAAGCCGGTGAAGTGGTTTGTGAAGTGAACCGTACCGTCTATATTCGTAAGAAACCACAACACAGAGAATAAGCAGGCAGGACTTTAATGCTCGGACTTCGCACAGTGATTTATCCGGTGGCAGATCTCGGTGCCGCCACGGCCTGGTATCAACAGGTCTTTCAAACCGCACCATATTTTGAGCAGCCGTTTTATGTTGGATTCAGCATCGGCGGTTTTGAACTGGGTCTGGTGCCAGACGGACAACCAAGTCGTGATGGTCAGGTGGTGTATTGGGGGACCACTGATATTGAGTCTGACGTGGAACGGGTCCGGACATTGGGGGCGCACATCATCGCAGCAGTCACCGATGTTGGCGATGGCATTCGTGTGGCTAGTCTGGCTGACCCATTTGGGAACATATTGGGTTTGATCGAAAACCCACAATTTGATGCGGCAAAGGTACGCTAACGGCAAGGTTAAACTTCTGAAAAACGACTAAGCCACCGGGAGGTGGCTTAGTTATTTAATCAGCTGACAGACAGCAATCACAGACCTTCGAGGTCTTTCAGACTCAGCTCGTCATAAATCTGCTTACACCACTGTTTAATCCGGGTGTCACTGAGTTCAGGCTGGCGGTCTTCGTCGATACCTAAACCGACAAAATGGTCGTTATCAACCAGCGCTTTAGACGCAACAAAGTTATAGCCTTTGGTCGGCCAATGCCCAACGATAATAGCGCCTTTTGGCTCAATAATGTCGCGTAAAGTGCCCATCGCATCGAGGAAGTATTCAGCATAATCTTCCTGATCGCCACAGCCAAAAATCGCCACCAGCTTGTTATTGAAATCTATGTTTTCCAGCTCAGGGAAAAAATCATCCCAGTCACACTGCGCTTCGCCGTAGTACCAGGTCGGGATACCAAACATCAGCAGATCATAAGCGGCGATGTCTTCTTTTGAACTCTTGGCAATGTCATGCACTTCGAGCAGATTTTTACCCAGTTCTTTTTGGATTTGTTTTGCAACATGCTCGGTGTTACCGGTGTCGCTGCCAAAGAAAATACCTACGGTAGCCATAATTAAGCCTTCTTACTTTGTTGCCACTGGCTTTGCCAACGCCTGCGCTAACAGTTGTTCGATCAATGCACTGCGAGTGGTCTGCAATGCCTGTGCTCTTGCGTCGAGTTTTAAATACAGGTCTTCCGGTATCTTAGTCTCAATGCGTTTTAACCCTTTGCTGCGATCCCGGCGCACCTGATTCCGTTTATTCAGTTTCAGTTGCTCGTCGCGCGGCAGAGGATTAGTTTTGGGTCGGCCTGGACGCTTTTCATGGGCGAACAAGTCGATGGTGGTTCTGTCACTGGAAATTTTTGCCATCAGCCCATGCCCTGCGACTCATATATCACCTGAATAATGCCTTTGGCGATAAAACCAAAACATCCCAGGAATAATACCAGCCAGACAAAAATCCGTCCGAATTTCGGCACATCACCTTTTTTTAATACGTCCTGGATCGCCATGCCGATGAGAAAAAATAATACGGCGAGTGCAAACCAGGTTCCAAACGTTTCAATTTGTTCCATGTACTGATTAAACATGACGGAAACCTTCAAAAAAAACCCGCGCAATATACCACAAAGGTATGCGGAAAATATTGCGTCAACTCAATAAAAAGTCTGCAGTAATTTTGGCAAAAGCCGCAGGCTTTTCGGCATGTAGCCAGTGACCGGTGCCTTCAATGATTTTGGCTTTAACTTCGGGAAACAGCTGACGGATATAGGCCTGGTGTTCTGGTTGCAGATAGTCAGAGTTACCGCCTTTGATGAACAAGGTAGGGCCACTATAAGGCCCTGTTGCAGACGGGGTCGCTAATACTTGCTGATATTGTGCAGTGAGCGCTGCCAGATTAAACCGCCATTGAAAACCATGCTCGCCTTTGACCAGGCTTTTTAACAGAAATGCCCGGGTGCCGGCATCGGAGATGGCTGTTTGTAACTGAGCATCGGCCTGTTTACGATCGGTCAGCGATGCCAGCTCAACACGGTTCAGTGCCTCAAGAATGCCAACATGGCGTGCCTGACTAACAACCGGTGAAATATCTGCCAACACCAGTTTGCTCACCCGGTCTGGTTGACTCAGTGCAAGCTGCATTGCTGCTTTGCCACCCATAGAATGTCCAAGAACTGCAGCTGCCGGGATCTGTAATGCATCCATTGTTTCAATTAAATCTTGCGCCATCAGCGCGTAGCTCAACTCATTGCTGTGGCCAGAACGGCCATGGTTCCGCAGGTCGACATTAATAACTCGAAATTGGCTGGCCAACAATCGTGCAATCATGCCAAGATTTTCATTGCTGCCGAACAGTCCATGAATTAATAACAACGGAGTCCCTTGGCCTGTGATGTCGGTATGTAATATCATGGATTTCCTCTTGATTCTGCCGCGTTCTTGCCCGATGGGCGTATTGTCCGTACCGGACACGCGGGCACTGTCATTTTGGGTCTAATAAAGGTAATTACATGAACACAATAGAAATTGATGATGAGCTCTACCACTTTATTGCCGGTCAGACCCAACGCATTGGCGAAAGTGCCAATGACATCTTGCGGCGCATTCTACTCAATAAGCAATCGGTTGCCCAGCAACCGCCGGCAACGGCCGTTGTCGCAGAAAATTCAAAATCCTCACAGAAAGTCTTTGATATTCTGAGTAAACAAGACCTGCAGGCTGAATTATCAGTCGTGGGACGCTTTCTGATTATTCTGTCGGCGTTATCACGCGCACACAAACAGGATTTTGCACTGGTGCTGGAAATAAAAGGCCGTAATCGGGTGTATTTTGGTCGTAACGAAGCAGATTTACTGGAAGCGGGCAGTAGCACCAATCCAAAACAAATTCCGAACAGCGAGTTTTGGGTGATCACAAATTCGAATACGACCCGTAAAAAAATGATGCTCACTGAAGCGGCGCTCAAATTAGGCTACAGTGCGGAAGAAGCAGAAACTATCCGCGATTTTCTTTGAATTGTTGCTATTAAGCAGATAAACGCTGCGGATAACGACATTGCACCGGGATGCAATACCGGTTGATGTGCAGGAATGTGAATTTTAAAAGGAAGCATCATGTCATTACATCCATTAGCGGGTCAGCAAGTGCCGCGTTCCATGCTGGAAAATATTCCTCGTCTTTGCAGTTATTACTACACGCTCAGCCCGGATATGACTGATGCAGCGCAGCGAGTGTCCTTTGGTACCTCTGGCCACCGTGGCGTGGCAAGTCAAGGCTCTTTTAATGAGGCACACATTCTTGCGGTATGTCAGGCGGTCGCTGAGTACCGGGCGGCGCAAGGAATTTATGGACCAATGTTTGTTGGCAAAGATACCCATGCATTGTCCGAACCGGCCTTTCAGACCGCTATGCAAGTCTTAATCGCCAATGGTGTAACAGTGAAAGTGCAGCAGGGCTATACACCCACTCCGGTGATCTCACATGCAATTCTGACCTTTAACCGCGAAAAGCCACAGGCGCTGGCAGATGGCCTGATTATCACACCCTCCCACAATCCGCCGTCTGATGGTGGGATTAAATATAACCCGCCGCATGGCGGGCCTGCAGATACAGATGCAACCAGCTGGATCGAGCAACGCGCCAATCTGCTGATAGAGCAAGGCCTCAGTGCGGTAAAACTTGTCAGCCTGAGTGACGCGCTGTCCAGTGTGTTGTGTCAGACGCATGATTACATTAGTGCTTATGTGGGGGATTTGCAGCACGTTGTTGATATGGACGCTATCAGAGCTGCCGGTGTCAGCATCGGTGTTGATCCGCTGGGTGGTTCTGGTCTGGAATATTGGCCGGTGATCGCCAGACGCTATGGCCTGAATCTTACCGTAGTGAATGACCAGATTGATCCCAGCTTTGCCTTTATGCCGTTAGATAAAGACGGCAAGATCCGCATGGATTGCAGTTCGCCATGGTCGATGGCTAATTTAATCAAACTCAAAGATGATTTCGACATCGGCATCGGCAATGACGCCGATTTTGACCGGCATGGTATCGTGACCCGTAGTGGGGGCCTGATGAATCCAAATCATTATCTTGCCGTCGCTATCGATTACTTGCTCGCTCATCGCTCGGGCTGGTCTGCTGACGTGAAAATTGGGAAGACGCTGGTTTCCAGCGCGTTAATTGATCGCGTTGTTGCCGGTCAGCGCCGCGAGCTGTATGAAGTTCCGGTCGGTTTTAAATGGTTTGTGCCCGGTTTATTTGACGGCAGCCTTGGTTTTGGCGGCGAAGAAAGCGCCGGAGCCAGTTTTTTACGTTTTGACGGCTCCGTCTGGTCTACTGACAAAGACGGTTTTATTCTTGGTTTGCTTGCAGCAGAGATTGTCGCCAAAACAGCGCAAGATCCATATCAACGTTATATCAATCTGACCAAAACTTACGGTGCTCCATTGTATCGCAGGCTGGATGCGCCAGCGACGCTGGCACAAAAGGCAGCACTGAAAAAACTTGATGTATCCAGCGTCACCCAAACAACGCTTGCCGGCGATGATATTCTCGCGGTAATGACTAAAGCGCCAGGCAATCAGGCAGATATCGGTGGGGTGAAAGTTGTGACGGCCAACGGCTGGTTTGCCGCGCGACCTTCAGGCACCGAAAACAGTTACAAGATTTATCTGGAAAGCTTTGTTGATGCGGCACATCTGGATTTACTGGAACAGGACGCGAAAAACTTCGTTGCCGCGGTATTTGACCGCGCTGACTGATTGTCAAGGCTTTGCATTCGTATGTAATTAGGTTACAGAATGCAAAGCAACATCGTTAGATTCTTGCTTTATCACGGTCTATTCTGTAATTTTGTTACACGTTTATTTTCGTCTGGACTTTCGGGGTTAATCGATTAAGATCCAGAGAATACCAATTTTTACAGAGTCAACTGACTCTCATCAGCTGGAACTACATTATGAACGCCAAAGTTGCGACTGCTCCTGAAACAACCGCTGTTGGTCAACGGCCAAATGCCATTGAATTAAAAGAACGTATTGTCCGTCACTTACACAGCACACTCGGTACAGACGTCAATAAGGCCAGTCCACAAGCCTGGTGGCGTGCGACTTGCGCGTCGATCAATGAATATGTGTTTGATGGTCTGCGCAACACACAGCGTACCCACTATCAACAAAATACCCGCGCCGTGCATTATTTCAGTCTGGAGTATTTGATGGGGCGGTTGTTCAGCAACAACCTGCACAATCTCGGTTTTTATGAAGAAGCAAAACAGGCGCTGCTTGAACTCGGTATCAATATTGCCGATCTGGAAGAGCAGGAAGAAGACATGGCGCTTGGCAATGGTGGTTTGGGCCGCCTCGCTGCATGTTTTATCGATTCGCTGGCAACGCTGAACTACCCGGCTATTGGCTATGGCATTCACTATGAACATGGTCTGTTTAAGCAGGAATTTCAGCACGGCATGCAAATCGAACGACCGGATTCCTGGCGCGAATACGGCAACCCGTGGGAGATTTGCCGGCCGGAATCAGCGCAGGAAATCTCGGTCTATGGCTACGTTGAAACGGTATACGACCTGCAGGGCCGGATGAAAAAAGTCTGGCACCCGGGGCGCATTATCAAGGCGGTGCCTTGGGATATCCCGGTAGTTGGTTATAACGGCAGCTCAGTCAACGTGCTGCGTTTGTGGGAAAGCCGCGCCAGTGATTTCTTTAACTGGGACGTGTTTAACTCTGGTGGTTATATCGACGCGGCCCGTGAGAACATCGAAGCAGAAACCATTTCCAAAGTGCTGTATCCAAACGATGAAACTGAAGCGGGCAAAGAGCTGCGCTTAATTCAGCAATATTTCTTCTGCTCCAGCTCACTGAAAGACATCATCCGCCGGTACAAGCGGGCGCATGGTGATGACTGGTCGCAGTTTGCTAAGCAAGTGGTCATTCAGTTAAATGATACCCACCCAACGGTCGCCATTCCGGAATTGATGCGGATTTTAGTAGACCGTGCTGAGATGACCTGGGACGACGCCTGGAACATCTGTCAGCATGTTTTCGCCTATACCAACCACACATTATTGCCTGAAGCGCTGGAACGTTGGCCAGTGCGGTTATTTGAAAAAGTACTGCCACGGCATCTGGAAATTATTTACGAAATCAATCGCCGTTTTCTGGTTGAGCAGGTGGATGTGCGCTGGCCAGGCGATGTGGAGAAAAAGCGCAAACTGTCGATCATTGAAGAAGGTCACGAACCGATGGTTCGGATGGGGCATTTATGTGTGGTCGGGTCGTTCCGTGTCAACGGTGTGGCGGAGATCCATTCTCAGCTGGTGAAGTCTGATCTGTTCCCGGAAATGGTCGCATTATGGCCGGATAAATTTACCAACATTACCAACGGTGTGACGCCACGCCGCTGGTTAAAAGCCTGTAATCCACGCCTGGCAAAACTGCTGGATAACACCATTGGTACAACCTGGCCGACCCAGTTAACTGAGCTTGCCAAGTTAAAAGCTTATGCCGACGATCCGGCGATGCAAGACGCATTTATGGCGATCAAACAACAAAACAAAGCAGAGCTTGCCACTGAAGTGAAAAGACTGACGGGCGTTGATATTGACCCGCATGCCTTGTTTGATGTGCAGATTAAACGTTTGCATGAATATAAACGGCAGCACCTGAATTTGTTGCATATCCTGGCGTTGTATCGTCGGATTTTGCAGAATCCGGATTACGACATGGTGCCAAGGGTGTTCTTGTTTGGCGCAAAGGCAGCTCCAGGCTATAAGCTGGCCAAAGAAATTATCTATGCCATTAATAAAATTGCCGACAAAATCAATCACGATAAACGGGTGAAAAACCGGATTAAAGTGGTATTGATGCCGAACTATCGCGTCAGTCTGGCCGAAAAAATGATCCCGGCAGCCGACGTGTCTGAACAAATTTCGACGGCAGGCAAAGAAGCATCGGGTACCGGTAATATGAAGCTGGCGCTAAACGGCGCGGTAACAGTTGGTACACTGGATGGCGCCAATATTGAAATTGCGGAAGAAGTAGGGCTCGACAACATCGCAATCTTTGGTCTGACCGTAGATGAAGTGAAAGCACTTTATCAAAACGGCTATAACAGCCACGATTATTATCTGAAAAATCCAGAGCTGAAGGCGATTCTGGACTGGTTAGAAACGGACTATTTCACGCCAGGCAAGCCGGGTGAATTGGCTGCGATCAAACGTAGTTTGCTTGAAGGTGGTGACCACTACCTGGTGCTGGCTGATTTTGCTTCGTACTGTGACGCGCAACAGAAAATTGATCAGTGGTATCGTGATCGCAATGGCTGGGCACGCAAAGCTATGCTAAATACCGCCAGCGTGGCGAAGTTTAACTCGGACCGTTCAATTGAAGATTATGTGGAAAAAGTCTGGCAGCTGAAGCGCTGTGTTGTGGCGGTGAAACCCTAACCACAGGTAAAGGCCATGCGTTCAACACAAAAGCTCCGTTTATGGAGCTTTTGTGTTTCGGACGTCACAATCAAGGCAGTTCGGAAAACCACAGACCGTCTGCATCCAGTTCGGCAATGATCTGCTCCAATTGACGTTTTTGGCCAAACAACACCGAGTTTTTGCTGAAACCGGCCGACACTTTGGTTTGTGTCAACCGTAACGGTGTAATGGTCAACTGTTGGTACTCCGGAAAATTGGCAATGGCAAATTTCAGGTAATCCAAATCTTCCACCAGCCCTTGCGCCCGGTCCTTCAACACCAGTTCATTTTTAACGCGCCGTTCCGCGACTTCCAACGTCTTTTGGCGAAATTTACTCTGCTGTAATAACTGCATCATCGGCTCCCCCATGTAGCTGCCTTGGGTCAGCGCAAGAATGCCCGGAAACTCTGTCAATTTTGCTAGGTCGTTCAGTTGTTGCCACTGCGGTTCGTTCAGCGTCGTGGCAAATGCCAATTTCTCCAGATGATGCGGGCGACTGAACCACATAAAACTTTCACGGGCCGGAGTCGGTGTCAGGTTAAACATCAGGTCGAGGTCACCCTGTTGCAGTAAAATTAACGCCCGGGCCCAGGGCACATCATAAAATCGCAGTCCACAATTGAGTTTCTCTGCCAGCCGTTTTGACAACACCACCCGGCTGCCAAGCCATTCCCCGTCCTTTTGATACGAATAGGGTGGAAAATCACTGACCTGCACCCGTAGAACGCAAGCAAATGTAGATATGGGGAAGGCCAACAGCACTAAACCACAAATAAAAATCCAACGCATCAGCCGCTCCGAAAGCCGGTTTTTCCAACAGTAAAGCAGATGGCCACTTGCCTGTCAGCCCATGTATGCATGTGGCGGTAGATAAACTTTTACAGTTTTGCACTGGTGATTGTGGATAGGATCCCCATATCCTGTACTTCATGCGACAAATAATCAGCAGCAGATCCGAGGTAGTTATGTCTGGTTTTGGCCAAAAAGGTCCGGTATTTATTCAGTTCAAAAGTGGCCGGCCGGCCAGTTGGTTTAATGTTTTACTGCTATTGGCAGGTGGTTTGTTCTTATTGGTGTTCGGTGTCTGGTTATTATTGATTGTCGCAACGTTGCTGGTTTTGTTTTTGCCGTATTTATGGTGGAAAAAACGTAAATTAGTCCAGCAGATGCAGGCGCAAATGGACCAGTTCCGCCAAAGTCAACCGAACGACCAAAATGAAGGCGCTGCGGGTCCGGGAACTGCAAATCGCGCCAATGATGCAACGGCTTCCGGTCTGGTGATTGAAGGTGAAGTACTGCAAAAACGTCAGGAAGATTAAAGCCTGTGGAAAAACCAGATTAAGCCTTAATCCAGGCGGAGCCGGGTGATATACTCAGGCTCCCTTTGCCTTCAGTTTTCAGTGTTATGATCCCGAAGTTAAATCCAGAACAGATGTTGGCCCCGGTGGTTGCACAATATTGTACCAGCCTGCAACAAGCCGGTTTTCAGGGTGAGATTGAAACCAGTTATGCCTCCCGGTTAGCGGTAGCAACTGACAACAGCGTATATCAGGCTTTACCACAAGCGGTATTGCTGCCAAAGCATCAGCAAGATGTCGAGTTAATTACCCGGTTGGCAACTGAACCACGTTTTATGCAACTAAAATTCGCTCCGCGCGGCGGCGGCACCGGTACCAATGGACAGGCTTTGACCGAACATCTGGTAGTCGATTTATCCCGCCATTTACGGACTATCCTCGATTTTGATCCGCAAAAACGGCAGGTCCGGGTGCAGGCCGGGCGTGATTAAAGATCAGTTAAATGCCTTTTTGGCGCCGTTTGGTTACTTCTTTGCACCGGATTTATCGACATCAAACCGGGCCACCATCGGCGGTATGATCAATACCGATGCCTCCGGGCAGGGCTCGCTGGTCTATGGCAAAACCAGTGACCACGTGTTAGCACTGACCACGGTGTTAGCCGACGGCACTGTGCTGAAAACCGCTGCGCAACCTATTGTTGAAGCTGAAGCTAAAGCAGCGCTCGACACTGCAGAAGGTCATATCTACCGCCAGGTATTGGCTAGCTGTCGTCAATTCCGGCCCCAAATTCTGGCGAAATTTCCACGCTTAAATCGATTTCTGACCGGCTACGACCTTGAGCATGTGTTTAATGCGGACCTGACAGAGTTTGACCTTGGCCGGGTGATCACCGGCTCTGAAGGTTCACTCGGTTTTGTCACCGAAGCACTGTTAAATGTCACCCCAATTGCCCGGCACAAATGTCTGATTAACGTTAAATACAACAGCTTTGAGAGTGCACTGCGAAATGCGCCATTTTTAGTCGCTGCCAATGCCACGTCGGTAGAAACGGTCGACAGTAAAGTGCTGAACCTCGCGCGGCAGGACATCATCTGGCATCAGGTTAAAACTTATATTGAAGATGTGCCGGGTCAGGACATGCTGGGCCTGAACATGGTGGAATTTAATGATGAAGACGATGCCGGTATGGCAGAAAAAGTCGCGCATCTTGAAGAGCGGCTACAGGCCGCGCTCGACAGTGGCGAAAGCGGCATCATAGGTTACCAGCTGACCTATGACCCGCAGGCTATCCTGCAGATTTATGCCATGCGTAAAAAGGCCGTTGGCTTATTGGGTAATGCCAAAGGCTGGCAAAAACCAGTACCTTTCACTGAAGATACTGCAGTACCGCCAGAAAATCTGGCCGATTTTATTATGGAGTTCCGCGCTTTACTTGATAGCCATGGCCTGAGTTACGGCATGTTTGGTCATGTCGATGCCGGCGTATTACACGTACGCCCGGCGCTCGACTTGTGCGAGCCGGGTCAGGAAACGCTGCTGCGGACTATCTCCGATCAGGTGGTCGCACTGACCGCCAAATATGGTGGACTGATGTGGGGCGAACACGGTAAGGGCTATCGCAGTGAATATGGCCCGGCGTTTTTTGGTGAAGACCTGTTTGCTGAACTACGCAAAATTAAAGGCGTGTTTGACCCGTTAAACCGGATGAACCCCGGCAAAATCTGCACGCCATGGCAAAGTCAGGACCAACTGGTCAGTGTCGACGGCCAGAAACGGGCCTATTTCGATCGCCAGATCCCAACCGCCGTACGACAAAGTTTTGAAGCCGCCACCAGCTGTAACGGCAATGGTCTGTGCTTTAACTACGAAGAAAACTCGCCGATGTGTCCGTCCAGTAAAGTCACAAAAGACCGCCGCCATAGCCCCAAAGGCCGGGCCGGTCTGATGCGCGAGTGGTTGCGGCTGATGCAAAAGCAGGGCGTCGACGTATTGGCGCAGGAGCAGCAATTGCTGCAAGCCAGCAGCGGCCCGGCTGGTTTGCTGCAGAAAGTGCAGAATACTGTTGGTAAATGGCGCGGCGAAGCCGATTTCTCCCATGAAGTGATGGCAGCGATGGAAGGTTGTCTGGCCTGTAAAGCCTGTGCCGGCCAATGCCCGATTAAAGTCGATGTGCCATCGTTCCGCGCCCGTTTTATTCAGCTGTATCACAGCCGTTATTTGCGTCCGCTGAAGGACTATATTGTCGGCAATATTGAGCGTTCAGCACCTGTATTGGCCAAAGCGCCGGATCTGGTCAATGGCGTGGTGAAAATGCCCCTCGTGGCCTGGCTGTTAAAAAAGGTGGTGGGGTATGTCGACACGCCATTGCTGTCCACGCCAGTGCTGTCAGCACGGGTTCAGCAGTATCGCGGCTTTGATTTAGCCACATTGCAGGCCTTACCCGATGCTGAAAAAGCCAAACTGGTGCTGTTAGTACAGGACCCGTTTACCAGCTTTTACGAAGCAGATTTAGTTGCTGATGCTATGGCGCTGTTGCGCAAACTTGGTTTTGACCCGGTATTACTGCCATTTTTGCCAAACGGCAAACCGCAGCACGTAAAGGGCTTTTTGCGTGAATTTGCTTTAACGGCGAAAAATGCCAGTGAATTTTTGCAACAAGTCAGCACGCTTGGCGCGCCGATGCTCGGCCTTGATGCGTCGCTGGTGCTGGTGTACCGCGACGAATATGTCAAAACGTTAGGTGAAGGCCGTGGCGATTATCAGGTGCGGTTGCTGCACGAATGGTTACAGTCACAACAATTGCCGGTATTGCATAACAGCGGGCAATTTAAGCTACTGGCGCACTGTACAGAAAAAACCGCCTTACCAGCGACTGAAAAAAGCTGGCAGCAGATTTTCCAGCAGGCTGGCTTGTCGTTACAGGTTGTTGCGACCGGATGTTGTGGGATGGCCGGGACTTATGGTCATGAAGCGCAGAATCAGGCTAACAGCAAAGCCTTGTTTGATTTAAGCTGGGCTGTGCCGGTGCAGCAAACAGCACCAGATTTACTGCTGGTGACCGGCTTTTCATGTCGAAGTCAGGTCAAACGCTATGAAGGTTTTAAACCCAAACATCCGTTACAGGCCTTACTGCAACTGATGCCTTGAACAGGATGTGATGAATGCACTGGCGGAAATAACCGCTGCTGCTAGTGTTAGCAGCGGAGCCTTTTGCGACAGGAGCAGAGCAGATGAGTGTTGAATATAATCCGGTTGGCTGGTTTGAGATCCCTTCACCGGATCTGGAAAAAAATCAGCAATTTTTTCAGCAAGCTTTTGGTTTTGAGTTTGAATCTCTGGACATGCCACCGTACAAAATGGCGATGTTTGCAGCCGATCATAATAAACCCGGCTCAGCAGGTTCGTTAGTGCAGGGACCTGATTGCGTACCCGCGACTGTTGGCACCACAATCTATTTTGGCTGTGCCGAAGTTGCGGCGCAGTTGGAGAAAATAGCGGCCGCTGGTGGTACCGTATTGATGGAAAAAACCGCCATTGGTGAACACGGCTTTATTGGTATGTTCCTCGATGTTGCTGGTAATAAACTGGGGTTACACAGCATGAGTTAGGCCGGAGCTTTGGGCCTGAGTATCTTGGGTCTGAGTATCTTGGGTTTGATTTGGCCCAAAGTGTCATAAAGAAACGGCAGCGAAAGCTGCCGTTTTTACTGTAAAGACCCATCAGAAGCGGGCGGTCAGGCCCAACGCCAAAGAGCGCCCAGGCAAAGGCACATCTTCTTTCACAAATGAACTATGCACAAAACCGAGTTTATCGGTCAGATTGGTCGCTTTCAGATATGCGGTTAAGTCTAATGCTGACCAATCAAAGTCATAGCTGACATTCGCATCTACCAGCGTATAGCCTGCGGTAACGGTTTCATCGACCGCGATTTTGTCTTGTTTGGCATAATGAGTCAGGCCAAATTGCCCGCTCCAGTTTTCGCCTTGATACTGATAGCTGACACCGGCTTTCATCGGCGGTGTACGTGGCAGGTCGCCACCAGACTTCAGTTCAGCGCGTACGCTGTCAGCAAAAAACTCCAGCTGTTGGGCCGGGGCAAACCGCCAGGTCAACGCAAATTCAGCACCATAAAGCCGGGCATCGGCCTGGCGGTATTGATAGACATTAAAATCGTCGTGCGCGTGTTCACCGTCACCTTCGTGCTCTTCATGGGCATGCAGTTGCGCCATGGTCAGGCCGGTATTGGCCTGATAGATAAAATCATCGACATCGTTAAGGAAAAAGTTATAGCTAAAGGTCAGGTCGCCTTTGGTCTTAGCAAAACCAAGGTCAATGTTATTCGCTACTTCTTTTTCTACTGAGTCCGGATGGAAGTGAATGTCGCCGTCTGCACTCAGTTCATAGCCCAAACCCAGCTCATAACCCTGCGTCGCAATATGCAGGCCATTAGCAAAGAGTTCACTGGCGCCCGGAGCCCGCGCTGAATGACTGAGTTGCAAGGACCACTGATAGCCCGGAACAAATTGCCAGACCAGGCCAGAAGATAAGCTTGAGGCTGTTGCTGAATACTTTGTCAGCAGCAGTTCTGTATGGTCTTCTTCAGCATGCTCAGCGGCTGTCACCGCATTAACCGGTTTATGGCTGACACGTTCCAAGCGCGCACCAACTTGCCACTGCAGATCGCCAAAGGATTTTTCTTCGAGGATAAACAGCGCGTTACTGTTGGTGTCTGTGGCTGGCGTGAACGCTTCTTCGCCGGTCGCAGCAAAATCGCTTTGCTGCTGATGGAAACCCACCAGACCATGCCAGCCGAGGAGATCGCTATGTTCAATACTCAAGCGGTTTTCCAGACTGTCATTTTCAAAGCGAGTGCCGGGCACACCGCCTTCAACTTCAGCGTGCTGATAGTCGGTATAAGCGCTCTGCAAGGCGATGGTTTCAATGCCAGTGATCGGCGCATACCATTCAGCGGACAGGCCATAGCGGTTTTGCGTCAGGTCGGCGTAGACACCTTCGTCTGCATGTTCTTCTTCAACTGTTTCTTCTTCAGCATGATGATGATGCCCCGGGATGCCATATTGGCTGTTGATCCGGCCATAGGACAGGCCGACCAGACCATTTTGTGTCACCCAGCTTCCGCCAAGGTTTAAACCCTGGTTATCGAGTTGGCTATTGGCAATTTGGTCCAGCGTTTCGCCTTCGTCATTGGTAAAAGTCGGTGTATCGAAGTTATGCGTTTGACGGTCATAACCATCCAAATGCCAGGCAAATTCGCCTAAACTGCCGTCGTGCGCCAGCGCGGCGGTTTTCTCATCAGCAACACTGTTGTATTTGGTATCGATGACCGTCTGCGGACTGCGCATCTGGCGTGGGATCCGGTTGTCGACGAGATTCACCACACCGCCAATAGCGCCGCTGCCGTACAGCAAGGTAGCCGGGCCACGTAATACCTCAATTTGTTCTGTGGTGATGGCATCGGCTGAAATGGCATGGTCCGGACCTACGCGTGATACGTCGGCACTATCGAGCCCATTACTGAGAACTTTCACCCGTGGACCATCTAAACCGCGGATCACCGGCGCCGCGGCCACCGGGCCGTAATAATTGCTGTGTACGCCCGGGGTGAATTTTAGGGTTTCACCGATGGTCGGCTCCTGACGACGGGACAGTGCTTCGCCACTCAGCACCGAAGCTGGTTGTGCCATATCTAAATCATAATGATGCAGACCGGCAGCGGACACACGCAGATGTTCGATACTGCCTTTTGCTAAAGCGATTTGTAGCTGTGCTTGGTCTGCTTTGACAAACTGATCATTAAAGCCTTTGGCTGCGATATGCAGTTCTGTGCCATGCGCTGCAGTCAGTGTGAATTCACCGGCGCTATTACTGTACACATACTGTTGCCGGCCATGCACATGCACTTTGGCATTTTTCACCGGCTGACCATCTTCAGTCAGCACTTTGCCGGTAATTTGTAAATCTGCTGCATGGACAGCGGTGACACTGAGGATTGCTAGGGTACAAGCCAGATGAAAAGGTGACAGACGAAAAGGCATGGTCAAAACTCCGGAACGCAATGTGATGATATAACATATTACGGCGTTTATCCGGCAGGCTCAACTCCTTTTATCCGACTTTTCACGCGTTTGGCAGTCTGGCCACTATTTGTCACAGCAAATAGCGCTGCAGATCTGTAGTTGATGTGCACGGGTTATGCATAGGCTGTGAGTTGCTTCTACACTGTTAAAGCAACTGTATGTGTCACAAAGGGGGCCGCGATGCAGATGCAAATCAAAGTGATCAAACTCGAGCTGTTTTATAACAGCGCACTGACCCGCTTGTATTTACACGATGTGCGTTATCTGGCGCCGTTCCCGGCGGAAACAGCAGAACATTTTTGCAGGCGACTTCTTTCATTTTTCAGCCTGTACGAACTCCATCCGGCTTTAGCCGTTCAGGCGCAAAAAGGGCCGGATCTGTTTGTACTCGATCAGCACCAGCACTATCAATTATGGTGTCAGGTCGACCCGCCGTCAGATAAGCTACTGCAGAAAGCCAGTCATCAAAGTGACCAGGTTGTGTTGATGCTGGAGCCGCAAGAACATCAAAGATTTGTCAGCAGCCAGCGACGATTGCCAAATGTGCAGGTCTGTGACATGCCCGACGCAGCAGTCAGTGAATGCATGGCGATGCTAAAAGCGAATATGCAGCTCAGTGTCTGGCGCGACGAGCAACTACTGCAAATCACTGATGGTCAGCACATGCTGGAACTGGCGCTACCACTGCTGAACAGGGCGGTGCATTGATTGCACTTTCAGCACACATCGGTATAATTCGCCGCTGTTTTTCTGCTCCGGATTTGCGGTCCGGCTTCTTGCATAAAAGGTGAATCATGTACGTTGTTGCTGCGTTGTATAAATTTGTTGCCCTGCCGGATTATGTCGCTCTGCGCGACGCTTTGTATCAGCATCTGGTGCTGAATAAAGTCAAAGGCACGTTGTTATTGGCTGAAGAAGGCATCAACGGCACTATTTGCGGCACGCGGCAAGGCATAGACGCCGTGCGGCAGTGGCTTGATGCCGATGGCCGTTTTACTGGCCTGTCCTATAAAGAATCTTTTGCCGATGAGCCGGCGTTTTATCGCACCAAAGTCAAACTGAAAACCGAAATCGTCACGATGGGCGTACCGGGTGTCAATCCACAACATATCGTCGGCACTTATGTCAAAGGCGATGACTGGAACCGATTGATTGAAGATCCGGACACCATTCTGATTGATACGCGCAATGACTACGAAGTCGCGATCGGTACTTTCAAAAACGCCGTGAATCCAAACACCACCAGTTTCCGCGAATTCCCGCAATGGGCCGCCGAGAATCTGGATAAAACCAAACATAAAAAAGTCGCGATGTTTTGCACCGGTGGTATTCGTTGTGAGAAATCAACCGCGTATTTAAAAGAGCAGGGCTTTGACGAGGTCTATCACCTTGACGGCGGTATTCTGAAGTACTTAGAAGAAATGCCGGAAGACAACAGTTTGTGGCAAGGCGAGTGTTTTGTGTTTGATCAGCGCGTTGCCGTCAAACACGGGCTGGAGCAGGGCAGTTATGACCAATGCTACGCCTGCCGGATGCCGTTATCCCAAGCTGATATGCAATCAGATAAATACCTGCAAGGCATGAGTTGCCCGCATTGCCATGACCAATTATCGGACGAGCAAAAAGCCTCGTTTGCGGAACGGCAAAAACAAATCGAACTGGCAAAACAACGCGGCGAACAACATATCCGCGATGGCAAAGTC
This sequence comes from Rheinheimera sp., assembly GCA_034519945.1. Taxonomy (GTDB): domain Bacteria; phylum Pseudomonadota; class Gammaproteobacteria; order Enterobacterales; family Alteromonadaceae; genus Pararheinheimera. The sequence continues at coordinate 107,403 of JAXHNX010000039.1, forward strand.
GATTTCTGAAAGCCGGAGCGCAGAGTTATGAGGGGCACCTGCGGGTGCCCTTTGTTTTTTCTGCAGAAGTCAGAACAGCGTTGGATCTATTTGTTGTAAAAACGGCCGCAGGATCCCGGCAGCCTGCTGGGCAAAATCACAAAAATCCGCTGTGACGATATTGCTATTCATCGCCAGGACCAGCTGGTAGTCGGGATAAATCACCAGCCAGCTTTGTGCGCCATCAGAGACGCCGCCATGATGCATGTAACGGATATTCTTCTGCAGGGGATGCTGTTTATCACAATACAAATTGTTGTGTTCGGTACGCCTGAAACCTAAGGCGTAGTTTTGCGGGTTGATGCTGCCGTCAGCGAGTCGTTGTGGTGTCCAAAATTGTTGTTGCACCTGCGGTGGTATGAAGGCCGGGTCAAACCAGGCGGAGCCGATGGTGACCAAATCCACTGAACTGGCCGCCAGCCCGCCACTGGCCAGTTTCTGACTCAAGTCCACCGGCCAATGCGGTTTCACCACACTGGTTTTTGCCTGGTAAAACGTCACTTGTTCTTTGTGCGGTTGGTGAGCCGCGCCCAAGACTCTTGAGTTGCAGTGGCGTACTGACTTGCTGTTGCAGATAGTGCAAAAACTTGGTCTTACTGGCACTTTGCAGCACGCTACTGGCCAGATTGACATCAAAGGAGCTGTACAAGAAGCTTTTGCCCGACTGGTACTGCAACGTCGCATCGTCAAAAATCTGCAAGCCGTCATCAACGTCAGGAAAATGCCGTTGTTTCAGCAAACTTTGCACGACGCCACGCCAATCGTCATTTTGTTCGTAGCTTGGTAACCCTGCGGTATGCGACAGCAGCTGACGCAGCGTCAGGTCCTGCCATTGCGGATTCGGTAAATCAGTTTTGTAATGCCCGATAGGGACATCGAGCTGGAGGGTTCCGGCGGCAACAGCGCGGGCGATTGCAGTGGCGGTAACAGCTTTGGACGTGCTGCCAATGCGGAACTGACTTTGTGTGCTGACCGCCCGGTGCGTGCTGAGATCAGCATAACCGGCAGCACCAGCCCACAGTAGTTTGCCTTGCCAGGCGACTGCAGCCGTGAGCGCCGGCATCTGCTGCTGCGCTCTGGATTGTTGCAACGATACAAAGGCGCGCTGTGCCGCCTTTGAAAAGTCTTCCTGATAAAGCTGTTGTGTCGCAGGAGCTTGCTGCGGCAGGGGTTGCCAGCCTATGGTCAGGTACCACAACACAGGTATCGCAATGATCGGCATGGGTAACAGGATGACTATCTGCCATGGTTTTAATTGAACTATCCGCATATTGAGTTTCCTTTTGGCAATAACAGCCCTGCAGCGCGTAAAACCGCGCTGACCGAGCAACAGAGGTGTGAAAGGGGGAGGTTTAGGTCAGGGCGACATCAGCGGGCGCCCCGCGCCAGCAAAAATTGCCGGACTTGTTCGTTCGCGGCGCGACTCAGTGCGGAGCGCATCTGTGGTCCGTCTGACAGCGGCGTCTCGACCTGCAAATTGATCAATGCGCCCTGTGACAGCAGCAGTTGCAACATGGCGAGGTCACCCCGGTTACTTGCGTTAATCAGTGCGGTTTCATCGGCAAGCACAACGGCATTGACATCGGCACCGGCCGCGATCAGCCGGCTGGCCAATGCAATATAACCAAGCTGACTGGCGATAATCAGTGCATTACCGTCGCCGCGGCTGCTGATATTCGGATCTGCGCCGTGTGCTAACAACAGCTCAACCATCTCAGGCAGTTGCTGGCGGACGGCAACCATCAGTGCGTTGCCATCGCCGGGCATGGGTACATTGAGCGGAGCGCCTTGTGCCAACAATGCAACTACCTGCGCTGTGTCGTTGGCTTGGACCGCCTGCAGCAGCGCAGCCAAAGGCTTTAATTGGCTGAGCCGGACCTGCGCATGTTTCGCGGGTAATTCGGCCAATTGCCATTGCTGGATCAACAACATCGATGCGATAAACCATATGGCGAAGGCGGACATGACCGCGACAGATAGCCACACCGGGCTTGGCGTGCGGGCTGTAACACGGCATCAATCCGGGTGGTCAGCACGGCCTGATGCAAAAAATGCTGAGCAAAAAAGCCCCGCGGTTTCGCTGTTGCGCTGCGGCAACGGCGCAGTCAAGCAGGGTCTGGGCGTACAGCAGCGGATCCCCCTGCGCGACAGATGCTTCTGCGTCGCAGCGTAGTTCCCGCCATGTGTTTAATTGATTGGCGATCAAACGCCAGGCCGGGCTCCACCAGAACAGACAGCCGACGATTTGTTGTAGCAAGTAGGCGCTGAGGTCCTGATGGCGTAAATGACATAATTCGTGGCTGACCACGCAGCTTATCTGTTGTGGTGACAGTTCCTGCAGATAACGCGCAGGTAACAGGATCTGCGGTTGTCGTAGCCCAACCAGCATGGCGCTTTGAATCGCCGGATGCTGAAATACAGGCACCGTTGTGGTCAATTTCTCCAGATGGAGCGCACTTGCGGTCTGACGCAAGCGCCGGGCCTGATAGTATCCGCCAATTAGTTTAGCGCTGCGGAAGAAAATACCCACTGGTAATATCAGCCAGATCCAAAACGCCGGTGCGAATAAATAAATCAGCTGTGAAGTCAGTGGCCATGTCACTTGTTGCACCATATCCGCAGTGTGAAGGGGCGCAGGTGGAGCCGCGATCACAGCACTTTGTTCTAATACAGGACTGACGCTGGCCTGAAACCATGGCAGCAATTGTTGATCCAGTGCCCAGGGTTGTAGCAGCAACATGGGCATGACGACGAGCAACACGGCGGCGATTTGCCACAGCCTGAGTATTGCAGCGGGTTGATGCTGAAGCCGGCTACGCCCGGCCAGTAAGAGCCCGGGCAGTAACAAGCTCGCCAGTACCAGATGCAGGAGCAGATAAAATGCCAGCCAGCTGATTTCGACCATGTGATCACTCGGTATCGGATGTTTTTGCGGAGGTTGCCGCCTCAGACTGAGCAACCTGGGATTGTCGCCGCGGCCTGATCAATTTTTTGCTGCAGTTGCGTTGCAAGATCAGCAGATAACGCCGTTTCTGTAATTAGATGCTGTGCCAGTAAGTCCGGCGAACCGCCAAAAAACTTCTTTACCAGCGCCAGCAATGCCTGACTACGCGCTTCCTGTTGCACCGTCGTTGCCTGATATAAAAAGGCTTTGCCTTGTTTTTCACAGCTAACGTGGCCTTTATCCAGCAAAATGCGGCAAAGGGTTTGCACTGTGGTGTACGCGACCTGTTGCTCCTGACTGAGTTCAGCGGCGATATCGCGGACGGTCAAAGGCCCTTGTTGCCACAGCACCTGCATAATTTTCTGCTCTGCTGCCGTCAGTTCATTCGATTTTGGCCTCGCCATGCCCGTGACTCCAGTTAAAACTAATTCATTAGTTTTAACTCTACAGAAGGTGATGGCTTTGATCAACTAATTAATTAGTTTTTATAAAACGGTCATGAAAGATTCGTACACCGATCTAATGATGACCAGACGCGGCCCTGAAGGAAATGTTGGTGAACAAACATGGGGTCCCGGATTTTGCGTCCAGAAGAAGTATGGGTGGGATCACAGCAGCAAAAGCAGTGGAACCGCGGTATTCTTCTTATAAATTAGAATAATTAAGCCTAATTTTGCCACTATTATTCGATAGCTGATTGGGACAGAATGCATGCAGGAGGGTTTATGACCACAAAAACGCAACATTATCATCCACTGCATATTGCACTGCACTGGTTGATGGCGCTGATGATCCCGGCGCTGTTTGGTGTCGGACTCTGGATGACCGGTCTCGACTATTACAGTAGCTGGTACAAAACCGCACCGGATCTGCACAAGAGCTTTGGCATTCTGCTGGCGTTGTTATTGCTTTCACGGTTGGTCGCGATCCGCCTGTTTGGCAAGCCTGCGGCGCTTGGGACAGGCTGGCAGCAAACAGCTGCGGCGCTCGCTCATGCACTGATGTACGCGCTGTTGTTGGCTATTATGCTGTCCGGTTATCTGATTTCCACGGCGGACAATCGTGGCATCCCGGTATTCGGTTTATTTGAGGTGCCTGGCTTTGGCGAGTTTTTCCCGGAGCAGGCGGACATCGCCGGCACTGTACATTTGTATCTGGCCTGGACTTTGATTGCGCTGGTGCTGTTACACGCCGGCGCTGCGCTTAAACATCATTTTGTAGACAAAGATAACACCCTGAAGCGGATGCTCGGCCGTCGTAACGCCGCTGCGCCCACCCTTGATAAAACGGAGATTTGAATGAAAAAATTACTACTTGCTGCGGCGTTGGCTGCATCTGTTACTTCTGTTGCGCAAGCGGCAGATTACGTTGTAGATACCAAAGGCGCGCACGCTTTTGTCCAGTTTAAAGTCAGCCACTTAGGCTACAGCTGGTTACATGGTCGTTTTAATACTTTTAGCGGCGATTTCAGTTATGACAGCGCCAATCTGGCAGCATCGAAGATCAAACTGGATATCGACACCAAGTCTGTGGACTCAAACCACGCTGAGCGCGATAAGCATTTACGCAGTGGTGACTTCCTGAATGTTGATAAACACCCGAAAGCCAGTTTTGTCAGCACGAAAGTGGTGCCAGGCGCAGACGGCAAATTTGATCTGGTCGGTAACTTCACGTTAAACGGCGTGACCAAAGAAGTGACTATCGCGGCGACTAAAACCGGCGAAGGCAAAGATCCATGGGGCGGTTACCGCGCCGGTTTCCACGGCACAACCAGCATCAAGCTGAGTGACTTCGCAATCAAGAATATTCTTGGCCCGGCGTCGGAGACTATTTATCTGGATCTGGTGGTTGAAGGCGTACGTAAATAAGTTTGGCTACCAGCAAACCAGAAACCAGCCCGCGGGCTGGTTTCTGTTGCACCACCTCGGATAAGTTGATCCCACATGAGCACTCTACTGGAGGGAAACCACGATTACTGGGAATAAGTAAGCCAGGGCAACAGACATCTTCAGGCATTATTTACCATGCAGCCCAGGCGATTTGGCAAGGCCGAAAAAACAGGGGCGGTGTTTGGGACGGCGTGGCTCAGTGAGCTTCGAGCGAGCAAACCTTTAATGTTGTGCGTGGGCGCCGGCCAATAAGTTGGCGCGGATAGTTTCGACGGCATTAAGGAACAAAACAGGGTTTAATGCAGCAAAGCTGCCATCAGGCGATGCATGAACAAAAAGCAGATGACAAAAACGGTAGAACCACCGGAATAAAAATGACATAAAAAACAGCAGAAAAATGCTTGCGGTTTTGAGGATATTCCGGCGCGGAACTTATCGTGGAGCGGGAAGCGAGCCTCCCAACAGAGACTCCGAATACATTAGCGCAGACCAACCCCGTTATTGGTTTTTTGTACTTGCAACAACGAGGCGGACGCATTTTTATGACTTCAGTTTAATACTGAAAACCTATTTCTAATGCAGCAATAGCTCTGCTTCTGGTTTGTTGTGTGCTGTGGTAAGGGGTAAACAAAAAAATGTATGGCTTCCCGGGGGCCACCCCCGAAAACACAAAAATACGCCCGTCTTGCAGCAGAACCGGCTGAAGGGTAATAGTTGTACGTGGCGCCTACAAAGCCTTTATCTGCGAAAATGGCTTCATAACCAGCGCTCAGGCCCAGCGCATGATGACGCTCTGTATCTATCGCATGTTGCCAACCAACTGCAGCGCCCAGCAGGCCAAGTGCAACAGTCGCTTTATCTTTGTCATGTACTGACTGGTATTGTACCCCTAATATCCCGCCCTGGCTGAAACCGTGGCCGACAGACCAGAGGTCAACCGAATCAGCTTTCGCTGCTGTACTCAGCGCCATGATGCCTGATAACAATAATACTAATTTCATCGTAAACCTCAGCGTATACAAAGTCGCAAATTTTAATAACATAAAAAATATTAGTAAACTAAATATTTTACATTAGTCTGGCCGCGGCATTGTGATCTACCAATCACTCTGTTGCTGGCGAATGCGGGTATTTCAACTGATGAAGTATATTGTCCAGCACTTGCCACAGTCTGGTATCGGCGCACTGGCTGATATTGACCCGCATAAACTGATCTGCATCGGGCCATTGGCTGAAATTAGGGCCGGGTGCCAGCACCACCTGCTGTGCGGCGGCCAGGGCGGTCAAACAACGGCTACTGATACCCGCGGGCAGACGCAGCCATAGCGCGAAACCGGCGTCCGGCACAAACCAGGGTTGGAAACCGCGGGCGGCAAATTGTGTCAGTACATCACGGCGCAATATATCCAGGCGCTGATGGAGCTGTTTCAGATGACGGCGGTAGCTGCCGCTGGTTAATACCTGATACACCACACGTTCCACAGTCGCTGGGGTAGATGTGCTGCTGATGAGTTTTAAGTCAGTCAGTGAGGCAATCAAGGCCGGAGATGCGGCGATGTAGCCTACCCGCAAATCGGCAGAAATAGTTTTTGACAGACTGCCCAGATAAATACCGTCCTGCAGGCCGGTCAGACTGGCATAACGCAGTGCTGGTTGCTGCTCAAAATCAGCGTAAATATCGTCCTCAATCAACAGCACCTGATGTTGTTTTAATAAAGACAGCACCTGTACTGCTTTGGGTGGGCTGACGCACGTTCCAACTGGATTCGACAACACTGAATTGGTCAGATAAGCGCGTACTTTGTGCTGGTCGAGTAACGCACTGAGCGTTGCTATATCCGGACCATCCGCAGTGCGGGGCAGATGCAGCAGTTCCAGCTGATGCAGCCGTAACATGGCCTGGAAGTTATAGAAACCCGGATCGTCGACAATGACTTTATCACCTGGCTTGAGCAGTAAACGTAACACTAAATCCAGCGAATGCGTGGCACTGTGCGTCAGCAGCAATTGCTGCGGCGCTAATGGAATACGCAGCTCGGCCAGACGGTTTACCAGATACTGACGCAGCGGCAGATAGCCCTGTGCCGGGCCATAGTCTGTCAGAGCCTGCTCCTGTCTGGCGATTTCTTTCAGTGCTGCCCTGATCTCCTGTTGTGGCAGGTAGTCCGGCGTCAACCAACCCGCGGCCGGTTTTAGCCAATGCGGTTCGCGTTGCAGCGTCTGGCGCATTAATGCAACTTCGTCAGCCAGTTCACTTTGACTATGGTTTTCCTGCAACTGTAACGCCGGATGACGTCGCGCAACAAAAACACCGCTGCCGGGTCGGCTTAACACTAACCCTTCGGCATTGAGCCGTTCATATACATCAGCCACAGTAAACTTGCTAATGCCCAGATGCGCCGCTAAAGCACGCACTGAAGGCAGACGGGCGCCCGCTGGCCAGTTGCCTTGTTGCACCTGATGACGCGACTGCAACAACAGCTGCGTTGTCAGTCCCTCTGTAGAGGCTAAATCCAGCTGAAAATCTTTTAATGCCACCTGCATGGGCAACTCCCGGAAAGCACGACTGTACCGGCTTATTAACCTGTACAGTCATAAATAATGAGCGTCAACTGTCCTGAGTGTACAGGTAAATTTGCGCTACTGTCAGACCAGCAACAGATTTTTTAATCACAGGAGTTTTTATGTCGGAGCAGGTTTTGCCCAGAACAACAGTCGTCAGTAGACCGTCTTCAGTGCTACCAGAGGCGTATGCCTATGGTCTGGCCGGCGTGCTGATGTTTTCCGGCGGCATAGTGGCAACCCGAATGGCGGTGCTGGAACTGCCACCGATCTTTGTTGGTGCCGGCAGGGCTGCTGTGGCTGGCCTGCTGAGTTTATTGTTGTTGTGGGCGATGCGACAAAAAATACCGGCACGACGTTTTTGGCCCGGCCTGTTGGTAGTGGCTTTTGGCGCGGCCTTTGCGTTTCCGGTGTTTACCGCATTGGCGCTGCAGTGGACGGATGCAGCACACGGCACCCTGGTGACTACATTGATGCCGTTGTTTACGGCAATATTTGGTGCCTGGCTTAGTAAACAAGTACCCCGTTGGGGCTTTTGGTTGTTTGCCTGTACGGGCGCTGCCATCGTGTTGGGTTACAGTCTGCTGCAGCATCAGGTCAATGAACTGGCGCTGGCCGATGGCTTGTTATTGCTGGCGTGTCTGTGTTGTGGTTTAGCCTATGCCAAAGGCGCCATGTTGGCCAAAGATTTAGGCAGCTGGCAAGTGATTTGCTGGGCACTGGTGCTGGCACTGCCGGTGTTATTGCCCTGGACGTTATGGCAGATCCCGCTGATTGAAATCAAGGCTGTCTCCATTTCGGCCTGGCTTGGTTTTGCCTATTTATCGGTATTTTCGATGTTTCTTGGTTTTTTCGCCTGGTATCGCGGCTTGTCATTGGGCGGCGTGGCACAAATCAGTCAGTTACAGCAACTTAGTCCATTTCTGGGATTGGGCTGGGCGGCTTTGTGTCTGGATGAGCACATCAGTGGTGCGCAACTGGGGATCGCTGCAGTGGTTGTCCTTTGTATCGTGCTGGGGCGTCGTTTTGGTTAATCTTTGATGATCTGCACTGTGAGCCGCACGCCGGCATAGCAAAAACATGGAGCTGTCGCTATAATAGCGCGCTTTTTGGCCTGGCCATCCGCCAGGCCTTTTTTTGCTTCCACTTGTTAACTGTGCCCGACCGGCCAACAGGAACCCCTGACTGTGATCTCTACTGCCAATATTACGATGCAATTCGGCGCTAAGCCGCTGTTTGAAAACATTTCGGTTAAATTCGGTCAAGGTAACCGTTATGGCCTGATCGGCGCCAACGGCTGTGGTAAATCCACATTTATGAAGATCCTGAGCCGTGAATTGGATCCGTCCGGCGGTATCGTGATGGTGGAGCCGAATATGCGCGTCGCCAAGTTGCATCAGGATCAGTTCGCGTTTGAACAGTACAGTGTGATCGATACCGTGATCATGGGCCACGCTGAATTGTGGCAGGTCAAAGCCGAACGAGATCGGATTTATGCCATTGCCGACATGTCGGAAGAAGACGGCATGAAAGTCGCGGATCTGGAAGTGGCGTTTGGTGAAATGGACGGTTACACCGCAGAATCTCGCGCCGGTGAGCTGCTGTTAGGTGTTGGTATTCCGGTTGACCAGCATTATGGTCCAATGTCTGCTGTGGCGCCGGGCTGGAAGTTACGGGTGTTACTGGCACAAGTCCTGTTTGCTGATCCAGAAATCATGTTACTGGACGAACCCACCAACAACTTAGACATCAATACCATCCGCTGGCTGGAAGATACGCTGGCTGAACGCAACAGCACCATGATTATCATTTCGCACGACCGTCACTTCTTAAACAGCGTCTGTACGCATATGGCGGACCTGGATTACGGCGAACTGCGCTTATATCCGGGTAATTACGACGAATATATGTTTGCAGCGACGCAGGCGCGTGAACGCCTGATGTCCGACAATGCGAAGAAAAAAGCCCAAATTGATGACCTGAAAGCCTTCGTGGCCCGCTTCTCGGCGAATGCGTCTAAAGCCCGTCAGGCAACTTCGCGCGCCAAACAAATGGACAAAATTAAACTGGAAGAAGTCAAAGCTTCCAGCCGCGTCAATCCGTTTATTCGCTTTGAACAGCAGAAACAACTGTACCGTTTAGCACTGGAAGTTGATGATTTAACTAAAGGTTTTGACGGTGTTGCTGTGCTGAAAAAGGTCAATCTGATGATCGAAGTCGGCGAAAAGGTCGCGATCCTTGGCGCCAACGGTATCGGTAAAACTACGCTGTTAAAATGTCTGGTTGGCGAATATCCGGTCGACGGCGGTCTGCTGAAATGGTCAGAAAACGTCAATATCGGTTATTACGCGCAGGATCACGAATATGAATTCGCTGGCGACATGAAAGAAATGACCTTGTTTGACTGGATGTCGTACTGGAAACAGCCATCAGATGATGAACAGGCGATCCGCGGCATTCTGGGCCGGTTGTTGTTCAGCCAGGATGACATCAAGAAGAAAGTCAAAGTACTGTCTGGTGGTGAAAAAGGCCGCATGTTATTCGGCAAACTGATGCTGCAACGGCCAAATATCCTGATTATGGATGAACCAACCAACCACCTCGATATGGAATCCATTGAGTCATTAAACATGGCGCTGGAACTGTATAAAGGCACCTTGCTGTTTGTCAGCCACGACCGGGAATTTGTCTCCTCGCTGGCTACACGCATCATTGAGATCACAGAGAATGACGTACGTAATTTCGTCGGTAGCTATGACGATTACCTGACGCAGCAACTTGCTCTGGCCTGATCCCGGTCCTGATATTGTTGGTTTTTTTGAAGGCGCCTGTTGGCGCCTTCGCTTTTCTTAATCCTTTTTGTTTTATTTTTAGTGAAAGGCTTTTCAGCTCCAGAGGCATGACTTAGGATGGGATTTCAATAATAAGAATGCGGGGAACCTCATGTTTTTTAATAGTGCGCTGAAACAAGAAAATCAACAACTCAGAGAACAGCTTAAAGAAGCACAGCGTCAGGCCAGAGACAGTACTCAGCAATTAGAGCAACAATTAGCTCAGCTCGAACAACAGGTTCAGCAATACGCCGCGCTGCAAAATCAGACTCATTGGCAGGAACAGCAATTATTAGGTGGCCCGGTGCTGGATGCGGTGCGTGGCAGCATCACTCGTCATGCCGAAGATTTGATCGCCGAACGTACAGCATTGGCGAGACTGGAAGATATTTTTGGTCAAACCCAAAGCGCTATCCGCACGCTGGAAGATCGCGCCGTTCAAATTACCGAACACGCCAATCAGAGCGCAGCGACTGCTTCGGTGTTAGATGGCACCGCCAGTTCCATTAATCAATTAATTTCCAGCATTCAGGAAATATCCGACCAAACCAATCTGCTGGCACTCAATGCCGCAATTGAAGCAGCCCGTGCCGGTGAAGCAGGCCGGGGTTTTGCGGTAGTCGCTGATGAAGTGCGTACATTGGCTGGTAAAGCTAATGAAGCCAGTAAACAAATCGAAAGTTTAATCCGCAAGGTGATTGAACAAACGACCAACATCAAAACCATGGTGTCGCAAAGCCAGCAAAGTGCAGCAGATGTGTCGCAGTCATCGAAGCAAATCGATGCTGTCGTGAACGAAGTAATCAATCGCTCAGAAGCGATGAAAAAACTGATCCGCAGTACCACCACTCAAACCTATCTTGATGGGTTAAAAATGGATTACATCAGCTGGAAAGCTACTGTGTATCAGGCGATTGCCCAACAGCGCGATTTAACAGCGTCAATAGCAGAGCAAAAGTACCAACAATGGTGTGGCGCCGGCGGTTATGGTGCTAAACATTATGGCCAGCTCAGCAGTTTCCGCGCGATTGAGGCACCACACCGTGGATTACATCAGGCCGCCCGGGAGGCAGTGCAAGCCGGCCGTAACGGCGACACTGGCGCACTGGCACGGGCTTTGGGCCTGATGGAAGATGCAGCACAACAGGTCGTGGCTGCCATAGGCCGATTACAGCAGGATGTGGCTGCGCAATAAAGTGTATGCCGTTTTGATCTGAGACAATAGTCGGGCTGTTGACCGGTGCGTCATTGTGTCAGGATAGGTTTATATCCGGGGATAGATGCTGACAAGGTTCGTCAGTGCTGTGTCCGGTTAGTCTTGATGGTGCGCCTTTGTGTGCGCCGTGTTTATTCGCCTGCAAACACGCTACGGACAGTTGTGTTATGCCCTGGTATCCAGCGCTCAGAATCCCCCCTGACGACACCGGAGCTTCAATAATGTTTTTTAATTCAGCACTAAAACAACGAATTGCCGAACTCGAGCACCAGCTTAAGCAGCAGCAAGAGCTGCATCGGGCCGAGCTTAGCAAGCTGCAACAGCAATCCCAACAGCAAACGGAACAAGCTGAATCGGCGCGTCGTCTGGATGCGCATCAACAATCGGTTTGTGCGACAATGTTACTTGGTGGTGCGATGCTGGGCCAAATCCGAGAAGAACTGGCAAAAAATGCCAGTCAGCTCGAGCATGAGCATCAGGCTCTTAGCGCGTTGGATGAAATTTTCGGTCAGACCCATCAGGCATTGGCCAATCTTGAACATCGTGCCGGCCAAATCAGCAAAGATGCAGAGCAAAGCGCCTCGGTTACGGCGGTTCTTGACGGCACCGCCAACGCAATCAATCAGCTGATCTCGAGTATTCAGGAAATATCTGATCAGACCAATTTATTAGCACTGAATGCCGCGATTGAAGCGGCGCGGGCAGGCGAAGCCGGGCGGGGTTTTGCCGTGGTAGCCGACGAAGTGCGGCAATTAGCCGGCAAAGCCCATCAGGCCAGTAATCAAATTGAACAGCTGGTACGGCAAATCATCAATCAGACGGGCCAGATCCGTGGCATGGTAGAACAAAGTCAACATAGTGCGTCCGATGTTGCCGCGTCCAGTGGCCAGATTGAAGCTGTGGTAGCCAAAGTCATCACAACGTCCAGTCATATGCAGAAAGTGATCAGCCAGAGTTCGACCATGGCGTTTCTGAATACAGTGAAGTTGGATCATGCGGTATGGAAGCATCATGTCTATAAACTGATCCAGGAACAGCGCTTTGGCGACGTGGTGAATGCACACACTGAATGCCGGCTGGGTAAATGGTATTTTGAAGGCGAAGGCAAAAATCGCTACAGCGGTAAACGTAGTTTTCAGCAGTTAGATACGCCGCATAAAGCAGTGCACCAATCGGGACGTGATGCACTGGCTGCGGGTCAACGTGGTGATTACGACAATATGCAGCAAGCACTATTACAGATGGAGCAGGCCAGTCAGCAGGTGACAGACCTTATCAGTCAGTTGCAAAACGAAATCTGGTCTTAAAAAGAAAGCGGGGCCTGTTGGCCCCGTTCTTTCAAACCTTCAGCTGGGTGGCTTGCGTCAACAATTCGCTGCTGACCTGTTGTTGCAGGGTTGCCTGTTCGGCCAGTACTGTCATCGCACTGTCGGTTTCAACCGCAGACTGGTGAATTTGTGCCAGTGCCGCACTGATCTGCTGACTGCGCGCACATTCGTTGTGGCTCAGCAAATTGATGTCAGCGGAGATCTGACGGATCCGGCCGGCAGCGTGGCGAATTTCCTGCAATACCGCTTCGGCATGGCCGGCACTTTGCAAACAGTGCTCAGCCGTTTGTTGTTCCTGTTCGAGTCCTTGCCTTGTTTGCGTCACAGAGCCGGTCAGCCGGTTCAGCATGGTTTGAATTTCAGCCGTAGCTTTGGCGGTATTTGCTGATAGCCGCCGGACTTCATCGGCAACGACCGCAAAACCCCGGCCGTGCTCACCGGCACGTGCCGCTTCAATCGCGGCGTTTAGCGCCAGCAAATTGGTCTGCTCCGCTACACCACGGATAGTCTCCAGCACCTGCATGATATCGGTCGCGGCCTGATCAAGCGTCAACATACTGCCTACCGAATGGCCAACCTGTTCGGCCAGTTGGCGGATTTGCGAATTTAATGCGCTGACACTGTCTTCGCCGGATAAAGCCTGTTGGTGGGTCAATTCTGCGTCGTTGTTCGCCTGCGAGATCTGCAGCTGCAATTGTTGTAAAGCCGTTGCAGCTTCGGCGGCTTCAACATCAAGCTGCGTCAACGCCGCCTTTTGCTGATAGACCGCCGTTTTACTGCGCATGCTGATTTGCAGGTTCTGCGCCGCCAGCTCCTGACTTTGCTGACCGGCGTGTTGCACACCACGCAGCAGCGTCGCTAACCGGCTGAACAGTTGCTGCAGCGCTTTCGTTGTTTGATCCAGTTCAGTATCCCGCTGTGGCACAAATTGTTGGCGCAGGTCTTTATGTTCTGCCGCATCAGCCAGTTGCGCCGACAGTTGTTCCAGTGGTCGCGCAATGCCGATCCCAAGCCGGCGGGTCAGCCAGAACACGGCAATGCCGAGCAGCAACGCGGTTAAGGCGCTGCTATACCATAACTGTTGGTTCAGTTGGGTCAATGACTGATAAAGCTCAGCACTGCGCTGTTGGGTGACCAGCAATAGCGGATGTCCGCCCAAATCAACCACTTCACTGCGTTGCAACCAACGGTCGCCATCTGCCGCCTGAATTTGGCGGGATTGTTGTTTGCCTTGCAACAGGGTGGCAACTTCCGCCGCTTCCGGCGTTGGCTGCGCCGTGTTGCGGCTGGTGGTCAGCTGCTGTCCGGTTGCATCCAGCAAGAAGCTGTCGCCGCTCTCGCCCAACCCAATCGCAGACCAGTTCTTACCGTTAGACATCAGCTGACTGACGGTTGACAGCGGTAGCTGCGCCACCAGCACGCCGCTGATTTTTTGGTCTTGCGGGCTGAAAACCGGTGCAGCCATAAACATGGTCAGCTGATCAAACTGGCCACTGAACGGGGCGGCTGCGGATACCTGCCAGCCATTGGCCGGAGTTTTGATGACCTGACTGACCAATTGAGCCAGTTGCGTGCTGGCAAAGGCACCGTCTTGCAATGAAGTGGCAAACACCGGGCTTTTATTCACCGAATACAACACGGCTTTGGTCTGGGCGTCGACCAGATACAGTTCGTCGTAGTGCAGTCGGCTGACAATTTCGCGAAAACTCTGATGGAATCGTTTATGTTGCTGGCCGTAGACCGAGCCATCCGCCCGATCCACCAATTTTGCCAACGCAGCTGCGCCGTGTGGATTAGTCGCCAGATAATAACGCTGCAACAATAAGGTCTCTAGTGATGCTTTGCTGAGCCAGCCGGTTAGATCGGGCTTTGCCTGCTGCTTGGCAGCCAGCGGCAGATATTGTTGCTGATACCATTGCGTGACTTCAAAGCGCAAGGCGTCGAGCCCGGGATTTTCCACTTCATAGCGGTAAGACTGATAGGGATTGCGCAGTGCCTGCAAGGCTTCCTGCGTCATCCGGTTGTGCGCCAGACTTTGCAACATATCGCGCTGCTGGTCCATATATTGTGCCAATGCCTGGCGGCGGCCGGTAGCCACTGCCAGAAAACGCTGGTCGATACTGGCGCTGAGCGCTGCTTCGGCAGCGCGGCCTGCCATTGAACTGCTGATCCCGACTGCCAGCAACATCGCGCTGATTGTGGTACCACCCATTACCCACATAAGTCTTTGTGCAATTTTCATCGTCAGTGTTCCGTCATTACGCCAGAGTCCCGGCAAAAACTGCGAAGAGCTTAGGAGGCTTAGATGACAAAAATGTGACAGAGCAGCCATTTGGCCATCTGGATGTTGTTAACTGCTTGTTTACCCGGCAAAGTTGTTGTCATATTCAATTATCGAATAAATATAGTGTTTATAGTTATAGAAGACATTTGGTATAGTTTGCCGGTATCCGGTTTAATGCGCTGCGACGCGCCAGGACTTTGCCATGATCCCACTGCAATTCTCCGTTTTTTTCGATAAAGACAGTAACACCTTCACTTATCTGGTGTGGGAGCCCGGCACTCGTGCGGCTGTGGTCATTGATCCGGTGCTGAACTTCGAGCAGGCATCAGGCCGTACCGCGACGACAGGCGTTGAGCAAATCGTTGCTGAGATCAACAGCCGACAGCTGAATTTATTGTATATCTTGGAAACCCATGTCCATGCGGATCATCTGAGTGCAGCGGCTGCGCTTAAAGCGTTGTGCGGCGGCGGGGCGCAGGTTGGCATTGGTGATCAGATCTGTCGGGTGCAAAAAGTGTTTTCCGCGTTGTTTGCATTGCCTTCGCCAGCAGATGGCGAGCCATTTGACCTGTTACTGGCGGACAAGGCCACATTGCCGCTCGGCCACGCCACCATCAACGTTTTGCATACGCCGGGCCATACGCCGGCCTGTGTGTCTTATCTAATCGAAGATTTATTGTTTGTTGGCGATACTTTATTTATGCCGGATTTTGGCACGGCGCGCTGTGATTTCCCGGGCGGCGATGCGGCAACTTTGTATCGCTCCATTCAAAAACTGTTTGCGCTGCCGGACGAAACCCGCATGCTGATGTGTCATGACTATGGTGCACCAGGCCGGCCGGAAGTGGCCAATGAAACCAGTGTCGGTGCGCAAAAAACTGCAAATATCCATGTCGGGCAGGGCCGCTCCGAAGCCGACTTTGTCGCGCTGCGCACCAGCCGTGATGCGACGCTCAGCATGCCAAAGCTGTTGTTGCCATCGGTTCAGGTCAATATGCATGCCGGTGAATTGCCCGCGGCCGAAGCGAATGGCATTCGTTATCTGAAATTGCCGCTCGATCAATTTTAAGCAAGGCGTTGGAATGAAACAGCCAGCACGATTATTGGTTGCAACAGACATTTTTGGTGCTACTGCGGCACTACAGCAGGCGTTGGCAACACTGCAGGCTGACATTCATCAGCTGCAGATAGAGATCTGCCAGCCAGACAGCTGCCAGGCTGTGCCGGTGTTTGCTGACGACCAGCTGGCTTATCAGGCGTTTTTGCAGCACGGCGGGCTGGAACGCTATCAGTTACAGATCCAGGCCAGGTTATTGGCATACCGGGCAGACTTGTTGCTGGGCTTCAGCGCGGGAGCTGCCGCACTCTGGTATGGGCTAAGCACCGCTGCGCCGGCCGCCGGCAGGGCATTGTTGTGTTATGGCGGCCAAATCCGTCAATACAGTGCGTTAGCGCCGCAATGGCCGGTGACTTGTCTGTGGTCAGACGAACAGCATTTTGATGTCCGGGCGTTACAATTGACATTACAGCAGTATCCAAATCTTCAACAGCAACACTGGCCACAGCCGCATGGTTTTATCAATCCGCATTCGAAGGGGTATCAGCCGCAGGCAGCAGCCGAATTCTGGCAACGTTGCCGGCAGTGGCTGACGACAGAGCATTTCTGACTTGAAATCTGCGGCAAGGCCCCCATTTAACTGAATATTCACAGTTAATTCAATTCAATTACATGGCAAGTATTCAAGCAACCTTGGTCCATCTGGCGCCGGTCGACCGAAATAACTACGAAGCGGTCTGCGATTTAACGCTGCACCAAACACAGGAACTCTACCTGGCATCAAATTTGTGGTCATTGGTTGAGGCCGCTTATGAGCCAGATTGTCAGCCGCGGGCGATTTATCAGCAGGACCAACTGGTCGGTTTTATTATGTGGGTGCAGGAAACACCACAACGGGTGTCCATCTGGCGTTTGATGGTCGACCGGCAGTATCAACAACAGGGCATTGGTCGTGCGGCGTTGC
The DNA here is from genome assembly GCA_034519945.1 of Rheinheimera sp. Taxonomy (GTDB): domain Bacteria; phylum Pseudomonadota; class Gammaproteobacteria; order Enterobacterales; family Alteromonadaceae; genus Pararheinheimera. The sequence goes on from JAXHNX010000039.1 coordinate 124,517, forward strand.
AATTGGCGATCGGCGAAATCCGCCAGATGGCAGGTGTTCGGCAGATTGAGATTTGTTATGCCCCCGGTAACCCGGTAGCAAAAGATTTTTATGCCAGTGTCGGTTTTGTTGAAACGGGCTGGGATGAGGCTGGTGAAGAAATGCTGGCGGTGATTAACCTGTGAAAAGCACAAACGGGCCGAAAGGCCCGTTTGCTTTTTCTACATCAATTTCACTTCAATTGACACACTCTTGAGGTGAATTCCGGGTCGTCAGACCAACCGGCGATCTGCCCCCCGGCAAATCAAACCTGCGGTCCGGGTGCTCCAAGCCGGGGCTTTGTGAGCACGTTTTCGCGCGTGTTACCGGGCGTTGGTGCTCTCAAAGATCTTGTCAGCAGAAGCAGCGACAAAACCAGTGTAGAGCGAGCCATCCGCTGTTGGATAACGCAGCGCGAACTCATAGAAGCAGCTTGGAACCGACAACACGCCATCGGTGAAAGCCACTTCGGCTTCATCGGCAAGCGTCGAGGATTGCTCCAGCAACACGTCCGCTGAACCTTTGATTTCACCGCCGGAAGTATTGAGCGGGAAACCGGCATCTTTTAAGGTTTGGTTGACACTTTCAAGCGTGGTGAAATTCTGCAGCGCATTCACCGACACAGTGAAATGATTGGCGCGGAAGCCCCAAACAGCCATCCAGGCAGCATATTCGCTCTCTTCCAGCAGCAGACGGTAAGTCGCCTGATCAATGTTCCAGTGCCGGCCGGAGTAAATAAAGTTGGTTGCAGTCACGGCGTCAGCCGGGATTTGATCCACTAACTTTTGCACGGCGCTTTGCAACATCGGTGAGCATTTTTCTACCAGTAATTCGGAGATAAACACTTTTGGCGCCGTTGGATCCGGATGCTCAAAATGCTTGGCATACAGTTTTTTCGCTTCAAAATGATATTCGCCCGCTTCCCGGTAACCCACAGCAATAAAATGCGCGGCCAGTTTATCGAGGCCGACTTTATCCAGATTAAAAGTGCGCAGCGCGATGTGGTCGTTGATCACATCATCTTGCTGACCTGAACCGAGCAGGGCATGGATTTGCTCTGCAGAAGGAGTCAGTTGCACGTAGTCTTGCCACAAAGCGGCGAATAAATCTTTAAAATTGCTATGCATGGGTTTGCCTGTTTCTCTACTACTAAAACCACCAGTTTAAAAGCCGGCGGCAGGGACTGCTTTGATCTTGATAAAACGCCGGTGCGAAAACACCGGCCAAAACGATTTTTTATGCCAGCCTCAGAGACTGAGGCCCGGGCTTAATGTCGCCGGCAGACTGACTTTGTCGGCTTCGACCGACGCCACCGGATACGCGCAATAATCGGCGGCGTAATAAGCGCTGGCGCGATGATTGCCACTGGCGCCGATGCCACCAAAGGGCGCGCTGCTGGATGCGCCGGTAATAGGTTTGTTCCAGTTGACGATACCAGCACGAATACGGCTGAAAAACAGCTCGTAATCGCCGGCATTGTCCGCCAATAAACCGGCTGACAAACCAAAGCTGGTATTGTTGGCTTCTTCAATAGCGGCAGACAACTCGCTATAGCGGTACACCTTTAATAGCGGGCCAAAATGTTCTTCATCCGGCAGGGCCGCGGCATGCGTCACATCGATAATGCCTGGCGTGACAAAACCTAACGCCGGGTCAAGCTGAGTTAAGCGCACCAATGACACGCCACCGAGCGCTTCAATGTCCGCCTGTGCTTTCACCATGCCAGCCGCCGCTTTGCTACTAATCATCGAGGCATAAAACGGCTGCACTTCAGCAAAAGGTGCGCCAACGGTTAACTGTTTAGTAGCGGCCACTAATGCTGCCAAAATCGCATCCCCGTTAGTCGATTGTTCAATAAATAACCGGCGCGCACAGGTGCAACGCTGACCGCTGGTAATAAACGCCGACTGGATAATGTCGTGCACGGCGGCTTTAACATCAGCGACGTCTTTAATTATCAGCGGATTATTGCCGCCCATTTCCAGCGCCAGAATTTTACCCGGATGACCGGCAAATTGTTTATGCAGCAAATGCCCGGTGTTTGAGCTGCCAGTGAAAAACAAACCGTCGATGCCCGGCAAATTGGCAATGGCTTTGCCGGTGGCGACTTCGCCTTGCAGTAAATTCAGCACGCCAGCCGGTAAACCTGCTGCCTGCCATAATTCCAGCGTATGCTGCGCCACTAGTGGCGTGAGTTCTGATGGCTTAAACAGCACGGTATTGCCGGCGATCAGCGCTGGCACAATATGACCATTGGGTAAATGACCCGGGAAGTTGTAAGGGCCAAACACCGCCACCACACCGTGCGGCTTGTGCCGGATAAAAGCACGAGCACCCGGCATCGGGTTTTCCACAGTGCCAGTGCGCTCCTGATGGGCTTTAACTGAAATAGCGATTTTGCCAATCATCGCCGCGACTTCAGTGCGGCTTTCCCACAAGGATTTACCGGTATCGAGCGCAATAGTGCGCGCGAAGGCTTCCGTATTGGCTTTGAGCTGTTCGGCAAAGGCTTCGGCTATCGCGATGCGTTCGGTCAACGGCCGGCTGGACCAGCTGTAAAATGCCGAGCGAGCCGCCTGATAGGCTTGTTGCACTTGCTGTTCATCTGCCGCCTGGCCTTGCCAAATCAGCTGGTTCGTCGCCGGGTCGATCGACTGAAACAGGCTGCCTGCGCCTGTTTGCCACTCACCGTTAATCAGCTGTAAGCCCTGAATAATGCTTGTTGCCTGGCTCATTTTGCCCCCCGGTCCAGATTTAAATAACGGACTTCATCGCCCACATGCACTTGCAGGCCATCAGCGAGAGCCTGAGTAATAATCAACACATCGCCGTCCACCTGCGCCTGATTGCTGATGGTGGCGCGAAAACCAGTTACCTGCGGATTGGAGATCGCCAGTGTCGGGCCTTCGGCCGGTATACCAATCGCCACTTTAATCCGGTGGCTGCTGCGCACCGATTTGATTTGCTTCAGCTGCGCTTCTACCGTCGGGCCAGCGTCAAACAAATCAACATAACCGCGATGGATAAAACCTTCGTTTTCTAACAGTTTAAGCGCCGGCGCTGTATTGACATGCACCTGTCCGATCACGTCCTGCGCTGATTTTGGCAGCAAGGAGACATAAATCGGGTGGCGTGGCATCAAATCGGCGATAAAACCTTTGTTACCAATGCCAATCATATGGTCGGCGGTCGGGAAGTCGATGCTGAAAAAATACGACTGTAACCACTGCCAGAACGGCGGCAGCGCGTTCTCATCAGCCATACCGCGCATCTCGGCAATGACGATTTTGGAGAAACGTTTTGGGTGGTCCGCCATAAACATAAAACGGACTTTGGATAAAAACCGGCCATACATGCCGCTGCGGTAAGGTTCACGCAGAAACAGCGTACAAATTTCGGACACGCCGGTGTAGTCGTTGCACATCGTCAGCACTTCAACCGGGTTGTAGACGTTCAGCTCGTTGCTGTGATGCACCACAGTGCTTTTGTGAAAGTGATACAAAGGTGTGGTGAGACCGACTGAAGCCTCGATGCCTGAGGTGCCTAAGATCTCACCGGTTTCAGTGTCTTCCAGCACAAACAAATAACCCTGATTGCCGGGCTGTTCGGTATCAATACCAAAGCTGTGCTCGGAATGGGCAATTTTCTGTTTGAGTTTTTGCTCGTTGACCGGCAACGAGGTGAAACCGGCACCGGATTCGATGGCGATTTGCATCAGCGCCGGGTAATCGGCTTGGGTAATAGGGCGGATCAATAACATGAAAAAGTCCTGGCAAAGGCCGGTGACGGGCACCGGCTTGTCAAAGTTAGAGATCAGCCGCGTGCAGCGACCAGTTTGGCGATGGCCGCTTCAAAACGCGCCATACCATCCAGAATATCCTGCTCCGGGATCACCAGCGACGGCGCAAAACGGATAACATTATAGCCAGCCATCAACACCAGCAGGCCTTGATCGGCGGCAGCCAGCATAAAGTCACGTGATTTGCCGGCCCATTCGGTATTGAGCGCAGCACCCACCAACAAACCCTGACCGCGCACTTCACTGAACACCTGATATTTGGCATTGATGGCATGCAACGCGTCTTTAAACAGCTTCTCGCGGGCTTTTACACCGTTTAATACTTCCGGGGTGTTGACCGTGTCATAAGCGGCCAGCGCCACAGCACAAGCCAGCGGGTTGCCGCCGTAAGTGCTGCCGTGCGTGCCAACGACTAAGTGTTTGGCAATTTCAGTGGTAGTCAGCATCGCGCCAATCGGGAAGCCGCCGCCGAGCGCTTTGGCAGTGGTTAATACGTCCGGCGTGACGCCAAGGCCCATATAGGCATAGAGTTCGCCGGTGCGGCCGACGCCGCTTTGCACTTCATCAAATACCAGCAGCGCATTGTGCTGGTCACACAGATCACGCACGCCCTGGATAAATTCTTTACTTGGGCTGATGATGCCGCCTTCACCTTGCAGTGGCTCTAATACCACAGCGCAGGTCCGGTCAGAGATCAGTGCTTTTAAGCTATCCAGATTGTTGTATTCGGCGTGGTCGATATCGGCCGGTTTTGGTCCGAAACCGTCAGAATAAGCCGGTTGACCACCCACAGTGACTGTAAACAGCGTGCGGCCGTGGAAACCCATTTTAAAGGCGATGATTTGTGATTTTTCCGCACCGAATTTATTCAGCGCGACGCGACGCACCAGCTTCAGCGCTGCTTCGTTGGCTTCAGCGCCTGAGTTAGCGAAATAAACTTTCTCAGCGAAGGTGGTGTCGACCAGACGCTGCGCTAACGCCAGCGCCGGTTCATTGGTCATGGTGTTGGATAAGTGCCATAACTTGTTAGCTTGTTCGGTCAGCGCTTTGACCAGCACCGGGTGACAGTGGCCCAGACAGTTGACGGCGATGCCGCCGGCAAAATCGATAAACTCGCGATCCTGCTGGTCCCACAAGCGGGAGCCAAGACCACGCACCGGAATAATTGGTGACGGGGCGTAGTTGGGGACCATAACTTCATCAAACAGGGCGCGGGTTAATTGCATTGCGAATTCCTCGTCAGTGGTGTCGCCGTCTGTAGCGGCTTTTTGAAGTCCCGGGCTGGCGCGACAGGCTGCAGTCATTTTGCAGGCATGCGGCAGTACGGGACGGAATGCCATTATTATATTGGGCAGGGTCGTCAAACTGCAGTATCATTATCGACAATTGTAGGTTTTGTTTTGACATAATGACGGAGTATTTTGACAAAATGCTAAGCAAAGAAGATGAAAGACTGCTGGCACTGCTCAGAACCAACGCACGGTCGAGCGTGTCAGATCTGGCGCGGCTATTGGATTTGTCCCGTTCAACAGTGCAGACCCGCATCGCGCGGCTGGAACAAACCGGCGTGATCCGCGGTTACGTATTGGACTATGGTGACAGCTATACTAAATCTTTAGTGTCAGCGCATGTGTCAATTAAAGTGAAACAAAAGCTGACAGTCAAAACCAATAATGAGCTGAAACAAATTGCGCAAATCGCTGAGTTGTACGCCATTAGCGGGGAATATGACCTGATTGCGGTCGTGCAGGCGCAAAGCACTGAGCAACTCAGCCATTTACTCGACCAAATTGGTGATCTGGATGGGGTGGAACGGACTAATTCCTCCGTGATCCTCGAAACCAAATTTAAACGCTAATGTCAGACAACGGCGATTGCTGGTAAGGCAACAACAAATAGCTGTCAGCCACCGGTAGCCGCAAATGTCCGACCAGTTGTCTGAAATTTTACTACAAGGTCAGAACAGCGGTAGAATCCGCCCACTTTTCGCCAGATGGCCGCTATTTCCGGGAATATTATGAGTCAAGCAGATAACACCCCTTTGTACACCCATTATGCCGGCCCAGCGCTGCTGGAAACGCCTTTGCTGAACAAGGGCAGTGCATTTAGCCGTGAAGAGCGCGCTGCTTTTAACCTGACTGGCCTGTTGCCACCACGGTATGAAAGCATCGAAGAGCAGGCGGCGCGTGCTTATATGCAATATTCGTCATTTGAAGAGCCGATCAACAAACACATCTATCTGCGCGTAGTGCAGGACAATAATGAAACTTTGTTTCACCGTTTGCTGCAAAACCATCTCGAAGAAATGCTGCCAATTATCTACACACCCACGGTTGGCGACGCCTGCGAGCGTTTTTCTGATATTTACCGTAGTGCCCGTGGTTTGTTTATTTCTTACAGCGACCGCGACCAGTTAGACGACGTGCTGCGTAGCGCCACCAAGAAAAAGGTCAAAGTCATTGTCGTCACCGACGGTGATCGTGTACTGGGCCTCGGCGACCAGGGCATTGGCGGTATGGGCATCTCCATTGGTAAGTTGTCGCTGTATACCGCTTGTGGCGGTATCAGCCCGGCCTACACCTTGCCAGTGTGCCTTGATGTTGGCACCAACAACGAAAAGCTACTGAACGACCCGTTTTATATGGGCAACCGCCACCGTCGTATTAGTGGTGATGAATACTATGAATTCGTCGACAAATTCATCAAAGCGGTGAAACGGCGCTGGCCTGAAGCAATGGTGCAGTTTGAAGACTTCGCCCAGCCCAATGCCATGCCATTGCTGAAACGCTACCGTGACCAGATTTGTTGTTTTAATGACGACATTCAGGGCACTGCAGCTGTCACTGTCGGCACTTTGTTGGCCGCCTGCCGCTCCAAAGGCACCAAATTATCGGATCAAAAAGTAGTGTTTGTTGGCGCAGGCTCTGCCGGCTGCGGCATTGCCGAGCAAGTGATCAGCCAAATGGTCAGCGAAGGCATTGATGACGCCACAGCACGTGGTCAGGTGTTTATGGTCGACCGCCATGGGTTGCTGACTGAAGGCATGGAAGATTTACGCGACTTCCAGCAGGCGTTAGTGCAAACCAAAGCAGCGATCAGCCACTGGTCGTTTAGCGGTGACTATGCATCGCTGCGTGATGTGATGAACTGCGCCAAACCTGACATCTTAATTGGTGTATCCGGCGTTGCCGGTCTTTTCACCGAAGCTGTGGTCAAGGCAATGAAGAAAAATTGTGCGCTGCCAATCATTATGCCGCTCAGCAACCCAATCAAACAGATTGAAGCCCGGCCGGAAAAAGTGATTGAATGGACCGACGGGGAAGTGATTATTGCTACCGGCAGCCCGTTTAAACCTGTTGAATACAACGGTAAAACCTATCCGATCGCGCAGTGTAACAACAGCTACATTTTCCCGGGGATCGGGCTCGGTGTGCTGGCCTGTAAAGCGCGCCATATCAGCGATGAAATGCTGCGGGTGGCCAGTGAAACGCTGGCAGCGGCGTCTCCGCTGGCCAATACAGGCGAGGGCGGCATTTTGCCACCATTAACGCAATTATCTGAGTTATCAAAAGAAATTGCTTTTGCAGTCGCTAAAATGGCGATGGCGCAAGGCCATGCACTGGAAATGGATGACGAGCGCCTGCTGCGTAAAATCAACAGCAATTTCTGGAAACCAGAATACCGGCTGTATAAGCGCGTCAGCAGTTAAGCAGAAGACAACGGAAATCCGGCGAAACGCGGCCTTGTGTTTCGCCGGTTTTTTTCTTTTATTGTTGCCAACTTTTTTAAATCACGCTGCGACCAACTGGCATCATCAAATCACTGATAGCCCGAGGTCCTTATGCAATTTACCAGGCAGCGTTACATTCCAACCCACCATTTTCATCGTTTCACTTTGGCTGTTTTGCTGGCCAGCAGCTGCGGTCTCGCCCTTGCGGCACAACAAGCACCGGCACAACAATCAGCCCCAACGAACTACAAACTGCAGGTATTAAAAGACTGCAAGCTATTATCTGAACGGCCTTTGACCACCGCAGAGCTCAGCGCCTGGCAAAACTTAAAAAAAGCCGAGCTGAAAATGGACCAGCTGCAGATCCCGTTGGACCAAATGAGTAAAGCGCTGGAACCGCATCAGGACAAAATGGAGCAGCTGAGCGCAGAACTGGAACAACAGACCAAACGTGACCGCATGCCAGACGAGGACCTGCTGGAACAAACGCGTTTGACCGCTGAACGGATCGAAGATATTACCGACAGTTATCAGGGCGATATCGACGCCATTAGCAGCTACGGCGATGAGATCAGTAAAGTCGCCAAAACCTTTGAACAACAAATTACCGCGCAATTGCCGCAAGGCAGCTATGACCAGCTGCGGGTGCTGACACCAGGCGAACAGCCGGATAAAAACTGTCAGAGCGGGATGTTCTTCAGCAAATCGCTGCGTTTTAACAAAGGCTAATTCAGCAAGACCAGAGTTGACCTGCGGCCAGTTTTCTTTAAGCTTGGCCGCAGATGTAGACGGTGAAGGAAACAGGATGTTATTTGTGGTGATGTTGGGTGGTAAACACCCGGCAGCAAAAATTGAAGTGCATGACGTGGTGTTTGCTTTTGGTCAGACGCTCAGCGATTGCTATGCACAGCTGCGACAACAATGGTTTGGCGCGGCCAAAAGCCTGCATATTGACTCCTGGTGGCAAGTGCAGGGCGTCGATGGCTTTCAACTGCACTTTAGCGACGTCGCACCCAAAGCCGGTGATCCCCGGCTTTATTTTATTAACCTGGGTGGTTATCTGCCCGGCAGTTTTGGCGAGGACCATCAGTATTTGCTGGTGGTGGCGCAAAACCCGGCCGAGGCGAAACAACGTGGCAAACAGCTGATCCCGCGCCATTGGGACAAACCGCACACGGATAACCTGTACGATGTCGACGATTGTATTGCGATTGATGCCGTCGCCGGACGCTATGTGCAACTGGTCCCAGGCGACTATCCGCCGACCCAACAAGGCAACGATTATATCCTGCTTTAAATCCACCGACCGGTTCAACTGAGCTTAGTGCGACAATTTGCCGCATAGGGCCGATGGGGACTTTTCAGTAAAATCAGACACATGCATTGTTAGTTTTAAAGGTATGTGTCGTGATCCCGTTAAATCAAGTAGAGAGTTTTCCTAAATTATCCCGTCTGACATTAGCGCTTAGCCTGCTCTGTTTGCCGGCGGCTGCTTTGGCCGACACTGCAGTGCGTGTGGCTGATGCCAAGGCAGAAAAAGACATCGAACGTGTCCAGGTCACTGGTGTTGTCCTGAACGGCCCCGGTCAGCTGGTGATGGACCCAAAAGCGCCACGTCAGCCTCTGCCGGCACATGATGGCGCCGATTATCTGAAAACGATACCGGGGTTCTCCGTCACTCGTAAAGGCGGTGCTGATGGCGACGCGGTGTTCCGAGGCATGGCCGGCTCCCGCCTCGGTATTCTGGTCGACGGCGAAAACATTCTCGGCGGCTGTAATTTCCGCATGGATGCGCCAACGGCGTATATCTACCCGGAATTGCATGATTCAATGACAGTAATTAAAGGCCCACAGTCGGTGGCACATGGCGCCGGTCATTCCGCGGCAGTGATCTTGTTTGATCGCAACGTGGCGCCTTTTGAACAGGCCGGTTTTCGCACCCACAGCAGTCTGACCAGCGCCAGTTTTGGCCGCCATGATGAACTGGCCGATCTGCAGTTTGGTCAACAAAATGGTTATATGTTGCTCAGTGGCAGTAACTCAGCGTCCGATGATTATCAGGACGGCGAGGGCAATGACGTTCACTCGCGTTATCAGCGTTACAGCGGCAATATTGCGCTCGGCTGGACACCTGATGTCGACAGCAAAGTGGAGTTGTCCGCAGCGCGCAGTGATGGCGAAGCCGCCTACGCCGACCGCGGCATGGATGGCACTCGTTTCCGGCGTGACAGCCTGAATCTGCGGGTGGAAAAAAACAATATCACGCCCTGGTTGGAGCAGGTCAAATTTCATTGGTTCGACAACGAAGTCGACCACCTGATGGACGACCAGCAATTACGTAAACCCGGCATGATGGGTTATGCCAATTTACTGCGCGATACCAAAGGCGGGCGTCTCAGCGCGGTATTTACGCCGTCATTAAATTACAAAGTGACGCTGGGCGCTGACCAACAGGACAGTGGTCACAGTTCGCGTTCAGCACCGGCCTCCGGCTTTTATAGCGCCTTGCTGGATGATGCGGAGATCTCTCAGGTCGGCGTATTCGCGGAATGGCGCTTTCAGATTGCCCAGTTTGATGCCATCGCCGCTGGCTATCGCCTGGATCGCTGGCAAGCAACCGACGAGCGGCTAAAAATCGCCGGCATGATGAGTTCGATGTCTAACCCAACGGCAGGCCAGCAGCGCGATGACGACCTGCACAGCGGTTTCGCCCGTTATGAGCATCAGTTCAGCACGGTTCCGGCCAGCTGGTATATCGGCATCGGCAGCACAGCCCGTTTCCCGGATTATTGGGAATTGATTGCCAAAGAGGGCGCCAAATCGAAAAGTGCGTTTCAGGACATAGCGCCGGAACAAACCACACAGCTGGATAGCGGCTACTTGTTTAAAGACGCAGACACTGAGTGGTCAGTCTCAGCGTTTTACAACGAAATCAGTGACTATATTCTGGTCGACTATAGCAACATGATGAAATCAAACGGTTTTGTCAGGAACATCGACGCCAGCAGTTATGGCTTTGAACTCGGTGTGCAGCAGAAATTTTCCCACCATTGGCAATCCGATGTAACAGTGGCTTACACCCGTGGTGACAACGATACCGATGGCACCGCTTTACCACAAATTTCACCGCTGGAAATCAAACTGGGCCTGAGTTACGCACAGGACAACTGGTCAGTGGGTTCGCTCGTGCGAATTGTCGACGCGCAAAGCAACTTTGATCGCGACAAAGGCAATATTGTAGGCAAAGATTTGGGCGCCACCGCGGGTTTTGCTGTTCTGTCTGTAAACGGCAGCTGGCGACCAGTGCCAAGCTTGTTGTTCACTGCCGGCGTCGACAACTTGCTGGACCGTAATTATGCCGAATTTGTCAGCCGGGCCGCCGGCAACGGCATGGGCGGCGGCATCCCGGGTTATGTCCAGACGTTGCGCGTGAATGAACCTGGCCGTACCGCCTGGTTAAAAGCGCAGTGGAACTGGGATGGTAATTTCTGATGCGCGCGCTGTTAAGTGGGTTGTTGCTCTGCGGTTTATCGCTGTTAGCGCCGGAAGTTACGGCGCAGCAGCATCCCGCGGTTAGTCACAGCCACAGCCAGAGCCAGAGCCAAAGCCAAAAGATGACAGGTACCGATCTGGAACAAATTCATGGCTTTATGCGAAAAACCTGGCACAGCAACGAACATCCGTTAAAGCTGGGGCCGACCCATATCGCTGGTGATTTTGCCGTTGCCGACTGGTGGCATCAAGGGAAGGGTGGCCGCGCGGTGTTTAAGCGCAGTCATCAGCAGTGGCGGCTGATTTTATGCGGCGGCGCCGGCATATTACAAAGCACATTATGGCAACAGTTAGGCCTGACGTCTGCTGCTGCGGCTGATGTTGTCCACGCTGTACAAGATGCCGAGCAAAGTGTCAGCGCTGTCGACAAGGCGTTGCTGGATGCTTTTGGCGCAACGGTGACAATGCAAGCGGAACATGCGCAACATCCACCGTCGACGTCTCACTAAAATCATGCCACGGCAGTGGCAATGCGTGCTGCTGCCTTTGACCAGACCTGTGTTTACCCCCTTGTAACCACAGGCGCTACCAACGTGAATTCCCGCTGCCGACAGTAAAAAGCAGACGGGACTTTTTCCTGGAGTTTGCCGTGCTCGTAGAAAATGTGGTTTTTGTCCTGCGGTTATTGTTGCTGGTGACAATGCTGACGGCATTTATCTATGCCATTTCACCAGCGGATCCTCAGCGTGACCGATTGGAACAACGCATTGAATCTGGCGTTTTTGCTTTTGGAGCAGCCGTTGGGCTCTTGATCCTGCAGATCTTTTAGGCCGAAACATCATAATAACGGCCAAAATCAAAAGACGGATGCCTGACGGGGCTGGGCAGTGTGAACTGCCCAGCGGGCTCGCCTAGCCGCAATCAATGGTGCGACACTGGCAGTCCCGGAGCGGCTGCAGTTATAGTGGTGCAAAGCTCTTGGTACAAAGGAAACACCATGTGTGGGCGCCTGAATGTCACCGACAATCCATTGTTGATCGAACTGCTGGAACAGCTCGGCATCCAGTTGTTTCCAGCTGCTCCCGCGCAATTGCGCCTGGATCTGCCGATCCGGACCGGACGTTTTATCCGTGCCACTAATCTGGTTTCTATCGTGCTGCAACAAGATGGCCAGCGCCGTTTACAGGACGCCATCTGGTGGCTGTTGCTGGAGCCGACAGAACAGGGTTTTAAACCCGGACCATACACCAGTTTTAATACCAGATCTGACAAACTCCATGTACGCGGCAGCGCCGGATTTCAGGCATTTCGCCAACAACGTTGTATCATTCCGGCCAATGGCTTTGGTGAAACCGAAACCACGCAGGGCATGAGCCGCTACACAGACTTTATCGGACAACGCGCTTTGGCTTTTGCTGGTCTGTACCGCACCTGGTTGAATAAAAGCACCGGCGAACTGATTTATTCCTGTTCAATCATCACGTTAGCACCACATCCAAAGCTAATGCCATATCACAGCAAAGCGATGCCGATGATGCTGCCAGCCAATGCGTTTGATCTATGGCTCGCACAAGACAGCAACATCAATCAGTTCAACGATTTACTACAGCCAAAAATTTATACCGGGCTGCAGGCGATCCCAATCAATAAACCGAGTTTGTACCAACCAATCGCAGAAACGGTTGATATAGAAGCGGATTAGGCGCGCAGTGTGTTGTACAAAGGTTGTACATGGCACTGAGTGTGGCGAAAGGTCTGGCTGACATGATAGAAACCAGAGAGCTGCGGTGAAAGACTGTTTGAAGATGAGGTCCGAGTGAAGCATCTGCTTCCGCATAATCCAATTTAACATAATATACATTATAATTGCTATTGCGGATAAAATAGCAATATACAACAGCGGCTTAGAGCGGAAAGGGCGTTCCTGAAATGTCCATTTTAACCATCACAAAAACGCCGAAAAAAACCACTTAAGCCACCATCTTAGTCAGTACATTTACGTCCATTTTCCCTGAACGCTTCACTTCTTCCCAGAAAATTACCAGTGAATTATTGCCGCGCTTCATTTCGCGCTCAATGTGAGTGTCAGCCAGCACCGTTAAAGGGTTTAAGTCGAGTAGGTAGGAAATTTTAAGGGCTAAATCATCTTCCATCGCCCCCGGCTTTGTCCTGTAAGTGCTGATTCTTGATGTGTTTACAGCAAGTTTCTTTGCCAGCTGATAGTCAGACTCTAATGAATACGCGGCTTTGACCGCATCGAGATAATCGACGGTTTTCATTTTTGTTCCCCAAGAACACAAATTTCGTCTGCAAGTTTAGGTGCATAGCTTGACCCCTACAACTAACTCCATCTATTGAGCTATTACGAGGTGTAGAGCTACCATTTCTCCGCGTTCGACGTTCCCCAAGAACACAGCAGCGCAAATCCCTACGGGGGCCATCTTACTTCTCCGGTTTGATGGTCCCCAACCGCTGTAGGGGCGGGATGTAGGGCGGTTAATCAAAATTACAGGAGTATCCATACATGGATATACATACAGTAGTTCCCGAAACTGAACCCCATCTGACTGAGCAACTGGCGCTTTTAGAATCCATGGCCGCCAATGCCTCCAAAGACCCTGTTGCATTTCGCAGCATCAAAGCAGACATCGCCTGGCTGAAAGAATCCGCAAAACGCGCCGTGGTGAACCCACAGCAAGCTGCGTTAAACGCGGTCAATCTCGACAAAATCAAAGCCAGCCTCGTCAAGCCAAAAGCACCCGCCACTGCACGGCCCATCTACGCAAACCGACTGATGGGGCTGCCGCAATTATGAAATCACAACAAAACTTTGCAGCCGTCGCGCTGCTGTGGACCCAAGAATTACTGCTGATCCAAGCCAGCACCATGCCAAAGGACTATCAGCAAGAGTGGCTCAGAGCCGCGGAAAAACCAATGTACATGCTGCATTACGCAAGCCTCAAGGCGCAGGAAGTGGCAACCAGAATTGGCAACGCTCGCATTGAGCGGTTTGTCAGAAACAGCCAAGGACGGAGACTGCCAGCATGAAAATCACACCAGCAATCAAGAAACACATTCAAAGCTACCGGCAGTACCGCAGCTTCACAGATGGTTTTGTGGTGCTGCACGAAGGCGAAGTATCCGGATGGACAATTGCACTGAACAACCCACAAGGCTGGGTGCCTGGCTGCGTGGCCGTGTCAGCAAATTTTGAGTGTTACCGCGCAACCGGTGGTAACGACTACGACGGTGCCACAGCGTGGACCCTGATCAGCCCAGCGACAGGGGATGCAGCATGAGCATGATTTCAGGTTTACCCATTACCGGCCGTCAGGCCATTGAACAATTCGGCATGGAAAAACTGCATGGCGCTAAATGCGTTGCAGTCAGCGTCCTGTACGGCGACGGTTCTATGCAAATGGTGTTTGGCGAAATCGTAGACCCGGTTGATTGCGCGATAGACGAGCCAGACGATTCAGTGCTGTTTGTTGAGTATTACGCCGTCGATGACTGGTACGTAACCGCCATCGCCGCTGACGAACAAGTTGTGTTACTGAATATGGTTGCTGAAGTTGCCGAGGTGAATCATGGATAACATGCGCTTCGGTTTCCCAGCCGCACGCGGCCAGCAAGGCGGCCGAACATTTTACACAGCCTGCATTCCGTTCGGCATGCTGGCCCGCTTGCTGGCCATTGATACCGGCAACGTGTTGGACCGCAGCCAACGCGCCGTTGATCCTAAACGGGCAAAGGCAATCAGCCAGTACATTCTGGACAACATTGAAAGTTTTGTTCTGCCAGCGCTGACTGGTGTGGTTGAAGATGAAACGCTGATCTTCAAAAGCGCCGATGAAAAGTCACCTGTTGGTGAGCTGAGCTTATCCATGGATGCAGTGATCAAATTGTTCGACGGCCAGCACCGGGCAACCGGCATCATGGCCGCGCTCAAAGAGCAGTACCCAGCCCTGAAATCTCAGCAAGTTAACGTTCAGCTGTTCGTCAATATGACACTGGCCGACCGGCAGCAGGCATTTAGCGATATAAACGCAAATGCTAAAGCCGTCAGCACCAGCCTGAACATGGTTTATGACAAGCGCAATGATGCTGTTTTAGCTATCGCTGATCAGATTAATAAAGTCACCGCATGGGAAGGTCGCATCGACCACGAAAACAACGTGGCAAAAGCCCATGGCTGCCTGTTCTCTTTCCGTCATGCCGTTCAAGCCAGCCGGTTAGTGCTGGGATTAAGTGCCAAACAATCGCCGGACGAGCACAGCGTGAACGATATCAGCAACTGGTGGAACATCGTTACACGGGTAGTTGGCTGGGACATCGCCGATCGCATCGCAGAGACAAAAGACGACAAGAAGTGCATCGAAATACGAGAAGCCGCGGCAAACAGCCTGGCATTTACCGCAGCTGGTTTGATGACACTGGGGCGGGTTTTTAACCTGCTGAAATGCAAGTACGGCCTTCGGATTGATTTATTCAAAGTTGAGCGCGCACTGAAAGGCATCGACTGGAACAAATCAGCAGAGATGTGGCGCGGCAACCTCATAGATGAAAGCGGCAACATTAAGTCAGGTACTGCTGGGCAAATAGCCGCAGCAGAACTGATTGTTGAAGTTATCGCTTCTTATCTTGAATGCATGTGAGGGCTGGATCATGAATAGACCATTCCTCAAATGGGCCGGCGGAAAGTCAAAATTGGCAGACCGCATCAGCGAAGTGCTGCCAAAAGCCAGTTGCCTGGTTGAACCATTCGTCGGCGCCGGCAGCATCTTTTTGAATACCGATTTTGACCGTTACGTGCTGTGCGATATCAATCCGGACCTGATTAACACTTTCAGCCAGCTGAAAAAGCAGCCGTCGCAATTTATTGCTGATGCGCAGGCGATGTTTGTACCGGCCAATAACAATGACGCCATGTTCCGGCAGTTAAAAGCCAGATTTAACAGCACGTCTGACAAGTACGAAAAAGCGCTGCTGTTTGTCTATCTGAACCGGTTCTGTTTCAACGGCCTTTGCCGTTACAACAAATCGGGCGAGTTCAATGTGGCGTTTGGCAAATACAAAGACCCGTATTTTCCAGCCGAAGAAATGGTCGCTTTTGCCAGCAAGTTAGAGCGCGCCGAGCTGCATTGCCGTGGTTTTGATATCACCTTCAAAAACATTCCAAATGACAGCGTGGTGTATTGCGATCCGCCATACCTGCCAGCCAGTGACACCGCAAACTTTACCGCTTATTCCGCAGAAGGCTTTGGCATTGTCGCCCAGCGTTATCTGGCGCACTTAGCCAAAACCTGCGCTGTTCCTGTGATCATTTCAAATGCTGACACGGCGCAAAGCCGGGCGTTATATACCAGCGCAGAACTGCAGTTTTTCGACGTTCAGCGCAGCATTTCATGCAGAACTGACAACAGGGGGAAAGCGCAGGAGCTGTTAGCGGTTTACAGCAAAGAACAACAGGAGCGGGCGGCATGATTGATTCAGATATCTACTGCCATGGCTGCGATGTGCTGCTGACAGTAGAAAACGCCGGCGGCTATCGCTGTTACTGCGAAACCTGCGTGGAAAAAATACCGGAGTTACCAGTGGCGCCAAAAGGCACCGGCTTTGTGCTGCAGGGTAAATACCCTGATTTTTACTGGGAAGAAGCAGTAAAGGCCACGCTGTTAACCGTAATGCAGCAGCGTGATAAAGGCGGTGAACTGTACGACGAGGATATCCCGCAATGAACCGGAACCACGCAGCGGTTAGAAGGCCGGGGCCAAATATGACCCGGGCTTTTATCACTGTGCTGGTTCTGACTGTTTGCGCTTATTTTTCGGTTTTTGTTCTCTCTTCGGTAAGTAGTTTGATTGAGTCGGTGATCTGTCCATGCATTTAAGCCCAGCCCTGAACCGTGACCAAAACCGCTTTGTCGATAAGATGCTGCGCGGGCTGCCAAAGCCAATGGTGCACAGCCTTTGGCCTTTGGCGCAGGCGGCAAAAGACAACCCAACCAAAGAGAACAACCTTGCATTTCGCAAAGCAGCCAGCAAAAAGCGCCAGCAGTACGGGCGCAAATTGCTGTACCTGCAGCAGTTCAGAATTCCGGCAAAAGTAATCAACCAAAAAGACCGCACCAAAAAACTGGCCGACGAATTGGCCATGCTGTGTTTTGAGGACATGATTAAAACCGCCGAAGGTTTAACCGGTGATGATGACCACGAGATCCGCGTGGAACAAGTTTATGAAACTGTCTGCAAACTTAGCCTGCAACGCCTGCCGCACGTCACGCCGCCGCTATGGGGCATGGAAACCGACGTATTAGCCAAAGAGTGCGCTTTGCTGCGCCTGCAGTGCCCGAAGTGGTGGCGCCGCAAGTTACTTAAACTACGCCGGCAGCATTTGGAAACCTTGGAAATTATCCAGGGCAATGTCGGGAAAGGCGTCAGCGCCTATGCCAGCAAACGCGCCATTGCGGAGTTTATCCGTGATAAAGCAGCGCAGCGCCGCTGGGCTGAATCGTTAACGCTGATCAATGAGTGCGGCGACGAACTGGCGCTGATCAATGCCATTGAAGCCAGTACCGCCAACCCAGAAAACGCCCGGGCAGAACTGATGAAGCGCATCCGCGGCATTGAAGAATGGGCGGAGGAAATCGGCTTTTCTGCGGTGTTTATCACGGTGACTGCGCCGGCAAAGTTTCACGCCAACAGCGGCAACTGGAACGGCAGCACCCCAAAAGACACCAACGCCTATTTGGTCGATACATGGGCCAAAGCACGGGCAAAACTGAAACGGCTGGATGCTAAATATTTTGGTGTACGGGTATCAGAGCCGCATCAAGATGCAACGCCACACTGGCACATGATGCTGTTTGCACCAAAGCAGGATTTAAAAGCCATTTGCCGCTGCATCCGCTGGTACTTCTGTCAGGAAGACATCGGCGAGTTAATGGACCGGTTTAAAAAGCGCAAAGTACTGCGCAAGCTATACCGCCGCGCACGCCAGCAGTGGGGCTACCAAAAATCGCAAGGCAAGAAAGTGGCCGAGCCGCGCAAGTTTCACTACCCATTCCAGCCGCGCTTTGACGCGGAATATATCGATACCAGCAAAGGCAGCGCATCAGCCTACATCGCCAAGTACATCAGCAAAAACATCAACGGTTTTGAAGTTGCTAATCTGATTGACAGCGAAACCGGCAAAACGCTGGGTGATGGCGTGATGAACGTAAAAACGTGGGCCAGTGTCTGGAATATCCGGCAGTTTCAGTTTCAGGGCTGTGATCCGATCACCTCATACCGCGAAATCCGCCGGGTGCGTGAAGCCTTCACCGAAGAGCATCAAAAAGAGCTGGAACAATTGCGCGTGGCGGCTGAAAGCAACGACTTTGTAAATTTCATCAGAGCGCTGCGCACCATGACCACTGAAATCAAATACGAGGTCACGCCTTACGGCAATGAGTATGGCGAAGCGGTCAAACGAATAACCGGTTTGCAAGCCGAAAAAGGCTTTGCCCTGACGCGCCCGCATAAGTGGGAAATGCGTCGGAACGCTGTTAAGTCTGGCGCAGCCAGACAATCTTGGACTTGTGGCGTTAACTGTACGGGGACCTACGGGGTCACAAATCAGGTAGAAACGCCAAACTTACCGCCAAAATCCCATATTCACGGGATTGGGCCGGAGGAAATGACCCTCTTGCAGCGGGGCTGTACGGTCAACGTGAACGGCCAGCGCTGGAAAATGCGCTACGGGGTACTAGAACAACTGCCAGAACCGCCGCACCCAAGCGGGCGGGTTAACTTTGTGGTGCGAAGACGGAAAAACAAACCGGCATTACCGACGCCGGCTGGATAACCAGGAGTAAATCATGCGGATATTGTGCACAGTGTGCGGGAAAAAAGCGGTGATCGGCAAAACTGACCGGCTCAGCGTGGCAGTTTCAAACCTGTATTGCTCATGCACGGATCCGGAGTGCGGCCATACGTTCGTCACCAATGTATCGTTTTCACACACACTAAGCCCATCGGCAAAAACCGCAACCGAAGTGGTTGCGGCACTGGCCAGGGCGCTTTCACCAGAACAGCGCAAAGCGTTGCAAAGAGAACTGGCGTTTTGAGGTGAATTATTGACACCCGCTGAACAAGCGGTCTATGCTCTTGTCGCTGGCCACATTGCCAGCCTGGTTTGACAGCCGGAAAACGAAACAACGAGCATAGCCGCTCAATGCGGCTTTTTTGTGCCCGCTATCTGCTACCCGTTTTTTAGACGGGCTAGGCAGGGACGCCGAAAGGCGTGCCAGTTTCGTTGTTTACTGGTCTGTCAACCCTGTTTAGCCCGTCGCCTCAGATTGACAGCTGTCGTGACGGTTAACTTTACAAACAACGACAGGTACACCACTATGAACCACACCACTTTAGCCGAAGCAGTGTTACTGGATAACGCCGACAAAACCACCCCTCAGCTTGCCAGCAGCGCCCTCGAATCAACCCTGCAAACGATCGATGTCATAGGCACCTTACTGCAAGGCCGCGCCGAACCACTCACACCAGAACAGCTGGAAGCCATCGGCCAAACCTTAAAAGAAACCAGCATGTTGGCGATGTGTTATTTCATCCGCCAAAGTGGGCGGCTAAATTAAATAACTTGCGTTGTGTGTATGCGTGTGTATAATAGATTTCAGGTTAGGGGGACAATATGAAATCATCTGACCTGATTAAAGAGTTAGCAGCAGCAGGTTGTTATCTGAAGCGGCAGGGGAAAAGGAAGCCACGAAATATGGTTCTCCCCAATCACCGGAAAGACATTTCCAGTGCCACACCCGAAAGCCTCATTGCCAATTGGCACTGTTAAGTCGATTAAAAAGTCAGCGGGCATTTAGCCCGCTGCATTTAACGAGGTGACATATGTTTTTTTCAGTCGGTATTGAAACACCAAAAGATGATTCGTTTGCCTATGGCTTAGTCGTG
Source organism: Rheinheimera sp. (assembly GCA_034519945.1). GTDB lineage: Bacteria > Pseudomonadota > Gammaproteobacteria > Enterobacterales > Alteromonadaceae > Pararheinheimera. The sequence goes on from JAXHNX010000039.1 coordinate 144,513, forward strand.
CCAGCTCTGTGTGTTGAGCAGTACAGCTGTTTCAGCGCCGCAGATACTGAGAACGACATAGCGCCGGTGGCAACCGAAGCCATTCAGATGATGTTAGAGACAATGCACGAAGACGGTTTTAACATCAGCGACTTGCACGACGCCGGTTTTTTGAAATACAAAGCGATGGCAGATTACGCCTTTTGTGACGCCTGGTTGTTGTTGCATGTCGATGTGTCAGCGTTTGAGGGCAAACCAAAGCGGATCAACATCAGCATTCCGGATACGTTAATCAGCCGCATCGACAACAAAGTAAAAGCCAAACCAGACCGCTACCGCGACAGAAGCCATTTTATTGCGACCGCCGCCCGGCATGAGCTGGAATCAGCTTAGGTAAACACAAAGCCGCATCAAGCGGCTTTTTTGTGCATGAATCAAACCGCCGGCGCTGCCTTTGCCTGCATATCAAACACCAGCCGCAAGCAGCATGAGACAGAGTTTTAAATACTATTAAGTTGTGCGTATTGCGCACAACGCACAACTAAGTTAGTATTCTTTTGTCGGCAGCAATGCAGACGCAAACCTAAGAGGGACATTTTATGTTGATCATAGCTGATGATCCCTTCAGGCAAGCGCTAGTAGAACTACCTGATAATGCAAAACGATATCTGGCCATCGCTTTACAAGAGATGATGGCAGCACCAACGATAGCGGACTTTGCAAAAACAGGGCTGGAACTGATAGACGTGTCGCTGGAAGGGTTTACTCTTCCAATTAAGGAAAACTACCAAATGACCGTCGCAAGTCTGGTGGCTACCTTAACGGAAGAGAATAAATTGAAAGTAACTTTGGCGAGATACTTTTAGGTGATGCGCCCGATAAGGGCGCTTTCACTCAGCTTACCATAAGATGTTTTAAATTCAACGGAGCAACACTGGAGAGGGGTATGGACAGAGAACTAACGCTAAGCGAACTGACGCTACTGACAAAAGTCACGCCGCGTAACGCTGGCCTTTTTCTCGCCGACTTTTTAACCCGTAAAAGCCTTAGTGAGAATCAGGCCGCGCAAACGCTCGGCTGTGCAGCATCAACTGTAAACCGGTTGGTGAAAGGCGGTGATTTAACCGCGGATATGGCAGCAAAGATCCATCGGGCCTTTGGACTGTCAATCAAGATGCTGTTTAACTTGGAAGCTGATTACAAAACGTATCAGGCTGAAGAAAAGTTAAAAGGGCATAAAGCGGCGTAGACTATCGACGCCGATTGAGGGATTGGAAAAAAATTCAAAACGGAATGTCTAAACAAGGAAAGATTGCCACGGTGGCTCAACTAACATGATGGACTATGTGTGAAGTAAAAGAGAAGCCCGCGCAATGCGGGCTTCGCTCATTCTGGGGCAGAAAATCAAACCGCCGGCGCTGACTTTGCCTGCATATCAAACACCAGCCGCAAATTGGCCGGCACTTCCGGGTCACGGGATACTGCATCCACCAGAATATTAATCAGCGGCTTGGTTTCACTTTCAAAATACACTTCGTTGTATTTGGTCGGGTCGCCAAGACCAGCGGTGTTGGTCGGGATCATACCGCCCAAGCCGGCGGGGAACCGGTGCGCATTAAACACATCCTGCGCGCTGACAGACTTCACCTGGCTGAATTCATCCTTACTTTCAAAGTTGCCGACCGGAATAATCTGAATGCCTTTTTCTTTGCCGTTTGGGATATTCACAAACAGCGAATTGAAGTTGCCGACGCCTTTGGAGTCCTGAATTTTTTGTTTCAGCTCGTTTTCTACCGCCGGGTCCAGGTTGGGATCGGTGGCGTACAGGATAAAACCCATGTGGGCGCCATTGATGTAATACTTACGCCGGAACATCGTAGCGTCTTCGCTCAGCATGGCTGACTGCAAACCGCCCAGGTAATCAGGGCAGCCGTAGATTTGCTGCACCGTGTCGTAAATCCGGCACCAGATAATATCTTTGGGTTTGTATCGCTTAATCTGCCGGTCCCGTTCAAGCACTGCACAGCCGCCATCTTCTGTTACGCGGGTCCGGTAACTGGGTAGTGGATACAGCGACAGCACTTTGCCAAAGCCGTTGCGGATCTTCAGCAGCGGCACGTCACCGAACTGGATCAGGTTTAAAAACGCAGAACCTATTTCCTGCGCACTCATGCCGCCGGATTTATACCGCGCTGCCGCCATATTGGCGCGGCTTTGCAAAATGCCGCCATGCTGCGCGTTGCGCCGTGGCAGGTTCGCCAGCAAATGCCGGTCGATGGGCGGTTCCCAGTATTCGTCATGCTGGTTGTAATACAGCGAATCGTAGTCAGTCAGCCACATTTTTGGCATCACGGTTTCAGGCATGGAAAAAACCACAGTGCCGGGCTTTTTGTCCTCTTCAGCGGCGTGCTGATCAGGGGCAGTTAGTTGGGTATCGACCATGAGGATTTCCTTTGATGTTCGTGGTTAAGTGGCTCATTTATCACCGCGTGGGCGATGGCAAAAAATATGTCGGCATGGCCGGTGGCATTATCCCGGCTGGCTTTAAAGGTAATAGCGCCGCCGCTGTCGGTGACCGTGCGCCGGATGGCAAGGCAGCTCATGGCAACGTCTTTGTGCGAGGCATCCCATTCAATCCGGCCGCCCTCAATGACATCTATCATTTTCAGCACCAGGCGGGTTTTGCTCGATACGCTGTAGTGAATGGCCGTGGCTTCACGCGGGTACAGCGTACTGATGGAATCAAACACACCGGATCCAATGCCGGTGGTGTCCACGCCAATGTAGGTAACGCGATACTTTGCGTAAATCTTTTGGATTTCGGCCACATGGTGCGAAAAGTTCAGGCCGCGCCAGTAATGCTTTTCCAGTAGCCTGAATTTTTCGCCTTTGGTTTCGCCTGGTGCCACAACTGCCAACGTTGCATTGTCGCGGGTGCGCGAAGGGTCATAACCCAGCCAGACTTCACGATTACCAAAGGGCCGGGGCGCGGCGGGTTTGTAGTCTTGCCAGCGGGCAGCGTCGACCATGCATTTTTCGAGGTCGGAAAACTTAAATACGCTGTCAGCGTCATCAACAAACACGCACATAAACAGGTTGGCGAAGTCATCGCCGTTGTATTCGTCGCGCAGTTCGTCAATGTCAAAGAGTTCACAGCCACCGGCAACTGCATCTTCAATGGTAACCACAAAGCGCCATTGTTTGTCCGGACACAGCCGGCCGCCACTTCGCATCGCATCAAAACTGGGGAATTCAATTTCGGCCCGTTCGGGTTTACCTTGGCGCCAGTGGTCGCCGGTCCAGAATGGGTATGCCGGGTGCGCTTTGGTCGATGGCGTGGAAAAGTAGGTTTTACGCCAGTTTTTGTGCGTGGCCATCGCGGAGGCAAGTTTATTCAGTACATCGAATTTACCGATCCAAAAATATTCATCGATGTAAACGTGGCCGTGATAACTCTGCGCGGTTTTGCTGTTGGTGCTTAAAAACCTGAGTTCTGCATCACCGTGCGCGGTATGCAGCACAATCGGGTTGCCGGTCAGCTCAATTTCAAAGAACTGCTGGGCGATGGCAATAATGTAACTGCGAAACACTTCAGCCTGACTGCGCGATGCTGAAAGGAATATCTGCGGCTCGCCGGTCAACGTGGCCTGCTCAAAGGCTTCACCGGCAAAGTAGTAAGTGGCGCCAATCTGTCGGCTTTTTAAAATGTTGCGAATGCGCTGACCAAGGTTCTGGTGCATCGTTTTCTGATAGCCAAACAGCGTATCGTGCCAGGCTGCAAAATCCTCGGCGGTGAGCTCGCTAACATCGTTTTTCTTTTTGCGGCCTTTACGCTTAGCCGCGGGTTTATCGGTGCTATCGCTGCTGCTGTCGCGGGGGCTACTGCTTTGGTGCTGACTGTCGCCGCCATCCAGAGTTTTGCGCTCAGCATCAATCCGTTGTTTCTTCAGCCGCACATGCTGGTTAATCAGCATGTCCAGCTCTTTGATCTGGTTGCCGGTTTTATCTGGGATATCCGTCAGTACAACGATGCGCCGCGCTATCGCTTCGTCGACTTCTTCCTCACGCAGCAAATCACGCCAGCCGTATTTATCGGCCCAGAAATAAACAATGCGGTTGTTTGGCAGCCCCAGGTCGTCGCGGATTTCGTCGGGCGTCCAGCGCTTCAGGTAAAGCCGTTTTGCTGATTCGCGGATCTCGGAAGAGTAGGCCATAAATGCGGAAAATTGCCGGGTTAACTGACACAATAGAGCTAGTGTATTGTCTGCGAATGATGGGTTAACTAACTAATTTTACTGCCTTTTCTGATAATGCAAAAATCGGAACCACCCAGAACGATGCCCCGTGATTAACCATTTACAACGCCTTAAGCTGAAGGCCTCAGAGGTATTTATCAGCGAAAAAGAGCAGGCACATGGCAGGAAAGCAAACTGGGTGGGTAATCGCAGCAACCGAAGGCGCAACCGTCGACGGCCGCACAATCACCAAAGAGTGGATCCAGCAGATGGCGGCATCGTATTCGCAAGATGAATACACCGCACTGATTTGGCCTGAGCACTTCCGTTCATCCTGGGCACCGTTTGAGGGCAAAAACTGGGGGACGGTTGACGAAGTAAAAGCAGCCACCCAGGGCGGGAAACTGCGTTTATACGTCAAGTTAACTGCCAATGACTATCTGCTGGCAGCAAACAAAGACGGCCAAAAACTGTTTATGTCGATTGAACCGAACATCGACTACAAAGGCACCGGCAAAGCATACCTGCAGGGTATCGCGGTGACGGATTCGCCAGCATCAGCCGGCACCACCCGCTTGAAATTTTCAGTCGGCGAAAAAGAGCACGACCACGAAGTCAGCCAGCTGGAAGAACTGCTGAGCGCCGATTTTATCAACGACAAAGACCAACAAAACCCAGCCACGGAAAAAGGCTTGTTTGCCGCCATTAGCACCGCCATTAGCGACGCCATTAAAAAATTCCATACGCCTGATCCGGCAACAGCCAACCCCGAGGACCAAGAGATGACCAAAGAACAATTTGACGCGCTGATGAATAAAGTCGGCGGTATCGAAACCAAGGTTTCAGAACTGGAAACCAAATTCAGCAAAGCGCCGGAAGGTGACAAACTAGCCGACAAGCCAGCTGACAAAGTTGAAGACAAGCCAGCAGATAAACCAGCCGACACAGGCATTACTGCTGAGCAGTTCAACCAGCTGAATACCAGTATCACTGGCCTGGCCGCAAAAGTAGAAGGCTTGGAAACCAAGTTCAAAGAAATGAGCCAGGAAGCGCCGGGCCAAAAGCCTGACCCAGCTGGCGCAGGTGAAGCGTACGCGGTTGTTTAATCGCTGACTAAAAAGCTCAGCACTTAAACCTTTGTAAAAATTAGCAGCGAGATTAAAAGATGAATTTAACCAAAATCGCATTAGCCTGCGTGATGGCCTACAGCAGCGCGATGGCCAAAGCTTACGAAACGCCGGACCCAAGCAAGCAGTTTGCTGTTACAGGCCCGATGGAAACCAAATTACGCGCCGCCATTCTGGACTCAGTAGAGTTTTTAAAACTGATCACCTTAATGGACGTCGACCAGATTAAAGGTCAGGTAGTCAGTGTTGGTAACACCGGCATTGCCACAGGTCGATCAGCCGCGGGCCGATTTACCACTGGCCAAGACGTAGACGGCAACGAATACGAGCTGAAAGAAACTGATTCATGCGCTTTTGTGCCATGGGCAACGCTGGCAGTCTGGGCGAACGCCGGAAGTGAACGCGAATTTATGCGTTTAATGAGCGAAAACGCCACGATGCGTTTTGCCCTAGATATCCTGCGCGTCGGTTTTAACGGCACATCAGCAGCGGCCACCACAGACCCTGTCGCCAATCCGTTAGGCCAGGACGTGAACAAAGGCTGGCACCAGCTAGTTAAAGAAAAAGCGCCGGATCAGGTCATGACCGATGATATTTACTTTAATCCGGATGCAACTGGTGAACTGGCTGCAGGCGAATATAAAACGCTGGATGCCATCGTTACCGAAATCAAATTAACGCTCATTCCTGAACAGTTCCGCAACGACCCGCGCCTGGTGGTGCTGGTGGGTAGCGACTTAATTGCCGCTGCACAAATCAAGCTGATGAATCAGGCCGACAAACCGACTGAGCGCGTTGCCGCCCAGATGATGGACAAGTCTATCGGTGGTCTGCGCGCCTATACGCCGCCATTCTTCCCGGGCAAACGCATCGTGGTGACCATGCTGCAAAACCTGCATTGCTACACGCAAAAGGGCACCCGGTCGCGCAAATCTGAAAACGTCGAAGACCGCAAACGCTGGGAAGACAAATACTGGCGCTTTGAAGGCTACGCCGTGGATGAATATCTGGCCTACGCCGCTGTAGATGAATCAGCGGTCAATATCGGCCCAGCGCCTTAACCGGTCGCTGACCAAGTGCCGGGCGCTGATATAGCGCCTGGCAAATCCATCCACCGGATTGTGTAGAAAAACCAGCAGGAACCGCCATGAGTGCCATTGCCAATTTTAAAAAGCGCCGTGAAGCGCAGCGCGCATTAGCCAAACAGTTGATTGCGCAAGGCGTAAACATCGCCGGATTGTCCGAAGAGCAGTTAGCCGAAGCAGCAAAGAAAATCGCTGCAGCTACAGCTGAATCGGAAACGCAAAACGACACAGTGACAGCGGATCTGGAACGCACAGCATCAGACCTTGAATCAAGTGCCAGCACTGTCGAAGGCGCAGCAGATGCCGTCACGGGTGCCGCTGAACAAATCAGCAGCGCAGCGGGTGGTCTGGAAGATACCGCCAATCAGTTGGCGTACAGCGCGGAAGATATCGGTGAAGCAACAGCGCAGTTAAAAGAGGCCACGGCTGAATTAAAAAAGCCATCGGCGGCGCCAAAATCCTCGCGTGGCGGGAAAGCCGCACCGCGGAAAAGCAACTTGAAAAAGTCAGGCTAACCGGCAGCGCAGAATATGCGCCCAGTCTGCATTTACAGCTGATTGAGCTAGATGCTGACCTGAAACGGCTCAAAGCATTTGAAAGAAGGGCTGACAAAATCGCCCATAAACGCGACGTGTTGTTGCCAAAGTGGCTGCCAATCGTAGAAACATATCTGACTGAACGCAAGGAAAAAGGTAATGAAAAAACTGTTAGCGACAACCCTATTTTTGCTTATTGCACTGTCTGGCTGTTTGACACTGGCAACCTCGGCAGAGCCCTTGAATTCGCCTTCGCAGCAATTGAGCTTGGACAGCCAATGGCCGGAAGCATCCGCAGAAAGTGGCCTGGTTTTATCGCAGACACCGTTTTTGATTGGGCAGAGCTGCAAGCCGAGCACGGCCACAGCATCGAACCATATTTCGGCACCGTGTTTAAACGCGTGGTTGGGCAGTGGAAACTACCAGAGCCCGTCACAGCCAAGTTTTACAAGTTTGCCGGCCTTGCCTTACTACGGGTCAAAAACGGCGACATTGCGCCCAGTCACGTTGGCGATGTGGACCGGCTTAAACGTGCCGATCAGCTTTTAGAAAAAGCGGCAGAGCTGCACAAGCACGCCCAGGTAAAAACAGTTCGAAACAAAATTGCCATGCGCTTGCGGGCAATTGAAGAGTTAAACCGGCAGAGCGAGAGCCAGCCGGAATAAAACAGGCTCCACCCTCCAGTGCGCTAACCGAGTGTTTAACAGGCGACTGTTATGAATCACGTTGACGTTAACCGCACTGAACCTAATCAACTGCAAGGGCACGACATGAGCGGATTTGGTTTTCAGTCACCGGCACAAGAAAGCATCATGGTTGATGCCGATAGCGGCTGGCCTGCACTGTCAACCGAGGAATTTCGCCAGCACCGGCGCATTCCTGAGTATTTCGAAGAAGCCGCCATTGCCGACGCCATCACGCGCAGCGCTGCCGAAATTCAGCAGCAAATTATTCAATTTGTCATGAGAAGCACGGCAGACACGGAAGTCACTTTCACCCTGGGCGTTGGCCTGGTTCCTGATTTCAGCGAACAGCAAATCAGCATCTACCGGGGTGCAGTGTATGCCCGTTCCCATGCCGATTTGCTGGGTTATTTTTCCGCCGTGGACCAAAAAGAAGCCGGCAACAACAAAGCCAAAGACACTGCCCAGCAGGACGCCATTCTGGCGCACTCAAACCGTGGGCTGCGTTTACTGCTGGGGCTTGGCCGTGCGGGGGTGCATTCATTATGAGCGCCGCCAAAACCCAGCTGCAGCAACTGACAGAATTTCTACTGTGTAGCCTTCAACCCTATGTCACGGCCAACACCATTGACGCCTGGCAAGAGGGCGGTACCATCATTTTAAGCGGTGAGGATTTAGGCACCGGCTATCAGGTAGCCAAGTGGAAGCACCGCGCCATCATCGCAATTGAAAACTTTCCGCACCTCAAAGTTGCACCTTACAACCTGCTGGCGATGCTGGCCGCGTTTTTACTGGACAGCAACTGGCCACGCGATGAACTCGGCCTTGAAGACCCGACGCTGGATATCGATGTGGTAAGCAATGACAACGCCACGGTGATCATCGAAGTGGAACTGGTGGACAACATCGACTTGATACCGAATGCCAGTGGGCCGGTGCTGTTTAACGGGAACCGCTACAGCGTGGAATCGGTGGTGATCAACGTCGCGGAAGAAGTCACCGTGCAGGTAGTGCCAGGCGGTGACGAATGAGCCTGATTATCACACCAAACAAAGAGCAGGCACTGAGCGCCAGCATGCAGCTGCAGCTGTTAAAGCTGCCAGCGCCAAAGCGTACCCGCATTTTAAAAACGCTGGGCCGGCACGAACGCACACTGGCGCGCAAACGCATTGCCAGCCAAACCACCACTGACGGCAGCGCATTTACCCCACGCAGCAACGGCAAAAAAGACCGGATGTTAAAGCGACTGGGAAAAACATTAGAGCCCTATGTAAAAAACGCCAGCCGCTTAGAGCTGAAGCACAAAGCAGCGCTAACTGGCCGTATTGCAGCAATGCACCAAGAGGGCGGCGCGGAAAAAATGACGGCCAACAAAATGGCGCGCATCCATGGCCAACCAGATTACGACGCACCGTGCACCCGTTCGCAGGCGAAAGCGTTGTCAGCGGAAGGCTACAAAGTCAGAAAGGCAAAGGGCAAAGGTTACCGCCGCGCCAGCCTGCGCGAAATCATGGACACCTTAAATCAGGGCCACGCCATGCTGATCTTGCGCAAGCTGCGCGACAAACCAAAAAAACAGCGCTGGGACATTCCCGTGGCGGCGCGACCGTTCCTTGGTGATACGGCCGACAACGTGCAGCGGCAGTTGGTCAGCATCATTGAACAAATTAACAAACGATAGAAGGGGCTGAAAATGTCACTAGGTAAGGTACAGGTAAATAATTTAAATCAAGGCCAGGGTGATATCACGGCCATTGAACGGCACTTCTTATTCGTGGGTCTTGCCGGCGCAGAAGCAGAAGAAAGCCAGCTGTTCAGCGTGGGCGCACAGACGGACTTAGAAGCCACATTTGCTGACAGTCCACTGCGTGACCAGTTAATTGCCGCGCAGTTAAACGCCGGCCAGAACTGGACCGCTGCAGTGTATCCACTGGCTGACGGTGAAGATGTATTTGACGCCATCACCGCCGCCAATGAGGTGCAGAGCTTTGAAGCCGTGGTGTTCTGCGACGTGAGCGCAGCAGGCGCTGCACTGACGGCAAAACAAGACTATCTGGAAAGCCTCAAAGCAAGCCATGGCCGATTTGTGTTCGGTATTGCTGCACTGCCAGGCATTACAGCCTTGCAAACGTGGGCCCAGTACGAAGCAGCCACCGTGGCGATTCAGGCAGGTATTGCCGCACCATTGATTGTGCCGGTGCCATTGCTGCACGGTAACAACGCCGGGGTACTCGCTGGCCGCTTATGTAACCGCGGCGTCAGCATTGCAGACAGCCCAATGCGGGTTGCCACAGGTGCTGTGTTGGCCCTTGGCGCTGCACCGGTCGATAGCGCAGATAAACCGCTGACGCTGGCCACATTGGAAACACTCGCAACTGCGCGGTTAAGCGTACCGCAGTGGTATCCGGACTTGGCAGGCATTTACTGGAGCGACGGCAGCACGCTGGACGCAGCCGGCGGCGATTTCCAATACATCGAGCATTTACGCCCGGTGCATAAAGCCAGCCGCGAAGTGCGCATTTTAGCCATTCGCAGGATTGCCAACCGTGCACTGAATTCAACGCCGGCCAGCATTGAATTGAACAAAGCCTATTTCATGAAGCCGCTGCGCAATATGAGCAAAAGCACTGTGATCTTGGGTACTCAGTTCCCTGGTGAAATTCAGCCGCCGCGTGATGGCGACATCAGCATTGTATGGACCACTAACAAAGCGGTGACCATCTACATGGTGGTGCGTCCATACAATTCACCGAAGGAAATCACCGTCAACATTCTGCTTGATTTAAGCAGCGTTTAACTTGTAGCCCGCTTTGAATTGAGCAGCATGTAGGAGCACTAAAAATGCGTTTATCAGGCATGAATTTTAACGTAAACCTTGGCGATATCATGATCCATGTGGATACCTCCACTTTGTCAATTACCGATAACAGCGCGGTCAGCCAAACCAGTGGTGTCCCTGATGGTTACGTGGACGGTGATGTCGCAGCAAGCGGCGAACTAAACGTCAACGCCAGCCAGTTTGCGCTGATCTCAGCTGCGGCCAAAAGCGCCGGTTCTTGGCGCGCCATGCAAACCTTCGACATCATGTTTTATGGCAAAACAGCCAAAGACGAAGTGAAAGTGGAAGCCTTTGGTTGCCGGATCAAACTCAGCGATATTCTGGACGTCGACAAAAAAGGCGGCCAGGCGAGCATGTTCAAAATCCCGTTTGACGTCACCAGCCCGGACTTTGTGCACATCGACGGTGTGCCGTACCTGCGTCCGGAAGAAATCGAAAACATTAAGCAATAGCACTGGCCAGTGCAGTCAAGGATGACTGCGCTGAAGCTGTGATTTGAAAAAGGCAATGACCATGGCAGCAGTTGATTTTGATTTTATTTCGGCATTAGAAGGCGGACCGGCGCTGATCGGCTATGTGCCGGACCCTGAGCAATCAAGTTCAGGCGTGACCATTGCCACCGGCTTTGACCTTGGCTGTCGCAGTGACAGTGATTTAGTCGCGCTGCTGCCAGAGCATGGAGAACTGGTCGACAAGCTGGCGTTTTATTGCGGCCACAAGCGCAACAAGGCACTGGCTGTGCTGGTCAATAACCCGTTGCAGATCACTGAAGTTGAGGCACAGGCCATTGATAAGGCTGTAAAGCAGCAGCTGATCAATCAGCTGCAACAGCGTTACGACAGCGCAGCAGAAAATGGTTTTGCGCTGTTACCACCGGCCGTGCAAACGGTGATTGCCTCAGTCGCCTTTCAGTATGGAGATTTAGCCAAGCGCTGCCCTAATTTCTGGCGTGCAGCAGTGGCCGGAGACGCGATTGGCATGGTGCGGGAGCTGAATAACTTTGGCGACAGGTATATCAAACGCCGCCAACGAGAAGCGAATTACTTACAACAACATTGCAAAGCGGGGACCGTATGAACTGGAAAGATATTGCAAGCACAGTCGGCAACATTGCCGGTTCAGTCGCCCCGTTGTTGGGCGGGCCTGTGGGGCTTGCCGTCAGTATTGGCAGCCAGATTGCTGGCGCAATTGGCACTGATAACAGCCCGGAAGCGGTGGCCGCCGCGCTGAAGAAAGACCCGAACGCCGCGTTAAAGCTGCAGGAGTGGGCCGCGCAAGAGCGCGAGCAAATCCGCCAAAGCCATGTGGAGCTGCAGAAAATCGCACTCGAAGAGTACAAAACAGAACTGCAGGACAGGCAGCAGGCCCGCATTGCCCACAAAGACCACTGGATGCCATCAGCCATCACCATTTTCTTATTGCTGATGCTGGCCGCACAGATGGCAGTGCTGTTTTACATGCCAATACCACAGGAAAACCGCGATCTGCTGGTGTATCTGTCGGGTAACTTCCTGCCGTTTGTATCGGCTGCGGTGTACTACTGGGTGAGTTCAACCAAAGACGCCAGCGAGCGAGAAAAAACCTTGAGCATGGGAACCACAGCGCAGGCGACAAAAGAGCAGCAGAAGTAAGGGCGCGGGCATGGAATTAACAAACTGGCTGATGGTAATTGTGGGGCTAATAAGCCTGGTACTTACCGTCATGGTGCCGCTGATCGGACACCTGTATGGCACGGTGCACAAGACCAGTAAGGAGTTGAGCGACCATAAGACCCATGTTGCCGAGTATTACTCGCCAAAAGCGGAAGTCGAGAAACTGGGTGAGCGCATCGAGCGGCAAATGAAAGACGGTTTTGACAACCTCAAAGAAATTTTAAACAACAGAAGAGATAAGGACGCAGCATGAAAAAGACCATCGTATTAACCATCGCCGGTACTGACTTTGCCTTTAACGTCACGGCGCAAGACCACAACGCCTTTGTCGACGCAGCGGCCCGGCGTGAATCCATGACCGCATCGGCGCACAACTTAGTGATGCGCACCATCAACGCTGAGCAAAAAGAAGAACTCAAAGCGCTACTAGAAACATCACCAGGCGCAGCATTGCAAATTGCCTCAGAACTGGGTGCAGAGTTCTCGCCGGCACTGGAAATCGCCGTAAAAAAATAACGGAGCTGGTCGCAGCGCTGGACAATAACCAGCTGGAACAAATGCTGGCGCTGCGCCGGCATTGGCTGCCGGGTGAAGACGATAGCGAACAGTCGATAGCCCGCGCCCTGTGGTTGCATAAAAACCACTTTGAGTCGTTAGAAGCCATAACCGCCAACGGCGTTAACCGCGCATTTGGCGGCAAGTAGAATGAGGCACCCATGAGCTTACCTGCACCGCTGATGTTTACCGTTGGCTTGATAGACCAAATCACCAAGCCAATTGCCAAAATCAGCAACAAGTTAAATGGTCTGGCCGAAAACTATCAGGCTGGCACCATGCAGATGGCAACTGGCATCGGTGGCGTGGTGGCCAGTGGTTTTGCCCTGCAAAATGCCCTGATGCCGGCCATTGAAATGGACCGGGCATTGGGCGAGGTTGCCTCATTGGGTGTACGTGACAGCGCGCTGAAAATGCTGACGGAAAATTCATATGCTTACGCCATGAAGTACGGCGAATCTGCCGTCGATTTTGTGCGTTCCAGCTACGATATTCAATCCGCAATTGGCGGCCTAAACGATGCTGATTTAAGCCGATTCACCATGGCATCCAACGTACTGGCAAAAGCCACCAAAGCCGACGCGGCCACCGTGACCAACTACATGGGCACCATGTACGGCATCTTCAAAAACGACGCACAAAACATGGGTGAAGGTGCGTGGATTGAGCGCGTCACCGGAATGACCGCCACGGCAGTTCAGGCATTTAAAACCGATGGGAAAAAGATGTCAGACGCCTTTGCCGCACTTGGCGCATCGGCAGGCTTGGCACCGCTCGAAGAGCAAATGGCTATCATGGGTACTCTGCAGGCAACCATGCAGGGCAGTGAATCAGCCACCAAATACAAATCATTTTTAGCCGGCGTGGGTAAAGCGCAAAAGGCGCTCAATCTTCAGTTTTCAGACGCCAACGGCAATATGCTGCCGATGGTCGACATCCTGAACAAAATCAAAGGCAAGTATGGTGAAACCATCAGCGTGGCAGAAGGCGATCAGCTGGCCAGCGCCTTTGGTTCGCAAGAAGCCGTTTCAATGGTGAAGTTATTGCTCAAAGACGTTGACGGCCTGAGCGGGTCAATCAGTCAGCTTGGTAAAGTTAAAGGCATGGAGCAGGCCGAAAAAATGGCTGCTGCCATGACCGACCAAAGCCAGCGGCTTTCACAAAGCTGGTTTGTGATCCGGGCTGCCTTTGGCGCTGCCGTTCTGCCAGCGTTTAATGAGTTCGTCGGCAAAATTGCGGATATGAGCAGTTCGCTGATCGATTTCACCAGCAAATTTCCAAACATCACCCGTTGGGTTGGCTATCTCGGCATAGGCTTGATACTGGCAGTTGCTGCCGGCGGCTTGTTTACCATCATGATGGGCGCCGGGAAAATGGCGATGACCACATGGGCAGGAGCTGCGGCGATTTGGAATGGCGCGATCTGGCTGGTCAATGCCGGTTTGGTGAAATTACGCGCCGTGATGTTGGCGGTTAATATCGCCATGTATGCCAACCCAGTCGGGTTCATCGTTGCCGGCGTACTAGCCTTGATCGCAGTCATAGGCCTTGCCGTTTATTACTTTGACGACCTGAGGAACATGCTCAAAGGCACCGCCTGGGGTGAACCAATTCTGTATGCGGTGGATTCAATCGCCGGCGTGTTGAAGATGCTGGGCGCTATCGCAGGCGCTGTGTTCTCCGCGTTTATCAGTATTGTAAAAACGGTCTGGCAAGTGCTGCAGCCGGTTGCATCATTCCTGCTCGATGCGCTGGTTTTCGCGTTAAAAGCAGTTGGTGTCGTGGCCGGTATTACCTTTGGCGTGATTGCTTATGCCATAGGGACTGTGGCCAATTTAATCACATGGCTTGCAACCGAAATTTATAACGTGTTTTCGGGCATGTTTGACTTTGTATCAAACGGCTGGAAATCGTTAGTTGATGAACTCAGCAACATTGAATGGGTGAATAATCTATTGGCTGGCGTCAGCGGTCTCGGTGAGTTCATGGGCAAGCTGTGGGCTGGTATCAAAGCCCAGTTTGCCGAAGTATGGGGCGGTATCGTAGAGCAGCTGAACAAACTGCCGGGGATCAACATTGCTGTGGATCCGGTAGTCAGTGCCACCAAATTGACCGAAAACATGCCAAATCAAGATGCCATGCCGAAGTGGATGCAGCGCCAGGCGGCCAATGATAGCGCCGGTTTTAATGCGGCTATGTTAACGCCGACCAGCAATATCAAGCCGGTCGCACCTGCGCTGATAAAACAAGAATCGTTTGTGCCGGAGCAGTTCAACCAGCAGCTGAACGTACAACGCAATTTACCAAAGCCATACGCACCGGAAACGCTGACCCAGCAGCAACACCTGCAACTGGTAAAACCAGCCGCGTTTGTGCCGGAGCAGTTAAACCAGCAGCTGAACGTGCAGCGCAATCTGCCAGAGCCTTACACCCCAGAAAAGCTGCAGCAACAGGTAGATATCAAGCCGGTGGCAACCGACATGCTGGCCGGCACTATTACGCCAAAATACAACCAGCAGGCGGCTGCATCCGCGCACGCGGTCAGGAAAGCCACGCAATCGGCCAATAGCGGAAAAACCCTCAGCTTTGGCGACGTGATAGTGCAGAACCCGCCCAAAGAGTGGAGCTTGGCAGAACTGGCAGATCAGCAGGAGTTACGCACAGCATGACACTGCAAAAATACAGCGATCTGTTTATCGAAAAAGGCGCACTGGCATTAGTGCGTATTCTGCCCCAAAGTGAACACCTGTTCTGGTTCAAAATGAACACCTGTTCTGGTTTTATGTGAACACCGATTCTGGCGCAAAGTGAACACTTTGTGCGGATTTCCAGAATCAGTGTTCACTTTCACCAGAATGCCTTTCCCGCGTTGATTGTTGTCACTGATAACCTGTTCATTTTCAGATGGATATGGTTATGCCCAGACAGAGAACTTCAATGCGTAAACTTCGTGAGATCTTAAGGCTGCGTCTGTATGCCGGCCTGTCCATCCGACAAATCCGCGATAGCCTGCGTGTCAGCGTCGGCGCTATCCAAAAAGTCGCTGCTATCGCTGAGCAGCAAGGCATCACCTGGCCGCTGATTTGTAGCCTTGATGACACCGAACTGGCGCAGCGGTTTTACCCGCAGGCGGATCCGCAACCGTCTTCCCGGCTCGAACTGCCCGATTGGTGCCTGGTACACAAGGAGCTGCGCAAAAGCGGCGTCACCAAGCATTTACTGTGGGAGGAATACACGCAGCAGTATCCCAACCGGTGTTACAGCTATGCCCAGTATTGCCACCTGTATCAGCAGTGGCAGAAAAAACAGCGCCGCTCAATGCGCCAGCATCATGTGGCCGGTGATGTGCTGTTTGTCGATTACGCCGGACAGACGGTGCCGCTGGTGTGTGCCAGTACCGGCGAAATACGCCCCGCGCAGGTGTTTGTTGCGGTGCTGGGCGCATCAAACTACACCTATGCCGAAGCCACGTTCAGCCAGAGCCTGCCGGATTGGTTAGGTAGCCATGCCCGGGCCTTTAGCTTCTTTGGCGGCGTGCCCCGCCTGATTGTGCCGGATAACCTCAGAAGTGGCGTCAGCAAAGCCTGCCGCTACGACCCGGACATCAATCCGGCGTATCAGCAACTGGCCCATCATTACGGTTGCGCCATCATGCCGGCGCGGCCTTATAAACCGCAGGATAAGGCCAAAGCAGAGGTCGGCGTGCAGGTGATTGAGCGCTGGATCTTAGCGCGGCTGCGTCACCATACCTTCTTCTCGCTGGCCGAGCTGAATCATTGCATCAAAGCCCTGCTTGAGGAGGTCAACGCACGGCCCTTTAAACAATTTAGCGGTAACCGGCGCGAATGGTTTGAGCAGCTCGACAAGCCCGCGCTTGGCCATTTGCCGCGCGAGCCCTACCAATACACCGACATCAAACAGGTGAAACTGAACATCGATTACCACGTGCAATACGATGCACATCTGTACTCGGCACCACACCATCTGGTGGGGGAGAAGCTGGAGCTGCATGCCACAGACAGCCTCATCACGCTGTACTTCCAGCACAAACGGGTTGCCAGTCATCCACGTGTGCACCGGCGCGGCACGAGTACACAGGCGCAGCATATGCCAACCCGGCACGAGAAGCACCATCAGTGGTCGCGGGGGCGGTTGATGAACTGGGCCAAGGATATCGGTCAGGATACGCTGAACTGGGTGGTGCGGGTGCTCGATAGCAAGATGCACGAACAGCAAGGCTACCGGGTCTGTCTTGGCCTGTTGAACTTAAGCCGGCAATATCCGCCAGAGCGGCTCAATCAGGCCTGCGCAATCGCCAACAACCATCAGTTAAACCGACTGAAAAACATCAAAGCCATCCTCGCCAGCAACCTCGATACAGTAGTGCGTGACGATGAGCCACAACCCAGCTTGCCACAACACCATGAAAACATCCGCGGCCCACAAAGCTTCCACTAATCCGATAAAGAGAGACTTATGAACCAACATAACATCACGGTATTGCGCCAACTGAAACTGAACGGCATGGCGCAGGCGCTGCTCCAGCAGCTTGAACATCCGGGTACGTATCAGGCCTTGTCGTTTGAAGAGCGGCTGCAATTGCTGATAGACCATGAACAACAAAGCCGGGATAACCGCAAACAGCAACGGCTACTGACAGGCGCGACACTGAAGGTGCAAGCCAATGCGCGCGATATCAATTATGAACATCCACGCGGGCTGAATCAGTCGGTGATGGCCGGCCTGCTGAGCTGTGGCTGGGTGAACGCACGGCAAAACGTGTTGCTGACCGGGCCATGCGGCAGCGGGAAAACCTATCTGGCCTGCGCCTTAGCGCACAGTGCCATCAGCAAAGGGCACAGCGCCAAATACTACCGGCTCTCGCGATTGCTGCTGGAGCTTGGGCAACACAAAGCGGACGGCAGTTACAGCAAGGCACTGAAACAGATAGCGAAATATGACGTGTTAATCCTGGATGACTGGGGCCTGGAGCCATTAAAGGCCGCTCAGCGCAACGACCTGATGGAGATTATGGATGACCGGCACCAACAGGCATCCACAGTGATGGTAAGCCAGTTGCCAACAGAAGAATGGTATCAGGCGATAGGCGACAACACGTTAGCCGATGCCATCTTAGACCGGCTGATGCACAACGCGCACCGGATCAAACTCAAAGGAGAATCGATGCGAAAAAGCAAAAGTGAATTGACGGAAAATGAACACCTGAGTTAAACAGGAGCAGAGCCCAACGCGGAAAAAAACTGGTGTTCACAATCACCAGAATCGGTGTTCAGATAAAACAGAATGCGCAATTAGACCAGCTGCCGCAGCCAGAGCTGATTAACACACGGGCGAGCATCGCGCAGGACGTGAAACACATGCTGCTGGAATCGGGGTTAGTCACCAGGCTGCTGGCACAGCGCAGTCCGGCCCTTCGCAATGACGTCTATACGGCGATGGAACTGTTGATAGAGACAGACACGCGGTTAGTGCCAGGCACCATTGAGATTGATGCCAACAACGAACAGCAAATTCTGATCACTGCCACGACTTACGAATTTGGCGACATAACAACAGAGGTATCGTTAAATGCGGCCGTCAGTTAATTTTGAAAAGCTGCTGTCAGAGCAGGGCATGCCAACCACCAGTGATGGCGTGGTAGCATTGTTAGAAGCCGACGTCACCGCGGCAAACTCAATTATTTCCAACAACAGCGCCATGAGCCCATTTTGGCGGCTGTTCTCTGCCTGCGTGGTCACGCCGGTACTGTGGCTGATTAAAACACTGCTGGCCAGCCATGTGCTGCCGGCCATGTTTGCCGCCACAGCGACACAAAAGTATTTAGAGCTAAAGGCGTGGGACGTAGGCCTGACACGAAAAACGGCGGTAAAAACCAGAGGCAATATCAGTTTCACTAAACAGGATATCAACGCGCCAATCGTAGTTGCCGCCGGCACCATCATCAAAACAGACAGCACCCTGGGCGCGGTGTACCGGGTCACGGTGCTGGAAAATACGTTAATTCCGGCAGGCACTTTAAGCGCGCAGGTAGTGTGTGAGGCATTGGAAGCGGGCGCAGGTTACAACCTACCGGCTGGTTTTTTTAACATCATGCAGGATGTGGTGCCGGGCATTGACTCAGTAACCAACGCGGCCAACTGGATCACTGTATCCGGCGCTGATGTCGAAACAGACGAAGCACTGGCGCTGCGCATCCGCGATCAGTTTGCGAGCGTCGGGAACTACCATATCGATGCGGTATATCGGGCAGCCATTGCCAGCTTTGCCGGCATACGCAGTGATCTGCTGTTTTTTGAGCACAACGCACCACGCGGGCCAGGCACAGCAAACTGTTTTGTCATGATGCCGGTCGGTGAAACCCCATCCAGTCTGATAGAAAGCATCAACGACTACATCACCAACCAAGGCTATCACGGCCATGGCGACGATTTACTGGCCATTGCCATTCCGGCAGCGCCTGTTGATATTGAGCTGGAATTCTGGCACCGCGAAAACCTGAGCGTGGATGAAATCGCCGCGCTCGAAGATGGCATTGAAGCGCGGGTAAGGGCAGCTTTTCGGGAGTCAGATTTATATCCGGAAATCACCCGCACCTTGCCACAAAGTGTGTTTGCCTGGTCGATGCTGGTGCAGGAGCTGCACAGCGCATTGCCGGGTTTAAAAAGCATTCGCTTTGCCACGGAAGATATTGAAAGCGCCTTAGTGCTGCCACGCATCGACAGCTTAACCATCACCAATAACGGGGTGGCGCCATGAGCATCAACCACGATGAAGACAGCCCGCAACTAGAAGCGCTGAACCTGCCGTTTTGGATGGATGGGCAGACGTTAACCGAAAGCCCAGAGCCGCAAGAACCGGCCATGCTCAAAGTCGGCATGCAGAGTTTTTGGCAGCGGGTTCGCGGCTATCTGCTGTGGCCACTGACACAAAGCGATCCGCTGACCTGCTCAGTGGACCTGCTGCACTTGCTGGCATGGGAGCGGCGCATTACCCGTTTTCGTGATGAACCGCTGTGGCTCTACCGCAAGCGCGTGGCATTTGCCTTTGTCAACGCCAAAGACGGGAGCACGAGGGTTTATAACATTTTATCGCCTGGGTGCCGGTGCTGAGTTGAGAGCGCAGCCAGATAAAGACTGGGATGTGGTGTCGATTGAAATAGACGACAGCACAGTATCGAGCGCCGCGCTGATGGGGACCATCATTCAGGACTATGGCCGCACCTGTCGCCGGTATGAGTACGTTTCAAACAAAGCGACTGCCCTGATTTTGGCGGGCAGCGAAGTTAACGCAGATTTTCAGACACTAACCGCGAGGGCAGTTAATGGCACGTTTAACCACCATCGGCGAAACGGTGCCGCAGCTGTGGGCGTGGGCCCAGAGCTGGAAATTACCAAGTTTGTATTCGCCAATATTCCGGGACTGGGCACACGACGAAGAGCCGGCCGACGACCGCTGCCAGCACCGGCGCATGTGGTACTTGAAACACCACCAACAAGCCAGGGCATTATCGATGACAACCGCGTCACTTACGCAAAGATGCTGAGCACAGAAGTCGGCGATTTTAGCTTCAACTGGATTGGCTTGGTGTACACCCATCCGGTCGACGGTGATCAGCTGGTAATGTTTGCCTATGTGCCACTGACGCAGAAGGTGAAAACCGCAGGCGCAACGGTGGGCAACGTCATTGTGCGCAACATGGTGATTGAACATCTGGGCATTGCCAACGCAGTGCCGATTGTCGTGCCGGCAGAAAGCTGGATGTATGACTTTAGCGCTGAGATAGCCGCTATTACTGCAGAGCTGAACGATTTAAAAGAGCGCGCCACGCACAATCTGGTGCACAACCCAAACAACTACACCGCAGCAGGCGCTGCCCAGCGCGAAATCATTGTATTTGACCAAGGACAATCCAAAACGGTGACGTTAGACGCCGCGAACCTCACGCCAGGTGATGTGATTGAAGTGCAAAAGCTGGCCAAAGCTGGCCGCATCGACATTGTGGGCACCGTCAATATTGTGCTGCCAAACGGAGTCAGCGAGCTAAACCACTGGCTGCCGGCCGGGGTAACAGGCACGTTATTTTTTGAGTGTGTGGCAGCAAACCAGCTGCGATATGCAGGGGGATTTTAGTTATGGATTTAAGCCTATTAGGCGGTAGCGGCGGCATGGGTCTTCTGTGGCTGGCGCCAGGAAACATCATTGGGCCGAGATCAAGCGGCGGCGGGATTTTTGAGAATGCTGTGACAGTGTCTGGGCTTGATATTTCAGGCGCTGTGATGACTGAGGCATTTAGCGCCGATGTTGATGATGGCGAAATTCTGGCGATTAGGTCGCTTTCAGTGGGGTCAATGCCAACAGCTGCAGCAACGTTTGATTATGAGCTTGAAATTGATGGTGAAGTAGTTGCGTCGAAAAGTATCGCATCACTCACAAACTCTAGTGTCTACATACTTGGCACTGCGGTTAGTGAAAGCAGCTTTACAGCTAACGTGGCTTTTAATGTCGGAGTGAAGTCAAACGTAAAGTTAAGAGTGAAGCGGCCAGCAGGCATAGCTGTGACCGTCAGTATGCTTTTTGCCAAACTAAAGCGAGGCTAAGATGAGCAACACAAAACGAATCAACGGGCTAACTATTACTGCACCAGTTGGCGCAGTAATCAGCGAACAACTGCCGGCGGATACACGGCCCGCATACACCATCAGTAATCAACAAATCACCGCGAACGGCCGCCGGTGACATTCTTTGCGGGAAATTACTACTGCGAGCCGGGGCAAGTGATCCAGATGGTCGGGAACATCACCGACGAAAACGGCCAGACAGTGGATAGCATCACCATTCCGGTCACGCTGAAAATGCCGCTTATCCGCCACGCCAACGGCAGACCGACGCAAGACGAAATTTATCTGAACGTCACACTGCAAAACGGGGTGTTAACGGCAACCGGCATGATTCCGTGGTCTGGGGACTGGAAAATCATTATCGAGCGTAACAACGAAGCCATACAGCGCATCGGCGCCAATTGGAAGTTGCAGCACGAAGACATCACGTTCTTAGCGTAGGGGGTCACCATGCAGGTAGCGTTTTACCAAGGCCGTAAACGGCTGGCCAACCGCGTCATCGCCGACCTCACCGGTGGGCCGTTTTCGCATGTGGAAGCAGTGCTGCAGCGCTACCCAAACGGCTGGGCGCTGTGTGTGTCGGCCAGCATGATGGACGGCGGGGTGCGCGTGAAGATGATTAACATCGCCACCAAAGACTGGGTGCTGATGACCGTTGATATGGGCATCATTGAAGACGACGCCTGGCAATGGTTGAGGGACCGACGGGATTCTGAATTTATTTCACAAAAAATGAGTTATGTATTTGATATAAATAGCTTTGTATTCCACGAGTAACTCTGTTAAATGCGGAGTGAGTTCATATAGGCTTTGACGATTTGTCATCCCGACTTGAAAACGTGAGTAAGCGTCCGGCGATCACAGGTTGATGCCTTAATTTAAGTGTCCACTTATTTTTAGTGGACACTTAGTGTCTTAAATTGCGTCGTCAGGTTGTGACGCTAAGTCGATATTCCACGGCAGTAGCTCATCGATGCGGTTGATTGGGTGATTTCCTATCCGTTTAAGAACCGCGGTCAGATAGTCATTCGGGTTGATGCCATTGAGTTTGGCAGTGCTGAGTATCGAGTAGAGCACCGCAGCTCGTTGGCCTCCGGCGACCGAACCTGCAAACAGGTAGTTTTTCCTGCCCAAGGCGATTGGGCGTAATGAACGCTCCGCGCTGTTGTTGTCCAATTCGGCATAACCATTATCGACATACGCAACCAGTGCATCCCACTGCTTGAGTGCATAGTGAATGGCTTTGGACAACGGCGAGCCTTTTGATAAGGTGCGCAAGGTTGCCTGCAACCACGTATGGAAGCGCTCAAGGATTGGCTTTGCTTGTGTCGCCCGAATGTGTTGTCGTTCATTCGGTGGTTGGCCACGCGCTTGTTTTTCAATGACATACAGTGATTGGATAATGGTTATCGCTTCATCGGCGAGAGGTGACGGGCCGGATTGGGTGATGTCGTAGAACTTACGCCGCACGTGCGCCCAACACCCATGTTGTTGGATTTTTTGTTGGTATAATTCGTTGTAACCCGCGTAAGCATCCGCTTGTAGCGAACCTTGATAGCCTTTTAAATGGGCTGTCGGATGCAGGCCTTTTCGGTCTTCACTGTATTGTAACCAGACCGCTGGCGCTGTGGTATCTGCCCATGAACGGCCATCCCGCACATAAGTCCAGTATCGGCCTGTTTGTGTGCGGCCTTTGCCCGGTGATAGCGTCGGCGCCGTGGTGTCATCCGCATAAATATGTTGAGCTGCTTTTACATGACGTCCGATGGCATCCGCCAGTGGCGTGAGTAAAGCACCGGTTTGTCCGACCCAGTCGGCTAACGTCGAGCGTTCGATATCGATGCCTTCACGCTCCATCCGCTCAGACTGACGGTACAGCGGTTGATGGTCGAGGTATTTATCCACAATCACTTGCGTGAGTAACGCTGCACTGGCCAGTCCTTTTTTAATCACACGCTCTGGTGCAGCACCTTGCACCAGCGTGTCGCAATGCTTGCAGCTGAATTTAGGACGAACAATGCGAATAACCCGGTAAGAGGCCGGCACCACATCAAGCATTTCCGAGACATCATCACCAATATGGGTCAGTTCACCCTGGCATGCCGGGCACTGGCAAGCGGTTTCAACGCGTAGTTCTTCACGGGGCAGTTGCTCAGGCAGAGAAGCGCGTCGGCGTGGTGTTGTTTTATCTTCGGTTGTTGGCGCGCTGAGCTTAGGGATTGCAGCACTCTGCATCTCAAGCTCTTCCAGTTGCAATTCCAACTGATGGATTTGGGTGTCGAGCAGCTCGGATGAACGACCGAAACGTGCACGCTTTAACACAGATAACTGATGGCGTAACGTGGCAATCACCGACTCTTGCTGAGCAAGTGTTTCCTGCAGCTGCAGGATGATTGCCTGCAACTGTTTCGGGTCATTGGGTAAGGAAGATGCCATCGTTTTCATGCCATGCATGATATCACAGCATGGCAGCTAACTCATTGATTAATAGCACTTATGCAGCATTTTTTGGTGCATTTTTTCGGGCGGGTGGACGCCAGTCTAGGCCTTCGAGCAACAGCGCCAACTCGGCCTGAGTTAAATGCACGGCACCGGTTTTTGCGTGTGGCCAGACGAACTGGCCTTGCTCCAGGCGTTTGTAAAACAAACACAATCCCTGGCCATCCCACCAGAGTAATTTAACCCGGTCGCTGCGACGCCCACGAAACACAAACACGTGGCCACTGAACGGGTCTTTTTGCAATACATGTTGAGCCATGGCCGCCAGTCCATCGAAGCCTTTGCGCATATCGGTGTAACTCGCACACAGCCAGATGCGCACATCATGCGATAACATCATCATGACAATGCCGCCACCAGTTGACGCAGCATGTCTGGCGTTGCGTCATGTAAAACCAGTTGATGGCCACTGCGAAACGACACCGTTACGGCGCCTTGATGCACAGTCGGAGGTGGTTCAGCGGTTTGAACGCAGACTGGAAGAAATGGTGTTGGGGCCGCTGGCATGGCTTGCTCACCTTTAGCCCGCCTGACCCACAACGCTTTCCCGACCTGAGCGTCTCGCACCCAGCGAAAAAGCTGATTGGTATTCACATCGTATTTGCGCGCGAGCGCAGAGGCCGACAGTAATCTGGCTTTTGATTCCTGAACAACCTGCCATTTAAACTCGGGAGAAAAACTCCGACGCACATCGGATGGTTTTAAGGCAGACATTGATAACTCTCATGGTTGGGAACAGTGAGAGCTATGATCCGTGATCAGTGAGTTAATAAAAGATGTGATGGCCGGACGCTTAC
>JAXHNX010000034.1:0-149412 GCA_034519945.1 Rheinheimera sp.
GCTGCCAAACTCAATGGCATCGAATATTATCGACCGCGGTTCTTAAACGGATAAGAATCACCCAATCAATACTGAGTCGATAAATTACTGCCGTGGAATATCGACTTAGCGTCACAACCTGACGACGCAATTTAAGACGCACTAAGTGTCCACTAAAAATAAGTGGACACTTAAATTAGAGCATCAACCTGTGATCGCCGGACGCTTACCGATAAACCACAGATCTTTGATGATAAAAACGCCGCTGCTGCTGAGCACGCCGGGCGACGACCAGGCTGCCGGAAAGCTGATTAAAAACGTCTGCGTGGTGACAAACACGGACCCACACATCAGAAAACCAGGGATAAACAGCCGCGGCCAACAGCAGCAGCGCCAGCCAGTCAAATAAGCCAATCAGATCTGAGGCCATTTGCTCATCAGCCACCAGATAGAGCCAGCTTAACAACGGCGAACTGCTGACCAAATCAACAATGCCCTTGGCTTCAAACGGAAAGAACTTCATCCCGCCGATCCACAACAAAACCAGCCCTACCGGCACAAAATTCAGCCAGAAGCGTTCAGCGGGTTTAGCAACCGGCCAGCGCCATAGCGTGATCCCCAGCGCGAGCAGCGCCAGATATTTAATCACGCCCTGGCCTGAGCCCAGCATCGGGAAGCCGCCCAGAGCCTGGCGATATAATGCTGCGCACCAAATAAACTGATGAGCGGCAGCGCACTGAACAGGATAAGACTCAGCGCCAGCAGTTGCTGGGCCAGCCGCCAGCGCAGGCTCAGCAACGCGAGGACGACCAGCGCCGATAACCCCCAAATTTGCGGTTGCGCCACCTGCGCCAGCAAGCCGGGCGATACCGGGGCATAATAGGCGACGATGGCGCTGAAGGTGCCATATTGACCTGCCTGCACAGACACAGCGATCAACGCAGCAGAAACGGCAATAAGGATTAACACGATGGGCAACATAGCGGGCAACCTGATTAAGATGACGACGGGCAACGGACCGGCGCAGTGACCGAATGCTTTCACTGCACCTTGATCTTTTATCCGGACGACCGGGTTACAGTTTAAATAAGGCCGCCGTTTTACTCAGTTGTCCGGCCAGCCCTGTTAACGCCTGACTGGTCGATGCAACCGCCTGATTCGCAGCACTAACCGACTGAGCATTTTGTTCAAAGGCGGAAATCTCATGCTTCAGCGCACTGGCTTTCTGTTGCGACTGGTTGGCTAAATCAGCCGCTTCCTGGCTCACCCCGGCCAAAGTCAGGATCACCTGACGGCCATCTTCCAGCGTCTGCACCAACTGCCCGGCCAGTTCCACCGAACGCTGTGCGGTTGCACGGTTCGATTGCATATTGGTGACCGCAGCCTGGATTGAATCGACAATCTTTGCCAGCATACGGTTGATTTCAGCGGTCGATTGCTGGGTGCGTACAGCCAGTGTGCGCACTTCATCTGCAACCACGGCAAAACCCCGACCAGATTCACCGGCGCGGGCGGCCTCAATGGCAGCGTTCAGCGCCAGCAGGTTGGTCTGGGAGGCGATATCTGCAATGGTTTTCACGACCCCGGACACTTCGGTTCCGGTCGCTTGCAGCGTTAGCAACATTTGCCCGGTCGTCTCGATATCACCGGATAACTGACTGATACTGTCCGCCGTCTGCCGGACTTCACGCTGGCTTTGTGACATCGCCGCCGCCCCTTCATGTGCGGAGCGCGCAGCATGCACCGACCGACCGACACTGTCTTCCATCTGTTGTTCCAGCTGCGCCATGCTGTGGACTAACACTGACAAGGTTTTTTCCAACTGCTGCACTGCACTGGAAGACTGCGCCGAACTGCCGGCCAGCGCGTTGACCGCCTGATTAATGCCGGAGATCGCCTGGTAAATATCAGCGATGCCGCTTTTAAACACCCGCAGCAGCTGATTGATGCTGGCGGCCACACTATTCACTTCTGCGACTGTGTCGGTGCCCAGGCTTCTGGTTAAATCGCGGCTGTCGGCGACTTGCTGTAAATCGTCAGATAAACGGATGATTGGATTGGCAATTTGTTTTTGTGCCAGCAGGAAAAAACCGACGGCCACGCCTCCAATTAACAGCAACAGCACCACCACGGTGCTGCTGTTTTGCGACAATGCGCCGCTGATATTGTCGGTGCTGGTCCGCGCATCTCGGGTGATTTTGGTGGCGAGGGTTTCAAGCTGTTGGTTTAATGCAGTTGCGGTCTGATTGATGTCGCTGAGCCGGACACGGGCCTGGTCCCAATCGACTTGTTCGGCCTGCATCACCTGCAACAATTGCTGCAAGGCCTGTTGTAGTTTTTGTTGCTGTTGCTGCAGCGCCTGCCCGCCGATTTCACTCAAAACGCTCAGATGCGGTTGCAGACTTTGCGCTGTTTTCTGCTGTTGCTCGCTGAACTCAGCACTTTTGATCACAGTGCCATACAACTCATAGCCGGTCAGCACTTGCTGCCGCGAGGCATTTTGCAAGGCCGACACGGCTTGCAGGGCGGGCACAGAACGGTCGACAAAACCGCTCACTTCGTGCATCAGCTGGCGATTACTTTGGATCAGTAATACTGCAGCGACCAGGGTGACGAAAAAAATGGCGGCATAACCGATAAAAATACGACTTTTCACTGAACCTGAACGAGCCAAAACACACCTTCCTGCAGCTGCGGTAGTCTTATTGAACACAATACAGACTGGCATACCCGCCACTTTCTTTCAGGAAATTGCAAAAATAAACTTCAGGTGGCCACCATCGTCACTTCATAGATCCGGCGTGTCAGTATCCACAGCACCACTGGCCAGTTGTTTACGCGCCATCGCGGCTAAATCCTGATATTTACGTTTGAAGGCGTCGAGGTTGTCTTCTTCCAGTTCCTCAAGGTCGAGCAACGCATTGTGCGCACCCTGCGTCACGCGGATCAGCTCATCCAGTTTGACCTGGATCGCTTCCGTGTCGCGGTTTTGTGTGTTTTGGATGAGGAAAACCATTAAAAAGGTGATGATCGTGGTGCCGGTGTTGATCACCAGCTGCCAGGTATCGCTGTAGTCGAACAGCGGCCCTGTCGCCAGCCAGACCACAATCAGACCAACCGCCAGACTGAATACGCGGGGACGGCCACAAAAATGAGCGGCCGCTTTGGCAAAACGGGAATACCAGGTGGCAGCTCGCATACTGACTCCACAAAAATGAATTCGCAGTGTCACTGTACGGGCGCTGCCAGAGAACAGCAAGGTTGGCTTCACCGCCCTATGCGGGCGGTAACAGCAATGGTCCCGGATTACCTCTGCACGACAAAGTTGCCGTTGCGCAGATTTTCGCGCTGATAGGCCGGGCCTTCGATGCCGTCATACACGACACTGGCGCCGGCCGCAGTCGCGATAATATGGCCAGCGCCGGTGTCCCATAACATGGTCGGGCCAAAGCGGGGATAGATGTGCGCTGCGCCTTCGGCCACCAGACAGAATTTTAACGAACTGCCGACGGCAACCAGTTCATGCTGCGGAAACTGCGCCAGATATGGCTCCACTTCCGGTTGGTAATGGCTTTTACTGCCGACCAGCCGTACGGTTTCACCGGCTTTGGGCGCCACCGCCTGAATCACCCGTTCACCGGCGCTGTCGGCAACAAAAGCACCCAGCCCTTGTGCGCCGCTGTAAGTCTTGCCGAGCACCGGCGCATGGATCACACCGAGCACCGGTTCACCGGCGTCAATCAGTGCGATATTGACGGTGAATTCGCCATTCCTTTTGATAAACTCTTTGGTGCCATCGAGTGGGTCCACCAGCCAGAAGCGTTGCCAGTGCTGGCGCTCGCTCCACGGAATATCGGCGGCTTCTTCGGATAGCACCGGGATGTGCGGCGTAAGCTTCTGCAGTTCGCGCATAATCAGCTGATGCGCAGCCAAATCTGCGGCCGTCAGCGGGCTGTCATCCGCTTTATGTTGCACATCAATAGCTTGTGGCTGATTGTAAATCGCCAAAATAGCCTCACCAGCAGCGATGCTGATGCGGCGGATCTGCGGCAGCCATTGGCTGAGTTCAGCGGGTGTCGTTAACATGCGGGAAGTTCCCTGTCAGGATTGTGGCTGGATAATGCCACGTTGCTGCAGCAATTTCAGCAACTGCTGCACACTGTCATCGAGTGACAACACACCGGTATCGAGGCTAATTTCCGGCTGCAGCGGCGCTTCGTACGGGTCTGAAATACCGGTAAAATTGGCGATCTCACCCCGCCGCGCT
Source organism: Rheinheimera sp. (assembly GCA_034519945.1). Lineage (GTDB taxonomy): Bacteria > Pseudomonadota > Gammaproteobacteria > Enterobacterales > Alteromonadaceae > Pararheinheimera. The sequence continues at coordinate 4,247 of JAXHNX010000034.1, forward strand.
TTTTGATACAGGCCTTTAACGTCACGTTGTTCACAAACATCGAGTGAGGTCGCGACATGGACTTCAAGAAAACGCCCTTCCGGCAGACTGGCGCGGATGGCATCGCGCTGGCTACGCAGTGGCGAGACAAAAGCGCTTAATACAATGAGGCCAGCATCCAGCATCAGGCCGGCCACAGCGCCGACCCGGCGCAGGTTTTCATTGCGGTCGGCTTCGCTGAAGCCAAGCCCCGCACACAAACCATGGCGCACGTTGTCGCCATCCAGCAGATAGGTGTGAGCACCGCGCTTGAGCAACGCTTGCTCCAGCGCGCCGGCGACGGTCGATTTACCGGCACCGCTTAAACCGGTGAACCACAATACCACCGCCTGCTGCTGTTTCTGCGCCTCGCGCTCCACGCGGCTAACCGCATGTTGTTGCCAGACGATGTTGTTGGTTTGGGTCATCTACTGTTGCCTGCATTTATGCTGATAAAAGAACTTCACCGGCCAGAAGGTGGCGATCGTTTTTTCGTTTAGCAGACCCTCTGCGGCAGGGGTGAGAGCGGGGTCTCGGCAAGTCAGTAATCTGACTTGCCGCCGCTCAAACGGGTTTTGCTCTGCAAAACCCCGGACTGCCGCAGAGGAGCCTACATGTCTGTGAGCCCTAGGAGTACTCACGGCGTGTCTGCGTGTGAACAGCGGACGATGCCGTATCCACGGATTGGCTTACCGCAAAAGTAGCCTTTAACGTCGTATCACAACTTACTGATATCCAGCGCCTGCCAGTGCGGGAAATGTTTACGCACTAAGGCGTTAAATTCCAGCTCAAAAGCACTGAATTCAGTCCGGCTGTTGTTCGACGCCAGCGCGCTGTCAACCATACCAGCGCCAACGGTGATATTGCTTAACCGGTCGATAAAAATAAAGCCACCGGTGTCGCGGTTTTTGCTGTACGGGTCAAATACCACAGCTTCGGTCAGCTCCAGCTCCACCAGCGCGATACTGTTCAGATTCAGCTCAGTCGCCGCACCTTCTGCCAGGGTATTGACGTCAATGCTGTGCGCAATGGCGGTGACAGTGCCCGGTACTTTTTTCGTGCCGAGTTTGATGTTGTATTGCTTGCCAATGGTCAGCGGCTCTTCATGCATCCACACCACTTTGGCCAAGATGCGGTTCGACACGCTGGCATGGTGCTGCGCCGGCACTATCACATCACCGCGGCTGATATCAATTTCATCGGCCAGTGTTAACGTCACCGCCTGACCGGCAAAAGCTTCCGGCAACTCGCCATCAAAAGTCACAATGGATTTCACCACTGAGCCTTTGCCAGACGGCAGAGCAACCACGGCATCACCGACTTTAAAACTGCCGGATGCGACAGTGCCGGCAAAACCACGGAAGTCCAGATTCGGCCGGCTGACATACTGCACCGGCAAACGCGCTTCAAAGCCATGATTAAAACCAGTCACCGGCGCATCTTCTAACAGCGCCAGTAACGTCGGCCCCTGATACCAAGGCGCTTGCTCCGAACGGTTCACCACGTTGTCACCGTTTAACGCCGACAGGGGCACAAACTGAATATCCGGCACCTGCAGCTGCGCCGCAAACGCTAAATACTCTTGGCGAATTTCGTCATAACGCGCTTCGGAGAAGCCGACCAAATCCATTTTGTTAATAGCCACAACAAACTGCTTAATGCCCAGCAGCGCACAGATAAAGCTGTGACGGCGGGTTTGCACCTGCACGCCGTAGCGCGCGTCGACCAGAATAATCGCCAGGTCGCAGTTCGAAGCGCCGGTCGCCATATTGCGGGTGTATTGCTCGTGGCCCGGTGTGTCGGCGATGATAAATTTGCGTTTGGACGTGGAGAAATACCGGTAAGCCACATCGATAGTGATGCCTTGCTCGCGCTCTGCCTGCAGACCGTCGACCAGCAGCGCCAAATCAATGGCTTCACCGGTGGTGCCGTGCGTTTTGCTGTCTTTATGCAGCGCCGCTAACTGGTCTTCGTAAATCTGCGCGCTGTCATGCAGCAGCCGGCCAATCAGCGTACTTTTGCCATCATCGACCGAGCCACAGGTTAAAAATTTCAACAACGATTTATGCTGTTGCTGCTTGAGGTATTCTTCAATCCCCAGCTGTTCGAGTTCAATTGCGACTGACATCAGAAATAGCCCTCACGTTTTTTCTTTTCCATCGACCCACTGGAATCGCTGTCAATAACCCGGCCTTGCCGTTCACTGGAACGCGATAACAACATCTCTTCAATAATGCCGGTTAACGTGGTCGCTTCCGACTCCACAGCACCAGTCAGCGGGTAACAGCCTAAAGTGCGGAAACGCACCAGTTTCTGCTCCGGCACTTCACCCGGATTGAGCGGCATGCGGTCATCGTCGACCATAATCATGGTGCCATTGCGTTCAACCACCGGGCGGTGCGCGGCAAAATACAGCGGCACAATGTCGATGTTTTCCTGATAGATGTATTGCCAGATATCCAGCTCGGTCCAGTTCGACAACGGGAACACGCGGATACTTTCGCCTTTGTTGACCTGACCGTTGTAGGTATGCCACAGCTCTGGCCGTTGGTTTTTCGGGTCCCAGCGGTGATATTGGTCACGGAATGAATAGATCCGCTCTTTGGCGCGGGATTTTTCTTCATCACGGCGCGCGCCACCAAAAGCGGCGTCAAAACCATATTTGTTCAGCGCTTGTTTCAGGCCTTCGGTTTTCATCACGTCGGTATGCTTGGCACTGCCGAAGGTGAATGGGTTCATGCCCATCGCGATGCCTTCCGGGTTTTTATGCACGATCAGTTCAAAATCGTAGGCTTTGGCCAAGCGATCACGAAATTCGATCATCTCGCGGAATTTCCAGTCGGTGTCGACATGCAGCAGCGGGAACGGGATCTTGCCCGGATAAAAGGCTTTGCGCGCCAGATGCAGCAGCACCGACGAATCTTTGCCAATCGAATACAGCATGACCGGATTATCAAATTCGGCCGCAACTTCGCGGAAGATCTGAATACTTTCCGCTTCAAGCTGTTGTAAGTGCGTTAAGGTCGGCATATCAGTTACCTTGCTATAAAAACTATTCAATTCAATCAGTTTGATCTGCTGCGCAACATCAGTTCTGCGCCAGCTGTTTCAGCATCAATTCAACGGCGTGATCTGCGCACGCGGCGCCTGCGCGCCATACCAGGCTAATTTTTGTTGCAGCGCCACCACTTCACCAATCACCAGCAGCGCCGGAGATTGCACCTGGTGCTGCTCAATCAATGCGGCCAGTTGACCAAGAGTGCCGGTGAACACACGCTGCTCAGGTCGGGTACCGTTTTCCAGAATAGCGACCGGCGTGTCTGCGGCTCGGCCTGCCTGCAGCAGCTGCGCCTGAATATGTGCCGATTTCATCAGGCCCATATAAATCACTAAGGTTTGATTCGGCCGGCTCAGGCTGTGCCAGTCCGGCTCTTTACCCTCTTTCTGGCAATGACCGGTGACAAACTGCACGGCCTGGGCATAATCGCGATGCGTCAGCGGAATACCGGCGTAAGCAGCACAACCCGCAGCGGCCGTGATGCCCGGCACCACCTGAAATGGGATTTGATGCGGCAACAACACTTCAATTTCTTCCGCACCGCGGCCAAAAATAAAGGGGTCGCCGCCTTTTAACCGGCAGATTTTTTTGCCTTCCAGCGCCAGTTTTATCAGCAATGCGTTGGTTTCCTCCTGCGCGACCGAATGCGCGCCGGCTTTTTTGCCCACGCAGATGAGTTCAGCGTCACGGCGCACCAGCGCCATAATAGGTTCTGAGACTAAATAGTCGTACACCACCACATCGGCCTGTTGCATCAACTGCAAGGCTTTGAGTGTCAGTAACTCAGGGTCGCCAGGCCCAGCGCCCACCACAAACACTTCCCCACGCAGCGGCTGATGGCCTTCCAGCATTTGCTCCAGCTGCTCTTCGGCCGCCTGCGGTTGACCGCTTTGCAGCAGGCTCACCACTTTAGAGCTGAATACCTGTTCATAAAACTGCCGGCGGGCGGCAAAATTGTCCAGCTTCTGTTGCACGTGCTTGCGGAATTTGCCGACCAGCGCCGCCAAAGGTCCAAGATGCTGTGGCAATAAAGTTTCTAACTGTTCGCGTAAGCGGCGGACCAGCACCGGCGCTTTGCCGCCACTGGAAATGGCAATTTGGATCGGGGAGCGGTTAATGATGGACGGGAAAATAAACTCACATTTGTCCTGGTCGTCGACAGTGTTAACCCAGACCTGGCGCGCCGTAGCGGCCTGATGCACCGCAGCATTGACGGCATCATCGTCGGTGGCGGCGATCACCAGCCAATGGCCTGGAATATGCCCGGGCTGAAAATCGCCTTGTACTAAGACCGCTTTGCCATGTTGAGCCCAATCGTGGAAATCCGTTTCAAACTGATGCGACACCACCGTCAGTATTGCGCCGGCATCCAGCAGCGCCCGCGCTTTACGCAGCGCGACATGGCCGCCGCCGACCAGCAGCACGGCTTTGCCGGTTAAATCAGTAAAAATCGGTAAATACTGCACGCTCAGGTCCCCACGGGCTCTTGCCTTGGTCAGGCTCAGATCATCGACACACCATACTGCATTTCAACAAACACAGCGGGGTTATCCAATATGGCTGCGATATTAGACGTCTAAACGTCCTGAATCCAAGAAGCAAATCGGCTCAGATATAACTAAAAGGAATTAGAGGCTTGGTTTTCGGACTTTAAGCAGATGTTCAGGCAGGTCACACGGCCAGACCGGCCCCTGCGGGGACCGGCCTGGTGTCACAGCATCAACCGCCAGCGCGCTGACTGACCGCCGCGGTAAACACCACGTCGGTGGAACTGTTCAGTGCAGTTTCGCAGGAATCCTGCACCACACCGATGATAAAACCAACAGCCACCACCTGCATCGCCACTTCCGCCGGAATGCCAAACAGACCACAAGCCAGTGGAATTAACAATAACGAACCACCGGCAACACCAGAAGCACCACAGGCACAAACCGCCGCAACCACGCTTAATAACATCGCCGTGGCAAAATCGACCTCAACACCCAAGGTATGCACAGCAGCGAGTGTCAGCACTGTGATAGTGATGGCAGCACCGGCCATGTTAATAGTGGCACCGAGCGGGATCGATACTGAATAAGTATCTTCATCCAGTTTCAGCTTTTCACACAGCATCATATTCACCGGGATATTGGCGGCAGAACTGCGGGTGAAAAACGCCGGAATGCCACTTTCACGTAAACAGGTCAGCACCAGCGGGTATGGATTACGCTTGGTGGTGATGAATACCAGCAGTGGGTTCACCACAAAAGCGATAAAGGCCATCGAGCCGACCAGCACCGCCAGCAAATGGCCATAACTGGCCAAACCGGCAAACCCTGTGGTGGCCACGGTTTCTGCCACCAGACCAAAAATACCAATGGGCGCCAGCCGGATTATCAGCGTGACCAGGTGCGACACGCCGTGTGAAATATCACTGAATACTTTTTTCGTCGTGCTGTTGGCGTGATGCAGGCCCAGACCAAAGCCGATAGACCAGGTCAATACGCCAATAAAGTTGCCGGTCAGCAAAGCATTGACCGGATTGTCGACAGCCTGAAACAGAATGCCTTTGAGCACCTGACCAATGCCTTCCGGCGCAGTGACAGCCTGCTGGGCGTCGCTTAACACTAAACTGCTTGGGAACAGAAAACTGGCGCCTACTGCCGTCAGTGCGGCCAAAAAGGTGCCGAGTAAATACAGCACCAACACCGGTTTCATTTTCGCCTGACCGCCGATTTTACGGTTGGCAATCGCAGACGCGACCAGCACAAACACCAGAATTGGCGCGACCGCTTTTAACGCTTTGACAAACAAAGCGCCGAGCATCGCCACCGCTTGCCCGGCTTCTGCCGACCAGCTCGCCAGCGCGACACCTAAAATCATGCCCAATAAAATTTGTGGCACTAAACCAAAATGGGCCAAAAAGCCCTTTTTCGGGATTTCAGCGCCTGATACTGTTGTTTTTGTTGTCATTATAGGAATTTCCAATTGGAGTACTGCCTGATTCTGCCGTGTCCGAACGGGCGGAGCAAGGCTGACCAGCATAGCTTCTGGCTAAACTCTGCGACAAATGCGGCGAGTACCGGCAATTTTCCGCTGGAATTCAGCGTTGCGCCTGTGTTAACAATATGAAAATTGCCTGACGGAGATTGATCATGCGGTCGATGGCGTTGTTATTGACCCTGAGTATCTGTCTGGCCGGTTGCGCGCAACAAGTCCCCCTGGCTACAGCAAACCAGGCCAAGCAGGCGAATGCAGTCGTGCATTCGCAGATACGAGCGAAAGCACCGCAGATCCCGCCGCAGATTTTCGCTACTGCCGCCGCTGTACCGGACCTAGCGGAACTTGCTGCAACTGACAGCCGCGCAACAACAGGATTTCCTCAGTTATTTCCATCACCCGCGTTATGCCGACCAAAAGCCGGAATACCGGCTGTACAGCTACATGCAAAACGTGCTGGCTGTGTTTCAGTTTAACGGCAGCACCACCAGCGCCAGCGAAGTGATGCGCACCGGTTCCGCCAATTGCGTCAGTCTGGCATTGCTGACCAAGGCACTGGCCGATATCGGCCGGTATTGACGTGCGATTCCGGGCCACCTACCGCGAACCGGTCATCGATATTCGCGGCGACTTGCTGCTTGCAGGCCACCCACGTGCGCAGCTACCTGAACGCGGACCCGGATTCCAACACGATCCGTCAGCTTTACATCGATTACTTCCGCGGTCCTCTGAGCTATCAGGGCGATTTTCTCAGCGACGCCCGTTTTAAAGCGACTGTGTACAACAATCTGGCGGCGGAAGCTTTACTGCGTGGCGAGTATGATCAGGCCTATGCGCTGATCAAGACCAGCCTGCAGCAGGATGACCAATTCGTCCCGGCAATAAACCTGATGGCGGTGTTATTACGTCGCCAGCAACAGCCTGAGCTGGCACAGCAATGGTATCAATATGGACTTGCCGTGGCACCGCAGCACTTGGCGCTGCTGCACAACTATCAGGTACTGGCCACGCAGTTAGGCGACCAACCGCTGGTACAGCAGTTAGAACAGCAACTGGCGCTGGCCGACAGTGACGATCCGTTTGAGCTGTATATTCAGGCCGTCCAGGCAGAGCAAGCTGGTCGCGAGGCGCTGGCGATCAGCTTCTATCAGCGGTTACAAAAACGAGTGCCCTATTTATTGCAAGCGAACCAGGCGCTGGTACGGCACTATCTGAAAAATCATCAATACCAAGCCGCGCGACAGCTACTGGAACAGGCGCTGGAATATAGTTACGAGCCAGAAAAACGTTCGTTACTAGAGCACAAACTGGCCATGCTACGGACTATGTAAGCAGTCGTTTTGCAGCAGCTGGTCGGCGTTTTTGACCTTTGGTCAGCGCGCACTGCAGCATCTGCCCACTCCTTTTATTCTGACCACACAGCCTTTCCCCCGGGCCGAACTGACAGAAAAGGAGTGGCGCTATGTCGCAGTGGTATTCAATGATGGCTCTGGTATTGAGCTGCAGCCTCAGTTGTAGCACGAGCGTGCAGGCGGCACAGCCGGACGTGCAATACCGTCTGCTTGGCAGCAACGCCACAGGCGACAGCCTGTTACGGGGGCCGCAGCATCAGCAATTGCTGCTACAGACCTTGGATTTGCAATGGCAAAACCAGCTGGGCACCAACCAGCAATTTCAGCTCGCCAGTACATTGTGGCGCACAGATCCGCAGCAGCCGGCCAGCGCAACATCCGAACAAAAGTTAGAACTTTCCGAAGCTTACTGGAGCATTGACGCTGGCAACTGGAGTTTTAGCGCCGGCAAACGCAAACGCGATTTTGACGTGAATTATGGCCTGCGCCCGCTGGATTTATTTTCGCCAACCGACACTTTGGCACTTTACACCGTCGTCGCCCCCGGCGTCTGGCAAGCGGCTGCCGACTGGTTTGGCGCCGACAACGCCTGGACTTTGCTGTGCAATCAGACGGAACAAGTGTTTCGCCGCTATGGCCAAACCTTGCCCGCCAGCACCGGCTGTGGCGCGCGGTATTATCAGCAGGCCGGCGACCTGGAGTGGCAGGCGCTGGCGCATTATGACGAGGACATCGGTTGGCGCGTTGGCGCCAGTCAGGTCTGGGTGCTCAATGACGGGCTGGCGCTGCAGGGCAGCCTGCTGTGGCAACAGCACTATTGGACCAATCGCTGGATCCAGTGGCCCACATCATCGCTGCCATCAGGAATCGAAATGCGCATCGATCGTCCATTGGCCAATGCAGTGCAACAACAAGGTGCCTGGCAACTTAGTACCGGCCTGAATTACACCGCTGCCGCCGGCTGGAATCTGCTACTGGAATATAGCTATGACGGCCAGGCCAGCGCCGACAGGGACTGGCAGGCGCTGCAACAACGGCTGCAAGGCCCGGCGCTGCAAGCGCTGGAACGACAAAGCAGTCTGCAATTATTTAGTGGCCGTCAACTGACGCGGCAACAATGGTTGTTGCACCTGCGCGCCGAAGGTGACTGGCATCCATCGCTGACGCTGCTGTATCAACCGGCGGTAACAGGATTGTTAATTTCAGGGGCTGTCAGTTATAGTGTCAGTGACCAATTCAAAATAAACTTAGGGATCAAGCACTTCGCTGGTCCTGCCGACAGCAGTTTTCGTCTGCTTGGCAAAAAACACGAAGTCGTGGCCGGAGCCCAATATGCCTTCTGACAGCGCAAAAAGCAGCGACTGTATCCATCCGCCGTTCTGGCGCGATCAACTCAACCTGATTGTGCCATGCTCGTTGCTGGCGCTGTTGTTCACTTTGTTTGGCATGGGGCCCTGGTGGCTGCAATTGCTGTACTCGAATGGCATCGGTTTGACCATGCGCACCACTATTCGCTGGCTGCAACGGCACAAACCCCAGCTGTCAATCACCGTCGCAACCCTGTTGGCTTTGGCGCTGGCCGGCCTGCTGTGGTTTGGCCTGCCAATGGGCTGGACCTGGTGGCAGTTCAGCGCGGCCGGTAAAGAATTTAAGCCCGGTTTTGACTTGTCGTTGCTCGGCATCGTGCTGGTGGTCAGCCTCGCGATGACGGCATTTTATTATCTGCTCGACCAAAAACATCAATTACAACAACAGCTAATGCAAACCGCACTGAAACAATCAGAACAGGAAAAACAGCTGCTGGAACAACAGCTGAAACTATTGCAATCGCAAATCGAACCACATTTTTTGTTTAATACGCTGGCCAATGTGCAGGCGTTGATCCGGATTGAACCACAACAGGCCAGCCAGATGTTGGCCGCCTTAACGACCTTGTTACGCCAGAGTCTGGATCAAACCCGTACCCAGCTAGTGCCGCTGGCCGATGAACTCAGCTTCAGCCGGGCTTATCTGCAAATCCAGCAAATCCGCCTGGGTGAGCGCTTGCAACTGGACTGGCAACAAAGCGACGACTTGCCGCTACAACTATCGGTGCCGCCGGTACTGTTACAACCCTTATTAGAAAACGCCTTGCAACATGGCATTGAACCAGTGCGCAGCGGTGGTCAGCTGCAGGTGCGGTTGTTTGTCGAGCAGCAGAAACTGTGTTGTGTGCTGAGCAACTCGATCCCGTCCGTTACGGACCGTCAGCCACACGGCGACCATAAGGGGCAGGGAATTGGCCTCAGCAATACCCGTGCCCGGCTGCAACAACGCTATGGCGATTTGGCCTGTTTAACTTTAACGCTGGCAGACCAACAAGCCACTGTTCGTATGGAGATCCCATTGTGAATACTGATGTGAATTCAAGTGTAAATCCGACGGCCCCCCGTCTGTTGATCGCCGATGACGAGCCTTTGTTACGCCGTCATTTGCAGGCGTTGTTAGCCGAATTTTGGCCAGAGGCGCACACCACGCTGGCCGAAGATGGCAGCGCTGCGTTAACTTTGTGTCAGCAGCAATCTTTTGACGTGGCTTTTCTGGATATTCAGATGCCGGGCTTAGACGGTCTGCAGTTACTCCGTGAGTTACGCCGGTTGCCTGCGCCGCCTTTAGTGGTGTTCAGCACTGCTTATAACCAGCATGCCGTCAGTGCTTTTGAACTGGAAGCGGTGGATTATCTGCTTAAACCGTTAGAGGACACACGGTTGCAGCAGTGCATCACGCGCCTACAACAACGCCTCCGCCAGCAGCAAAAACCACAGGCCGATTTATTGCACTTACAGCAGCTGCTGAGCCAGTTTTTGCCGCCAGCCGCAACCACTGAGTCAACAAGCGAAGCCCCACCAGCAGCAACAACCGAACCACTGCGCTGGATTAAAGCCAGTCAGCGCGACACCATTCATTTGTTGGATATCGCCGATATCGACTTTTTCCTCGCTGAAGATAAATACACCACTGTCGACAGCGCCGGCCAGCAATACCTGATCCGCACCTCTATCGCCACGCTGGAACAACAGCTCGACCCACAGCTTTACTGGCGCATTCACCGCGGCTGCATTGTTCAGGTGAAAAGTATCCTGAAAGTCGAACGCGACGAGTTTGGCCATATGACGCTGGTGCTGAAAAACAACCCGACGGAACTGGCCGTCAGCCGCGCTTATCAGCATTTGTTCCGCCAGCATTAGGGCGTGTTGATGCTTGGTGTTTGTTTTTGCAGCAGTTTGGCAGCTTTTTATGCAAGGCAGTGCGAGAGCCGTGTAGTTACTCTACACAAACGAGCACTAACGCAGCAGAAAGAGCTGCCAAACGCTGCCCTGCGGGTTCGTTTGGTGGCGCTTTGGGCTTTGTCACTCGTTGCTCACATAGAATCACTATGCTACGCGCCTCGTTTCGCGCCCAAAGCACCGCCAATTCGAACAAAACTTAATCACCAAACATCAACACGCCCTAGGTCACCAACAAACGACAGGCTTAAAGTTGCTGCAACAGCGACTCTGCTTTGGCAAAGACAGGGTCGCTGGCAAAGCTCTGATTTGCCAGCACAATCAGGATAATTCCTTTGTCACGGTAAATGCGCAGGCCCGAACTGATGCCGATAAAATCGCCGCCATGACCCACCACGACCCCATTACTGCCGCGGCGCACAGAAAAACCATAACCATAGCTTCGGGCATTCAGTGCTGGCTTGGCGCTCAGCGCAGCTTCCGTCAATTCAGCGGATAACAACTGATAACCGGTTAAAGCTTTGGCAAATTGGTATAAATCACCGACAGTGGCATAACCACCGCCGGCAGCATTGCCTTTCACTGCCTGTACCAACCAGTTGCTTTGCATTGATTGCAATTGTGACGAGTAGGTGTACCCCATCGCCATATTTGGCGCCACACCATCAAGGTCAAAGTTGCCGCTGGCCACCATCCCGGCTTTGGCAAAAATCTTCCGCTGTACATAGTCATCATAAGGCAGACCGCTGACCTGCTCGATCACCATGCCTAGCAACAGCATGCCTTCATTGCTATAAGCAAACCGACTGCCGGGTTTGGCAATCAGCGACAGATGTTTCAACAATGGCCGGTATTGCTGTAATTGGCGAAACTGATGGTGTTGCTGATCAGGATACTCAGGCCAACCAAGGCCGGCGGTGTGGCTGAGCAATTGTTGCAAGGTGATGTGTTGAAAGTCTGCGGCAGCAAATAGGCTGGGATCTACATAACGAACCAGCTTGTCCTGCAACGACAACTTGTTGGCTTGAGCCAGCTGCAAAATGCTGATGGCAGTAAACATCTTATTCATCGAAGCGAGGTTGAAGCGGGTTTCGACGGTGTTGGGCACCTGAAAACGCAAGTCGGCCATCCCTTTGGCACTCTGGTACAGCACGCCTTGCGCATCCGCCAGCAGCACTGCACCGGAAAAAATGCCGCGACTGGCCAGCCTGTCCACGTAAGCGGATAATTGCCGGGTCAGTTGTGGCATGGTCAGCTTCGCACCAGCCGTGGCTTTGGCCGGGGCGTCCCGCAGGTCCACCATCGTGACCCGAAAAGGTGGCTGCGCCGATAAATTTAACTGCAGCAGATAATTCAGTTCTGTATTGGCAGAACGCAAATGGGCGGATATTTGCTGTTGGCCGTTGTGCAGCGACAGCTGCGGTGCGGATCCCAGCTGCAATGAGCGGTGAAACCTTTTCAGATCACTCAGGTAGGCGATATAACGCTCACGCCCTTGGCCGCCAAAACTCTGTAATGTATCCGAATGCAATTCAGCATCAACATAATGGGAGACGGCCTGCGGGTCATCACTTTGCAGCATTTGCAGCGCTGCGGCGGTTTTTGTATCAGCGAGCGTGGTGTCAGCAACGGGTGCCGCGTTGCCGGAGCCGCTCAAAAGCAACATCAGCATGGCAAAGCAAAAACGGATAAACAACGTATGAAGTTTAAAGGCGGTGGCTGGCATTAATACTGGTCCCATTGTTACTATCAGAGGAATAAGCTGGCGGTCCGCCAGCACTTGCCACTCAGTGTCGGCAAACTGCAGCTCTGGAGCGATAGCGAAATGCGTCTGTTTTAGTACAGAAAAGATTCGGAACAATAAATTAAGGAAATCAAAGGATTGAATAATGTAGTCAGCGCCAGTCTAACCACTGCCCAGACACAGACACCGCTGCAAGAAGGTTTTAGCCTCAATGGCATACGGGTTTTTCCGGCCACCGGTGAAGTCTTTTTGCCCTCGGGTATGCAAACACTGGAACCCAAAGTGATGGCGGTGTTACTGGTGCTGGTCCGTGCTATGGGTCAGCTGGTCAGCGCCGAACAGATTTTTGCCGAGGTCTGGCCCAGGTCCATTTACAGCCCTATTGCAGTGCGACGTTCGGTGAACCAGTTACGAAATCTGTTTAACGATGCGGATAAATCCTTAATCCGGACTCACCCGAAACGGGGTTATGCTTTGCACGCAAGCATCGAGATCCTCGTGCCAGTAGCATCAACACCGCCTGAAATTTTGCCATGCCAAACCGTTACGGCAGGTAACACGCAAGCCAGTATTCCCTCTTCTCCAGTGCTGCGCCGCCAGTTGGTGGGCTGGGTGATGCTTTTTATGACCGCCTGTGCGCTGGGGTTTTGGTGGCTCAACTCCAGACCTGTTGACCAAAGTCAGCGTTGGCAGCTGACAGACTTGCAACCGCTGACGGCATCGGCGGCAGAGGAAAGTTTTAGCCAGTTCACGCCAGACAGCAGCGCTGTGGTGTATCTGAAACAAAGCAACCAGCCAGGGATCAGCAGCGAGCTGTGGCTGGCAACATTAGACCGGCGCCAACAGCGGCTGCTGTATCAAAGCAGTCAGCAGATTAGTTTTTTTGCTTTTGCGCCGGCATTGCAGACGACTGCTATCACCTCCAGCGCACCTGGCCGGACCACAGAAAAAGGCACAGCGTTGATCATCGCTGCAGAACACAACGGCAACCTGCAATTTTCCAGCCTGCCGATCGCCAATAGCGAATTATCAGGCCAGGGCGTCGCGGCAGAGGCTAAGCCGCTGCAAACTGAAACGCTTTTTTCCTTAGCAAACAGCAGCCTGCACAGCCCTTTTTTTGCCAACAACCACCAGCTGTATTTTTTGGCCCGGCAACAGGGTGAATCGCGCTTATTCCAGGCAGATATGGCGACCGGCCAACTTAATTTGTTGTACGCGCCAACGGCGCAATTCAGCCCTTATCGTATTGCGCCAGCCCCGGACCCGCAGCAGATTGCGCTGCTGGGCTTTGACCAGCAGCAACGTTCCCAGCTGAAACTGCTTTCGACCGACAGCGCCGAACTCACCGATTATCAGACGCTTGATACCAACTGGTACTTTGTCGCCTACCATCAGGCTAACCGTGGTTACCTGCTCAGTGATGGGAAAGCCTTGTTTTATCTGAACGCTGCAAAGCATCTCAGCAAACTGATCTTTGAAAATTATGCTTTTATTCACTATCCGGCCATAGCGCCGGATGGCAGGCATATCAGCTATACCCAGGCCAATATCAGCGGAAATCTCTTTAGTCTGCCGCTGGCAGGGGGTGAACCACAACAACTGACCTCTTCTTCCCGCCATGACTGGCAAGGCAGCTGTTCGCCCGATCAGACAAAATTAGCCTATGTGTCTAACAAAAACGGCTATAGCCAGATTTTTGTGCAGGACCTGCAGACCCAGCAAGAACAGCTGGTATATGCCAATTCAGACCAACAGCTGGCGCTGTCGCAACCCGTCTGGTCAGCCGATGGCCGGCAACTGGCATTTGCCCGCAATCAACGATTGGTGATCCTTCAGCTAAGCGCCACAGGGGTCCAGCCGCAGCATTTTGACACTGTGACAGGCCAACCCCAGCAATGGTTAACGCATCCAACGCGGGTATTACTCAAGCAACAGGCGCAACCAACGACGCGCTGGTCTTTGTTTGATACCGCAAGCGAGCAACAGCAGCAGCTGATCGCCAGCGATCAACAGCAGCTATTCAGTGGCCAACAATGGTATCAGGCCGACGACCGACAGCTAAGCGCCATGAGCCGCGCAGAAACCGAACCGTCGAGCGGAATGAACACCGCACCACCCCAGCGCAATACCAGTTCGACTGTGTTGTTTCAGGCTGGCACCAACCAGCGGATTCTGCAGCACTTTGCCAAAACCGAAGGCATCTATTTGCTGCTGGCAGAACAGCGCCAGACTGCACAAACAGCACCAACACAAGCCAGTGTCTGGTTTGTCGACACCGCGGGCAAGCAGGCACGTAAATTGGCAGATCTCTCCTTATCCGGCCGCGATATCTCCGACATCACACAGCAGCAACTGCTGTACAGCACCTTCAATGCCGAAAAAGATATTCTGACGCTGAGAGTAAGTCAGCATTAAAAGCCGGTTTTAGCGGCCATTTGACGCAGTTGTTTTGCCAGCAGCGCCGCAATGAGTGCATCAGGTGCGTTAACATCATCCGGCAGCAACCAGTCCGGAGTCAGCAATTGTTCGGTGCTACCGCCAGATGGCCGTGCCAACCAAAACCGTGGCACGATGATCTCCAGTTTACTGTGTGGCAACTGGTGAAACTGGATACCGCCAGTGCTGCGGGAACGCACGTAACTGCCTTCCCCCACCAGCTTGGCAAAACCAAAATCCTGCATCACATTGCTAAACTGCACCGCAGAAGAATATGTCCGCCGACCGATCAGTACAAACACTTGCCCTTGAAAACGCAGTGGATTTTTCAGGTCGGCCGGAAACCAGGTTTTATATTCCATATCAACCACTAACCCGGCAGGCTCCGCTTCAGATGCGCGGCTGGCGATCACTTTCTTCCGGCCGAATGACCCGACCCGAAACGCCTGGTCGGCCAAATAGGGCAGCACATGCTCAATCCAGACCGAATCATTACCACCGCGATTTTCCCGCACATCGATGATTAGGGTTTTTGCACCGGACGTCTGAATTTTACTGAAGACATCTTTGGTAAATGTCGCAATGGCCTTGTCGTCTTCCCAGTAAAAACTACCCAGTTTCAGATAGGCCGTGTCGGTATTCACTGGTCTGTAGCTGAAATTGTCGGCAAATGTGGCGCCGGTCTTGCCAAGCACAGCCACTTTTTGGCTGGCTGCCAGCGTCACATCCTGCAGTTTGCCCTGATGCTCCAGCTGCAACTTGAATTGCGCCGGGGTACCGAATTTTTTCGCATACAACAACTGAAAAGCTGGCCCGAGTAAATGGGCCCGGTTCATTGGGGTGTCCCCGTGACGCAGCGCTAACAGTTCACGGCTTAATACCGCGGCGGCGATGCCATTGATCCGCTGAATAGTGGCACCTTGCCATGGACTGCTGGCTCCGCCGGCCTGAGCCAGCACGGTCAATTCACCGTCTGATCGCATATGCACTTCCAGCGGAAAAACACCGCCTGCGGTATGAATCAACGCTGCAACATCGGCCTCTGCCGCCGGTAAATTGATCGACCAGTGGGCATCGTTAAACAGTGGATTGAGCTGTGCAGCCTGTAACCAGAACTCGCCCGCCGTCATTGCGGAATTAAGCCCGGCGGCAATTTGTGTTAACCGCTGTTGCAGTTGCTGTGAGTCGGCGGAGTGACTGATGTCAGGATGCGTGGCCGCAATAAAATCCTGCAGGCTTTGCAGGTCAGCTTTGAGCTGCGCCGGACTCAGTTTCATGTTGGCCGTACTTGCCTGCACCGTTGTCGCGGCAGTGGCTGGCAAACTGCAGGCCAGCAGGCACAAACCTGTGATGACGAAGTGCGGTACCGCCAAACGCATGGCACGTTTAACCGCCTGAATATGATGGGTAGTGACCACGTTGAACTCCTGATTAAATAGGTCAAAGTTGCAGGCTTGGTCGCAGCATCAATCGGAAAAGTTGGTTCTTTCACTAATTTTCTTTTTGTTTTTATGATGTCTCAATACATTCAACTCTTGAGCGCCGTCCATCCAGCCGCCATTTTTACCATTCAGCGCCATTTTTGCCCGTCTGTCAGCTCAGCCTGCAGCTTGTGCACAAAGCACTTAGAGTCACTCCATCAGGCCACTAGCTGCACCATGACCAACCGGCCTCAACTCAGGAGAGACAACATGAATACCACTCTTTTATTCCGCCCGCTGTTACTGACCACAACGCTGATGCTGGCCACACCGGCCCTGGCGGATAACTGGATGTCGGTTTATCAGCAGGGCGTTCAGGGCGATGCCACGGCCAACGAACAAGCCATTGAGAAATTAACCACCGCCAGCGCGGCAACTCCGGACGATCTGCAGTTACAGGCGATGTTAGGCGCGGTAGAAACCGCGGCAGCCAAACACGCCATGCTGCCGTGGAACAAAATGAAGGCAGCCGAACAAGGCCTGAGTAAACTGGATAAAACGCTGCGCCAGTTAGACCCACAAAACCGCGCACAGGCCATTGTAACCATGCAGGTCCATACCATCGCCGGCTGTACCTTTATCAATCTGCCAGATTTGTTCAATCGCTTTGACGAAGGGTATGCCCTGCTGAAAAACCAAATTCAAAGCCCGGCTTTTGGTTTTGCGCCAAAAGCGGCGCAACAGGCGCTGTATGGCTGTGGGGCCAAAGCCGCCAGCAAAGCCGGTGACGAAGCGCTGGCGAAAACCTGGCAACAGCAAAGTGCGCAGTAATACAGCGATAATAAGGATCGGGCCATGTTGAAATTCGCACACTTGAGTAAAACCTACGGCAGCGGCTTTGCGCAAAACACCGCGTTAAAGGATGTCAGTGCCGAGATCTGCGCCGGTGAGATGGTCGCGTTGTGTGGCCCTTCTGGTAGCGGCAAATCGACGTTATTGAATTTAATTGGCCTGCTCGACACGCCAACACAGGGCCAGATTTGGCTGGATCAGCAGCCGGTGCCCACTGACGTGGCTGCACTCAGTCAGTTACGCTGCCGGGCGATAGGTTTTATCTTTCAGCGCTATAACCTATTGCCGGTGCTGACGGCGCTGGAAAACGTCGAATATCCGCTGCAATTGCTGGGTATCGCCAAAGCCGAACGCCGGGCACGGGCCATGGCGCTGCTGGAGGCGGTTGGTGTTGGCAAATTTGCCAATCAGCGCCCGGATCAATTATCCGGTGGCCAGCAACAACGGGTCGCGATTGCCCGCGCTTTAGTCAAAGCGCCCCCGCTGGTGATTGCCGACGAACCGACCGCCAACCTTGATGGCGTTAGCGCGGCACAAGTGATTGATTTGATGCAGCAACTGGGTCGGGATGCCAACACCACCTTTTTAATTGCCAGCCACGACCCACGGCTGTACGAGCGCTGCTCACGGTTGTTGACTCTGAAAGACGGCGTATTGACAGACAACCATACCAACACTCTTCCATCAGCGCGCCGCGCCAGTTAACAAGGAGAATCATCATGTTACATGCTGCATGTTTAAATTTATGGCGCCACCGCCGCCGCACCTTGTTTACCGGTCTGGTGTGCAGTGCCGCGATGACCGCGGTGTTGTTGGGTGCTGGTTTTGCCTTGTTTACTTATCAGTCGCTGGCGGAAAAAGCCGCCCGCGATTTGGGCCATCTGACGCTGAGTCACCCGGATTATTTCCTTGATAACGAAGATGTGCCGCTGCAACATGGCATCGACCGCAACCCGGCACTGGAAAAACGCCTGCTGGCGCGTGACGATGTCAAAGCAGTATTACCGCGTCTGCAGTTTTCTGGCTTAGTGTCCAACGGCGAAAAGTCGACGATTTTCCTTGGTAGTGGGGTGGATGGCAGCGAATTCCAGCTAAAAGGCCCGTTCCTCAAAGTCAAAGCCGGTGGCGTATTACCGCCGGCCTATCTCAGTAAAACGGACGACAGCATTCCGCTGATGATTGGTGAAGGCCTGGCCGCCATTTTAAAAGCCAAAGTCGGCAGTGAACTCAGCCTGATGTCTGCCACCAGCACAGGTGCGCTGAATGCGTTAGATGTGGTGGTGGTCGGTATCTTCTCCACCGGCGTGCCGGATCTGGATAAACGCCAGCTGTATCTACCGATCCAAGCCGGCCAGCAATTGCTGCAAAGCGACAAAATCAGCGAACTGAATATCTATTTGTTAGACGACCAACAACAAGCCGAGCTCGCGACCATGCTGCAGGCCGACATGCCGGCGCTGAAAGTGACCCCCTGGCAGGACCGCGCTTTTGTGTTTAAAGCCGTGCGCGACCTGTACAACCGTATCTTCGGCACGCTTGGCATCCTGATGTTATTGCTGGTGTTATTCGCCGTCGGCCATGGCATTTCACAAGTGGTGACCGAACGCACCCGGGAGATTGGCACTATGGCGGCGCTGGGTGAACGACGCCACCGTATCGTCGGCAACTTCGTGCTGGAAGCTTTGCTGTTAGGCGCTTTTAGCGCGGTCGCCGCCACATTATCGACGTTATTGTGCTGCGAGCTGCTGCGCCAGTTTGAAGTGATGATGCCCCCGCCACCAGGCTCCAGCCAGGGCTACCCGCTGATGATTAGTTTCAGCGCTGAATTGACCTTTTATGCGGGGCTGGTGTTGATGGTGGTTTGTATGTTGTTCGCACTCAAAGCCAGCCTGAGCGCGGCACGCAAGCCGCTGGTCGATGCACTGGGGTTTGTATAACCCACATGACATGGCAGCTGGTCCGCACCGGCTGCCATCTGGCGGCGTCAGCAACCATTGGTCAGAGCGCTCTGCAACAACCGTCTGACTTGATTAATCTGCTGTTGAACTTCAGCGCCATAAGGAACTGCACCATGACAGCCACACTGAATACAATTCGCCGTTTTACCACCCTCATCACAACATGCGTGTTGCTCGGCAGCAGCCTCAGTAGCAGCCTTGCCACGGAACTGCCACTTCCACAGGCACAGCAATATCTGGCGACCGCCGAGCAGTTTCGCGGGCCGCAACAAAGTTTTGTGCTGCAGGGCCGGATTGAAACGATCAAAGCCGGTCGCAGTGAAAAAATGCAGCCGTATCAGTTGTTATCCGGCGAAGACCGCAAATCGCTGGTGATTTTCACCGGTGGTACCAGTCAAGGGCAAAAAGTGTTGTTGCAGGACCAGCAATTCTGGCTGCAACTGCCGGGCAGCCGCCGCGCGCTGCGCATCACGCCACTGCAAAAGCTGATGGGTGAAGCGTCCAGCGGCGATGTCGCGACGCTGAACTGGCAACAGGATTATCAACTGGTGGCTGCGGATAGCCAAAGTGAAAGTATTCAGCTCAGCCTGCAGGCCAAACGCGAAGGCCTGAGTTACCAACGCATTGAACTCTGGGTAAGCCTCAACGACCATTTTCCGCTACGTGCCGACTTTTATCTGCCATCCGGCAAACAAGCGAAATCCGCACGATTTGTTCGAAGCCAAGCCGGTGAAACGCCAAGGGTCGTGGCGATGGAATTGCTGGATCGGATGCAGAGTAAAAATGTGACCGTGTTGCACTATGATGTGGTGACGCCGCAAACTTTGCCGGCGCGGCTATTTAATCCGCAAGCGCTCAGCACTGTGCAGGCGATTTAGCCTGTAATCAGAGATGAACACGCCTGCGGCCAGACTGGCGCAGGTCTTTGCGTTTCAGATGCCATCTCCGGCGACATGCAGACCACATTCGCGGCCCATACCATTAAAGCGGGTGTCTTCTTCGCTCATACCAAGCGACATTGGCGCGCTGGAATGCGTGTCGCCGACTGACATATAACCCTGCTCCCATAACGGGTGATAGGGCAGACCATGCTCTTGCAAGTAATAAAAAATATCTTTGTTGGTCCATTCGACAATTGGGTTAATTTTCAACACCCCGCGCTGAATACCAACAATCGGCGTATCAGTGCGGCTGCTGCTTTGACTACGACGCAGACCGGTCAACCAGCTGCTGACCTGTAATTCCTGCAGCGCCCGCTGCATCGGCTCGACTTTGTTCAGCTGGTTGTATTGCTTCAGACCTTCCGGCGTGGTCCAGAGCTGACCAAAGCGTGCTTCCTGCCAGGCTGGCGTGAGATCCGCGCGATACACCTGCAGATTGAGCTGTAATCGGGCGGTCAGTTCGTCGATAAACCGATAAGTTTCCGGGAACAAATAACCGGTATCGGTCAGTACCACCGGAATGTCGGCTTTCACCTGAGTCACCAGATGCAACATCACTGCGGCCTGGATGCCAAAGCTGGAACTCAGCATATGCTGGCCCGGTAATTGGTTGAGCGCAAAAGCGACCCGTTCAGCCGGTGACAGGGCCGCCAGCTGTTGGTTAATCTCCGCTAAAGCTTGCTGCTGTGCGGCCGGGTCCAGCTGTAAAATCTGCTGATAACTCATTTATTTACCTGTGTTGCCTGGTTTGGCGGATAACCAAAGTACTGTGACGGTAAAGGTTCGGTGGCGGTAAAAGTACGATTCCGTAAACGTACGGTGACGCTTTGCTTACCGTACCTACACATACCTTCACGTACCTGCCAACTCGGTCGCAGAACGGGTAACCGCAAGGGTTACCCATACCGCATCCTTACGCGTGGAAGTCGGTTTTACTGACTTTAACTTCTGCAACCACACCGACCCGGATGACGAAATCACCAAAACATTCGCCAGCATGACGCTCAAGTGCCCAGCGGCCAATCAGCGTATCGAGCGCTGCCAGAATCTCAGCTTCCGCCACGTTGTCTAAATACAGCTTCGGAATACGGGTCCCGGCTGTGTTGCCGCCCAGATACAGATTGTATTTACCCGGGCCCCGGCCAACTAAACCGGCTTCGGCCAGCATGGCGCGGCCACAGCCGTTCGGGCAGCCAACTACCCGCAAAATAATGTGGTCATCCGCCACGCCGTGTTTGGCCAGAATGCCTTCGACATGGGTGACTAACGTTGGCAGATACCGCTCAGCTTCCGCCATCGCTAAAGGACAAGTCGGCAGCGACACACAAGCCATCGAGTTTTTGCGCTGCTCTGTGACAGTGTCTTCAATCAAGCCATGGGCGCGGGCAATGGCTTCAATCTGCGCTTTATCTTCAGCGGCGACACCGGCGATGATCAGATTCTGATTCGCTGTCATGCGAAAATCGCCTTGGTGGATTTTGGCAATTTCCGACACGCCGGTTTTCAGCGGCTTGCCCGGATAATCCAGCAAACGGCCATTTTCGATAAACAGCGTTAAATGGTGTTTGCCATCAATGCCTTCGACCCAGCCAAAGCGGTCGCCGCGATGGGTAAAGGTATAAGGCCGGCTTGGCTGGAATGCGACACCAACGCGTTTTTCCACTTCTTGCTTAAAGCTTTCCACACCGATGCGATCGATGGTGTATTTGGTTTTGGCATTTTTGCGATTGACCCGGTCACCATAATCGCGTTGCACGGTCACTACGTGTTCAGCCACTTGCAGCACATGTTCGAGACCGATAAAACCGAAGTCTTCAGCGCGGCGCGGATAAGTGCCTTTGTCGCCGTGCGTCATGGCAAGACCACCGCCAACCAACACGTTAAAGCCCACCAGCTGACCATTTTCGGCAATGGCGACAAAGTTTAAGTCGTTGGCGTGTACGTCAATATCGTTATGCGGCGGAATGACGACTGTGGTTTTAAACTTACGCGGTAAATAAGTATCGCCCAATACCGGTTCGGTCTCGGTGGTTTCAACCTTCTCTTCATCCAGCCAAATCTCGGCATAAGCGCGGGTTTTCGGCAGCAGATGCTCAGAAATTTTCACAGCCCATTCATAGGCTTGCTGGTGCAGTATCGATTCTACCGGGTTCGAAGTACACAGCACGTTGCGGTTCACGTCGCCAGCCGTAGCAATCGAATCGATACCAATGCTGTTCAGCATTTGGTGCATCGGTTTGATATCGGGCTTAAACACACCGTGGAACTGAAAGGTCTGCCGCGTCGTTAAGCGGATACTACCGTACAGGGTTTTTTCGCTGGCGAATTTGTCGATGGCGAGCCATTGCTCCGGCTTAATAATGCCGCCAGGCATCCGCGCCCGCAGCATCACGTTGTGCAGCGGTTCGAGTTTTTGTTCAGCACGTTCAGCGCGGATATCGCGGTCGTCTTGCTGATACATGCCGTGAAAACGCACTAATAAGAAGTTATCACCGGTGAAACCGCCGGTAATTTCATCTTTTAAGTCTGTGGTGATAGTGCCGCGTAAATGATGGCTTTCGGCTTTTAAGCGTTCGTTATCAGACAGCGCGCCCTGCACCTGCAGTTCAGGGTTAATCGGATATTGGCTCATTAATACACATCCTTCTGATAACGTTTGGTTTCACGCAGTTGTTCAAAGTATTCAGTCGCGGCTTCAGCGCTGAGGCCACCGTACTCGGCGGCTATCTCCAGCAGCGCCTGATGCACGTCTTTCGCCATCCGGTTGCCGTCGCCGCAAATATACAGGTGCGCACCTTGCTGCAGCCAGGACCAAACTTCAGCGCCTTTGGCTGTCAGTTTATCCTGCACATAGACTTTCTGCGCCTGATCGCGGCTAAAAGCCACATCCAGTTTGCTTAACACACCGCGTTTTAAATAATCCTGCAGTTCGACCTGATAAAGGAAATCGCGGGTGAAATGCGGGTTGCCAAAGAATAACCAGTTCTGACCGGTGGCGCCGGCATTATCCCGCTCCTGCAAAAAGGCGCGGAACGGCGCAATCCCAGTGCCAGGGCCAATCATAATGACCGGCGTGTCGTGATCCGGCAGACGGAAGTTGTCATTGTGTTCAACAAAAACTCTGACCTTGCCACCTTCTGCCAGCCGCTCGGCTAAAAAGCCCGAAGCGCCGCCTAAATGGGTCTGGCCAAAGGCATCAAACCGCACCACGCCAACAGTTAAATGCACTTCTTCGCCGACTTCCGCCTGGCTCGACGCAATCGAATATAAACGCGGTTGCACTTTACGCAGGCAATCGACCAGGGCTTGCGCCGTTAACTGTGCCGGATGCTGCAGGATCACGTCTGCCGTCTGGCGCTCGGCCAGATAAGACCGTAGTGCCGTTTTATCGGTTGCCAGTTGCTGCAGTTCGCTGTTAGCGGTTGCTGTGGCATATTTCTCGACAAAAGACGGGTAAGACTGCGTCAGTTCTAATTCACGTTGCAGCGCATCGCGTAGTGTCAGCGTCTGCCCACTCAGGCTAACGTCGGTCTGACCTTCGGTGCCGGTCGCTTGCAGCACGGCATCAACTAATGCCGGATCGTTGTCGAAAAACACGCCCAGTGCATCGCCCGGCTGATAGGTCAGGCCAGTATCGGCTAACGAAATTTCGATATGACGCACATCTTTAGTGGAATTGCGCGCAGTGATTTTTTGATTCAGTGCTAACTCTGCCGAAGCCGGATGTTGTTTGTCGTAAGGGCTGTGGCTACCGGCGGTGGCGGTACTGCCAGGCCAGGCAATCACCTGCGCGCTGCCAGCGCCAGCGGCTTTTAACAGTGGGCTGAATACATCTAATGCACCTTGTTGCCAGTTCGCGGCGGCATCGGCGTAATCAACATCCAGATCGGCGCGGGTAAACAAACGTTTGGCACCCAGCGCTGCTAATTGCTCATCAAAATCCACCGCGGTTTTACAGAAAAATTCATAGCTGGTGTCACCGAGGCCGAGCACAGCATATTGCAGATCCGGCAATTTTGGCGCTTTTTTGCCAAACAGGAATTTATGGAAGCTGACGGCAGATTCCGGCGGCTCACCTTCACCGTACGTGGAGGTGACGATGATCAGGAATTTTTCTTTTACCAAAGCCGTGGTTTTATAAGACGCAATATCCTGCAATTGCACCGCCACACCCTGCGCTTCGGCTGCGGCTTTGATTTTGCTCGCGACGCCTTTGGCATTACCGGTTTGCGATGCATACAAAATCGTCAGCACGGCCGCTTGTTGTGGCGCTGTTGCCGGCGTCGGTAAACCACCAGCAGCAGCAAGCTGCGACGCCGCAGCTAAATAACCACTGACCCAGGCTTGCTGAATGGGATTAAGCTGGCTGACCAGTTTCTGTAAATCCTGAACTTGCTGCGCATTCAACGGGCTGGCCGGTGCGATCAGTGAAGAAAACGGCATAACGACACCTGTACTGTCTAAATTGCCGCCATTTTATCCATTTAGACGGCTAAACAATAAAGAATTGATCGGCACCACTTATTCGAATTGGTTATATACCCATACTGTCTGGCGATAGTGATAATTTGACCAAATATTAGTGATAAACACTAACACACGTCTTCTTTCACTGAGGCAAAATTAAATAAATTCCATTAAAATCAAAAGAATAACTATTGGCACAGCCTTTGCGATAGCAAGTCATCTGTAACAGTCAGCATAGGTTCAGCCGGACCAGGCCTGACGTCATCACACACAATGAAGAAGGAATGGACTTATGAAACTGTTAATTGCAGCCACTTTATTCAGTTCTATCGCCATGGCGCACGAATCAGATCAACACTGCTCACTGGAATTACACGACGATTTATTAGTGCAACGCGCTGATGTGCAGCTGCTGCGTAGTGACAATCCACTGTGGCGCATCAGCGATCAAGGTCAACTCTGGATCAACAATCAGTCCGTTGATACCGATGCATCCACCGCCGGGTTATTACAGCAATATCAAGCCGGCCTGCGCGACAATGCGGAACAAACCGTAACGCTGGTTGCCGACGCCGTCTCGATGGCTTCCGAAGCGCTGACCCGCGTAATGGCACAATTTGAAGTCGACAACGGTGAAGCCCAGGCGAATATCGACCGTGCTTTGAACAAAATGCGCACCAACCTTGACCAGATTTTACTGCGCAGCGACAACAGTATCCGCATCAATGGCAGCAAACTGGCTGGTATCGACAACGGGTTTGACGACGAAATGTCCAAAGCTATTGAAGAATCAGTCGCCGAAATCACCGGCAATGCGCTGATGCTGGTTGGTAAAGCCATGAGCAGCGGTGAAGGCAATTTTGAACAGCGGATGGAAGCATTCGGCCAGAAAATGGAAAAATTTGGCGACGAGCTGGAAGCGGATATGAATGTACGCGGCGACCAACTGGAAGCCCGTGGCCAGCAAATCTGCAGCTCGCTGCAACAGTTAGACGGTCTGGAAACGCAGATTCAGGCCAAAGTACCGGCGATGCAGCAGTTTGATTTAATTCAGGTTTCAACCAAAGAAAACCAAGCTGACACCGACAAAACTAACAGCGCTGAATAAGGTTTATTTCCCACGAGAGTTTGCTGAATACTCTCAACACCCGTTGCCCCGCCTAAAGCGGGGCTTTTTTTATGTACAGGACGTACGGTACATAGAAACACACCATAAGCTTTGCACAACAAGCCTTGCCAGCTTCGCAACCACCTGTTAAAACAGCGCAACTTCAGCGGAGAACAAAAATGATTCAGCGTATTTTACCGGGAACCCGTTATTCCGAAGCCGTGATCGCCGGCGGTTTTATTTTTTGTGCCGGCATGGTGCCAAACGATACCAGCCTGGATATTCAGGGCCAGACCGGCGATATCCTGGCACAGATTGATGCGCTGCTGGCGGATTGCGGCGCCAGCAAAGCGGACATCGTCGATGCCACTATTTATTTGGCCGATATGGCGGACTACGCCGGCATGAATCAGGCTTGGGATGGTTGGGTTGCCATCGGTCAGGCGCCGGCGCGTGCCACAGTCGAAGCGCGTCTGGCTGACCCTGCCTGGAAAATCGAAATCAAAGTCACCGCTTTTCGCGGTTAAGCCAGTCTAAATTCAAGGCTGCCCGGCGGCAGAAGTTGACGCGTCTTTTACTGACGCGGCCTGCTGCTGGCCAGCCAATGCGCTGAATTTTTTACTCTGACCAAATTTCTCGGCAAACTGCGCTGCCGTCATCTGACTTTTGTCGGTGATGGCGTCTGTCGCTTTTGCCGTGTTTTTTTTGTCGCAATCGATGGCATATAGCTTTCTGGCAATATCCCACTCAGCTTTGATCATCGCTCCCATCAGTGCAGTGTGCCCGCGTTTATCGCGGATGCAGGCATCTGCTCCAGCCTTTAGCAACAAGTCCACCGCTGTCGTCTGTCCCTGATAGGCCGCAATCATCAGCGCGGTATAGCTGCCTTCATTGGGCAGGTCCACTGGAAAACCAGCCTGCAAAAATTCCTGTAAAACGGCAGTTTCACCACTGCGTGCGGCGGCAAAAAAATAACGGCTTAAATCCGCCAGTGTCGTGGCCTGTGACACCACTTCCGCTGCGACAACGGTGACAGACGGATTTGGCACTACAGGCTGCAATGGATCTGCCGCGACATCGGCAAACATCAAAATCAGCATGGCACTCAAAGCCTGGCGATATTTTTTCATCACAACCCCCGGTTCAAATCACTATAAATGCCTGCGAAGCCCAACCCTCATTGCAGGAAGGAGCCTAAGAGCCCCGCAGGACTTAAACACTCAGCAGATCCCGCCACACCTGCCTGTGACGGGTTCGGACTACAGACTTAGAGCGATGCCGCGACCGCTTTTACTGTGTTGATATCGCCTTTGACCGCTTTGGTCAGCGCAGTACCGTAATTCGCATCGGCCTTGTAAAAATGCGCCAGCATTTTGTGTTTGGTCGCGCTGTCGCGCACTGCACCTAAGTCACCGGCCAAATTGCGCACCAGATTCTGCTGTGCGGTGTTATCCAGCTGCCGGAAGAACTCGCCGGCCTGACTAAAATTGTCCGTCTTGGCAATGATTTGTTGCTGCACAGTTCCCGACAGTGGGGTTGTCACTGCCCGGGCGGCCGCCAGTGCTGGTTTTGGCTCCATACTGCCCGGCTCATAGTTCACATTCGATTTGGTATGGCCATAGTTCATCGCGCCATCCTGATTGTTGCTGTTGACGGCAACCAAAGGCCGGTTAATCGGCAATTGCTGATGGTTGGCACCAAGGCGATACATTTGTGTGTCGCTGTAACTGAACACACGGCCCTGCAACAGACGGTCTTCTGACGGCTCGATACCCGGCACCAGATTCGCGGGCGCAAAAGCGGCCTGCTCCGTTTCCTGGAAGAAGTTATCCGGCATCCGGTTCAACGTCATAGTGCCGACTTTGATTTCTGCTACACCGGGCCAGACTTTGGTCGCGTCCAGCGGATTAAAACTGAAGTCATCCAGTTGTTCCGGTTTTAACGTCTGCACATACAAATCCCATTTCGGCAAATTGCCGGCATTGATTTCTTTGTATAAGTCCCGCGTCAGGTGGTTAAAGTCCATGCTTTGTACTTTGGCAACCTGGTCCGCATTGAGACTTTTGATGCCTTGTTGTGACTTCCAGTGGAATTTCACATAAGTAGTTTCGCCTTTGGCATTGATGAATTTAAAGGCGTGCACACCAAAACCATCCATTTCCCGGTAGCTGGCCGGCGTGCCGAGATCGGTATATAGCTGAGTCAGCATGTGGGTCGAGGCCGGATCTTGTGACATAAAATCAAACACGCGATTCGGGTCTTGCATGTTGTTTACCGGTGATGGTTTCAGCGAATGCACCATATCCGGGAACTTGATCGCATCGCGGATAAAAAATACCGGCAGGTTGTTGCCAACTAAATCCCAATTGCCCTGATCGGTATAAAACTTGGTGGCAAAACCACGCGGATCACGCAGCGTTTCCGGGCTGTGATTGCCGTGGATCACGGTGGAGAAGCGCACAAACACCGGGGTCTTTTTGCCGGCCTCTGCAAACAGACTGGCGATGGTTAAATCGGGGATAGCGTGGGTCACGACAAACTCGCCATGGGCACCGGTACCGCGGGCATGCACGACGCGCTCCGGGATCCGTTCGCGGGCAAAGCGTTGTAATTTCTGAATTAAATGCACGTCTTGCAGCAGCGCACTGCCGTTTGGACCTGCCGTGATGGAATTCTGGTTGTCACCGACCGCTGCGCCATTGTCTTTGGTCAGGCTTTGCGCCTGTAGCGCGAAACTACCGCTTACCTGAGTGAGTATCGCTAACGCGACTAACGTTTTTTTGAACATGTTGTTGTCCTCTGTCTGAGTCAGCTCTTTCCTGCCTGATCAGCTTAGGGTCATCACATGAATTTAAAAAATGATATAAACGAATACATATAATCGTCAAAAACGATTAATTCGCAGAGGATTGTAAGGGCGTTGCCGGAAAAAAATGCAACAGCACATCGTCCAATAGTGGTTGCCAGTTGTGCCAGTTATGGCCAAAACGCACTTCCTGATAGGCCACGGCATAACCTTTTTGCTGCAATGTCTGATGGAACTTGCGGCCGGCACCTAAGTTGTCATTCAGGGTACCAAAAGACAACGACATCTTCAGCGGCAACAATGGCTGCTGCTGATAGAGTTTGGTCAGCACCGCGATATGGTCTTTATTGCCGGGCGATTGCATTGCCAGATTGCCAAACTGATTCGGCAGCAACAGGCCAAAACAGGCCGCATTAATAGCGCCAAAGGATAATCCAAGGATCACCCGGTCGGTGCGCGCGGTCGATGGCTGATATTGTTGTTGCACTGCTGGTAACAAGGTATCGCGGAAAAACGCTGCATACTGCTTGTTACACATAAATTGCTGATGACGCCGGTTGACGGTTAAATCCGCCGGATCCCGCGCATCCACCAGCACCAGCAACAAAGGCCGGATCTTACCTTCATTGCGCAGTTGCTGGATCAACTCAGGCAGTTTGCCTGGTTCGGCATACCAGGCGCCGTCAGTGACATACAGCACTGGATCGCCCGGCTGATAACCGGGGCTCGGCATCACCTGATATTGCAGATCATACTGCAGTTGCGGGCTGTGGATCCGCTGCCAGTCTGCCGTGGCAGCAAGGCCTGCCGCGGACCAGCCTGACAGCAGACTGCAAGCCAGCGTGACGACCAGCCTTGGGATCGGGTCAGATTTTACAGGCGCCGCCGGCACAATCGTCTTCATCAGGTAACGCTTCTGCCGCCGCAGCAGCTGCGTCTGCTGCTGCCAGTTTTGCCGCATTGTTTTGTGCAGCTGCATCAAAGTCCAGATGGTCTAAATCCAGGTCAAAATCGTCCACGATAGCTCCTTATTCAGTTTTTTCAGCGGCTTGCGCAGCCAGCAGTTGTTGGACCTGCAGTTCCAGCGCTTCGAGTTTTTCGCGGGTGCGCAATAACACCTGGCGCTGCACATCAAATTCTTCCCGCGAGACAAAATCCAGCGAGCTCAGTTTGGCCTGCAGTACCGCTTTGACCTTGGCTTCAACATCGTCGGCCACTTCACGGAATTTCGGTGGAATAGAGGCGCCAATCTGGCGCGCAATGTCTTCAATTTTTTTCGGATCCAGCATGTCAGACTCCCTGAACTGAGGTCGTGATTGAAGCCTCAGTGTAAGGGCTGTACATGGCGCTGGCGACTGTTTTTTCAAGGCTGACGCGCTGAATTAAAATGCCGGATCTTCTGGAGCTGTCTGCTTTGGGCTACACTAGCGCCCTCTTATGCGACAAGGTGCGCGACCACCAAAGCGCCATCTGCCTGCGGCGAGCGGCGCCTGACCGGACCACCCGGCTTTTTGTGACTGAAAACTCTGATGAAACTGAATACGCAACAAAATGACGCGGTGAAATATATCGCCGGCCCTTGTCTGGTGCTGGCTGGCGCCGGCTCGGGGAAAACCCGGGTGATCACCAATAAAATTGCTTATCTGATTGAAGAGTGTGAGATGCCGGCCCGGCATATCGCCGCCGTCACTTTTACCAATAAAGCCGCCCGCGAAATGAAAGAGCGGATTGGGCATCAGCTCGACCGGACCAAAATACGCGGCCTTACCGTGTCGACCTTTCACACGCTGGGCCTTGAGATCATCAAAAAAGAACATAAAGCCATTGGTTATAAAGCCAATTTCACGCTGTTCGATGATCAGGACAGCATGGCGCTGCTGAAAGAACTGACCGAAAACGAACTGCTCGGCGACAAAGATTTATTACGCGCACTGCAAAGTAAAATTTCCAACTGGAAGAATGACTTAATGTTGCCGCAGCAAGCGTTGGCGCGCGCCAGCGATGCGCAGTCAATCAGCTTTGCCAACATTTATGCGCAATATGCCCAGCAGCTGCGCGCCTACAACGCCCTGGATTTTGATGACCTGATTATGGTGCCGACGCTGTTGTTTGCGTCCAATGTTGAAGTGCGCACCCGCTGGCAACAGAAGATCCAATATTTGCTGGTCGACGAATATCAGGACACCAACACCAGTCAGTACGAACTGGTGAAATGGCTGGTCGGTGAGCGCCAGCGTTTTACCGTGGTGGGTGACGATGACCAGTCGATTTACTCCTGGCGCGGCGCCAAACCGCAAAATCTGGTGTTACTCGGCAAAGACTTCCCCAATTTGCGCGTGATTAAACTGGAACAGAATTACCGCTCCTGCGAGCGTATTCTGAAAGCCGCTAATATTCTGATCGCCAACAACCCACATGAATATGACAAAGCGCTGTTCAGTGAGCTGGGTTATGGCGTGCCGCTTAAGGTGTTGCCGACGCGCAACGAAGAAGACGAAGCGGAAAAGGTGGTGGCAGAAATCATTTCACACCGCTTTTTAAACCGCAGCCAGTACCGGGAATATGCCATTTTGTATCGGGGCAACCATCAGGCCCGCGTGTTCGAAAAAGCGCTGATGACCAACCGCATTCCGTACAAAATTTCCGGCGGCACTTCGTTTTTTTCCCGCAGTGAAATCAAAGACATCATGGCGTACCTGCGCCTGCTGGTGAATCAGGATGACGACAACGCACTGCTGCGGATCATCAACACCCCCAAACGCGAAATTGGCGCGGCCACGCTGGAGAAAATCGGCAGCCTCGCCAATCAGCTGCATATCAGCTTGTTTGACGCCTGCTGTGCACCGGAACTATCAGACGAGCTTTCCGCGAAAAGCCTGGCGTCGGTGCGGCATTTTGCCAACTGGATTGTCGCCATCGCCGACAATGCGATCCGGGCAGAACCGGCCGAGGCGGTGCGGGATTTGATCCGCCAAAGCCAGTACGAAGCCTATCTGTTTGAAACCAGCGCCAGCACCAAAGCGGCAGAAATGGCGCTGAAAAACGTCAATGAGCTGTTTCGCTGGATCACCGAAATGCTCAAAGGCGACGAAGAGCACGAGCCAATGACGCTGGCCGAAGTGGTCACCAAACTGACACTGCGCGATATGATGGAACGCCAGGAACAGCAGGATGACGCCGATCAGGTGCAGCTGCTGACGTTACACGCCTCCAAAGGCCTGGAGTTTCCTTATGTCTTTATGGTGGGGATGGAAGAGGGCATTTTGCCGCACCAGACCAGCGTTGATGAAGACAATGTCGAAGAAGAACGCCGGCTGGCTTATGTCGGCATCACCCGCGCCCAACGCGAACTGATTTTTACCTATGCCCGCGAACGGCGGCAATATGGTGAAATCATAAAACCGCAACCAAGCCGTTTTCTCGACGAATTACCGCAGGATGATTTGGAGTGGGCGAAAGCGGCGCCGGTGAAAACCGAAGAACAGCGCCAGCAAACCGGTCTGGCGCATCTGGACCGTTTACGCCAGTTGCTGAAGAAAGACTGATTCTTCCTGCTGCACCGGCTGTAACTGTTTCACCAGCTGGCCTTGCAGGTAACAACAACCGGCATTGACCAGCAGTTCGCGCACCGCGTGGTCATCGATGCCGTCGGCAATGATGCGGAATTTGTAGTTTTGCGCCAGCGTGATCAGCAGATCCAGCAACTGACGTTTTTGACTCTGGCGCAGCAGACTGCGACAAAAACTGGCTTCTAACCGCACAAAATCAAACGGATAGCCGGTCAACAAGCCAAGCGGCATCATATCAGCACCGAAGTTTTCTAAGGTCAGGCGCACGCCAAGCCGTTTCAGGTTATGCAGATAACTCAGCGCGGTGTTATTCAGCTTCATCAGTTCAAATTCGGCAAATCCCAGACTCAACCGATGCAGCACTTGCGGTCTAGCGGCCAGCATTTTTTGCAAACGGTCAAACTGTACCGGATGTGTCAGATGCTGGACGCACAGTGGCAGACAAATTACCGCAGGTTGTGGCTGCTTGCAGAGTAAATCCAGAATTTGCTGTAACAGCTGCAGTTCAATTTGCGCCAGCACACCGGCCTGTGCCGCTTGCTGACAAAAATCCTGCTGCAACCCTAACTGCGGGTGTTGCCATTGCATCCGTGCGGCATACCCCAGCGTATGGTGTTTTTCACTACAGATAATTGGATCATAAGCGACAGAAAACTGCTGTTCAGTCACTGCCTGATGCAGCGCCTGTTCCAGAGATAACTCCTGCAATAATTGCTGACGCATCGATTCGGTAAAAATGACAAAACGATTGCGGCCCAAAGATTTCGCCTGATACATCGCCGCATCGGCATCCCGCAACATGCCATCGGCACTGGTGTAACTGGCGTCGTAATGCGCAATACCGATCGAAGCGCCGGAATACAAACTTTGGCCCTGCAATTCCATTGGCTGACGTACAGCTTCAATGATGCGGTCAGCGACATCTTCGGCGTCGGCTTCTTGTTGTAACTGGGTCAGCAACACCACAAATTCATCGCCGCCGAGCCGCGCGACTAAATCATGTTCACGCACGGTCAGTAATAAACGCTTGCTGATCTCAATCAGAAAAGCGTCACCGGCATGGTGCCCCATAGTGTCATTAATCAGTTTAAAGCGGTCTAAATCGATGAATAACAGCGCAAACTTCAAGTTGGCTTCGCGATTGCGCAAGGCAAATTTTTGCTTGAGCTGCAGCATAAACATTTGCCGGTTGGCAAGGCCGGTCAGTGCGTCATGATTGGCTTCATGGAATAATTTTTCTTCGGCTTTTTTCCGTTCTTCGACCTGCAAGCGCAAAAATAAATTGGTCTGGCGCAGTTCACGGGTGCGTTCAAAGATTTTACGTTCCAGATCTTCCTGGTGTAGCTTTTGTTGTTCGATGTTCAGCCGGCGCTGGATTGCCACCGCGATATGTTGCGAGACAAACCGCAAAATATTCAGCTCGTTATCACCATAAATATAATCCTGATGATAAGACTGCACGGCAATGACACCTAACGCCTGTTGCTCAATCAGTAACGGAGCGCCTAACCAGCTGGTGGAAAAAGGCAACGGACTGCCAGCATTATCCTGCACCAGACGGATCACTTCCCCCTGCGCCACTAATAAGTCAGAAAGTTCTTTGTTGATGAGCCGGGCTTCACCAACCCGCAACACATATTCAGTGAAACCTTTGCGTAGCGGCCGTTCAGTCGCCGGCGGACAATATTGATCGACATAAAACGGGAAACTCAGCGTCTTGCCACTTTCATCCAGCAAGGCGATATAGCAGTTGTCGGCCGGCATCAGGCTACTGAGAATTTGGTGCACTTGCCGGTAAAACGCCGTCATATCCGGCTCGGTTGCCGTCAGTTCGGAGATCTTATACAGCGCAGCCTGCAGCTTTTCAGCATTGCTGCGCTCCTTGATCTCGCGCTGCAACGACAGATTAGTGTTTTGTAACTGGCGGGTCCGTTCGCGCACAGTCTGTTCCAGTAATTCGCGGCTTTTCACCCGGTCGATGGCAGTCACGGTATGAACGGCAATTTCGGTCAACAGATCAACGTCATGTTGTTCATAAAGCCGGCCGTCTTCATAAAGTTGTACGGCCATCACGCCAATCACTAACTGACCCCGGCGTAATGGCACGCCCAACCAATGATGGCTCGGAGTGCCCTGAGATTCAATATCGCCGGCGGCGATCAACTGACGGAATTTATCGGCATCACACAGCAGTGGCTGTCCGGTCCGACAGACATAGCCAGTCATACCTTTAACAAAATCGGCCGGGTCGAGCTGACTGGCATCCAGCGAATCCATTTCATCGGCGAAATATTCCACCTGAAACCGGCCGCTGGGCTGATCGATTAACACAACAAAGAAATTATCTGCCGCAAGATGTTGATTGACGAGACTATGTATTTTTGGATAGAACTGAGCCATATCGGTCAGGGTGCTGGCGAGCTCTGACAAATTCAGCAATGCCTGCTGCACCGCGTAGGCAAGCTGGTATTTCTTTAACAGAGATGTCAGGCGACGAATTTGGCCGGAATGCTGCCGGTTCGTAGCGTGTGGAGTTAATTCCTTCAACGGACGCTCTTTTTTCGTTATTGACCCGGTGGGCGGATCTTTATACAGAACCGGTCCTATTATGCACAAAGATTAAACAGAGGAAAGAGCGCACTGGCGATTTCTGGCTGGATTTTTAGACGTTTTTGTTATTGTTGAAGACTTGTTGGTGATAACCAGCGTTTGCGTAAATCAAATGCAAACAACAGATCGGATATAGTAAGGCATTGACCAGCGTCGATTCGACCTGAACAGGCCACAAATTAGACGAAAAAAAACCGCCGGACGGCGGTTTTTTTTTGCGGTCGGGTCAGAGACCTTCCGTCATGAATTTGATTGCATTGAGAATATCATCGTCAGAACAATCACCACAGGTACCGCGTGGTGGCATGGAACGGATCCCTTCAATCGCATGTTTATGCAGCGTTTCCATCCCTTGCGCCAAGCGTGGCTTCCACGTTGCCGCATCACCTTTTTTCGGAGCGTCTAACGCGCCGGTGGCGTGACAGGCAAAACAAGCGCCCTGATAGACCTGCTCACCAGTGCGAGGACCTGTTGGTTTCGCCGCTACCGGCTCTGAACCTGCCAGATACACTTGACCAACTGGGGCAATGCGCGCTTTTAACTCTTCCAGGTTTTTGTCTTCCGCTGGTGTTTGCGCCAGTACGGCAAAACTCAGCATGGCCACAGCAACAGTGATTTTTTTCATTGATCGGGGTCCCCGGGGATTAAATGCCTTACAAATTTCAGGGCATTATAGCGTTGCGCCGACAGATTGTGAAAGCCCTGCAACCGAACATCTGTCGCAGGAGTGTGATCTATAACAAAAAACCGGATCAAGCCGCGGATCTTTACGGATCCCTAATCGAAGACATCGAAAACCGACTCCCAAATCAAGCAAATTATTTTTGTTTTTTCTGCTTTGCATTCGCTGTGGTTGTGGTAGTCTGTTTTCCCGTTGGCTGCTTTGTGTCTCTAATTTTGACACTAACATATACCCAGCCAACGAGGTGGAAAAATCTGTTTTCCACAATCAGGAAGTAAAGAATAATAACAAGGGTTCGGTTGTCTTCCCCTTAGTTTTTTCTTAAAAAACATCACCTTACACTCACTCCGTCGATTTTTATTGACGGTGCGCATTCGCATATCAAAAAAATTCTCACAGACATATTCACAAGATATCCACAAGGGCATATTGGTGTTTTGACTGGTTGTCTGGCGACGCTTATGGCATTCTTGGCAAAATTTCCCCGGAGTCCCTGCTATGCCGCAGATCCCTGCTGATCCTCTGATCCTGGTCGATGGTTCTTCTTACTTGTTTCGTGCTTATCATTCGCCACCACATCTGACCAATTCCCGCGGCGAAGCCACAGGCGCCATTTATGGTGTCGTCAACATGTTGAAGAGTTTACTGCGTCAGTACAACCCGACGCAGATGGTGGTGGTATTTGATGCTAAAGGCCCAACCTTTCGCAATGAGATGTATGCCGACTACAAAGCACACCGCCCACCGATGCCGGACGACCTGCGCAGTCAGATAGAACCGTTGCACCAGATCATCAAGGCCATGGGTTTGCCATTATTATGCATTTCAGGTGTCGAAGCCGATGACGTGATTGGTACTTTGGCGGCCACAGCCAGTGCACAGGGCCGGCATGTGTTGATCTCCACCGGTGACAAAGATATGGCTCAACTGGTCAATGCCCATGTCACATTGATCAATACCATGACCGACACCATTCTGGATCCGGACGGCGTGAAAGAAAAATTTGGCGTCGGGCCTGAACTCATCATCGATTATCTCGCATTGATGGGCGACAAAGCCGACAATATTCCGGGCTTACCCGGCGTCGGTGAAAAAACCGCCCAGGCGTTGCTGCAAGGCATTGGTAGTATTGCCGAGCTTTACCAACGGCTGGATGAGATCGCCGCATTGGGTTTTCGCGGCAGTAAAACCATTGCCGAAAAAATGCAGGAACATCAGGCCCAGCTGGAACTGTCTTATCAGCTGGCAACGATAAAAATTGATGTCGATTTGCCACAGGCATTTCACGAGCTACATGTACAGCCCGCCAATCTGACATTACTGGCCGAGCTGTTTGCCACCTGTGAATTTAAGCGTTGGCACAGCGAAGTATTAACCCAGCAAAAACACGCTGGATCTGAGGCAGCCGCAGGTTCTGCCGAAGCAAGCAGCGACAGCAGCCCGGTAGTTGAGACAACTGCCGCCCCTGTCTCTGCAATCAACCGCAGTCAATATCAGACCATTCTGACCGATAGCGATTTAGATCAATTGTTGTCCACACTGCAACATGCCGCTTTAGTTGCCTTTGATACTGAAACTACCAGTCTCGATTATATGCAGGCCGAGTTAGTCGGCATGTCATTTGCCATCGCGCCAGGTCAGGCCTGGTATTTACCGGTCGGACATGATTATCTCGGCGCACCAGAGCAGTTATCGCGCGATATGGTGCTGGCCACGCTGAAATCCTGGCTGGAAGATCCGCAGGCCGCCAAAGTGGGTCAGAATCTGAAGTATGATAAAAGTGTATTGGCGCGCTATAACATTGAGTTAAATGGTATTTTGTTCGACACCATGCTCGAATCCTACACGCTGAATAGTGTCG
Organism: Rheinheimera sp.; assembly: GCA_034519945.1. Classification (GTDB taxonomy): domain Bacteria; phylum Pseudomonadota; class Gammaproteobacteria; order Enterobacterales; family Alteromonadaceae; genus Pararheinheimera. The sequence continues at coordinate 41,375 of JAXHNX010000034.1, forward strand.
CTGGCCGCCACGACATGGATAGTTTATCTGAGCGTCACCTGCAGCATCAGCCAATATCTTTTGAAGATATTGCTGGGAAAGGCAGCAAGCAACTGACTTTTAATCAGATTGAACTGGAAAAAGCCGCGGAATATGCCGCCGAAGATGCCGACGTCACGCTGCAGCTGCATTTAACTATGTGGCCTTTATTGCAGCAGGCTGCAGGCCCGGCAGCAGTATTTCGCGACATTGAGATGCCACTGCTCAGCGTCTTATCACGTATAGAACGCAACGGTGTGCTGATCGACGCGGCATTGTTGGGTAAACAAAGTGAATTTCTGGCCGGGCGGATCAGTGAATTGGAGATCCAGGCCCATCAGGCCGCCGGCAAAGTATTTAACTTGTCATCGCCAAAACAACTGCAGGAAATTCTGTTTGACGAACAGAAGCTGCCAGTGCTGAAAAAAACGCCGGGTGGCGTTCCATCGACCGCCGAAGATGTGCTGGTCGAACTGGCCCAACAATATGAATTGCCGCGGGTTATTATTCAACATCGCAGTTTAATCAAACTGAAATCCACTTATACCGATAAACTACCGCAAAGTATTAATCCGCTGACCGGCCGGGTGCACACGTCTTATCATCAGGCGGTGGCGGCAACCGGGCGTCTGAGCTCTACCGAACCCAATCTACAGAATATTCCGATCCGCACTGAAGAAGGTCGCCGCATTCGTCAGGCATTTATCGCACCGGCCGGCAAAAAAATTCTGGCGATCGACTATTCACAAATTGAACTACGCATCATGGCGCACCTGTCGCAGGACAAAGCGCTGCTGGATGCTTTTGCCCAAGGCCGCGATATCCACCGCGCAACCGCTGCGGAAGTATTTGGAGTGAGTCTGGACGAGGTGACGACTGAACAGCGGCGCCGCGCCAAAGCGGTGAACTTTGGTCTGATTTACGGTATGTCGGCGTTTGGTCTGGCCCAGCAACTCGATATCAGCCGAGGCGAAGCGCAGCATTATGTTGACACCTATTTTGCCCGATTCCCCGGCGTATTAGCCTATATGGAACGTACGCGTGAACAGGCGCACGCGCTGGGTTATGTCGAAACCTTGTTTGGCCGGCGTTTATATCTGCCGGAGATCCAGAGTAAAAATATGGGCCGGCGCAAAGGTGCAGAACGGGCGGCGATCAACGCACCGATGCAAGGTACTGCCGCCGATATTATTAAACGTGCCATGCTCAGTGTAGACGCGTATCTGCAACAACAGGATCCGGCGGAGATCCTGATGATCATGCAAGTGCACGATGAACTGGTGTTTGAAGTCAGTGCGTCGACGCTGGCCGACCACCAGAGCAGACTTGTACAACTGATGCAGGACGCTGTTCAATTGGACGTGCCTTTACTGGCTGAAGCCGGTTCTGGTGATAACTGGGATCAGGCGCATTAAAAACCTGGAAAATTTCAGCGCCTTGCTGAACTTTTCTGTAAGCGGCCACTCTGATTAACGGTGAACATGTCCCGTTCCTGGTACGACACCCATTTAGCCCTGGCGATTGCCGGGGCTTTTTTTATCCTCTGCCACTTATCCAGCCAGTACAAGAACCGTCAACCGTCAACCGTCAACCGTCAACGAGAAATATCACTGAAAGCCACTCAAAACGCTCACTTTCACTGATTAAACCTCAACACTTTGCCTGCAAGCAGCTAAAAGGTTGTTTTATTACGTAAATTCAGCGAAAGATGAAAAAACGACCAATAATTGTAATTTTATTACGAAATGCGCTTGCTTTTTAAACCGTCATGGGTAAAATCAAAGGCGTAGGGTACAGAGGTAAGATGTTCTATCTTTCGGTAGTTTCAGACATTAGTGATTGATTCTACATAGAAAGTAGGCTTTTTTAGCCGCCCCACTGCTTGCAGTGGGGCGTTTTTTTTTGTCTTTTTCTGAAAATTTATTAGATATTTTAGAGTAAATACTTCAAACAATGAAAAATTGCTGTATAATGGCCTTGTCTTCTTCGTAAGACACCCTGTTGATTTGAAATTTATTAAATAGCTTCTCCCCGTTTGCTATGCCGGCTGTTCTCTGAACCGCCGGTTTTTTCTTTTTTGGGGTATACGAAAAGGCCGTCAGTACCGAACCGGTCTGACGACAGCAATTGAAATAGATATGTAAAGCAGCATCAACCTAGGGTTGGTTGATGCTGTGTAAAGAAACAATCAGCGGGATACATCAGATGACGTGCTTTCCACTGGTTCATCACTGAACCAACGATCCAGCACTTGCTCCAGTTCCGTTAAACCAAATTTATTTAACGAACTGAACGCTTCAACCGTCACATCGCCCATAAAGGCCATTGAGGCGTCCCGTACTTCCAATAACGTCTTTTTCCGCGGGCCCGGACTTAACTTGTCAGCCTTCGTTAGCAGGATCAACACTGACAAACCGGATTGCACCGCCCAATGCACCAACTGTTGGTCCAAATCTTTCAACGGGTGGCGGATATCCATCAGCACTACGATGCCTTTCAGACTTTTCCGTTTAATCAGATACTCACTCAGCGACTTCTGCCATTTTTCTTTGACTTCCAGCGGGACTTTGGCAAATCCGTACCCTGGTAAATCGATTAACCTTTTGTTTTCGGCTAAATGAAAGGTGTTGATCAGCTGGGTCCGGCCTGGTGTTTTACTGGTCCGGGCTAAACTATTTTGCCGGGTCAGCGTATTAAGTGCACTGGACTTCCCTGCATTTGATCGTCCTGCGAACGCCACTTCAATGCCAGAATCGTCCGGCAAGGCCCGAATATCGGGGGCACTGGTCAGAAATCTTGTTTGCTGGTAGTTAAATATTGCTTTGTACACTTCATACTCCGGACTTAAATTTGGCTATAGTTTAGCGGAAATCAATAATCTGCATAAGTATTGGGATTTTCTAACTGCGGGTTTCGTGTAAAATAGGCATAAAAAATAGGGTTATTATCTTCTAAGCCTGCTGTAGTTGGGCAGGGTCACGCAGAACAGAGACAATTAAACATGAGAAAAATTGCAATTCCAGTCATGCTTTTATTAGGGTTGGCCGGCCAGGCTGCTGCGGTTGAAGGCAACGTCGAAGCAGGTAAAGCAAAATCTGCCACCTGCGCGGCTTGTCATGGACCAGATGGTAACAGCCCAACCGATATGTATCCAAAAATTGCCGGGCAACATGCCGGTTATATCTATAAACAACTGAAAGAATTTAAGCAGGGCGCAGCAACTGGTGGCAAAGAAGGCCGCAGCAATGCCGTGATGGCCGGTATGGTCGCAGCTTTGTCTGATCAAGATATGAAAGATCTGGCCGCCTACTTTGCATCGCAAACAATGAAATCAGGCACGACGCCGGAAGACGTGGTAGAAGCCGGACAGAAATTGTTCCGGGCCGGTGATATGCAGCGCGGTATTCCAGCCTGTATCGCCTGCCACGGTCCACGGGGCGTTGGTCACAGTCTGGCGGGATTCCCGAAAATTTCGTTCCAGCATGCTGCATACATCAAAACTCAACTTGAGAGTTTCCGTGCCGGTACGCGCGCTAATGACCTCAATGGCATGATGCGCGACACTGCACACAAGCTGACTGACCAGGACATTGAAGTGTTGTCAAAATACCTGGGCGGCTTACACTAATCGTAAACATCCTGCCCAAAAAAAAACCGGAGCCTGCTCCGGTTTTTTTGTATTCACCGACCCTAAACGATCCGCTGTTGCAGCGATTGAGTCATGTATAGATGCCCATCTGTAAGACATATCTCACAAACAACGTAAGATATCCACCTGAAACCTTGCAGATAAAATGGGTGAATCGTCGCAAATTAAACGTCAAACATCTGAATTTATTTGACATTAATTTTTGGTTCAGTTTTTTTCTGATTTTTTTTTAAACACAGTCTTGCCATTCTGCTCAATCGGAGTAAATTAAACCCCGTTACTTCTGGTAACAATAAGACAAAACGGAAGTTTTGCATGGAAAGCAGCTGTGCTTTAGTACATTTTAAATGGCATCATCACTGATGTCGGCGTTTTTAACGCGAGCCCCACGGAAGACGAAAAAAGTATTAGGACGATCGCGAATAACTATTTTTGCACGGAAGCGACGCAACAATATACGGAAACTGACCAGACAGGGTGTCTAATACGGTTAGGACGACATAACAATATTCAGTGCTGCTTGCACAATTTTTCAGACGGTGATGACTTAAAGTTATCGCCGTTTTGTTTTTTTACGGTCTGATTTGCAATGTTCCCGCCGAGATCACCGATAAAGCCATAGGCTTTGTGGCAAAAACTGGTTAAAATACGCGCCCTTTTCTACAGGTACACACCATGACACGCATCAAAAAGTCCCGCACCAGCGGTCAGATTGGCAATCGCCACAAACCCGCAGCCGAAGCACGGCAAACGCGCGAGCGTCCGGTCGAGACTAAGAAAAAAGGTGCTGGTTTAAAATCCGGTAGCCGCAATGCCCCGCAGCCGGAAAAATCACAACAAAACGGTCCGGCCAATAAAGACCCACGCCATGGCAGCAAAAAGCCTATCGATCTGCATGTAAATGAAGCAGAACAAAAGCTGCTACAACAAACGCCAGATTTCAAGCCCAAAGCCCAACTGGCTAAAGTCAAAATCATCGCTTTGCCACCGGAACAGGAACTCGCGGCATTGGAGCAAGATGAAAAGCTGCTGGATCTGGTAGAACGCGTCGAAAACGGCGAAATGTTAACCGGGAAAGACGCCAAATACTTTAATGCCAAAACCGCCCGTCATGCCGAATTACTGACTTTGCTGGGTCTGGATGAAGATGAAGGCGATGACGAAGAATCAGACGCCGCTGCAGAAGATGCAGATCCGCTGGCAGAGTTTGAGCGTACTGACTGGCGTAAAGATTTACTGGGCGAGTAACACAAAATGACTATCTGGTGGGGTTTGCTGGGGCTAGGTGTGCTGATTGTCAGCGCTCTGGCGTTTTATCTCGGACGTCTATTGTCGCAACTGCAAAAACAAAAATTGCGGCAACAACAAGCCCAAGCAGAGCACCAACGCAAACAGACCGAACATCAACAGTATCTGCTCGACAGTATTGTATTGATTGGCCAGGCAACGCTGGAAGACCAATGCGAACTGTCCGAAGCCGGTTTGCGAATTTGGGTGTTGCTGGAAAATCTGCAGCCGGAGCTGGCACAAGCCTGCCGTTACCCCGGGTTGTTTGCGATGTATGACTGCGTCAAGGCGATGCCGACACATGAAGCCCGCAAAGAACTCGACAAAAAAGAGCTGCGCAGACTCGATCATCTCCGTCAGCAAACCGAAATACAGCTGGCTGAGTCGATTAAACAAGATATCCGCCAGTTACTGGAAATTCTCAAACCAGTGCACTAAGACATCAGCCGCAATATTGCGGCTTTTTGTTATCTGATGTTCTATCCGTGCCTGGCGGAACAAAGCCCACAGCTCACCTTTCTGCCCATCGCCACACGTACCGGGTAGATTGTTTATTTGCCATACAGCGCCTAGTATGGCCACAAGTGCGATCATGGTTCGGTCTGCATTCCGCCGGCGTCTTTCCCTCTGAGTCGAAAAGGACATACGATGAAATCTCCATGGCTTGCCACGGCACTCTGCCTGTCGTTTGCTCCGACTGTGTTGGCAGATCCGCTGTTTGATTTTTACCAACAGCTGCATGCGAACCCCGAGTTATCGCACTTTGAAACTAAGACCGCAGCATTATTGGCGACTGAGCTGCGTAAAGCCGGATTTCAGGTCACCGAAGGCATTGGCAAATACAGCGACGGCACACAGGCACATGGCGTGGTTGCGGTATTGCAAAATGGTGCTGGGCCACGGCTGCTGATCCGCGCCGATATGGACGCCTTACCGATTGTCGAAGAAACCAATCTACCTTTTGCCAGCAAAGTCACAGCGACAAATGCAGCGGGACAACAAGTCGGTGTGATGCACGCCTGCGGCCACGACCTGCATACCACTACGTTGCTCGGTACCGCACGCGAAATGGTGGCGCGCCGCAATGAATGGCAGGGCACACTGGTGTTGGTCGGTCAGCCTTCTGAAGAAACGCTGGATGGCGCGCAGGCGATGCTGCGCGATGGCTTGTATCAGCGTTTTGGTAAACCGGATATGGCATTGGCCATGCACGTATCCGCAGGCCTGGCGACCGGCGTCATTGGTGTATACGCCGGCGCGACGCATGCAGCCGTCACTTCGATTGACGTCACCATTCGTGGTACCGGCGGTCATGGGGCTGCGCCTCATCGTGGCAAAGATCCGGTGGTGATGGCCGCGCAGTTTATCAATCAAATCCAGACCATCGTCAGTCGCAATGAAGATCCGCTCGACCCGGCAGTGGTCACGGTCGGCAATATCCATGGCGGTACCAAACGCAATATCATTCCCGATGAAGTCAAGCTCGAGCTGACCACCCGGGCGCATAGTGAAAAAGCGATGAAGATCATTGTCGCCGGCATCCAAAACGCTGCTGAAGGTGTAGCTATCAGCAACGGGTTACCCGATAACCGTAAACCCATCGTCAGGATCATTGAAACCGAAACAGGCCCGGCCAATATCAATGAAAAAAAGCTGGCGGCACAAGTCAAAAAGGCGATCACAGCGTCTCTTGGTGCTGACCGGGTCAATGATGGTTTTCCAATCATGGGCAGCGAAGATTTTGCTTTATACAGCCTGCAAGGACAGCAAATTCCGACCGTGTTGTTTAATGTCGGCGTCATTCCTGCCGGGTTGTTAGCCGAGGCCAACGCGGGTAAAGCACAAGTTGCCGGCAACCACACCAGCAAATTTGCACCGGAAGCAGAACCGGCGATCCAGGCCGGCGTCAAGGCAATGACTGCCGCCGCCATCGATTTACTGCAGAAATAACCTTGATCCTGCAGATAAAAAAAGCCGCAACATTGCGGCTTTTTTGCTTTTTACTGACTATTACTGCTTATAGACTTTGCCAGCTTTCATCACAAAACTGACTTTGCCCATCACACTGATATCCTGCAATGGATTACCTGGCACGGCAACAATATCGGCTATTTTGCCAGCTTTCAGGCTCCCCAGGCTTTGCTCCATTTGCAGCAAGCGCGCGCCTTCAATAGTGGCACTTAAGATCGCCTGATGTGCCGACATGCCGCCTTCGGTCATGTAGACAAATTCACGCCAGTTATCGCCATGCATACCAACCCCGGCATCTGTACCGAAGGCGATTTTCACCCCGGATTTTTGTGCTTTGGTAAAAGTTGCCTGGATTAAAGGTCCGATAGTGGCGGCTTTAAGCCGTACCATTTCCGGGAAATAACCCGGTTCTTTGGCTTTTTCGGCGACAAACTTACCAGCGCTGATCGTCGGCACAAAATAAGTGCCGTGCTGTTTCATCAGCTTGATGGTGTTGTCATCCATAAAGGTGCCGTGCTCGATAGATGTGACACCGGCTTTAATCGCGCGCTCCATACCTTCTTTGCCATGCGCATGCACCGCAATGGTAAAACCGTAGTCTTTTGCGGTGCTGACAATAGCCGCCAGTTCTTCGTCGCTGAACTGGGCATTCATGCCGCTTTTGGCCACGCTGAGCACACCGCCGGTCGCGGTGATTTTTATCAGATCTGCACCTTCTTTGTAGCGTTGCCGCACCGCTTTGCGCGCATCATCCGGGCCGTTAATGACACCATCGTCCGGGCCTGGGTCGCCCATCCGCAAATAGGCCACGCCATTGGTTGGATCGGCATGGCCGCCGGTGGTGGCAATAGATTTACCCGCCGTGAAAATACGCGGGCCTTTGGTGTAACCGGCGTTAATGGCTTTACGCAGTGCGGTGCTAATAAGATGGCTGTCACCCAATTCCCGCACGGTAGTAAAACCGGCCATCAGCGTCTTTTCGGCATAGGTCGCCCCGCGCAGCGCCACGTCGGCTTCATTCATGGTGAAGCCTTCGCTATAGGCGCCCGGACTGCTTTGGTAAGAAAAATGCGTATGCATATCCATCAGGCCCGGCAGTACCGTTTGTTTGGATAAATCAATCAGGGTGTCAGCGGCTGCAGGTTGGCGGAAACCAGCTTCGATGGCTTTGATCTGGTCATTTTCAATCACCAGCGTCTGTTTTTGCAGGATTTGGTCGCCTTCCGCTGTGATCACAGTACCGGCGTGGATCAACGTTGCCGCCTGGCCCGCCAGCGGTAACAGACCGGCCAGCAGCATTGCAGTGGTTATTTTGTTCATGGTTGTTCCCGGGTTATGAGGCGTGGCCTCTTATTGAAAGTCCAATCTGTTGTGTTGGATCAATATGTACTTCAACACAGTCTTTATACTGACGCCATTTCCCCTGTGGCAGATGCGATATGATGACGACATTCCGGGACGAAGCCCTGATCAAAAAATACAACGTCAAAGGCCCCCGATACACTTCTTATCCGACAGCGCTGTTGCTGCGCAGCGGCTTTGCGCCTGAGCGTGCGTTGCAGGCGCTGGAAACAACCGGGCCTGCGCTGAGCCTTTACTTACATGTGCCATTTTGCCGTGAACTTTGTTATTACTGCGGTTGCAATAAAGTCATCAGCCGCGACCAGAGCAAAGCCGACCGTTACCTCGACGCGCTCGCTACTGAAATGGCGCTGTACCAAGAAGCCTGCGCCGCGAAACAAGTGCATCAGCTGCATTTTGGCGGCGGTACGCCAACTTATCTGGATGAAGCGCAGCTGCGCCGGCTGATGCAGTTGCTACGGCAACATTTTCAGTTCCTGCCGGAAGCTGAGCTTAGCATTGAAATTGATCCACGCAGTTGTGATGTCGAAAAGCTCCGTTTGTTACGCGAACTGGGCTTTAGCCGCGTCAGTTTTGGCGTGCAGGATTTTGACCTGCAGGTGCAGCAAACGATTAATCGTATTCAGCCCTACAGCATGGTTGAAACACTGGTAAACGCTGCCCGTGAGTTACAATTTCGCTCGATCAATCTGGACCTGGTGTATGGTCTGCCGCATCAGGCAGCCCAGAGCTTCAGTCAAACCCTGGCGCAAGTGGTGACTTTAGATCCGGACCGGATCTCGTTATTCAGCTACGCGCATTTGCCGGAACGCTTCGCCGCACAGCGTAAAATTCCCGATGCCGCTTTACCCGGCGCCAGCGAAAAACTCGGTTTATTGGCGCTGGCGATGGAGCATTTACAACAAGCCGGTTTTGTCGCCATTGGTATGGACCATTTCGCCAAAGCGACAGACCCACTGACCATCGCGCAGCAAGCCCATCAGCTGACGCGGAATTTTCAAGGCTACAGCGTTGATGCCTGCGATACCTTGCTTGGACTTGGTGTATCGGCGATTAGTCAGGTCGGTAATTTGATCTGGCAACAACACAAAGAGCTGAAAGATTATTATCAGGCACTGGAACAACAGCAAAGGCTCGCCATTGATAAAGGCCTGACCTTAAGCCGTGACGACCAAATCCGCGCTGATTTAATCGCCCGCATCATGTGCAATTTTGTGTTGGATACCAAAGCGCTGGCGCAGCACTGGCAGATAAATTTTCAGCAGTATTTTGCTGGATCACTGGCTCAGCTGACGCCTTGTTTTGACGATGGCTTGGTGCGCTGGCAGGGCGATTTGCTGGAAGTGACAGAGCGTGGCCGGCCTTGGGTGCGGATCATCGCAGCAGCTTTTGATGCGTATTTATTGGCGCAGCAACATAGTTATTCGAAAGTGATTTAACCTCAGCCGAGCCGGAACTGATAATCACCACTGCATAATACATACTGCGTCTGGCCATCTACGACGAGTTCCTGCGCCTGCTGTGCCAGCCGGTAATACAAAGTCCGGCTGAATTTTGCACTGAGTCCACGTGGCAACTGCAGGTACGGCAGTAACTGGCCACTGCCGGCTTCCGGCTGTAACAGCACCGGATAATCTGGACCGGCAATAAAGGTCTGCTGCAGATTGCTGGTCAGTTGCAGGTCGCCGCCGTCCAGCCATACCGCATCAACCAGCACAAATGGCGCATCATCAACGGCTATCTGCACCTGCTCGGCAGGCGTGGTCAGCAGATATCGCCCCTCCACACAACTCAGCACCGCTGCAAACAACCGTACCAGCTCAGGGCGCGTGATGGCACTGCCATGGAAATACCAGCTGCCGTCGCGGTCAATCCGGATCGGCACAGCACCGCAAAATGCCGGATGCCATTGCTCCAGCGGGTATTCGGTTAAACCACCGAGCTGATGTTGAAGTGAAAACAGGTCCATTGGTTACCTGAATTGCGTCTGCCAAATCCGGATGAAGATGTTAGCATATTGGCTGGACTCTTTTTTCACCCGCTCAATAGGAGGTCAGATCGATGCAACCCGAAGTGCAGGTCATCGAGCAGAGTTTAACTTTTCTGCAGAAAAATCAGGATTTGATCATCGGCTTTTGCCTGAAGCTGCTGGTCGCGATCATCATCTTTTATATCGGCCGCTGGGTCGCGCTCGGCGTCTCGCGTTTAATTGGCAAAGCACTGTTACTGCGCCACGTCGACCGGGCCGTGGTGTCATTTCTGTCGAGCATCGCCTATGCCGCAGTCCTGATCGCCTTTACGCTGATCGCGCTGTCACATATGGGGATCCAAACCGCGTCTTTCCTGGCTATTCTCGGCGCTGCCGGTTTAGCCGTAGCACTGGCATTACAGGGGTCTTTGTCCAATTTCGCTTCCGGTGTGTTGATTATTGTGTTCCGGCCGTTTAAATCCGGTGATCTGGTCGAAGTGGCCGGGATCAGCGGCGTGGTGGAGCGGATAGATATATTCCAGACCATTTTTAAAACCGGGGACAATAAAAAAATCATCGTGCCAAACTCACAAATTACCGGTGGGGCAATCGTGAACTATTCGGCGGAAAAACGTCGCCGCATCGATTTGACCATCGGCATCAGCTACGACTCAGATTTGCGTCTCGCCAAACAAATTCTGCACGACATTCTGCAGGCCGACAGCCGTGTTCTGAAAGAACCGGCTCCGGTGATAGCGGTGGGCGCTTTGGCCGATTCATCAGTGCAACTCGTCGTCCGGCCCTGGGTCGAAGCCGCTGACTACTGGCTGGTGTACTGGGATTCGCTCGAACAAATCAAATTACAGTTCGATGCCGCCGGTATCGAAATTCCTTTTCCACAAATGTCTTTGCATATGAAACCTCACAAGGATGAAGCATGAAATATCCACTAATGCTGGCAACGCTGGCAGCAACCTCTCTGTCCGTTCAGGCCGCTGACGACACCAAACTGGGCTGGAACACCTCCGCTGAACTGGGCGCAATCACCACGTCCGGCAATACCAAAGGCACCTCTGTGACTGGCAAAATCGATGCCAAACAAGAACTGGTGCAATGGAGCAATGAATATGTGCTCAGCGCCTTTTTTAAAGAAGATGAAAAAACTGACGCCAACGGCAACCGCTTCAGTGAAAAATCGGCCGAGCGTTATTTTGCGTCGGGCAAAGCCGGTTACAAACTCGATACTGATCATGCCAAACTGTTTATTTTCGGCTCACACACCGAAGATGACTTTGGTGCCTATACCAAATACAGCCTGATCTCGGCCGGTTATGGCGACCGTTTATATCAGGGTGATGGCATCAGCATCGACGCAGAGATCGGTCCCGGTTATTACACCGGTAAAACCGCCACGGATATCACAGAAAAAGGCGCGCTGGTACGCACCGCCGGCAGTCTGGACTGGGTGATTTCAGACAGCGCCACATTCCGCCAGTTGCTGAGCCTGGAAGCCGGTTCCGACAATAAAAGAACCCAGTCCGAAACATCGGTCAGTGCCCGGATCAATGGCAGCATGCAAATGAAAGCCGCTTTCACCGTGCAACACGACTCCGAGGTACCCGCAGGTAAAAAGAACACCGACACCCAAACGTCACTGACGCTGGTGTATTCATTCTGATCATCTAATCGTTATCTCAGGGCAAGACGCCGGCCGTTGGCGTCTTGCCGTACCTGATTTGCCGAACGACGGGCTTCGGCTATGCTTCATCAATAGACCTTTCCAGCCAAGTCCTGCATCCGGTGCCGGAACTATGTATTGGCACAGCCCTGCTCCGGTGCTGTGTGGGTTGTTATGACAGGGAAGACCACTGATGGCATATTCAGCAACGCAAACCGAACGCGCAAACAGCCGTTTTGAGTCAGCGCTATCACTGATATTAATTATTTATCTGGTCGTGGTGGGCTTGTGGTGGTTCAGCCAGGACCCAGCTTTCAGCGCCGGCTATTTATCGGTCGCACAGGCCGCGGCGCTACACAAGACACTGGGATGGTTGTTACCGCTATTCGCCATCCTGCTGCCACTCGCCTTGTTCTGGCAAGTCCGTGAGAAAGCCCAATTCGGCAGATTCATGCGAAATAAGCTGGCCAGTACGTTCGACGAAGCCGCCGTCGGTCTGGCGCATGTGGCCGTTTCAGGTCATTTTATTCAGGTTAATCAACGCTTTGCTCAAATGTTGCAATACGAACCAGCCGATCTGGCTGGCAGCACGTTTCAGGATCTGACCCACCCCGACGATCTGGCTGACGATTTACAACAATGTGATGCGCTGGTCCGTGGAGAGCGTGAAAGCTTCGAGATGGAAAAGCGTTATCGACGCCGTGATGGTGTGTTTATCTGGGCCCATTTGTCCGTGTCCTTTCATCGCAGCGCCGATCCTCAGCAGTGTTATTTTGTTTCAGTAGTCGAAGATATTAATGCGCGCAAACAAGCACTGCTGGCACTGCTGGCACTGCAGGCCAGTATGGCACAGGTGCAGTTGCTGCTGGATGCCACCGGCGATGCCATTATTGGCGTCAATCGCAATGCTGAAATCACTTTTGTTAATCAGGCAGCGCAGCAGCAGTTGGGTTACGCCAACATCAGCCAACTGATTGGCTTGCCGCTACAAACGCTGGTCAGCAAGCAAAAATCCGCGCTGGCGCTGTGGCGCGAAATCCATAAGGCGTTGGAACAACCGCAACAAATCAATGGCGAAGCTGACCTGTTTATCAATCTGCAGGGCGACACTTTGCCGACAGCTTATCGGGCCATTCCGGTACCGCGTTCGCAGGACGGCACTGTGCTGGTGATTTGCTGGCAGAACATCCGCGAGCGCAAACAACAACAAATGAAACAACAGGCGCAGAGTTATCTGCTGCACCGCCTGCTGGACGATGCGGCATTACCTGATCTGCTGACTGAACTGGTGAAATTTATTGAACAACAGCTGCCACATTTGCGCGGCTCGATTTTATTAGCCGATTTACCCAATCAGGTGATGCGCGTGGCTGCAGGCCCTAGTCTGCCGGCGGATTACAATACCAAAGTGGACGGCTTACCGATCCGCTATGGCAACGGTTCTTGCGGCACTGCAGCCGCCACTGGCCAGCCGGTGTATGTGGCTGATGTGCACAATGATATGTTATGGCTAAATTTTCAGGAGCTGGTGGCGCCATATGACTGGCTGCAGGCCTGCTGGTCCACGCCATTTTTTGATACCCAGCGCCAGTTGTTGGGGACATTTGGCATTTATCTGGCGGAAAAACGCGACCCGACCCCGGAAGAGCGCGATTTAATTCAGTTTACCGCCAGTCTGGCGGCGTTTCTGGTGGAACGCAGTGACGCCAAAGCCCGGCTTGAGCTGTTTTCCAAAGCGATTGAACAAAGCCCGGTAGGGGTGGTGATCTGCGGGATAAATGGCGATATTCAGTATTTTAATCAACGCTTTATGAAACTGAGCAGTATCCCTGCCGCGTTACTTGACGAGTTGCCACCACTCAAAGACATTCTGCCAGACGACCAGCAAGCCTGGTTCGCCACTGTGTTGCCGCAGTTAAAAGCCAGCCATCAAAAAATCAGCCGGCAAGATCAACGTCTGTTGCCGGACAATACTTCGCTCTGGCTGGAAAGTTCGTTGTATGCCATCGTCGATCGCAAAGACCAGGTCAGCCATGTGTTGCTTGAGCTTGAAGATATCACGATGCAAAAGCAGGCCGAGCAACACTGGATTGAAAGCGAATTACGCTTCCGTACTCTGCTGGATAATACACCGGAGATCTCGGTGCAAGGCTATGAGGCCGATGGCACCACCTTTTACTGGAACAAAGCCAGTGAAGTGTTATACGGCTACAGCAAAGAAGAAGCACTGGGCAAAAGTTTACTGGATCTGATTATCCCGGCGCCAATGCGGCAGGATGTCAGCGCGGCGGTCAGTGCGATGGCAGAATCCGGTGTGCCATTGCCCGCCGGTGAGCTGATGCTGCAGCGTAAAGGCGGCGAACCGGTACAGGTGTTTTCTGGCCATGCCGTAGTGCAGCTGCCGGGCCGGCCTTCACAAATCTTCTGTATGGACATCGACTTATCGGTACGGAAACAGCAGGAAGCCAACTTACGCCTGGCTGATGCGGTGTTTAACAGCAGCCGCGAAGGCATTCTGATCACCGATATCAATGAAGTAATTATCTCGGTAAACCCGGCGTTGGTCAGGTTATTTGGCTATAGCGACACTGAACTGGTAGGCCAAAGACCGGCCATTTTGCGCTCAGGGCAACACAGCGACGAGTTTTATCAGCAGATGTGGCAACAACTGCGCGAGCAAAACTATTGGCAAGGCGAAGTCTTTAACAGACACAAAGACGGCAGCGTGTTGCCGGTGCAGCTCAGTATCAGTGCAGTGTTTAATGAAACACAGCAAATCAGCCATTATGCCGCAGTCTTCACTGACTTATCTGAGATCCGCGCTACTGAAGCGGAAATGATGTTCCTCAGCGAACATGATGAGCTGACGCATTTACCCAACCGGCAGCTATTCCTGCAGATGGTCGAACAGGCGCTGAAAACAGCGCGACGGGATCAGCTGTTTTGTGCAGTGCTGGTGCTGGATCTGGACCACTTTAAAGACGTCAACGATTCATATGGCCATCGGTATGGCGACGAATTGCTGTTGCAGGTTGCCAGCCGGCTGAAACAGAAAGTGCGGGATCTCGATGTGGTGGCCCGGCTGGGTGGCGATGAATTTGCCATTCTATTGCCGTCATTGCTGCAGGCAGAAGATGCGGCGGTGGTTGCCAATAAACTGATCCAGCATATGGGCGCGCCGTGGAACCTGAGCGACGAGGTAGAAATCACCCTTGGTGCCAGCATCGGCATCGCAGTGTTCCCGGATCATGGTGATAACACCACAGTATTATTACAGGGCGCTGATGCAGCGCTGTATAAGGCCAAAGCGGCAGGGCGGAATACTTTTACTTTCTATTCAGATGCTTACACACTGGCGGCGCGTGATCGGCTGACCGTAGAAGCACAGCTGCGTAAAGCGATTAAAGCTGGCCATTTACGCGTATTTTACCAGCCACAGGTTGATATTCTCAGTGGCCGGATCATGGGCGCTGAAGCTCTGGTGCGCTGGTTTGATCCGGAACAAGGCATGATTTCCCCGATGCGTTTTATTCCAATCGCAGAAGCCTGCGGGCTAATCAATGAGATCGGTGAGTTTGTACTGACTGAGACTTGCCGGCAAGGCCAGCAATGGCTGGAAGCCGGTCTGCCGAAATTGACCTTGGCCGTCAACGTGTCGCCCACCCAGTTCAAGCGTTTTGATATGCGTAAACAAGTCACACAAGTGTTGAATGAAACCGGATTCCCACCGCGTTGTCTGGAACTGGAACTGACCGAAAGTGCTTTAATGGAGAATCAGGAAACGGTGGTGCAGGTACTGGACGAGCTGCGTGGCCTTGGGATCCGGCTGGCGATCGACGACTTTGGCACTGGTTATTCGTCGCTGGCCTATTTAAAACGTTTCCCGCTCGATGTGCTGAAAATCGATAAGAAGTTTATCGACGATATTCCGCATAGCAAAGACGATATGGCAATCGCCACCGCCATCATCGGCATCGCCCATTCACTCGGCTTTAAAGTACTGGCGGAAGGCGTAGAAACCGCGCAGCAGCTGGAATTCCTCAAGCAACAACGCTGTGATCAGTATCAGGGGTATTTCTGCAGCCCGCCGATCCCGGCCGATAAGTTTCAGGCCTTACTGGAACAACAACAGAGCAAACAAAATATCCATTTAGTGTCGTAGAGCAGATGGGGCTACTGGCGCCGCTGCGCTGTTTTTTCTGAACCGCGCAGGCTCAGCGCCGGCGTTGCCAGCCGCACCAAGCCAAAAAGCCCAGCAAGCTCAGGCCGAAACTACCGCCGGAGGATTGACTGGCCTGCGGTTCTGCCGGCGTGACGACGACAGGTGCTGTGACACTGATACTCAGCGTTTTCTGCACTTTCTGCCCGGCACTGTCGGTCGCCAGCGCCACCACCGGATAAGTGCCGGCTGCGCTGAATGTCACGCTGACACTGTTGCCGCTGAGCGTCTGGTTATTCACCGTCCATTGCACACTGCTGATCGCGCCGTTGGCGCTGCTGGCTGTCGCATTCAGGCTACAACTCAGCGCCTGACAGCTATGACTCAGTTCCAATAACGGTTCGGCAAAGACCTGCAGGGTTTTACTGGCTGACTTTGCCGGTGGCGCAGCTGATACATCGGCTTGTACTGTCAGTGTCGGTGTATAACTGCCAGGGGCCGGGAAAGTAAACACCGGATTAGTCTCGTTGCTGCTGGCCGTTGGACTGAACAACCAGCTGAATTGCAGTGGCACTGCGGCATCCCGCAGCGTCGTGTTGCGGAACTGGCAGCGCAGGAACTGGCATTCCACGCTGAAATCCGGCTCAGGTAACACCAGTTCCACCGGTGCGGTCACAGTAAAATACTGCGCATACACAGGCCCCGCATTGCCGGCGCTGTCTTTGGCGCGCAGGTACAGCGTATGCCGGCCTTCACTGAGGTTGGTTACGTCCAGCAAATGGTTAATGTTTTCACTGGCGCTGTCGTATTTGCCATCGGCAGCATCAATCGCGACAGTATTGGCCCCGGCCAGCTCCGGCCATTGATCCAACGTCATCTCGACCCGGCTGATCGGCTGACTGGTCACGCCGCCACTAAAACCGCTGGATTGATTGTCACGGGCCACCGCCTTGAGCTGCAGCAACTGATTACGCGGGATATTACCCGCAGTGGTATTCAGGCTCAGCTGCGTCAGGTCCGGCCCAGCCGGCAGCAGATAAGGGGCAGTGTTGACCCGCAGTGCGTAATACAAGGCACGCAGATTGTCTGGCAACACATTTGCTTCGTAATTGGCGCAGCTTTCAAAAAACGCCGTGCCAATCTCAAAGGTGATCGCGGCCACGCCCAGCTCACCATAACTGACGCCATCACTGGTGCCATCGGTTGGGTACAGGCCAATCGACTGGGTCGGCACATACCCGTTAAACCAGGCCAGCCGGTGGCCAAGCGCTTTTAACGCCGTGCCGTTGGGTGCTGGTGTTTCAGTGTCGCCCCAGGGCCACAATACCAGTTCACTGAAACTATGGATGTCGAGATGAATACCGGCCGTGTCCGCCGGGGCAGCATCGGTGCGCGCCGGCCCGCGTTTATCCGGATACTGGCTGCGGGCATAAGCCTCCAGCGCCTGTACTTCCGGCTCGGAACCGGCTTTTGTGCCGCGATAGGTCAAATCACAGCTGTTGGCGCTGCTGCCGTTGGGAATACTGAACCAGCCAAAGCTGAAGTTCCGGTTCAGATCAACACCAAAGGTGCTGCTGTTACAGGACGTGTCATTGATATTTTTGCGCCAGGACACGCCGGTTTCAGCAATTTTGCGGCCTTCCGGGTTGGTCTGCAGTACCAGATGGATTTCATTGTGCTGCAGCATCCAGTCCACATCGGCATCGCTGCCGGCTTTGCTGAGCAAATCTTTGGCAAAGGCCAGTGTCAGCGCCGCCGTGGCATATTCGCGGGCATGAATGGCGCTGTTGATCAACAATTTGGCTTTGTTGACCGGGCCGGCTTTGCGGTTACTGATCTTCAGTACATACAGGTCGTAGCCGTTGGCGGTTTTTGTTTGCGCCCAGCCGCTGCCAATTTTCTGCCAGCTGGCATAATCGGGATAATCCCGCACCAGCTGTTCAGCCTGGCTGTAGGTTTCCTCCACGGTGGCATAACAGCTAAACCCAGGGATTGTATTGGCGCCGTCCGGTAAGGCCTGCGGCTGGATGGCACTTTGTTGTTGCTGCCAGACATATGCCGGCGTGATCGACACCGCGTGCGGTGCCAGCCGGGCTTGTGCCTGTGCATCCAGTTGCAGGATCAGCGTGCTGTCCTGCCAGCGACCGGCAAGCAAAGCGTCATGCAAACTGATCGCAGCGAGCCGCGCCTGCTCCGGGCTGGCAAACCGCACCTGCATGGCATTGTCATGGCTGAGTTGCTGTAAATAAGCCAGCTGTGACACTGACTGATGAGGACTGACGGCCAGACCGCTGAACAGACTGGCAGCAACAACAGAAATCGATGACAACAGCATAACGCGCCCCTCGCGCTGAATTTAACCTGAAGTTAACACGTTGTCAGGCCCTTGGAAATCTCAGAGCCAGCCTTTTTGCTGCGCAATTCGCGCCGCTTCGATCCGGTTCACCGCGTTGAGCTTGGCCATCGCTTCGGACAAATAATTGCGCACCGTGCCCTCGGCGATAAATAACAGCGTGGCAATTTCGGCGGTAGATTTACCTTCGCCGGCCAGACGCAGCGCGCGGCGTTCCTTGTCACTGAGCGGATCCTGCTCGCCCAGCGCCAGCAGCGCCAGTTCACTGTCAATCACCCGTTTGCCGGCCAGCACTTTGTCGATGGCTGCGAGCAAATCGTCAACCGGTGCGTCTTTTAGTAAAAAACCACTGACACCACAATCCAACGCCCGGCGCACATAGCCGCTGCGGCCAAAAGTAGTGATCACTATCACTTTGATTTTACTTTGTTGCTGCTGCAACCAGGCGGCCAGTTCCAGACCACTGCGGCCCGGCATTTCGATGTCGGTCAGCAGCACATCAAAATGTTCCGTTTTCAGTAATTTAAGCGCACTGTCGCCGTCGGCGGCTTCCACTAGTTCGTGGCTACTCGACAAACGCAATAACGACGCCAGCGCACCGCGCACCATTGCCTGATCTTCAGCCAGTAAAATTCGCATGTTCAGTTCCTTTTGGCAGCCAAATCTGTAACTTGCAGCCGGCGTCCAGTTGATAATCCAGTTTTGCCTGCAAAGCATTCAGCCGTTCGGTGACACCAGTCAGGCCATTGCCAAAACCAAAACTTTTCACTTCGCCATTGTCGGCCACTTCCATCAGCCAGCCGCCATCCTGTTCGCGAAAACTGATGCGGCAACTATCGCCTTTGCTGTGGCGCAGGATATTAGTGACCAGCTCGGTCAGCACGAGGATCAGCGCCGACTCTTCCCGCGCCGCCAGTTTCGGTACTTCGCCGTCCAGTGTCACAGCAAAACCATGTTCACGCAGGCGCTGCGCCAGATTGCTGACTTCGGCCAGCAAGCCTTTATGTTTATAACCGGAAACGGTCTGGCGCACCTGCGACAGTGAATCGCGCGCCACCTGCGCCAGTTCAGTCAGGTGCTGTGCGGCATCGTCGGCTTTACCGGCTTTGAGCAATGCCTTCGCCAGATCAGCTTTGAGCACAATACTGGACAAACTGTGGCCCATAATGTCATGTAAATCGCGGGCGATCCGCTCACGTTCAACCATTTGCGCCAGCTGCGTGATCTCTTCCTGACTACGCTGCTGCTGGCGTAAACGAATTTGGCGTTGTCGCTCCAACAAGCCAAAACTGGCGACCGCCACCAGTAATAAACCGCCATAGAGCAAAAAATACGGCCCTTTAAAGCCCTGCCAGCTATTCAGTGCCACCATGATCAGCAGCACCGCAGTCACAGCAGCAATCGCCTGACGCAACGGCCAGGCAAAACCGAGGAAAAAGCCGATGTAAGCAAATAACGAAATACTGCCGGGATTTAGCGGTGTCACCCCGACCGCCAATGTCAGCATCGCCAGTACCGGCCAATGCATCTGCCGGGTCGGCACCCGGTACGCCCAGAAATAACACCAGACAAACACTGCCAGTACCCCGACGGCCACTGCAATCTGCCAGGGCGCCATTGGTAAATAAAATAGCGGCACCAGATAAAACACCAGGTTCACCAGATACACCCAGCTCCACTTGCCATCCAATTGCACCGACATCGTTGCCTCCTGGGATTGTGGCTTCGTCTTAACATTGACAGCAGCTTAACTCAGCACCGACCATGGCAACAATGCAGCTTGTCAGCGAATAGGCGTGACATTTGTCATCTGTGCGTGCGCCTGAGGGCAGGGATACGTGCACCTGCTGACAGCCACACTTTGCGAGACGCCCGTCTTGACAACATGTGCCTGAGGACAGCCACACTTTGGCCAAGCCACCACGAAATGCGCCTGACGTGCGCCTGAGGACAGCCACACTTTTGCATTGTGCCTGAGGACAGCCACACTTTGGCCAAGCCAACAAATTAACACCAAATTAAGACATCCACACTTTGCGAGACGCCCGTCTTGACTGGAGCCACCAAATTAGGACCGCCACACTTGGACAAATGCGCTTAAAAGCCCAAAGCAAAGGAATAGACACCTTTGGTGGCCACGAAAAATGCTGACTTAAGCAGGGTTTCTGTGACGCCGATTTGATTTCAAAACCGCACCGAAACACGGCAATGCCAGCAAGTGGTCAGCCGTCTGCGCTTTTCGTTGAAAATTGTGCTTAAACCATTATATTGAAAGGCCGCAATTCAGCCAAAACTTCGTCGGCAGGCGGTTTGACCTTGTAACCAATGCAGACGGAGTGCCCGGCAAAACTGTTTTATGGCACTGATGGGACCAATCACTTGATGAAACTCTATCTCCAGTTGTTGGCAGTTTTGTAGCCAGCAATGGAGGGGAATGCCAAGACGAACCAGGATGGTGGGGGTTGCAGCATCGATAGCGCCGCGTTTATCTGGCCGTATTTGCCGTCCTGTCCAGTCTACAAGTTCAATGTAATCAACGAAATGATATGGTATATGCTGTATGGCATTGTCTTGATGATTGTCGCCGGCAAATGGCAGCAATTCGCTGAGAAAAGCGCAATGCAGTGCTTTACCAAGCCGCTGCTGAATACTGGTATAGTCGGACGTCTCCGACGTCGTGGCCGTCTGTGCACGGACCGGGTTCAAATCGACATAGGCCATCGCACTGAGCACGGCTTTTTCATCCAATAGCGCCTGGGATTTAAACCTCCCCTCCCAAAAACGGCCGGTACAGTGGTCTTCCGCATTCGCCTGTCTGGCGATGTGTTCATTCAGACAGCGCATAAACCAGCTGATATCGCAAAGCCTTGAACGCCATGTTTCCAGAATAGTTTCAACGACTTGATTTTCAGCCTCACCGCTTGAATCCCCACTCAGAAAGCGTTCGACCAGAACGGGCAGCCGGAATAAAATTTGCCAGCGGTCTGAGATGTCCTGATAGCTCCAGAGGGCGGCTCTTGTAACATCAACCCGAACGACTAAATGATAGTGATTCGACATCAACGCAAAAGCAGCGATATCAATCGCGAACATCTGGGTGAGTTGGTGCAATCTTTCCAAAATCCAATCGCGTCTGTGTTCAAAGTTATAAGTCTCTGTCTTGCCGCATAAAAATGCTCGTCGGACACAGCGGCTTATCAGGTGGTAATAAGGGGTTTCGCTCAGTGCGATTTGCAACTTACGTGGTTTAGGCATGATGTCGTCCTGACTATCACAAATCCGTCAGCTTTAAATTTGGTTGCAAAAAAGTTAATGTCAAGGTCGCGTGATGATTTGTGGAGGGCCTATATTTCCGTTCCTACTGATTTGTGGATGTCCGATATTTCCGCGCTGTGCGGTGATCTATGGATGTCCGATATTTCCCGTGCCATGTGGTGCGGTGATCTATGGATGTCCGATATTTCCCGATATTTCCCCCCCGCGGTGATCTATGGATGTCCGATATTTCCCCCTGCAGACCATCAAGCTCGCACAATTCCAGCATCCGCGTGTTGGTATGCAGCCGGTTATTTAACCTTCACGTCCGGCGGTAGCAAAGGATTTTCCAGCATAATGCGGGTGCGTTTTTCCAGCTGTAGCCGCTGTAACGTGGCGCCGAAATAACGTTGGAACAGCTGGTCGAAACTACCGTCCTGTTCAGCTTGTTGCAGGCCGTGCAGCAATGCTTCTGCCAGCGCGGTGTTGTCTTTGGCGACGTAAAACCAGGTGGCGGTCGGGTAGACCAGCAGCAAGTGCGGATCAATCATCAGCGCCGGGGTCGGGTGGTTGCGCAGTTCGTGCTCTATTTCCAGCACGGACAGCGGGAAATAGTCAATTCGCCCCCGTAGCAGCATGCCGTACAAGCCGTTACCGTCACTGCTGGTGTCCACTTTCAGGCCGTTGTGCCGCAGAATTTGTGTGTCGCTCCAGGTCAGGAACTGGCCAGCGCTGAGTCGGCTTAAATGCGTTTTGCTATGAATACCACGAAGCATGTCGGGCGTGTTGCGGTTGATCAGCGCGACGCGCCAGCCGTTATAGCCACGCAGGATCGGAAAAGGCACGCCACGATAACGCGCCAGCCGCTCATGACTAACACTGCCAAATAACACATCAATGCCTTCATGGGCATTCATCAAATCAAAAGCGCGTTGTTTCGGAATATCGAGGCCCGATGCCTGCAGCTGAAAAGCCTGGCCGCTGGGATAGCGCAAGGCCAGCTGCAATAACTCGGTGTAATAATCCTGGCGCTGCTGACCGCTGTATCGCACAGACAGAGCTTTGTGCTGTGCTGCAGGCAATGATTCAGCAGCGTCGCAGACACGGGCACTCAGACCGCACAACAGCAGGCAAAGCAACGCAAACTGGCGCAAATGGATCCTGAACAACCTGTGCTCCTGCCGCTGCATACCCGGATGCAAAGCCGACTGAGTGAAAACCAGCGCTATTATGTCGCAACCGCACTGACCGTACCAGCGCCAGGCTCAGCAGAGCCTACCGGCAATTGCAGCCGGGCGATGGCGCCGCCGCCCGGCCGTTCCAGTTGCAGCAGTTCACCGCCGTGCTGATGCGCGACGCGGCGTACGATGGCAAGACCAATACCATGATGGGACACCAAGTCATCCTGCGGCGCACCGCGATGCCAGCCACCACCATCGTCACTGATCTCGATCAGACAATCAGCGCCAACAAGGCGCAGTTCCACCCACACCTGCTGCTGACAATAACGCAGCGCATTACTGAGTAAATTCGACAATGCCCGGCTTAACAGCTTGCGATCGGCCTGGATCGTCAGCCGGATGTCACCTTTGAGTACCAGCTGGTGCTCAGTGTTGGCGCGGAATTTATCCAGCAGTTCCGCCAGTAATACCGCCAGCTCCACTTGGCTGAGCTCTAAATCGGCGCGAAAATCCTGCTGCGCGAGCCGCAGATAATCATAAATATTGTCTTCAATTTCCTGCAGATTGCGTTGCACCTGCGCGTACTGACCATCATTCATCTGCCGCTCCAGCCCCAGCATGATAAAACGCAGCCGCGCCAGCGGAGTTTTGATGTCATGACACACCGTATCGGCCATTTCCCGTTGCAGCAGATTCAGGTTGGCAATGGTCTGGTTCATCCGGGTCAGCGATCGCGCCAGTGGCTGCAGATAGGATTGTTTACTTAAACGGAAATCCGGCAGGTGACCCAGTTTGATTTCCTGCAGCGCGCTAACGCGCAGCGTTTCGACGTCTTTAAACACATTCCGGCTAAACCAGAACAGCGCCAACAGCAGCAATACCAGAAACACGTGCACCAAATCGATACTAAAATCAGCACCTTGCGGCATATTAAGCTGACTTAAACACATCAGGTCGCCATTGGCCATTTCGGCGCACAATGACGCCTTGCCTTCGCCATCACGCAGCACTTCAATGGCGTAACTGACACCGGGTTGCGGTTGCCACAGCTCTTTTGGGATCAGCACATACAAGCTGCCGGCGCAGTCGTCGTCCAGACTTAACCGGCAATGCAGCTGATGTTCGGCCTGACTGTGATGATAGACGTTATGCAACATGGTCTGGGCGGCAACGGTCATGTCGTCGCGTTGATACACCCAGCTGTACAACTGATTCAGGCTGAAAAACAGCAGTAACACGACCAGCACGACACCGAGGTAAAAGCGTAATAATGTGGCGCTCATGACAGCTCTCCGGCATCGGTGGCACAGCTGATACTGTAGCCCTGCCCCCAGACATTGCGGATATTCCAGCGCGGGTCGACTTGTTGCAACTTTTTCCGCAGCCGCGACGCGCGGCCATCAATAGTGCGATCGGCGCCATCATATTCACGGTTCAGCTGTTCGCGAAACAGCCGCTCACGGCACACAGCCAGCGGAAAATGCTCCACTAGGCTTATCAGCAGCTGCAGTTCGGCGTTGGTCAGGCTTAAGATTTCGCCGGCCAGCACCACCTGGCCCGCCAGCTTGTCGATACGCAAATTGGCGTGCTGCAGCAGCGGATTGACCACCATGTTTTGTTGTGGCAGCGGCAGAAACACGCGGATCTTGGCCAGCAGCACACGGGGATCGATCGGTTTAAGCAGATAATCCTGCGCGCCCAGCTCCAGGCCTTGCAACTGCGAAGCTACGGTAGTTTGCGCCGTCATAAACAAAATTGGCCCTTTGAACTGGCTGCGGATTTGTTGAACCAGCTCAAAGCCACTACTGCCCGGCAACATCACGTCGCAAATGATCAGGTCAAAGCCTTGACTGGCCAGCAGTTTTTTTGCTTTTAACGTATTGCTGCAACTGACCACTGTGTAGGCTTCGCTGTGCAGATAATCCGCCACCAGTCTGGCTAGCTCCTGATCATCTTCCACCAGCAAGATATGTTGCGCGCCCATCACATGCCCCACCGGCTGCGTTTGAGTAACTGATCACCGGCGTTTAAATCAATTGTCAGCACTTTGACCTGACGTTGTGCCAACACCGTGGGGCTGTTGACAGGACGCAGCACAAACTGACTGTTTTTATGCAGTTGTAGCGGCAATTCCTGTGAAAACAATGCCGGCCCACATAACAACGGTGTGTCGGGTTGATCCAATAAATACAGGCAGGACGGGCTGGCCTGTTGCCAGCGCACTTTAAGCGTGACGGCGCAGCTGTGGCTTTTCTGCTGCACACACAACAGCGGTGTCAGCACAAATTCTGCGGCAGCGGCATATCCGACTGGCAGCCACCACGCCGGCAAGACTAAGAAAAACAGCAGCGATACACGCATCTGTCCGGAACTCCCACAAGCACAGCGCAACAATCAGCGAATATGGTTAGTTGTACCGATGAAAACGGTACTGTGCAAGAGGGCGGATCGGGGATTGGCTGCAGCACGCACGTCACCGGCCGGTGGAGTCTGGCTATCAGACCTGAAGCCGGGGGTTGAACCGAGAGGATTGCACTGCGCCTGTTGCACTTGCGCGACGCTGGCGTGCGGCACTAAACGCACCATGCGGTAGCTCTCACCGCGGAAACTACGGTCAACTTCGACCAGTAATAAGAAGTTGGTGCCATCCGGAATAAACGAGAGTTCGACATATTTAATCCCTAGTTAAACCCGGGACTTAATCCCGGACAGCCACTCAATCCTCTTTTGGACTTAATCCCGTGGACTTAATCCCGGACAGCCACCACCGCGTTAATCCCGCGGACTTAATCCCGGACAGCCACCACCGCGGTCGAAACTAAAATTCCTGATAACAGCCGCTTTGGCTGCATTTTCACGGCACTTGCTGAGAGCCTTTTTCCACATCACCTTTCTGTAGCTGATACTGCAGTTTCAGCATGGGACTGTTGCATTAGAGTACCAATGGCGAAGCATCAATAGGCAATAAATCGTTATCCGACGGATCGAGCGCCATCGCAATATCGGCCTCGGCACATAACCAGACTTTATCGACAGTATGATGCGGCAAGAGGGTGCCGGTAGCCCGGCATTCAGGCGTAGCTCAAACGGCAGCAGGTGTCGGGCGCCGGCTTCAACCAACATCAATTTGCTGCGACGAAAACGCTACAGACAAAAATTCTGATAATGCTCGCCATCGTATTTTCGCAAGTTGCAAATAAGATTTATTTGTTAACAGATTTTACTTTTATGGCAGATTGCAGTACAAGACTGAAAGTTTCCCGCTGTCGCCTGAGGTATTCAGATGTTGCCGTCACAGCTTTATGAAAGTTTGCCCTACTTGTACCTGGCGGCCGGCGTGGCCTGTTTTGCCTTGTTGCCGCACCCAATTGGGGCCTGGGCCGGTGTGTTGTTGATCAATGCCGGCGCGCTGGTCTGGATCATGCGGGCCGAACGACGCCGGCTCAATCACAAATCCGGCGGAGATGGCCTGTGGCATATGCCATTCTGGTTGTATGAGCTGCAGCCCTTTGTCTATTTCGGCGTCGGTACTTTTCTTTTTTTCCGTTTTAGCAACGAATTTTTGTACCCGTCAGCCTTTATCCTGTGCCTGTGTGGCCTGTTGATCTGGCGGTTACGCTACCAGAGTCGGTTTAAAGACTAAAACACCTTATACCCACGCAGATCTGGTACTTACCAGACCTGCGGCAATTCAATCCGGCTCCAGCCAGATCCTGCTTGTTTATGCACTTTAATTTGCACCGGAATACGTTCCTTCAGCGCTTCGACATGACTGATAATGCCGATCATCTTGCCGCCCGATTGCAGCTGATCCAGCGCCGCCAGCGCACTTTCCAGCGTGTCGGGGTCGAGCGTGCCAAAGCCTTCATCAAGGAATAACGACTCCAGCCGGGTTTTATGACTAACCAGTTCGGACAGCGCCAGCGCCAGCGCCAGACTGACCAGAAAACTTTCACCACCGGACAAGGTTTTGGTATCGCGCGCGCTGTCAGCCTGCCAGCTGTCCAGTACCTGTAATTCCAGTTCGCTGTCGGCTTTACGTGCCAGCTGATACCGGCTGTGCAGTTGTTGCAGCTGCCGGTTGGCCAACAACACCAGTTGCGCCAGTGTCAGCCCTTGAGCAAACCGGCGGTATTTGGCGCCGTCGGCCGAGCCAATCAGGCTGTTCAGTTGTTGCCAGTCCTGATACAACGCCTGCTGCGCCTGAATTTGTTGATAGAGCCCGGCCTGTTGCTGAGCCAGTTCCTGCTGTTGCTTCAGTTGCTGATTCAGTTCCCCGAGTTGCTGTAACTGCTGTTGCTGCGCTTCAGCTGCAGTGCTAATCAGCCCCGCCAGATCTGCGTTCTCCGCAGCGGCCGGCTGCGCTGCATGCAGCTGTTGTTCCTGCTGCTGCGCTTGGTGCAATAATGCGCTGGCTTCAGTGCGCGCCTGCTGGATCTGCTGTTGTTGCGTTTCCAGTTCGGCTTTTTGTGCATCGCTGAGTTGTGCCATCAAATACGCCATTTCGCTGGCAACACCAGCCTGTTGCGCCTGCTGTAACCAGTCCTGTTGCAACTGCGCGCTTTGTTGCTGCCATTTAGTGAGCTGTTGTTGTTGCAGGGTGGCACTGGTTTGCAGCCGCTCGATCTGCTGGGCCTGCTGCTGACATAACTGCAGGCTTTGTGGCTGCGGTGGCTCGCTGCTGTACGGCAGCTCTGGCAGGCGCACACTCTGGAATTGTTGCCAGGCCGTCAGTTGTTGTGTCGCCTGTTGCAGCTGTTGCTGGATCTGCTGATGCTGCTGCTGAGCCCGCTGCTGCTGCTGTTGCAGCTGCCGGATCCACTGCAGTTGCGCGGCGCCTTGTTGCAACGCCTGTTGCAGCAAGGTCTCTTCGCCAGCACAGCCCAGCGCGCCTGCCAGTTGCTGCAACAGCGTTTGCTGACTGCGCTGCAATTGTTCGATCTGTGCTGTCAGCTGTTGTTGTTGCTGTTGCAACTGCCGGTACTGCTGGCGTTGTAACTCCAGTGCGCCTTGTAACTGCTGCAACTGTTGCTGCGCCTGTTGCACTGCCGTTTGCTGTGCAAGCTGTTGCGCTTGCAGCTGTTGCGCGCTGCTGGCCTGCTGCTGCAACACCTGGATCTGTTGTTGTAACTGCGTCACCGCGTCATCGAACAACGAACTTTGGCCCTGGGCAAACCATTGTTGCTGGGCGTCGCTCAGCGTTGCCTGCAGCTGGTTCAACTGTTGTTGCATTTGTTGCTGCTGATGTTGCAACGCGTCCAGCCGCGCCGTCAGCGCTGCGCCTTCGTTACTGAGTTGTTCCAGTTGCTGGCGCAATACCAACACCTGCTGCTGCTGCGCTGAGGGCTCAACCTGTTGATAATGCGTGACCGCCGGATGATCAGCACTGCCACACAGCGGGCAGGCTTCACCGGCTTTTAACGCCTGCCGGTATTCGCTCAGTTCTTTAATCAGTTGCTGCTGCGCCAGAATAGTTTCTTTGTCGCTGAGACTGGCCTGTAACTCTTTGTACTGCAAACGTTTTTGACTGCGAAGCTGCTGCAGATCCGCTTGTTCGGTTTGGCAGATCTCAAGCTGCTGCCGGAGTTGCCAACCCTGCGCGGCCTGCTGGGCGGCCGTTTGCAGTTGCTGCAATTGCGGATGCAGCTGATAAAGCTGTTGCTGCAAGTGCTGCGGATCCAGCCGCTTAAGCTCAGCGGCCAGCTGCTGCGCCTGCTGTTGGGCACTGACCAGCCGTGTCTCTAAAACAGGTAGTTCCGTTTTGTGCTGCTCGGCCAATGTCACACAGGCCTGCAGCTGCTGTTCCAGCGCCGGTTGTTGCTGTCGCAGCGTTTCAAGTTGTTGATGTTGCTGCTGCCAGCTGTCGAATGCGGCCTGTTGCTGCGCCAGCTGTGCCGCCAATACCGTTGGATCCGGTTGTTGGCTTAGTTGTAAGGTCAGTTGCTGTAACTCAGCATCGCTGTGCTGCAGTTGTTGTTGCAGGCTCTGGTTTTGCTGCTCACTGTCGGCCAGCCCCAATGCCCGCCCGGCCGCAAATAACGGATACAACTGCGCTAACGCACTGCTGCTGCCAGCCAGTTCCTGTTCCGCCTGCGTGCGTTGCTCGCGCAGCTGCAATAACTGCTGATAGCCGGGTCGCAGTTGCACCACCTGTTGATGCAGTTCCAGCTTGGCCAGGCCCACTTTGCCGGCTTCCGCCTGCGCGTCTGCGGCAGCCAGCTGCGCCGCAGCGCTGTGTTGCAACGCCTGACTTTGTGCCAGCTGTTGCTGCCACTGCTGCGCCTGACGCAGCGCCTCCAGCCGCTGAGCGCTGTGCTGGCTGTCGGTCTGCAGTTGTTGTTGCTGTGCTTCCAGCGCGGCCAGCTGCTCAGCAGATAACAACGCGATGCCCTGCAGTTGCGCCTGTAAAATCTCCTGTTGCTGTTTCAGCGTACGGCATTGCTCAAACACCTGCACCGACAACTGGCCATAAATCTCCGTGCCGGTCAGCTCTTCTAACAGTTCAGCGCGATCATTGGCACTGGCATTTAAAAACGCGGCAAAATTCCCCTGCGACAGCAACATCGAGCGGGTAAACCGGGCGAAATCCAGGCCGGTCAGCTGTTCGGTTAATTTGAGTTTTTCATTGGATTTATCCGTCAGGATCTCGCCGTCGGCACGGGCCAGCTCCACTTTCGCTGCCTGCAGATTCCCGTCGATGGCACCACGCGAACGACGCTGACTCCAGAACGCGCGATACTGCTGGTTATGCACGGAAAATTCCACTTCAGCCATACATTCTGCGGTGTGGCGGCTCATCAGCTCATTGCTGGTCTGGCTCAGCACTTTTAAACGCGGCGTCTGATGATACAGTGCCAGGCAAATGGCATCGAGCAGCGTACTTTTGCCGGCGCCGGTCGGGCCTGTGATGGCAAACAGATTGCTTTGCGCAAAAGCCGGATCACGAAAATCGATGTGCCACTCGCCACGCAGCGAATTCAGGTTTTGTAAACGGACTGACAGGATGCGCATCAGACCGACTCTCCAGTTGTACTACCCACCGCGTCGGCCTGCGCTAACAGTTCCAGTGCTTCCTGATGCAGCTGCTGCAGCCGCGTTTGCAATTCGGCAGTGATCTGTTCCTGTACCAACCGGGCGGCAAACACATCAGCCGGCGTCAGCTCCTGCAGGCTCAGGCCACTGCCGGCGATAGTGGCTGCATCAACCGGCCGCTGCCGGCGTAAGCGCAATAAATCAACCGGTAACGGTGCCAGCAATTGCTCCAGCTGTAACTGCACGTCCGATAACAACGCACTGTCGCCAGTTAGCACCAGCTCCAGCCACAAGCGCTGGCCGTCGGTTACGCTCTGCAATGCCGGCGCTAATAACGCCGGCAGGCTGGTCAGATCCGATTTCAGCGACAACAGCGGCTGAAAACAGGGTAACGGCAGCGCTTCAACGCTGACATCGGTGGCGTCCAGCGTGACTTCCAGGCAAAATTTCTGCTGACGTGCTTCGTCAAAACTAAGCGCCAGCGGCGCACCGCTGTAACGGATATGGTCAGTACCACCGACTTTTTGCGCCTGATGAATATGACCCAGCGCCACATAGGCAAAAGGCGGAAAACCACTGGCCGGAAACGCATCCAGTGTGCCGATATAAATCTCGCGCACCGACTCAGTGCTGCTGGCACCAACCGTGGTCAAATGCCCCGTGGCGAGCAGCGGCAATGGCGCATCGGGCGATAACTCAGTGGCAAGTGTTTGCGCCGCCTGATACAGCTCCTGATACACCACGCTGATTTGTTGTTGTAATTGCAGCTGTTTCTCTGCGGCTTCGACACCGGCGCTGCTGCGGAAAATCATCTCGCTGCGACAGATCCCGCGGCCGCAGAAAAGGCACTGCCGCCAACACAGCGCCTGGCTTGCCATCGCGTTTTTTTAATACCAGCAGATGCTGCGACTGATCGCTCTGATAACCGGGGATCACATAGGTGTTGAGACAACGCAGCAATTCAGCACTTTCTTTTAAAACGGCGACCGAATCGTGATTGCCGCCAAGCACCACCAGCTGTACACCAAGCGGCTGCAAATCGACGATCAGCTGATGATATAACTCGCGGGCATAACTAGGCGGGGTGGTGGTATCAAAAATATCACCGGCCACCAGCAACACATCAATTTGCCGCGCTTGGATGCTGTCACACAGCCAGCGGAAAAAGGCGCGATGCTCGGCCTCACGACTTTTGCCGATAAAAAACTGGCCTAAATGCCAATCGGAGGTGTGCAGAATACGAAGCATGTCAGCGTTCTGGTCGGGTTCATATGGCCGATGATAGCAGAGAGACGCCCACAACCGGACGCTTCGATCAGTGGAGCCAGCACTGAATCTTGCCGAAAATCACCAAGGTCGCAGCTGAGGCTTGGCTCGGGACAACAACCAACTACTTTAAAAACAAAAAAATCACATATTTATCACAACAAAAAACTTGCCCGAGTATTCCACAAAGATAATTTTGAATGCGCTTTTCGCTGTTATTTGCAATGGCATAAAGCGCTTTGATTAAAACCCGAATGAAGGAAAGACTCGATGAAGAAACAGATGTTGTGCTCACTTACCTTATCTATTTTAGCTGTGGCCTTGCCACTGACAGCATTTGCCAACGCAAACTCAACGCTCGGTCAGCAATTGGTTCCTGCGGAACCAGGTCATGCTATGCAAGCTCGCTGGCAGACTGATGCATATCGACTGGGGATCAGTGTCGAGGTATTTAAATCCGCCTTAGATAATTACATGCGTTTGGTGTTCGATAATTTTCAGCCTGCAATTCCCTTGCTGAGCGATGTCACAGATGGGGTCGCTACCGAAGCTCAGCTCCAACAGATCATGAATAAACAACGGGCAGAGTTTGCCAATTATCTCGGTATACCGGTCGAAATTCTCAATGAATTTGAAATGCTGATGCCAGCTTACATGCCAGAACTAACTTTGCCCGAGATACAGCCAAGCGGTGATAAAGATAAAAAGGTCGAGCGGATCCAGGTCACTTGCAAAGATGCCTGTGCAAATAAAGGAAATTCTTGGCGTGACACGCTCTTGCTGTTGGAAATTTACCAGTCCGCAACAAAAGCTGGCATCGGGCAGTACTCAGAGTTTCCTGTGCTTATGGTAGGAAAAGACGGATCCTCTTTGCGTTCGGCAGTGTTTAAATACAACAATTACTCCGGTGCTTGGTTTGTACGTGACTTGCCACGTTGCAGCACTTGCTCCCACGATTAAAATAGAGAGCATGCAGGCAGCTTATATTGGTTGCCTGCATCAAACACTTCCACCTCACTCAGGCAAACACCGTCACAGTCTGGCGACTGATCGCCATTAACGATCCATCCGGCGCCCAGCATTTGGCTTCGATATGATGATACCCATCGGCACCATGTTCGATATTGGCCAGATAAGACCACCAGTCGCTGCCGCTGAACGTTTGGGCCTGCGGTAATAATTCCAGTGTCCAGGTTAGTGAGCTGGCCGGTGCTGGTCCTTGCATCAGGCCGAGACTGACCGGTGGCCAGGCGTCAACCAACGCCAGCAGTTCTGCCACGCCAACCTGCGACTGACCTTCACCGCGAAAGCGGATCTGACCACCGAGGGTACGGCTTTTGCCGCCGCTGAACGGGGCATTGCCTTGTTGGATCTGATAATCAAAATGCCGGGTAAATTCCGGCGCCATCTCGCTGTCCGGCAAGCGGATCCCGGGCGTTTGCCACTCGGGCGCGCGCGGCGCCGCAACCTGTAGCGCCGACTGACGTGGCGCACCAAAACTGGCAAGTGCGGTCAATGCGACCTGGCCCTGCTGCACAATCTCAACCTGCGCCTGCACCACTGATTTGCCCTGGCGTAAAATCTGCCGGCGCACCGTCGCCTCACCGCTATTCAGCGGCGCAACAAAAGACACCGAGACGGAACGCAGCGGAATACCCGCCGGGATCGCGCCCTGCAGATGCGCCATGCCAAGCGCAGCCGCCATGCCACCAAATACGGCGCGGCCCTGCCCCCAATGCGCCGGCACCTCAATCACCCGCTCATCGGCCGCATCATCAGCGAATTGTTGCATCACATCAGCAAACTTCATGATAAATTCCTCTGCATTTGGCCACACGTCTGGCCCTACCAGTGTTATACCACGTTCAAGTCCGTCCCGAAAAGGAACCCGTCATGTCAAAGAAAGTCTATTGCCTTGCTCAATTCCAGCCAAAAGCTGGCAAAGAAGCTGAGTTATTCCGCGTATTACAGGGGTTAGAGCCCAACACGCTACGCGAAGATGGTTGTCTGCAATATCGTGTGACGCGGCAGATCAGCTCCGACTTTGCGCCGGGAAGCGGTTTTCCCATCGTCTTTAACGAAATCTGGGCCGACATGGCGGCGTTTGAAGCGCATTGTCAGCGCGTTGAGATCCAGCAGTTTTTCCAGACTTATTGTCTGGCTGAAGATGGTCTCGCTGCAGACTGGAACGTCTGTGTCTACAGCGACGAACCAGCACAGTACGACGCGCCGGCGCTGTAACCAGCGGCGCATGTTCGGATTAACCGGCGTTACTGGCCAGCAAGCAGCGCCTGATCCAAAGCACGGGCGCGTTGCACGGCAGGCCGGGCGGCGAATCTTTCCAGATAAGCGGCAATTTCCGCGGTGGCTTCGAGCAGGCCAAACTGCGTCATCCAGCCGAGCGCGGTGCCCCACAGGCAATCCACCGCAGTGAAACGTTCGCCCAAAAACCACGGGCCAACACTTAACTGCGATCGCAGCCATTGTTCCACAGCGGCCACATCGCCATACGGACTCATGCCACGCTGGCCGGCATCGCGCTTCAGCGCTTTGTCGATCATCGCCGGCTCAAAACTGCTGCCATAAAATGCCAGCGCCCGCAGGTAAGACCCACGCAGTGGCTCACCAACCGCCGGACTTAAGCCGGCTTCCGGCTTTAATTCCGCCAGAAACTGGTAAATCGCCACTTGTTCGGTCACCACCACCCCGTCGGCGATCAAGGTTGGCACTTTGCCCAGTGGATTAGCGGCCAGCAGGGCCGGATTTTTTTCCGGCGCTTTAAAATCGACCAATTCAAATTCTGCCGCTAAACCCAGCTCTTCCAGCAGGATCCGAACGCCAGCCGAACGGCTTTGCGGGTTATGAAATAATTTCATTTGTGGATGGTTCATTGGTCGCTCCTTGGGCTAGCGCTCTGGTTAAGAGAGCCAGCATGCCGCAGTAGCGTGACAAAAAACAGAGTGATGAAGGTCAGTCGATGGCAATTCTCACCCTGAAGTACCTAAAATCAGGCCGGGTTGATGCGCAATCCGGCCTCTTTTTACACTTAATACGCCACACTAAAGCGCTGTCCGGTATGCGCCGGCTGCTCCGCTTCATTGAGCATTGCCACTGCATAGTCGCCGGTTGAGATCCGGCTATGACCTTCTGCATCGGTCAGCAGCATGTTGCCGCCCAAACGGAATTGACCGCTGGCAGCGCCCGGGAAAATCTCTGCCGCGGGTGATAAATAACTCCAGACCAAACTGGTTTCAGCTGCGTAATTGTTGCAACGCGGCATAAGCGCCTTCAGCGGTACCACGATAGGCCGCCGGGAAATTCGGGCTGTCCAGCAACTTGCTGCCATCCGGTAACTGCAAAGATGCCGCGCCACCAACCAACAAAAAACGCTCAACCGCACTTTGTTTGACGGCCTGCAGAATGCTGGCGAAACCACGCTGGTAGTAGCCGGACACGTCGGCAGCGCTATGACCACTAAACGCGCTGATCACCAAAGGTTGTTGCTGCAACCATGGCAGCAGCGCCTGGCTGTCGAGCACGTCGACACTGACCACTTGCAGTTGTTGTGGATATTGTTGCTGTAACGCAGCCAGTTTGCTGGTATCACGCACCAAGGCCCGAACCTGATGACCACGCTGTAAAGCTTCTGCAGTCAACGCACTGCCGATAAATCCACTGGCTCCAATAATGACGATTTGCATGATGTCTCTCCGATAATTACGACTGAAGTTGGTTGGCACCCGCTGGTGCGCACCGCGATGGCCGCTATTATCGGCAGTTGATTGGCGTTGAAAAATAGCCCAATCTGCAATTCACTGTCATGATTATCAAAACAATCAAAGCCAACAGCAGGATCACAGATGCTGGATTTAAACAGTCTGCAACTGGTGCAGGCATTGGCACAGAGTGGCAGTTTCACGGCAGCCGCCGAGCGCCTGGGCTGCACCAAAACCAAAATCAGTCTGCAAATTAAAGCGCTGGAACAACAACTTGGCGTGGCATTGTTTCGCCGCACCACCCGGCAGGTCAGCCTGACCGCAGCCGGCGAGCAGCTGGTGGCGCAATGTCTGCCGTTATTTGATCAGCTGCAACGTGAATTACAGCAGCTGCAGCACCCTGACACGGCTTTAAGCGGCAAGCTGGTGCTGACTGCGCCGGAAGATTATGCCAATCAAATCCTGTTGCCGGTGCTGCTGGAATTCAGCCGGTTACATCCGGCGCTGCAGATTGAACTGCGCAGCAGCGATCAGGTGCGTGATTTAGTGCGCGAAGGCATAGATTTGGCGATCCGCGGCGGCTGGCTACGCGATTCGAGCCTAAAAGCCCGCAAAATTGGCGAATTTGGCCAGTTGTTATGCGCCTCGCCGCAGTACCTGGCCCAACAGGCGCCGATTGTGCAGCCCGCCGATTTAGCGCCGCATGCGTTGATTGCGTTTGATCAGTTGCGCACGCCGCTGCATTGGACTTTCCGCCGTGCCGAAGCACAGCCTGAGCAGGAGTTTGTCCACCAGTTCCACAGCAGATTTACCGTCAGTTCGACCGCCAGCATTCAGGCGTTGTTGCTGCAACATGCCGGACTCGGCATCCTGACTGACTACACCGCCCGGCCTTTACTTGCCAGCGGTCAGCTGGTGCAGCTGTTGCCAGACTGGCAGTTACCGGCCGGCGGCATTTTTGCCGTGTATCCGCCGGGCCAGCACCGGCCGTTAAAAGTGCGGCGTTTTGTTGAACTGTTACAACAACGTCTGCAGCGCCAATAGCGGGTTGCAAATTTGTTATTTTTCCGACACAGTAGCCCATGCACTCAACCGAGAAGGAAATCCCAACATGCGTATCAAACTGTTCAGCTGCGCTGCAGCCCTGTTATTCAGTCTGCAGGCACAGGCAGAACCCGCCACCCGCGCCACCATTGAAAAATTCCTCCAGGTTACCGAAGCCGCCAACATGATGGACCAGGCGTATCAAAACATGGATCAGATGACAGCACAGATGTTGGCCAGCAGTGGCCTTGATATCGCAAAAGATCCACAAATTCAGCGGGATATGCAAGAAATGAATGCCTTGGTACGTGCGGAGCTGTCTTGGGACAAGATGGAAGAACCTCTTATCGCTTTGTATGGCAGTGTATTCAGCGAAGCGGAGCTACAGGACATTATTGCGTTTTATCAGTCGGCAGCCGGTCAGAAAATGCTGAAGCGCCAGCCGGAGCTGATGCAGGGCACTATGGTGATGATGCAGCAGCAGATGCAAACTCTGATGCCAAAAATAAAAGCATTAACGGAAAAACAATCCGCTGCGCGCAAAGCGGCACCACAAAAAACGACTCAGCAATAATTGGTAAAGCGGCCGTGGTCATTCACGGCCAGCTGAACTAGTGCTCTTTCCACTTAATTCTGACTGATTAAATTGCCATACGCCCGGTTCAGTTTTCTCCGGGCTCCATCCACATCAAACATCCAGTTGATGCTGGCTTTTTCTGCATTCCGGCTACCTTCCCACGCTTTGAGTTCGCTGATTAATAGGTCCCAACTGCCCATTCTGCGGTCCAGACATTGCCTGTTCATCACGCCAATTTCAATCTCAGCCATGTTCAGCCAGCTTGCATGTTTGGGCGTGTAATTGAACTCCAGTCGTTTCAATATCCGTCGTGCTTCTGCTGCTGGGAAGGCTTTATAGAGCGATGCCGGCCGGTGTGTCGTAAAGTTATCCAGAACCAGTCTGATTTTCTTCGCCTTCGGGTAATGGATGTCCACTAAATCCCGCATGCATTGTGCAAAGTCAGTACTCTTTTTATTAGGAGTCGCTTTGGCACACCGCCAGCCCCGATGTCGGTCAAGCATCATAAAGATGTTCGCCACCGCTTCGCGTTTGTACTCATAATCCTGCTTGGCCACATGGCCGGGTTTCGCTGGTTTTAACGGCGTTACTTCTGACACCAGCTGTTTCATCGCTTCATCGAAGTTGACTACAGGGTAGTCCTCGTCCGCTTCTTCAGCATAAATATCAAGCACATGCTCCATCTGGGCGATGTAATCCGCATCAATGGTGCCGATGCACCACATTTTTTGCTGCCAGGGTTTGAGTTCATTCTGCTTCAGGCGCTGGCGCACCGTTTCCAGTGAGATACTTTCGACATCCGTCAGTGCAACAAATTGATTGGCAAGCAGTGATAACGTCCAGCGGCTTCGACCTTGCGGTGGTATGGTGCAGGCGATGGTGATGAGCATGGCATCTTCTTTGGCATCCAGCATTTTAGGCTGGCCAGGTCTGTATCCTTCCGCTAAGGCGAACTCCAGCCCATCTTCAACAAACCGGCGTTTAGTGCGATAAATGGTCGAGGTGCTGACATGCAGTAAGGCACTTATTTCTGTATCTGAGTGCTGATGACCATCCGCCAGTAACAACAGGTTCGCGCGTTTGAGTTTGCGGGCACTATGCTGACCTTTACTAAGCATTTGTGTCAGTTGGTCGCGTTCATCCTGGGTCAGTTCTACTCGGTACAGATAATTCATGTCATGATAGCCTTGATTTCAAAACCGATAATTGATCACAAGGCTGTCCAAATGTCGATCCCAGCGCAGGTTTCAACCGCTGAATTTACTCAGAAACAAGGTCAGTATCTGGCGTACATCTACTATTACAGCAAGGTCAATGGCCGACCTCCGGCACAGGCTGATATTCAGCGCTACTTTAAAGTCACACCACCCACGGTGCATCAAATGTTAGTGGCACTGGAGAGTAAAGGTTTGCTGGAAAAAACTGCACATCAAAGCAGGGCAATTACGGTCTTAGTTCCGGTCCATGAGCTACCAACTGACTGGTAACTCAATCGATCAGAATTAAATTGAAAAGGTACTAGGCTTGTTTCATTGCTCCCTGTGCGCTGCCGGAGCCAGCCATGAAACATATTTGCAGCGTCATGCTGCTCTGTCTGAGCAGTTGTTTGTCTGCCCATCCGGTGATTATTGAAACCAGTCTGTGGCCCGGCTTTACTAATGCCGACGGCTCTGGCGCTTATTTTGCGCTGGCGCGGTTAGTGTTACCAGCCGCCGACTATCCGCTGGAGATCCGGCATAACCATCTGGGCCGGGCCTGGCTTGCCGTACAGCGCGGTCAGGCTGATTTGTCTTTTGGCCTGACGCAGGCGGATATACAGGCCTTTGCGCTGGAGTCATCCAGCCAGCCTTATGACGCCGACACACTGTTGGCGGTGTTTCAGCCCGACCGGCTACACCCAACCGATCTGACCATACCCCGGTTGTCTTCACTGCATCTGGGTTGGGAAAAATCATACAATTACGGCGCGGTGCTTGAGATCAAGAATCAGGGATATGAAGTGAGCAGTCCGGCACATGCTATCCAGTTATTACTGGCAGGCCGGATTGATGTTTATCTGGCCGAGAGAGGCGATCTGGCTACACCGGAGTTACAGCAGCAATTACAAAAATCAGGTCTGCAGCAACAATGGCTGGCCACAGTGCCGGTATATGCCGGTTTCAGTCCGAGTGCCAAAGGCCGGCAGTTAAAGCAGTATTGGGATCAACGGATCAAACTGCTGGAAAAAAATGGCGAGTTACAACGTTTTTATCAAACCTATCCTGTGTTGCAGCCGCCAGCGCTGTTACCACGCCAACCACGCTGAGCGGTAGGCTTGAATCCGTCAAACACGCAGCGTATGTTAATCGGCTGTATCAGCTTGCCCAGGAACACTTTATGTACCAACTTTTTATCGCCGACAAAAATTATTCATCCTGGAGCCTGCGGCCCTGGCTGCTGCTGACTGAACTCGGCATCACATTTACTGAGCAGCACAGCCGCTTTGACGGGCCGGACAATCATGCCAAATTCCGCCACTTTGCGCCGAACGGCAAAGTACCTTGCCTGCATCATGATGGTGATGTCGTTTGGGAATCCTTAGCGATTATCGAATATCTGGCCGAGCGGCATCCGGGCGTCTGGCCGGCAGACAGCAAAGCCCGCGCTTTTGCCCGTTGTGCCGCCAGTGAAATGCATGCCGGCTTCACCACGTTACGCGGGACCTGCCCGATGAGTGTGGGCATCCGGGTGAAACTGCATCAAATCAGCCCGGCGTTACAGGCGGATTTAGACCGGCTCAGCGAATTATGGCAACAAGGTTTACAACGTTTTGGCGGTCCATTTCTGGCCGGCAGTGCCTTCAGCGCCGTCGATGCGTTTTTTGCGCCAGTGGCCTTTCGGGTGCAAAGTTACGGCTTGCCGTTACCCGCCGCGGCCAAGGCTTATGTTGACCGGTTGCTGCAATTACCAGGCATGTTAGCCTGGCAACAAGCGGCATTGGCAGACCCTTACCGCGAGCCATCGCACGAAGCGGCGCCGCAGCAACATGGAGTGTTAACTGCGGACTTGCGGCGCAGCGGCGTTTAACTGCGCTGTTGCTGCCAAATCAGATAAAGCCCGCTGCACATAATCACGGCCGCCCCCAGCAACATGCTGGCGGTTGGCCAGATTTGCCACAGCACAATATCAAAACCCAACCCCCAGACCAGCGCAGTATATTCAAAAGGTGCGATGACGGACGGTGGTGCCAGCCGGAAGGCTTCGGTGATAAACACCTGACCAATAGCGCCTGTGATACCAATCGCCAGAAAATACGGCCACAGTGACCATTGCAACGGCTGCCAGTCCGGCAATGCCAGCAGGCCGGCGCCGATGCCAATCATCGTCATTAACCAAAACACCATATTGCCGGCGTAATCCGATTTCGCCAGCACCCGCACTGTGATCGCCGAAATGGCGTAACACAAGGCAGACAGCAGCGCCATCAGCGCCCCCAGACTTAATAGCCCGTCACCAGACGGCTTTAGCATATAAATCACCGCCGCCAGCCCCACCACAATGGCAACCCACTGCCGGCTATTCACCTGATCTTTTAACCACCAGACCGACAGCAAAGTGATGATCAAGGGTGCGGCAAAGAAAATACTGTAAGTGTCTGCCAGCGATAACAAACTGACGGCTTTGATAAAAGAGGCCAGCATCACAATGCCAAGCACTGCGCGTAGCAGATGCAACGACCAGCGCGCCTGCAACAAGTGTTGTAACCGGCCTGTAGTGGCAAGCCACAACACGATAAATGGCCAGGCACAGGCAGCGCGGAAAAAGGTGATTTGCATCGCGCTATAGTGTTCAGTCAGCGTTTTCATCGCTGCATCCATGCCGGAAAACATCAGGACGGCGAGCAACATCGCCAGAATGCCTTTGACCGGGTGGTCTTGCGGCTGGGTGGAATGAGACAAAGAATGACGCTCCGGTTAAAAACCACGAGCTTATCACAGGCGGTACCCTGCAACAGGGTCTGCGGGGGTACAACAGGCGCTGCCGCGCTCAGTCGCCGGAAAACAGCGACTGAAAGCGGCAGGATTGGCCCTGGCGGGCTAAGGCCGGCGCCGCAGTAACAACAAGCCCAGCAGCGTGAAACCAACCACACCGCCGGAGCCACCGGAACCGCCACTATTTACCGGCGTGGTGGTCACAGTACCTTTCACTTTAATCGAGAAGGTGACAGAAGTGCCCAGACCGCGGCTGTCCATCACGCTGACACTGAATTGCAGATCGGTGTCGCGGTTTGGCGCAATAAAACTGGCGCTGTCCGTCGTTGCATTACTGAGGCTCACGTTGTCGCCGCTGACCTGCGTCCAACTGTAAGTCAGCGCATCGCCATCCGGATCTGTCCCTTCGGCTTTTAACGTAACCTGCGCGCCAGCATTTACTTCGGTTGGAAAACCAACTTTCACGTCCGGCTTACGGTTTTGTTCATTGTCGCGAATTTTGACCAGCAAGCTGGCGCGATCGGTGACAACAGTGCCGCTCAGTTGCAAATTCAGCTGCTCTTCGTTTTCCAGCAGGCTGTCATCAATCGGTGTCAGCGTGATGGACTTATCCGCCGTATCGCCATCAGCCCAGCTCAGCTCACCACTGAGTTGCTGAATATCAGTGCCGGCCTTGGCACTGTCGTCTTTGAATTGATAGCTGATGGTCAGCGCACCACTGCTGCCGGCAAAACGACCAATTTTCACACTGACAGGGCCGCCATTTTCTTCCAGCACGATACTGCTCTGCTGGAAGCCCGCCGCGCCTTGTTGTGCAGCAGCACTGCCGATCGTGACCTGATGATAAGAAGGTGCCGTCAGAGTCAGGCCGTTTTGCGGGTCAAATAACCGCACAAAGAAACTGGTATATGCAGCCCACTGCGTATTGGTAGCAACGCGGATCTCTTTGTCGGCCAGATCATTCGCCGCCCAGCTCAGCCGGCCTTTGCCCAACTGCGCGCTCTGGCCAATGCCAAAGCCATTCAGCGTTTCCCAGCCGACACTGACAGCACCATTGCCGACGGGCCGACGCACCTTGAGCACGGCCGTTTCACCTGATTTGGCCGTGCTGGCTGGCGCGGCAAAACTAACCTGCCCGGCGGTGCTTTGTTTAGTCTGATCACGCAACACAAACAAACCACTGTTGATATCTGACGAAATTACCAGGCCTGAAGGTAAATACGGATATGTACCCCATACGCCATTAAAGGCCGCGCTGTCGCTGGACGGGAAGGAATCAAAAAAGCCGGCTTCAACTGGATTGGCCGGATTGGTGATATCCAAAATGGTGGTACCACGCTGATAATTCGACATGTAATAACGATTGCCACGGGTGTAGCCGTTATGATCGATCGCACCAGTCGGCCCGGTCCATTCTTTCACAATCACCGGCTGTTTCAGGTTGTCGACATTCATCACCCGCACCGTGGTATTCAGGCCATGGTCGCGCTCATCCAGCTCGTCGTGAATAAATACAAAACGTTTATCTTCACTCCACCAGCCGGAGTGTACATAGCTGGCCTGCGGGTAAGTCAAATCGGCCAGCGCGCCGGCACCAGTCAGCGTAGTGATATCCCACAAGCGTACCGACTGTTCGTTAAAATCCATCAACACGGTACAGCTGCTACGCTGACAGCCCTGCTGTGCCCGGTCGTCGTCGACTACCATCGACGCTGCGTCATGGGTGTAGTCGCTGCGTAGGCCAGTGCTATGCCGGTAATACGGCGTTAACGCTTCGGGGTTTTTCAGACCATAGGTAGTAAATGCGCCACCAACAGTTTTTTGCCCGACGATATGCAGCGTCGGCTCGAGGCCATCCAGTGCGGTATTCGTGGTGTAATCAACATGGCTGATATAGACGTTATGCGCAGATGTGACGGCTTTATCATTCGTCACCAGCCGCACCGACGCCGGCAACTGGTTTAAATCGAGGATCTGAATATTGTCGGAACCTTCAGAACTGACATAGGCATAAGCCCGCCAGCGCGCCAGATTGGTATCGTAAAACTGCAGCACTTTGATATCGCGCCAGGATGTCCGACTGCCGGCAATAACTCCAATCTCTTTGGGCGCTGCCGGGTCGGCCAGACTAAAGACCGCAGTGCCATTGTCCAGCCCGATAATGGCATATTCAGTACCGGTATTGAGATCGGTATGCCCCCAGATATCATTGGCGGCGCCTGGTTTCAGACTGATATCCGCCAGCGCGACATGGCTGACTAAATCAATGTTTTTACATGGGTAGATCCCGGCTTTGCCATCGACACAAGGGGTAGGGCCCTGGCTTTGCTGCAGTTGCTGCTGGGTATGTTCCAACGCGGCACTGTCGGCAAATCGTTGCGAGAAACCGTCGTTGACCACGACAAATCCCTGCAGTTGCAGCTGGCCGATATAAGCTTCAGGCACGCCGGTCAGAATGGTGGTATTGATGCCGGGCGCCTGGTCGAGGAAATGGTCAAACTTGTTGTAACCACCAAGCACCGGCACCAGGCGGCTGGTCAGATAAAATAAATCGTCTGCATCCTGAATGGCGTAGCGACCTTCTGCCACCAGCACCCGGTCACCTTTACTGGCTTGCTGGACCGCGTAGCTGATACTTTGACAGGCCCGTACCGGGCTGTCACAGCGGCCGGCATCTTTACCGGTCGGCGCGACAAAACGGGCGCGGTCGTGTTCAGCGTGGCTGAAGGCAGCTGCACTGAACAGTAAACTGGCGGCCAGTGTTAGCTGACTAAACTTGAACGGGCAAACAGCGAGACGATGTAACATGGTTCTGACTCCGGCCAAACGGGTAAAAGCGTTGCGTTTTACCAAGGTTTTGTTACTGTGACAGCAAAGCTATATATAAATACGAAAATGCAAAACAGTAAACAAATTATTAATTTATGCGTATTATTTCTACGGCGCCCACTTCTGGGGCCACTGCTTATACTGCCACTGCTTATACTGACAGCTTTCAGCGGTTGTCAGCCACACTCTGCAGCCTCCCTGCAATTACAGCTGCAGTGGCAAGGCCAGCCGCTGCGCTGCGA
Organism: Rheinheimera sp.; assembly: GCA_034519945.1. Classification (GTDB taxonomy): domain Bacteria; phylum Pseudomonadota; class Gammaproteobacteria; order Enterobacterales; family Alteromonadaceae; genus Pararheinheimera. The sequence goes on from JAXHNX010000034.1 coordinate 84,934, forward strand.
TTCCAACCTGACGCTCGGCAGCCAGACCTTTCAACTGGCACAACTTCAGCTGTTTTTAAGCGACTTCCGTCAAAACCAGTCCATCGCGCTGACGCCCGGCCCATACAGCAATGACCGGCTGGTGTTGCTCGGCATCGACTGCCAGAGTAACGATGCCGGTCAATGGCAAATTCCATTGGCCAACGGGTTAACGCCGGGTCCACTCAGTTTCACGCTGAGCGTGCCGGCACTTCTGAATCATCAGAACCCGTTGCTGGCAGAAGCGCCGCTGCAGCAAACCGATATGCACTGGAGCTGGCAACACGGCTATAAATTCCTGCGGCTGGATTTAACTGGCCACGCCAACTGGTCGCTGCATTTGGGTGCTACCGGCTGTAGTGGCCCCAGTGTGATGCGGGCACCAACCACCCCATGTCAGCAGCCCAATCAGGTCCAAGTTAATTTGCAGTATAGCGGCCAGCAGACACTGGTCCTCGACCTCGCGCCGCTGCTGCAGGATTTTGGGGCAAACGGGGAGAATTCCTGTATGTCTGATCCGCAAACCCGCAGCTGCCGGCAGTTATTGCCGCGGCTTGGTGTTGCTGCTTCTGCAGTGGAAGGCTTATGGCAATTGCGCTAGGACGGTTTGTGCTGACAAAAGCCGCTGTGATGCTGGCGTTGACCGGGCTGCTGCTGAGCTGCACACCGGCGCCCGAGCCTTACCAGTGGCCACTGCCGGAAGGTTTTCCCAAACCTGCAGTGCCGGCAGAGAATCCGATGTCCGCCGCCAAAGCTGAACTCGGCCGTTATTTATTTTATGACAAAGCCTTATCGGGGAATGGTCAGCAAAGTTGCGCCAGTTGCCATCAGCAGGCTTTTGCTTTTGCCGAACCGAGCAGCGTGTCCACCGGCAGCACCGGCGACAAACACCGGCGCAACGCCTTAGCGCTGATCAATGTTGCCTACAACAAAACGCTGACCTGGGCCCATCCGGACCTGCAACAGATTGAACAGCAGCTGCTGATGCCGATGTTTGGCGATCAGCCGGTTGAACTGGGCATCAGCGGCCATGAACAACAAGTGCTGCAACAGTTGCAGCGCGGGCCTTACCCGGTTTTATTCGACGCCGCTTTTGGTGATGAAGATGTCAGTTTTCAGCGTGTGACGCAGGCCCTCGCCAGCTTTGTCCGCAGTCTGATTTCATTGCAGTCGCCTTTTGACCGCTATGCCTATCAGGGCGATGACAGCGCCTTAACAGCAGAGCAAATCAACGGCATGAATTTGTTTTTTTCTGAACGGCTGGAGTGTCATCATTGCCACGGTGGCTTTAATTTTACGCAGTCGACCAGCCATGAAAAACAGCCGCTGGACCGCCGGCCTTTTCACAATACCGGCTTGTATTTCACCCCGCGCCGTCAGGTCGAGGGGCAGGGTTATCCGGACAAAGACCGCGGCCTGGCAGAACTCTCCATGCAGCCTGGCGATGACGGGCGTTTTCGCGCGCCAACCCTGAGAAACATCGCGCTGACCGCGCCATATATGCACGACGGCAGTGTCGCCACGCTGGAACAGGTACTGGATTTGTATCAGCAAGGTGGCCGCAACACCACACAAGGGCCATGGCAGGGTGATGGCCGTTTGCATCCGGCCAAAAGCAACTTCGTTAAAGGCTTTGATTTAACGCCAGAAGAACGCGCCGCTGTACTGGTCTTTTTACACAGCCTGACCGACTCACATTTTGTCAGCAATCCGGCCTTTGCCGATCCCTGGCCGGCGCTGCAAACCGCAGACATCAGGTCCCAACCCTGACGTCTGTCCTGACCCTGCCAGTACTTACATCTCTTCTAACGGTTTGCCACGCGTTTCGCCGACATAACGCAACACAAACCACAGGCTAATCAACGCTGAGAAAGCATAAAAGCCATAAGCGCCGGCCAGACCAACCGAGCCCAGTAAGATGGGGAAGGTCATGGTAATGGCAAAATTTGCCAGCCACTGCGCGCTGGCCGCCACCGCCAATGCCGCGCCGCGGATGCGGTTGTTAAACATCTCACCAAGTAACACCCACACCACAGGCCCCCAGCTGATGCCAAAAAACACCACAAATAAATTGGCCGTCACCAATGCGACTAAACCTGTCTGGTCCGTCAGCTGCAACTTGCCGGCGTCGTCCAGACCGGCGGTGCCAAACAATATCGCCAGCATGGCCAGGCTGATAAACATGCCGAGGCTGCCAACCAGTAATAAAGGCCGGCGGCCAATTTTATCAATCAGTGCGATGGCAATAAAAGTCGACACAATGTTCGTAGTGCCCGCCAACACATTGATAAACAACGACTGTGACTCATCAAAACCGGCGGCCTGCCACAATTCTGCGCCGTAATAAAACACCACGTTGATCCCAACAAACTGTTGAAATACCGACAAGGCAATACCCACCCAAATCACCGGCTGCAGCTTGCGGCTGCCAGCGATGAGAAAATCCGCCAGACCCGGCTTGGTTTCACCGGCTAACGACTGTTGCACCAGCGCGATTTGCGCCGCCTCCATTCCCGGACAGATCCGGCTGAATACTTGCTGCGCCTGAACCAGCTGACCTTGCGCCACCAGATACCGCGGCGATTCGGGAATAAAAAATACGCCGATTAAGAACAACAACGACGGCAACAATTCCATCCAAAACATCCAGCGCCAGGCCGGTAGCCCCAGCCAGAACAGCGCTTCGGCACTGCCGGCACTGCCGGCAATCAGATAATTACTGACAAAAGCGACAAATAAGCCCAGTACAATCGCTAATTGCTGCAAAGTCGCCAGTCGGCCGCGGTAAGCCGGTGGCGCGACCTCTGAGATATAGGCCGGCGCCAGCACGGACGCGGCGCCAATGCCCAGACCACCCAATAACCGGTACCAGATAAATGCAGCGGCACTGTTGGCATCACCCGAACCCCAGGCGCTGATGGCAAACACCAATGCAGTAATTAACATCACAGGTTTACGGCCAAACCGGTCGGCTGCAGGACCGGCCAGCAAAGCCCCCAACGCACAGCCCAATAACACCGACGCCACGTTAAAGCCGGTGGCAACGGCATCGGACTGAAACGCCTTGCTAAGCGCAGTGACGGTGCCGTTGATCACGCCCGAGTCAAAACCAAACAAAAAACCACCGATGGCAGCGACTGCCGAAATAAAGCTGATATACCACAAAGTACTGCCGGAACTGGCGATGGCCTGAACCTGCGGGCGCGACTGCGCGCCAGTGACGGACTGCGTCATCGGATATTTTCCTCGTATTGGCACCTGGCTACTGAACATCAATGGCCGGACCGCTTGATACCGGTCCGGCCCTGACGGTTAACCTGCGTATTTCAGCAGAATTTTGTCGCCACTCAGGCGTTCATGACTGATATTAAAATTGCTGCGGAAGATCTCCAGCAAGCCGTCGACATCACCGGTTTTGAACATGCCGGCGACATGGATTTTTTTCAGTTTTGCATCATCGGCCAGCTCAAACTGAATATCGGTGTAGCGACTGATCTCCGCCAGTGCGTCCTGCAGGTTTTCACCACGGAAAATCAGATTGCCGGAGCGCCACGACAGGCTTGCCGCCAGCTCTACCGCATCGATTTTCTGTACCTGTTCGCGAGATTTGCCACGTGGGTCCAGATCAACACGCTCACCTTTGGAGATCGCCAACGACGATTGCGGTAAGCGTTTAGCCAGCGTTTGCGCCGTAGGCAGCTCTTTATCACTATTGCTGCCGACCAGGACTTTGCCGTCGGTGACAATCAGTTCGACATGGTCCCGGCGTAAATCGACGTTAAAAGCCGTGCCCACCGCCTGAATGATTTTGCCGCCGGCAATCACACTCAATGGCCGCGAAGTATCATGTGCCACGTCGATATTGATCTCACCGCGTTGCAGTTCAATCACGCGGGCGCCAGCGGTGTAACGCACCACCACAAAGCTATTGGTATTCAGTACCAGTTTGCTTTTATCCGGCAGCTCAATGGTGTTGTTTTCGCCGATGCGGGTTTGATAAGTCGCTTGCATCGCCACTACCGCAGATGCTGGCGTCGTATTCAACGGGCTCAGGTCGCCACGATAGAACAGCGCACCAAGCAGCAGCAGGGCCGCTGCGGACGCGGCCATTGCCAAACCACTCCGTGGCCGGCGTTGCTGGCTGATCTTAGGCTCTACCGCCGGGAACAATGCCGACAACCGGCTGAGCGCGTCCATTTTGTCCCACAGTTTGGCGACTGCTAATAACTCTTGTTGATTCAGCGCTGACGCCGCCAGCCATTGCTGCAGCGCCAGTTTTTCTTCATCTTGCAGTTCCCGGTCCAGCCGGGCGATCCACTCACAGGCCTGCTCCAGACGCTGCGCTTCCAGCAATGATTGCCGGCGTTTCGACTGCAGATGGATCTGGTGAATATTACTCATAGGATCCTCCTCTTGATTGTCGCTTCGCGAGTTGCTGGCCCTGTCCGGTTTCACCACCTGTTGCTTTACGCATAAACAGCGTGCAACTTTTTAAGCCGGTGGCGATATGTTTTTCTACTGTGCTTTCGCTGATGCGCAAATTCGCCGCAATTTCACGCTGCGAATAACCATAAACCTTTTTCAATACAAAAACTTTGCGGCATTGCAGTGGCAACTGCCGTACCGCTTCACAAAAATGGCCAAACTCGCTACCCGACAACACCTGGTCATACACTTCGTCCCGGCAATTGTCAGATAATAGCTGGTCCAACAGTTCAGCGTCTTCTACATGGTCCACATGCCGCACATTGGCCTGTTTGTGGTAATCCAGCGCCAGATTACGGGCAATGGTAAACATAAAAGATTTCGGCGAACTGATTTGCGTTTTATCTTCAATCTGGCAAATCCGCACATAGGTTTCCTGCACGATATCTTCGATTTCGTGCGGCGGAACTATCCTCGACACCGCGCGGTAAATGCCACGCCGCGATGCCAGATAGATCTTATAAAACAATGAATCGTTTGACATTTTTCCCCGTTTTTTTTGCTTTTTTATTGGTAGTCAGGCCAAGACTTTACAGTTGTTGTTCTTTGCAACGAATCTGCGCTGTAAAGACAGACGAAACAGCCGGGGAAAATCCGCCAGTGCCAGCGTAAATATTTTTAAAATAATTGCAAAAAACTACTGATGGTCAGCCGGCCCTGCGCCGGATCTGCCGCTTGCGCCGTGATTTGCCTGATCTCCCCTGAGTGCAACAAATTACCCGGGTAAATCACCGCCCGGTTAAAACGGGCATCCACCTGGGCAATTTGTTGAAACAGCGCCGTACTGCCTTGCATATACCCCGGCGCTTCATGCAGCCGGGCGGCCATCGCCTGTTGTTTTAACACCGGGCCATAACTTTGCAAACGCTCCGCACTGATCCGCTCAAAGCCGGTATAACGATGGCGGAAAAACGCCGTGCCGCCGTGACGGCCGTCACATAAATAGTGCACCATCGCCAGCTGCAGCGGCTCCACCGTATCAAAATGCGGCAGCATCTGGATCGGTTTTAGCTGCGCAGGTGGCGTGCACGCCAGCGAATACGCCGAACTGAGCACCCGGACTTGCTGCGCCTGTGGCGCATATACCTGCTGCAGCATCGGTAACAGGTTTTGCAGCGCGTCCTGATACGACTGTGGCGTCGCCGCCCGCACGCCCGGATAAAAATTGGCCGGGTCGGCCTGATAAGCGCCGTGCTGTGCTTGTTGCCATAACCAATCCGACGCGGGAAACAGCTGATCAATCACCAATAACGGCGTCTGCTCGGTGCCAATCAGCTGACAAACCACCGCAGGTTTGGGCGCTACAGGAGCTGCACTCTGCATCGGTTTAGCCAGCCAACTGCTGATTTTTGCGCGCGATCAGGCCGTAGATTTGTGCCGCCGATCCGACAATGGCGTAAATCGCCGCCAACAGCCCCTGTTGATGCAGGTGTACCACCTGCTCTGGCGCCAGCGCCGCCAGCTTGTCAGCATCAATGGTGTAGAGGCCGTTCAGTCGGGTGGTGCTTTGGTCGGCAAAAGTGATGTCGAGCGACATCGGCTGCAACAGCTGGCATTGCAGCAGCACGTCAATCAGCGCATCGCGTTGTTGTTCGCCCTGCAGCAACTGCACCAGCCGCTGTTTGGCCTGCCGGTAGAAGTCCGTTTCGCCGCCATCGGCTAAAAACAGCAACTCAGCGCCAGCTGGTAACGGCTGATTCTGGCCGGCTGCCGGGCTGTCCATATCGATACAGACCACATAATCGTCGGCATCCGGCGTCGCCTTCCCGACAAAAAATGGCTGGCGCTGGATTTGCAGTGGCAGATACATACCCTGCCATTGGCCCTGCTGCACCATTAAGTTTTCATCTGGCGCAAACCCCGTAAGTGCCGCGAGTACGAACTGACCGGTTTGACCGTTTTTTGCCAACACCAGCGGCAGCTGTGTCGCCACATGCGTCAGCTCGGCTGGCACCACCGGAATGAGGTTTTGCCCGGCGGCATGGGTATCAATCTGCTGCGGCACCACATACAAATGTTGATGCCGGGCCGGTTCTACTGCAACTAAATGAGCCATGACTTGCCTTCCTGCTGCTCAGATGGTCTGAAAACCATACTGACGAATTTTGTTGATAAGCTCGCGGTGCGACGGCAGTGACGCCAGCGCCTGATCGATCATTTTGCGGTTTTGCTGCAGCTGAGTCTTGGCGAAATCCCAATGATTCAGCTGATGCCGCAACCTGGTGGTGTCGCTGCGAAACCCCATGCCATACAACACATATTGATAGCTGGCCGCCGGGAACACCTCATTGTTGCTGGTGAAATCCAAATCACCCGGCGCGCGGTGCGCCCACAGTTGCATCAGGTCCTGCAGGCTTTGCGGAATAGTCGCCGGGTCGCGGTTATCGCGCCAAAAGGCGCTGTCATCGCGCTGGCTCAGAATATAGTGCAGCTTCAGGAAATCGATGATTTTGTCCCAGCGGTATAAAAAGGTTTGATTAAAACGCCGCGCCACAATATCCATCGCGCCACGGGTGGCAGGCAATTGCTCGGCAATCATCTGCGCGGACATTTCCACCAGCACCAACGCCGAGGCTTCCAAGGGTTCGAGGAAACCGGCTGACAAGCCCACCGCGACACAGTTGTTTTGCCAGAAGTGCTGGCGATGACCACTGACAATCGGGATCTTCCGCACCGCAAGTTCAGCGATTTGCGGCCCGACATAGGCCGCTAAAGTGTCGCGCGCCTGTTGTTCACTGCAATAGCGGCTGGCATAGACATAACCCACGCCACGGCGGTGCTGCAGGCCGATATCCCAAATCCAGCCACAATCCTGCGCGGTCGAAATGGTATGGGAGGCGATCGGCGCGTCCGGGCTGTCATAGGGCACCTGCACCGCCAGCGCCGTATCGATAAACAGCACATCGTCGCAGCGCTTAAACGGCACCTGATAATGCTCACCGAGCAGCAGCGATTTAAAACCGGTGCAATCGACAAACAAGTCACCGGCGATCAGGCCATGGTTCTGCGTCTGCACGGCAGCAATATCGCCATTGTCAGCGCTTTGTACGGCGATCACATCATCCTGAATATGTTCCACGCCAAGTTTTTCGATGCAGTGGCGCTGCAAAAACAGGCCAAACTTGCCGGAATCGAGGTGATAGGCGTAATTGGCGACGGCCGCATATTCAGCATGCCGGATAGTTTTCGGTGCCAGACCCTGCTCACAAATGGCTTCTTGATAACATAAATCGTTAGAAAAGGAACTGAGCGGGCCGGCCAGATCGGCCGCGGTTTTGCCACGCAGCCAATAAGCCGCCATATCCGCTTTGCCAAAGCCCTGCGGCAGCACCAGCGGATGGTAATAAAAATCGTCGGCTGCGCCATTGACCCAACGGGCAAACTTGGCGCCTTGTTTAAAAGTGGCGTCACACTCGCGGATAAATTCGGTTTCACTGATGCCAAGTGCCAGCAACGTGCTACGCATCGTTGGCCAAGTGCCTTCGCCGACGCCAATCGGTGGCACGCTGGGGGATTCAATCAGAACGACTCTGATCGCGCCGGCCTGACAGTTATGTTTGGCCGCAATGCGGCCGGCGGTCAGCCAACCGGCATTGCCACCGCCGACGATCACGACAGTCTGAATTGGTTGCTCTGCAGTGTTATTGTTTTTGTGTTGGGGCTGAGATTGCATGAGGTACTTCCTGCTTTGCATCGCAAAAATGGAGTCAGCGAACGAGCAGCTGACTCCGCAAAAAGCGCAGTCACGGCCCCGGGATCGGCGGTGACTGCGTATCAACTACATAAGAACTAAGTAAAAATTACACAACAACCGCGGTTAGAATGAACCGCGCACACCAAAGGCCACGCGCCGGCCGCTGTCTTCAATCAACAGACAGCTGGTTAGCAAAACGACCGCGTTTGTGCACGTATTCATTGGTCAGGTTGATGCCTTCAATGACAACGGCCAAATCCGGCGTGATGTCATAGCTGGCACTGGCGTCAATCTGCGCATAGTCTTCAACAATGACCACACCGTCGCCGTTGCTTTGTGTCAGCGACTGCACAAAAGCATCACGCCAGTTGTAGGCAACCCGCGCCTGCAATGGGCCTTGTTCATAAAACGCCACCAGGTTGTATGAATCACTGAGACCGGTTAACGCAAACACCTGATTGATGTCCGCCGGATCCAGCTCGGCATTACTGTCGACCAGCGTCGCGTTCGCCATCACGCCAAAACCTGACTCAAAGCGTATGTTGCAGTGCCAGTTCAAAACCATCAACAATCGCCGACTCACCGTTGCTTGGCAGCGTATTGCTAAAGACTGCCGTGCTGTCGGCACTGTCCGGCGCGCCTGAATTGGCACCAGTGGACGGATCGGTCAGCAAGCCGCCATTGGCCAGCGTGAAGGTTTTGTCTTCGGTGATGTTGATGATGAAGTTCGACACGTTTTTGCGGAAATAACCGCCAGACAGATAACTGGCATCGCTGTAATACCATTCCAGCGACAGGTCGAGGTTGGTCGCGCTGAACGGTTGCAGTTCCGGGTTACCTGAAGTTGAAGTCAAATCGCCGCCCTGCCGGGTGGTACCAATGACAGTGACCGGTGACATACTTTCCAGCGTCGGCCTGGTCATTGTTTGAGACGCAGCGAAGCGGCCCACTAGGTCGTCTGAAATATCCAGTTTGACGCTGAAGTTTGGCAGAATGGCTTCATAACTCGAGCTTTCTTTAATCGGCTGCGCAGCACCGAACTGCGCCAGCATCTCCGTTTCATCGAGGATGCGCAGACCGCTGACCGGTGCATCGGTGCCGTCCACATCGACACTGGTGCGCTCATAACGCACACCGGCAGTGCTGGTTAACGGCATGCCTGCTAACGAGCCTTCAAAATCAAGTTCCAGATACAAAGACGCTGTATCTTCGCCAATTTCAAACGACTTGTTGCGTTTAACCGCATCAAAACTAATTGGCTTGCCAATAGAGGCAGCATATTGTTCGAGGAAAGCAAAATTGGCTTCACCGTCATGTGCCAGCCAGGACGTTGGCATCCGACCACTGCCGCTGACGCCGCTCAAGAAATCGCTGCCGGCATTAAAGACATATTGCGGGAATCCGGCCATATTTGGCACGTCGGGATAACCACAGAAAGTACAGTGAATACCTACACCTTCGTTGTCCCAACGCTCCAGGCTCTTGGTTTCCGTCGAATACATAGCGCCAAATTTCACTTTGGTTAAACCGCTGGCCGCATCTTCATTCCAGACACCATCCCAGCGCAGCTGGTTGAGATCATCTTCCACCGCCCAGCCACGGCGTAACATCACGTGGGCCCGGCTGTTTTTCGGATCCAGATGATTTGACACGCCATCCGGTTTTACACCCGGTTGGTAAGCCGTGCCGTTTAGTTCTTGCTGGCCGCTGTAAATATTCGGATTCGCGCCGGCAAACTCACTGGCATAAGGCAGAATATTGTCGTCAAGCTGGAAACGGACGCGGTTGGCATAACCAATCAAGGAGAGCTGATCACCACGGCCATTGTTCGGTTCACGCTTAGCGCTGGAATGGCTGAAATCGAATTTCATATTCAGGTTGTTGCTGACGTCCCAATCGGCATTCAGGCCAATCGACAGCGTATCCGTCAGGCGGTCAAACTTCTTCGCGTGCATGTCGGTGGCCAGACCCACTTCCTGATACAGGTCAACCACAGTACCGTTCGCATCCACCACCGGGCCTTTGGCGCCGCCAAAACCAGTGATATTCGGCGCGGTAAACCAGTGGCCGTAGGACGTGGTATCTGCTTCAACGTCAAAATCGGAATAGAGCGCGTCAGCGGTCAGTTCCAGATTGTCGGCCGGAGCATATTGCAACACCAGATTGGCGTTGGTGCGGCTACGCTCTTCAAACGTCACTTTATGGTCGTAGTTTCGCGGCGAGAAAATATTGCCGCTGTAAGCTGCACCGTTTTGCGTGACCGGATTTGGCACGCCAACGTTTTCCAGCCAGCCGTCAATTTGCGCCTGATTCAGCCGGGTGTCGCGCTGCTGATGTGACACAGCCAGCAAAGCACCAACCGAGCCGTCTAAAAAGGTATCGCTGATCAGGCCAGAGACCTGTGGCGAGGTTTTTTCGCTGTTTTCTTCGTACACGCCTTTGATACTACCGGCCACTTTAAATCCGCCAATGGCAAAAGGCCGCGCGGTATTGACGTTAACAGTAGAACCGATACCACCGGATTGCTGCGTTGCGGTGGAGGTTTTATGCACATCGAGGCTACGGACTAATTCCGCCGCAATAGTGTCAAAACTAAAAGCGCGGCTTTGGTTTTCCGACGCCATTTGCCGGCCATTGACCAGCACTGTGTTAAATTCCGGGCCAAAACCACGCACGGTGATCAGTTGGCCTTCACCACCGGAACGGTCAATCGACACGCCGGTGATGCGCTGCAGCGATTCTGCCAGGTTGGTATCCGGGAACTTACCAATGTCTTCAGCGGAAATGGAATCGACCACACCACCGGCTTCGCGTTTGGAATCCATCGCGCGTCCGAGCGCACCACGGATACCCCGCACTTCAATCACTTCTGTTTTTGTCTCTGCCTTTTCCTGTGCCGCAAAAGCTGGTGATACTGCCACTGTGCTGACTACTGCCATCACTGCCGTTGCCACTTTGTTTTTCTTATAGTTCGCCATGTCGTCATTACCCTCGAAAGTCGGATCTATCAAAATAGATACCTGCCCACTTTCGCTAATCACCGGCTTGAGACCCGGTCTCCTGCAGCAGAATGCGTAGGGCATCGTCGAGGTTGTAACTGACCACGCGAGCGGATTGGTCACTTTGCCTGCCATCTTGTCGATGGGAAACAGCAAGGTGATGTCAGCCTGTTCAGCAAAACTGATTAGCGAGAGATCGGCTCTTTGTTCCGGAATATTGAAAGCAATCTCAGACGGCTTTTCATTCGCCAGTGCTGCAGCAGCACAAGCTGCAGACCAGCAGCAATGACAACAAAGGCCGTTCGCGAGCATCGATATCCCCCCTGCATGTGCCTACGCCATGCAGAGAACCAAGACGACAGAGCGCGAATTTTTCCGCCATATCCTTTTAAACAAGCTGTGAAACAATTGGTGTGTCCTCTCCCCGGTCTAAGTCGATCTTGTTGTTTTTATTACATGTTTTTATTGTGTGCTTTTTTTATGCATGCAAGATCAGGTTGATTTGCATGGCGCACTGACAATCAGGCTTCGACAACGCCTGCACCAGACCGGTGACAGTGTTGCACCAGAATGACAATTTCTCATCAAACCTGAATTACCGGCAAGTTTCAAGCAAGGAACTAGAAGAGAACTAGCAGTGGGGAGAATGAATCCAGACTGGTAGCGCTGCAGCGCGCCCTGTCGCACGGTCTGCAGCACGGCATGCCGAGCTTGGCTACTCAGCTTAAAAAACAGCAAGCCCAGGTCGGCGCGGGCTTGCTCTGTTGCATTACTGAAAGCAAAGACTGCTTCAGCGCCTGCCACTGGCTTTGCTGGACGCCGTGCTGGCACAACAAGGTATCGCACTGTTACCTGAACTTCTCTGCCGCGACTTGCTGGCCAGCGGCCTTTATCCACTGAAGTCACTTGTTCCGCGATTGGTTGCTCGGTTTGTTTGTGAAGGGCCCCACCACTGCAGTGCTCGACCGGCAGTTGTTGGCTGGTCAATTCGTCTGTTGTGATGAAGGTAACAGGCGCTGGCTAGAACCGCTGGCAAAAGTCCGGCTGACTTTCAGCACCTTACCGTTGGAAAAGCACCGCCTTGTATTCGGAGTTCCCCAGCGGTTGCAGTTGTTCGATATAAGTCAGGTTCACCACTGTTGATTTATGAATACGCACAAACACATCAGGTAAACGTTCGTTAATCAGGCTCTTTAACCGGGCCCGCATCACATACGTTTCGCTGTGGGTGTGCACACACATATAATCACCGGCAGCGTCTATCCACAGAATGTCCTGATAAGGGATTAGCTGGATTGGACTACGGCCGTCTTGGATCACCAGTTTTTGTCTTTCAATACAATATTTTGGCTCGACTTCGACTTCATCAGCGGCAGTCACTGTAGTCCCTGGCTTTGGCGGCACTGATTTGTACCACTGCGTCCAGCAACTGTGCTTTATCTGCGCGGATGCTATCACGGGCGCGTACCCGCGCAATCGCTTCCGCCAGCCGCTCCTGTTTGACCGGTTTGAGTAGATAATCCAGCGCCCGGACTTCAAACGCTCTGCACCGCATGCTGATGGAAGGCCGTGACGAACACGATCGCCGGGCATAACTCTGGCTGCAGCTGCCGGATCAGATCAAAGCCACTTTGTTCCGGCATTTCAATATCCAGAAAAATCAGCTCTGGCTGATGCTGCGCAATGAGCATCAGCGCTTCACGCACTGAACCAGCTTCGGCAACAACGCGCGATTTCGGCAAATACCTCGCAGCCTGCATGCCGCAGACCTTCAATCGCATGCCGGTTCATCGTCAACAATCAACGTGTTGAAGTATTCATCCGGCCTCCAGCTTTTGCCCCGTCATGCGAGTTCGTTGCGGGATGCGAATTTGGATCCAGGCGCCCTGCTCTGGCCTGTTGCCAAAACTGAAACAGACTTTGGCTCAGGATACAATCAGCGCTAACCGCGCTTCACAGTTATGCAAACCGATCCCAGGGGTCAGCCATCGCTTGGGCTAAAACCACTGCCATTATCCAGCATCGCAGATCACCAGGAAATCATCCTGCCGGCTGAAACTAACGCTGACGGCATAATGCTAGCTGTGATTGTCGCATGCCATGTTTTAAGGCATTTTCTGCCAAAGGTTGTAGCAATAACGACGGCATCAGCAGCTTTTTGACGTCGTCATCGGCCTCAATAGTGACGGTCAGTTTGTTGCGAAACCGGCACTGCTCGACATCAAAATAGCTCTGCAGAATGTGGATTTCCTCGGCCACTGTGACTTTGGCTAACGGGTCTGTATACAAGCTGTAACGCAGCAAATCACAGAGTTTTTCCAGCATTGATACCGCATGTTGGTTATCTTGCTTCAAAATTAAGGTGCAAATGGCATTGATGCTGTTAAACATAAAATGCGGGTTGAGCTGATAACGCAGCATTTTCAGCTGGGCTTCTTTGGCCAGATGCATCGCCTCGGCGGCTTTTTGCCGCTGCTCCATGGTCTCAAAAGTCGCTTTGTACGCAAAATATAAAGCGGTCCAGGTCAGTAAAATCGTTAAGGAAGCAGAATGCCAGGTGCCAACATCAAACCAGGTCATTGCCTGCCAGACCTGTCCGTACAGCCACTGTAAAGTCAGCCACTTCCACTGGGTCCAGACCAGACAACTCGAGCAAGATCACCACCAGGTGCCAGATAATTTTTAATCGGGTGCTCTTGTTGCACTGACACGGCGATACCAGAGCCGCAGCAGCAGGGTTAACAGGCAAAACCAAAGCAGGTATCCAGCAGCAAATGCGGCAACGCTTACCTGCCAGGGCTCCTGACTGGGGATTTTAATCATCAACTCAGGTCAGCACAGCGTACACCGCCCAGCCGCCAGCATTGGCAGAGCCAGAACAATTGATTCGCGTGCTTAAGGTTATTCAACCACCAGAGAGGCCCCCTTTACGGAATAAAGCTGGCGGCGGTGCTCGCCGCCACGCCCAACTTCTATCTTTAGCTGGCTTGCTATCGCACCAGCGACCGCGCCACAACACAGCTGTTTTGAGCCTACTCCTGAGCTCTGGGTCGCACCCGGCCCGATCACTTTCGTCGCCAACATTGTTGCTGTCGGCCAGCACCACATCGGCCACCGCCAGGCTCCGACGGCCACTTGCACTGACTACCACGCATCCTGACACCGGCTGGGTGAGCGATGGTGTTGCCGCACAATTCAGTGCCACTTCGACAGTATGCCATACGCCCGGGCTGCTAAGTAGCCAGTGCTTCTGCCAGCGATCAACGGCCGCTGACAAACGCACCTGCCGCATCACAAAGCACCCCCAGGCTGCAGTTGTGCCGGCGCTTGCTGGTCAAGCCGCGAACTCAGGCGCAGCACCTTGGCTTTGCCGCCAGTTTCGGCCGCACCAGCCTGGCTAAAACGCAGGCTGGCTGCTGGCTTATTGCGCAGTGTTCCAGCGTAATTGCCGGCCATCTTCCTGATAGGACAAATTCACCGACTGCATCGCCAGGCTTTGGCCATCCGTGCTGACCCCATAAGGTGTGGTGACCGTCACGAGCAGCCGCCGTCTGCTGTCGGCTAGTGCCAGGCCAATACCCAGGCAGCACAGAATTGCGCAAAAACAGCGGGATTATGCCATCATCAGAGTTGGCAGCTGTTGCAGCAGAACCTTGCTCGGACAATGGGCCCAGCTCTGTGTACGGTCGGCGCTAGGTTAAACCATAACCATAAGCAAACAAAGGGTCATAGTTGGCATCGCCTTTATTCAGTACAAACTGCTGATCATCAGCGGCCAGGAAAAACTCAGTTTGCCCTGAAAAATCATAACGCGGCTTGCCCTCTGTATCGGTCAGCAGCACATCCGCCACGCCCTGCCCTTCGGAACCCGGCAACCAGGCCACCACAAAAGCATCCGAGGCGTTCAGCTCTTTATTCACCCACAGCGGCCGCCCCGTTAAAAACACCGTGACCACTGGGATACCTTGTTGTTTCAGCTGTTGGATCAGCGCTAAATCGCGTTTATCGCCAAGCTGGTATTCCAGCTGCTGAATATCGCCAAACCACTCGGCATAAGGGCTTTCGCCAATCACCACCACCGCCACATCAGGTTTTTTGCCTGTACTTGCCATCCACCGCCAGTTCCACTTTGCCACCAGCGGCTGCCACTTGCTGGCGGATCCCCTGATACACCGACGTCGCGTTGGGGAAATCGGCATTACTGTTGTCGGTACCCTGCCAGGACACGCTCCAGCCACCGGCTTGTTTGGCGATGTTATCGGCGCCATCCCCCGCCACCAGCACCTGACTTTTCGGCGATAGCGGCAGCATTTGTCGGTTATTTTTTAACAGCACCAGCGATTTTCGTACCGCTTCACGCGCTAAGTTCTTTATGCGCCTGACTGTTAAATACCGCAAGTTCGGTCGATTCTGGCCGGCTGGACGGTTTACCCCGCGCCAGCAGACCCCAGCGAATTTTCGCCCGCAAAAGCGCCGCACCGCATCATCAATCCGGGTCATCGGAATAATACCCTGCTCAACCTGACGAATGGTATTGTGATAAAAAGCTTCAAAATGCTCTGGCACCATCAGCACATCAACCCCGGCATTGATCGCACCGGCACATTGCTCCAGGGAGCAGCCTTCGACAAACTTATGGCCGTTCCAGTCACTGACCACAAAACCATCAAAACCCATTTGCTTTTTCAGCACATCGGTCAGCAGATATTTATGGCCATGCAAGCGCACGCCATTCCAGCTGTTAAAAGACACCATCACCGACTGTACGCCGGCCTGAATTGCCGTCATGTAACCGGCGGCATGAATATCGCGCAGCCCTTGTTCGTCAATCAGCGTATCACCGCGGTCAATGCCTTTTTCAGTGCCACCATCACCGACAAAGTGTTTGGCCGTGGCGATCCGGCCAAAACCCTGCAGAAAATCCTGGCCTAAAGTGCCCTGCAAGCCCGCCACCATCTGGCCGGCATAAGCTTTGACGATGGCCGGATCTTCGGAGTAACTCTCATAAGTGCGGCCCCAACGGTCATCCCTGTACCACGGCCACAGTCGGCGCAAAACTCCATTCTATGCCGTGTCGCCGCCACTTCTTTAGCGGTCGCTACCCCAATGCGGTGGATAAGCTCTGGATCATGAGCCGCGCCAAGGCCAATATTGTGCGGAAATAAGGTGGCGCCAAAGACATTGCTATGGCCATGCATCGCATCCGTGCCCCAGATGGTCGGAATGCGGCTGCCATCCTGACTGGCATCGACCGAGGCTTCGTACATCTCGTCGGCGTATTTTAACCAAACCGATGCCGACGCGCGTTTTTTGCCATAAGGCGCTGTGTTGCCGCCATTGAGGTACGAACCAAAACCGTATTTGCGCATTTGCGCCACCGACAAATAACCAATTTCCGGTTGGATCATCTGCGCCACTTTTTGCGGCAATGTCATCCGAGCCAAAATCTGGTCCAGTATCTGTTCCAGCTTTCGGGTCGCGTTGCGGTACACCGGTATTAACATAAGGCCATTTACTACCACCGCGGTGCTGGCCGTAGTGGCTGCCACTGCCGGCAACACCAGCAGAAATCTGACTATGATATTTTTTTATCCTTTTATTAAATTAAAAAAAAAAAAAAAAAAAAGCCGCCAGGCTGCTGGCGTCATTGGCCAAAAAACTAATATCATAACAAAAAAAAAGCCAGCCTGGGCCAGCCGCAAGCTCAGCGGCGCGAGTCTTTGTTCTTTGTACGATAACTGTTGATTCATGGTCCTGATCGTCAGACATAGCGTATCATAGCAATCCGTCAAAAAAGATATAAGTAAAACCCCAGAGGAAAAGGAGCGACGGACACAACATCAATTCGCTGGCAGGCCCGCCGGGAGGTCCCAATGAGGGTAAGTAAAAATGGAGAAAGGCTCGGGGGTCTAGGGATAAAAATAAAAATCTTACTTTGTAATTCAATTGATTATTAGAGAGAGGAGAGGAGAAGGAAATATAGGGGAGAGAAAGAAAAAAAGGGAGATTACGAGCTGCGAAAGGGGGATTAAAGCCAGTAAATCATCTTATAAAAAGAAACCGCTCAGGTCAGCAAGCGTGAGCGGTTGAGAGCACAGGAAATTATATTATCCTAAAACAGTCACCTTCAAATAGTGGGTCGTTTTTTGTCAGAAATTAAGCCAGCGCGCACCCGCTAATACCGTGGCATACCAAAGCTGCCTTTCGGGAAGCCTTTGCCGGTGTTACTCCAGTGCTGCACCAGTTCGTCGGTGGCGTTGCTGATAAAGCACCTCAGCAAACCAAGCCTGACCCACCGGTTCATATTTCAGCGAGGCATTGGCCGAAGGTATAGGCGTCACGGCGATCGTCAATATAACGAAGTCGCTTCCTCAGACACAGCAAAGTTCATATCGTCCAGGTGCCTGTCGACGTTCCAGATAGTGTTGTAGGATTTGTCTTTCCAGCTCACGTTAAACCAGCCGTGGATAAAGCCGCAATCGGCCTAAATGCAAAGCTATGGGTGTAACTTAAGTTGGCTGCTGAATTTTGGCACCATCGCCAGCTGATTGCCTTTGAGGTTGAGTGGTCAGCAGGTGGTTTTCGGGTCAATCAGACTCTTCATAGGACAAGTCAAACAAATACTCCGGGTCGTAATCCCACTTGGTGATCCAGTCTTCGGTGATCCGGGCGTCGGTCAGGTGACATAACCATTGATACGGCCGCTTGGATAAGGTTTCCAGTCAAACTCCAGCTCAATCCCTTTGATGGTCGAACCCGGCACGTTTTGGGTGTAATAAGCAACGACCGGCATATTACGATAATCCAGCACAGGCTGACCGTTTGCATCCAGCACAGGGCTGCCATCCGGGTTCTCTACCGGCAGCCAGACGCTCCACGGTGCCAATAGAACCCACTGAGGCATACTGCATATCCGTGTAATCGGTATAAAAGAACACCGCTTGTAAATTCTAGTGAGTTATCTAAACAGAGCTGGTTTTGGTACCCAGTTCATAGGTCAGCACTTGTTCAGGATCAAACTGGGTTTCAAAACGCTGTACCTGACCGGTTCTGTCGTTGACCACTTCAAACACATCACCGATGCACCACCGGCTTTAAAGCCTGAGGCGACATAGCCGTAGACCATAGTGTTCCGCGCTCAGATCATAATCCAGACCCAAGCCGGAAATCGTGGTTACGCCAGCTGCCTTTGTTGTCGTTGGCAAAGACGGATTTATAAATCGCCGGATCTTCAAAAGCATTGGTCGGTAATTCGGACAACATAGTGCGGTTAAAAAACCAGCCCGGCGCACAGCCATCGGCATTGGAGCAACGCAATGTGCGGCCGCCTTTGTCCTCTTCGGTCTCGTCGCTGAAGCGGTAACCTAACGTCAGGTGGAATTCCGGACTCAAGTTGTAAGTGGCCTGACCAAAAGCGGCCAACGCGTCGGTCGACACGGTCCGGCTGATCCCAAAACGCTTTATCATCCATCAGGTTATCGTAATAACCCACTGTGGTGGTTTTTTCATGGAACAGGTTTACACCGGCGATCCAGACTAAATCGCCCACGTTCATCGGACTGCAACTGCAGCTCGGTCGAATAAGAGCGGGCGCCGGTGCCGTCGAGGAAAAACATCGCCGTCCCAGACATCCAGACCCGCTTCAATATCCTGCGCCGATTGGCGCTGCATATCCTCGTAGCCGGCCAGCCAGACCAGATTAAGCTCGTCGGTCAGTTCATAATTCAAGGTATTGCGCAGGTAAGTGATATCCAGTTCCAGTTTGCCCGGCACGTTCACCACCGCCTGATAGGTATTGTCGCTGGGTAAAAATGTGGAACAGTCGCCGCCAATTCGGTAGGTCTGCCGCGCAATTTGTCACAGTTCACCATTTCCACCGAACCCGGCACTGTCGTTTTTGTAGTACTGAAACACGGTATGGTTGAGAAAAACGGCCGGCCGATGGTTGCCACAAGGTACTGACGCGGAACGAATGTTCGTTGGCGTTATTGTAAAAGTCGCTTTTGTTGGCCGGTGTTAAAGCCCGCACTTTCTGCGCATTCGGATTAGTGCCGGCGGCATCAATCCACCAGTTTTCGCGCTGAGTCAGTGTCTGACCAATGCCCTGATATGAGTTTTCAGAAATGACTTCTGCGTCCAGCACACCAGCGGGCAGATAACGGGTGTCGTATTGGTTAGGGTCGAAGTAGCCTTCAACATAAGAATCACGCTTTAAGCCTTTGCCGGAAAAACGCACGGCAAAATCATCGGTCACCGCCAGGTTAAACATCCCACCGACGCTTTTGGCATTAAACGACCTAGCTCGGTATTGACGTTGCCATAGGTGCTGCCAATTCCGGTTTGGCCGGTCAACACGTTGATACTGCCCACCGTCGAGTTACGGCCAAACAAGGTGCCCTGTGGACCACGTAAGGCTTCCACCCGCTCGACGTCATACATTAGCGCCAGCGCGCCCTGCATCCGCGGTGAATAAATACCGTCTAAATGCACGCCGACAGCCGGGTCACCCAGTTCGGTAATGTTGGTAGAACGAATACCACGCATGGTAATAACCGGCGCCGCCTGCTCAGAAGACACCGAAAATATCCAGCCCAGGCACTAAATCGGCAATATCCACCACATTGTTGACGCCGTGCTGCTGCAGTTGGGCTGTCACTCAGGGCTGAAATAGCCACTGGATGTTTCCATCAGTTTGGTTTTGCGTTTGGTGGCCGTGACTGAAATCACTTCCAGTGTAGTGTCATTGCTTGGGTTCTTTGCGGTGGCCGCGCTGTTGCTGGCAGCGCTTTGCTTGGCGTTGGTTTGGTTGGCATCGGCCGGCACATCCTGCGCTATGGCCGGAAAAGCGCAAGCCAGCGCTACCGCAAGCGAAAGAGCGTTACGTTTAAACATGTTCTACCCCTGTTTGTGTGTTTTTGCTTTTGTTTTAGTGGCAAATCGGACTGCTGGCTGTTGCCACAGGCAGTACAAGCTCGGGTAGGAACGAGAGATAGACAGATTCGACAAGACGAGCCAGCGACACTACAACCCGATGGTAAAAGCATGTATAAATATCGGGGACACGATAACGGAAGCAAGGATGAAACGAAAAACGCCGGGGGAATCCCCGTTTTTAACGGATTGAAAGGTGATGAGGTGAATTTGGGATTGGCCATCCTCACCGGCCACCTTTTTATTTGCTCCTCATGGGAAGAGTACGGGGTGATCCTTCGACTCAACCGATTGATCTTTTACTGACTTCACTAAACAGCGATGCGCATGACAAATATACCGATCACTATTGATATATAGTATTTATAATACATATAATCTTTTAAAGTGATTTTAAGGATGGTTCAGATGCGAATTCTGGTGACCGGAGGTCTGGGTTATATCGGTAGCCACTGCTGTATTGCGTTACATCAGGCCGGCTTTAGCCCGGTGATTTACTGATCAATCTGTGTAATAGCAACGGCCGGTGCTGGACCAGTTGAAAAATCTGTGGTCAACGCTTTGATTTTATTGAAGCAGATCTGCTAGATCCGGTCGCATTGCCGGCGGGCATTGCGCAATATCATCGGCCAGAAGCCGTGTTCCAATTCGCGCGCGCTCAGAGCGGTTGGCGAATCTGTCCAGCAACCGCTGCGGTACTATCAGAACAATGTCGCTGGCACGCTCAACCTGTTACAGCAGATGCAGCAAGCCGGTTGTCAGCGGCTGATTTTCAGTTCTTCCGCGACCGTCTATGGCAACCCACAGTTTTTACCACTGACCCAACAACATCCGCTCGGCGCTAGCCTGATCCACATGGCTGGACCAAAGTGATGGCTGAGCAGATGCTGAAGGATCTTTGCCACGCCCAGCCGGGTTTTCTGGCTATCGCGCTGCGCTACTTTAATCCGGCCGGTGCCCACCCGAGCGGCCTGATTGGTGAAAACCCACGCGGCATACCGAATAACCTGATGCCCTATGTGGCGCAAACCGCAGTCGGCCGCCGGCCTTTTGTGTCGGTGTATGGCCAGGATTATCCAACGCCGGATGGCACTGGGGTGCGCGATTACATTCACGTGATGGATTTGGCTGAAGGCCATGTGGCGGCCTATCAGCAGCTTCGCAGCCAAGCCGGTTTCCATGCTTTTAATCTCGGTACCGGCAAGGGCGATTCTGTGCTGCAGTTAATTGCGGCTTTTAGCGCGGCGGCCGGCTGCGAGATCCCTTATCAATTCAGCGCCCGCCGTCCCGGCGATATCGCCGCCAGTTATGCCGATGCCGGCAAAGCCTTACAGCAACTTGGCTGGTGTACCCGCTATGACCTTGGCCGGATGGCTGAAGACAGCGGCGCTGGCAAACCCAATATCCTCATGGTCTGGAGCCTTCCCATGACAGCATTTGATCATCCGCACCGGCGGAAAAACCCGTTAACCGGTCGCTGGGTGCTGGTTTCACCGCATCGCAATAACAGGCCCTGGCTGGGTGCGACCGAAGTCGCCTCGACGGCACAACTGCCGGCCTTTGACGCCGATTGCCCACTCTGCCCTGGCAATACCAGAGCCAATGGCGAGACCAATCCGGTATACGACACCACCCATGTGTTCGCCAACGACTTTGGCGCGCTGATGCCCGCAGCCACAGATCCGGCTGCTGGAGCAGATCCGTTGTTCCAGCATCAGGTCACTGACGGGGAATGCCGCGTGGTGTGTTTTTCACCTGAGCACCATCTGACGCTGCCCGAAATGTCAGTTCCGGCGCTGGTGGCGGTCGTGCAGACCTGGCAGCAGCATTACCGCGAGCTGCGACAGCGCTGCCTGCGTACATATCTTTGAAAACAAAGGCGCCATCATGGGTTGCTCGCAGCCGCACCCACACGGTCAGATTTGGGCGCACCCGCATTTATCGACCGAGATTGAGTTGGGAAGACCAGCATCAGGCGGCTTATCTCAAGGCACATGGCAGCGCGCTGCTGGCTGATTATGTGGTCCAAGAACAGCAGCAGGCAGACCGCATTGTCTGCCAAAACCCACACTGGCTCGCCGTGGTGCCATATTGGGCGGCCTGGCCTTTTGAGACGCTGCTGCTGTGTAAAGACGATGTGCAGCACATCGATGCACTCGATGCGGCACAGGTTGAAAGTCTGGCGCAGATCTTAAAAGAACTGACCAGCCGCTATGACAATGTTTTCCAGTGCAGCTTCCCGTATTCGATGGGTTGGCACAATGCGCCATCTGACGGTCAGCCGCAATCACACTGGCGTTTACACGCGCACTTTTATCCGCCGCTGCTGCGTTCAGCAACGGTGAAAAAACACATGGTCGGCTACGAGATGATGGCGGAAAGCCAGCGAGATCTGACGCCGGAAACCGCCGCCGCCATTCTGCGCCAAGTCAGCGCAGTCCGCAGTTTTTAGGGATGTTTTGTCTATGAGCCAAGCCTTTATCAACACTTTCCAGCAACTTTACGCCGCGCAGCCTGACGGCCTGTCCAGTGCGCCAGGTCGCGTCAATCTGATTGGTGAGTTCACCGACTACAACCTCGGTTACGTGTTTCCGGCAGCGCTGAACTTCCGTACTCAGGTGTTGTTTCGCGCCCGTACAGACCAGCAGATTGTGGTGCATTCACAAAATTATCCTGGTGAATCTGACCGTTTTTCGCTGCAGGCCCCTATGACGCCGGGGCCGTCGCAATGGGGCAATTACATTCGCGCTATGGTCTATGTGCTGCAACAAGCTGGCTTTACGCTGACCGGTGCCGACCTGTTGATTGACAGTGACGTGCCGCAAGGCGCCGGATTGTCGTCTTCGGCCGCGCTGGAAGTGGCCATCGGCGGCGCTTTTAATCAGTTGTCTGGCTTGGCGTTAACCCCGGCGCAAATTGCCTTGTTTGGCCAGCAGGCCGAGAACCAGTTTATGAATTGCCAATGCGGCATTATGGACCAGATGATTTCAGCCCAGGCTACGGCCGGCCATGCCCTGCTGCTGGATTGCGCAACGCTTGCCACCCGCGCAGTAGCTATTCCGCCCGAGCTGGCGCTGGTGATTATCAATTCGAATTACCCGCGCAAACTGGTCGACAGTGAATACAACGGCCGGCGCCAGGATTGTGAACAGGCTGCGGCAATCATGGGGGTGTCGACATTACGCGATGCCAGTATGGACCTGTTGCAGCAGCACAAAAACGCCATGACAGCGCAGCAGTACAAAAGGGCGCATCATGTGATCAGTGAAAATGCCCGGGTGCTGGCCACCGTCGACGCGCTGCAACAAAGCGATATGACGCAGTTACGCCTGTTGATGCAGGCCTCACATCAGTCTTTGCGCGATGATTTTGAGGTGACAGTACCGGCAACCGATGGCTTGGTCGAGATTTGTCAAACTGCGCTTGGCAGCAAAGGCGCGGTGCGGATGACCGGCGGCGGTTTTGGTGGCGCTATTATTTGTCTCTGCTGCGCAGCAGGATGTGGTGCTGGTGAACAGGCTGTCGCAGCGCATTATCAAGCGCGTTTTGGTTTGAAGGCCGATGTCTACGTCTGTCAGGCTGGTGCTGGCCTGACAGTGCAGACTTTCGCCGCTTGATTTCAGCAGCGGGTTGGCCCCGCGGCGCCGTCAAATCATGCCGGGCTGCAGCGCCGGTTCTGTTCAACATACTGGGGAGTTCTTATGTCATTGGTCATCAATAGAATTGGCTTATTGTTTGGATTGCTTGCCTGTACTACCGTGCAGGCCGCAGAACAGCTGTACTGACAAAATCCCGGCCGATGCAGCACCGAGTCCTGAGCCGGCCTGGTACTTACGCTGTCGGCGTCAGGACCAGCAAAATCGAGATCGCGGACAGTTTGCAGGTCAGCACAGGTCAGCCGTATACAAGGCCGTTTGACACTGGAACTCTGGTACCCGGCAACACCGGGCAAGGCGCAGCCGAGCGCAATATCAAAATCAGACCCGCAGTGGAAAAACCTTCAGCATTGCCGGCACCGCCTTTCGCGACGCGGCTCCGGCTGCTGGCACAGGACAGCTGCCGGTGGTGGTCATTTCGCATGGTTACACCGGCTATCGCAGCCTGATGTTTTATCTGGCAGAACATTTAGCCAGCCACGGTTATATCGTCGCCGGCTATCGATCACACCGATTCCACCAATGCTGAAATTGATTTTGCAAACAGCGCCTTTTGCCGGATTTTTCAGTACTTTACTACCATCGGGCGCGCGACCAGCAGGCCACGCTGAATTACCTGACGTCGGCGAAAAGTCCGTTATTTGCGCAAACCAACCCGAACAAAGCGGGTCTGGTTGGCTATTCAATGGGCGGTTTTGGCGCGCTCAGCACGCTGGGTGCCTGCTATCAGTTCCCGGATGCGATGGTGCAACAGCTGACCGGTGCAGCACAACCTGCGCAAATCGCTGCACTGCGCACTCAGCTCAATAGCTGCAACGCCGGCGCCTGGCGAAAGCAGATCCGCGCTGGCAAACCGGCATTTTATTTGCGCCCTGGGGCGGTCAGTATCAGCTGTTTTGACCCAAAATCGTTGGCGAAAATCCAAACGCCGCTGTTATATGTTGCCGGTGATCAGGATGATATTTCCGGTTATCGGGGATTGTGCAGTTGTTTCAGCACAGTGGTAGTGCGGCGCGTTACCTGCTGACTTACCATGGTGCCCGTCACAATATTGCCACTCATCCAGCCCCCGCGGCAGCGCGGGACATCGAGAGCGATTATGGTCATTATGCCGAACCGGCCTGGGATATCCGCCAGATCAACCGGGTGAATCAGCACATGGTCTTAGCGATGCTGGATTGTCAGCCGAAGCAAAAGGCTGACGCTTGCCAGCTACTGCCAGACCAAGAATAGTCGTTCGGATGAAGACAAAGGCTGGCCGGGGTTTCCGCCGCGTTATAACACCGGCATGTCCTGGCAAACCGGCTCTGCTAACCAATCTGGTTCTAAGTGACAGACGGACTCCGGCACAGCCAGCGGCCGCGATAACTGATAGATAAACAAATCTCCGGCAGCAGGTTGCTCTGCCAGCTGCCGGGCATTGAGACCCAGCCGGGACGTGGTGATAAACAACAAATCGCCGTGCTCCCCGCCAATCGCCACACTAGACGGCTGCGACACCGGCAAGGTCAATGTCAGCTCGACCTGTCCCTGCGGGTTCAGCCGAACCACAGGGACTGCGTGCCCCAGAGCGCATGTCCAGACATGATCTTCTGCATCCACGGTCGCACCATCCGGTGAGGCATTCTCGGCAAAATTGGCAAATAAGCGCGGCTGACTCAGCGTTGCCTGTGCGGTGCAAAATTCATATTGCCAAATCTGATGACGGGGTGAATCGGCGTGATACATACGCCGGCCATCGAGGCTCCAGCACAGGCCATTGGAAATTTGCAGCTGGCGCAAATGCCGTACGGCCTGCCCCTGACGGTTCAGTTGATACAAAGCCCCACACTGTGGCGTCTGATACTGGGTTTCCACCATGGATCCGGCCCAAAATCGGCCCTGACGGTCGGTACGGCCATCATTAAAACGGTTACCACGGATATGACGTTCTGGACGGGCTAACCAGCGCAAAGCGCCGGTATGCGGGTGATACAGCGCAAAACCACTTGCCAGACGCGGCAGCACAAATTGAAACGGCGCATCCGCCGCGACATTCAGCACGCCAAAACTGCCAATCCGCTCCGGCAATGCAAGCTGCTGCACCTGACGCAGATCTGCACTTAACCAGTGCATACGGCCTGCTTCAATATCGACCCAGTAAAAACGCTGCAACAGCGGATGCCACAATGCATTTTCTCCCAATACATTTTGTACCGGAACACTCTGCAGCAATATCGCGGAGACTGAATTCATCTCAACATCCCTGAACGCGTTTCAGCGCACGGAGAATAACAAGAAAACTAGCGCTGAACATAGCGACCATTGCACCAGAATCTGGCTCTGCGCACGAAAACAATGCAGGCATTTGCCACAAAAAACAGTTGCCAACACGGCATTCAGACGGCAAGCTAGGCTTTATTATATTATAAATATGATTAAGTAAAATGCAGAACTATATTCTATCTATTGATCAGGGAACGACCAGCAGCAGAGCCATCCTGTTTAATCTGGAAGGTCAGCCTGTCGCCACAGAACAGCAAAGTTTTACTCAGCATTATCCCGACAATGGCTGGGTTGAACATGATCCGGCAGGACATCTGGCAGACCGTGCTCGGACTGCTGCCGGCAGGTGATGGCACAATCAGCAAATTCATGCGCGAGCAGATATCGTGGCCATTGGCATTACCAACCAACGTGAAACCACCTTGGTATGGGACCGCAATACCGGCGAACCGCTTTACAATGCGATTGTTTGGCAAGACCGCCGTACCACCGCCTATTGCGAAGCGCTGTACAATAGCGAGACCGTCAACGAGCTGATCGCTGCGAAAACCGGTTTGTTGCTCGACCCCTATTTTTCGGCCACTAAAATCCGCTGGATTTTAGATCAGGTGCCAGGCGCGCGCGAACGCGCTGAACGCGGTGAATTGGCTTTTGGCACCGTTGACAGTTTCCTGCTGTGGCAGCCTGACTGGCGGTCACAGTGCATCGCACCGATGCGACCAATGCATCACGCACTATGTTGTTTAACATTCACCAGCACTGCATGGGACGAAGAACTGCTGCAGTCTGTTTGACATCCCGGCAGCCATGTTACCGGAAGTGATGGACTTCGTCAGCCGACTTCGGCCGGACTGCGCCGGAGATTTTTGGCAAGCAGCCATCCCGGTCTATGGCATTGCCGGCGACCAGCAAGCCGCGTTGTTTGGCCATGCCTGCTTTGACACCGGCATGGCCAAAAGCACTTATGGCACTGGCTGTTTTCTGATGCTGAACACCGGCGATAAAGCACTCAAATCGGAAAACCGGCTGCTGACGACTATTGCCTATCAGCTCAACGGCAAAGCCACTTATGCCATCGAAGGCAGCATCTTTATGGCCGGTGCCACCATGCAGTGGATTGTCGAAGGACTGAAACTGCTGCGCCACGCCGGCGAAAGTGAAGCCATGGTCAAAGACGTGCCACTGGATCACGGCGTGTTTCTGGTGCCATCTTTTACCGGACTCGGCGCGCCTTACTGGGACCCCAATGCCCGGGGCGCCATTTTGGGCCTAACCCGGGATTCCGGCATCAGCTCTATTGTCGCGGCCGCGCTGCAATCGGTCGGTTATCAAACCAAAGATCTGCAAAAAGCGATGGAACGTGACGGTATCCGCCCCAATGTGCTGCGGGTCGACGGCGGCATGGTGAAAAACAATTGGGTGCTGAGTTTCCTCGCCGACATTTTGGGCGCCGTGGTGGAACGGCCACAAATCACCGAAACCACAGCCTTGGGTGTCGCCTATCTGGCCGGATTACAGGCAGGGATCTATCAGTCGACCGAACAACTGGCCAGCATGTGGCACTGTGAACGACGTTTTCAACCATCGATCTGCGCCGAACAACGCAATCACCTGTATCACCAATGGCAACATGCTGTGGCCAAAGTGCGGCTTTAGGCCGCTCACGCCGCATTCTCTCAACTAATCCGAGCAGTTAAACCAATCTGACGCCTTGCTTGCCGCGTATTGACTGTTTATTATGGTATTTATCTTATAAATAAGAAAAGTGATGATGAACAACAATTCCAGCGCAGAACTTTATGACCTGCTGGTCATCGGTGGTGGCATCAACGGCTGTGGTATTGCCGCAGACGCTGCCAGCCGGGGCCTGAAAGTTCTGTTGTGTGAACAGCAGGATCTGGCCGCAGCGACGTCGTCCAACAGCAGTAAACTGATCCATGGCGGCTTGCGCTATCTGGAACATTACGAGTTCCGGTTGGTCCGCGAGGCACTGGCGGAACGCGAAGTTCTGTTAAAAGTCGCGCCGCATATTATCTGGCCTTTGCGCTTCCGGCTGCCGCATCAACCGCATTTACGGCCGGCGCTGCTGATCCGTCTCGGGTTGTTTTTATATGACCATCTGGCCCGACGCGTCACCCTGCCGTCCTCGCGCGGGATTCGCTTTGGCAATACCGATCCACTGGTCGCCACTATCCGGCGCGGTTTTGAATACTCAGATGCCTGGGTCGACGACTCCCGCCTGGTGGTGCTGAATGCGATGGCGGCCCAATATCAAGGTGCCACTGTGTTGACCCGGCACCCGTTGTCAGTTAGTGCAGCGCGAGGGGGCTTTGTGGCAGGCTGAGTTGAGCTGAACAGCACACGCGGGCAAATCCGGCATATTCAGGCCCGCACCGTCGTCAATGCCGCAGGTCCTTGGGTTGCCGAAGCTTATTTGAACAAACTCTACCTGGGCCGACGCCGCAAAAAATTCGGCTGGTCAAAGGCAGCCATATTGTGGTGCCGAAGCTACACGATGACCCACAGGCCTACATTCTGCAAAATGAAGATCAGCGGATTGTGTTTGTGATCCCCTATGAAGACGACTTTCAGCTGGATTGGCACAACCGATGTCGACTATCAGGGCGACCCGGCCAAAGTCGCCATTAGCGATGCCGAAACCGACTACCTGCTGCAGATCAGTAATAGCTATTTCCGCCGCAAGATTAGCCGGCAGGATATCCGCCATAGCTACGCCGGCGTGCGGCCTCTGCTGGATGATGAAGCCGATAGTGCGCAGGCAGTGACACGCGACTACAAACTAGAGCTTGATGCACCGGTGGGCGCTGCGCCACTGCTGTCGATCTTTGGTGGAAAAATTACCACTTACCGCAAACTGGCGCAGGCTGCTGGTTGACCGACTGGCAGCGTTTTTCCCAACATTGGTGCTTGCCGCACTGCAGAGCTAGCGTTACCGGGTGGTGACTTTTCCAGTCAAGGCAGCGTTATTACGGGAATTGTCGCAACGCTATGATTTTATCCCAACTGCCGTCCTGCAACGCTATGTACGGAGTTACGGCACCCTGACCTCCAGCTGTTGGGTGGTTGCAGCAATCCAGACCGATTTAGGCGAAGACTTTGGTCATGGCCTGTATCAGGCTGAAGTCACTTATCTGCTGAACCACGAATGGGCGCACAATGCCGCCGACATTCTGTGGCGGCGCACCAAACTGGGTTTGCGCCTCGATAGCGCCCAACAACTGCGTCTACAAGCCTTTATCGAAAGGCGGCAACAAAGCGGTAAAGTTGCCTGAACCCATCGACGAAAAAGCCGGCTCGATGCCGGCTTTTTCCTCAGCGCAGAACACAGTTAACCCAACTGACAAACGCCATCGGACACAACCTGAGCGGCAACTATCCCAGCACAACGCTGCTCCCGTGCCAACCAGCCAAAACCGGCCAGCGTTGCATCGGTAATATCAAAAGTTCGGACTTTGAAACCGGCTAGTTGCAGCGCTTCACGGTAACAAAAATTCAGTTGCGAATTGCCCGCCAACACCACATCACAGTCTTCGCCGGCACAAGGTTCATTGACCTGCCAGCCCTGTACGTCAGCCCCCACCAGAATGCCTGACAGATAGGCGCTGGCTTGCTGGGGTGTTAAACCGCTAAACAGCTGTTCGGTTCTGACGGTGAATAATTGATGCAACCAATGCAAGCCGGCAGTGCCACGCATTTGTTGGCTGCCACGGATAAAGCTTTCTGTGCAGAAGTTGCCTGTTCCGTTTCAGCTTGTTGCAGCAGCACACTGTGTTGGAGTCAGTAAGTGCATACAATTCGCCGGTCATGCTGGTGCGAAAATGCCGGATCTGTCCATCTTCCAACCACACCCATTTGGTATGAGTGCCCGGCAAACACACTAGCTTGCGGCCTTGTTGGGCAGGGACGGCGCCAACTGCAATAATCCGAGCAATTGCACTTCTTCTCCCCGCATCACATCAAAGCCGCCTTCAGGCAGGGCACAGCGTAATCCTGGTGGATAACCATAAGTCCATGTCTGGGCAAGGGGCCGATGCACTAACTCCGGCAATAAGGCTTGGGGTAGGCAAGGGTGTTCAGATATCGCGGTCTGATACCAGCCCAAAGACGAGGTAATATGGCCTGCCATCAATACACCGGATCTCTGGATACCTGCACCAGCCAGTTGCCAACCGCATTTAATAACGTGGGACGAAATTGCCCGCGGGCGCCCGCCACGCCGGGACCACTGGCGTGTGCCAGTACCCTTCGGCATTGTCGCGCCAGGCTCGCATAAAAAGGCTTTGAGCTGACTAGCGCCCCAGTCGATGGCGATAAAATGCGGTTCAATCACTGAGACTAATTCCACCATCGATTTGGATTGCTTGGCCGGTAATCATGCGCGCTTTGTTCAGAGGCCAGAAACAGCGCCAAATTGGCAACATCTTCCGGCTGGATAAAACGCTTCAGCGCGCTTTCTTCGAGCCAGCGTTGCTGCTGTTCGGGCGTAAACCAACTATTGAGCTGCCGTTCGGTGCGAACCCAACCGGGCAACAAGGCATTGACTCGTAACGCCATGGGCACCAGCTTCCCGCGCTAAGGCTTTGGTCAGGCCAATTAGCGCCGGCTTTGGCCGTTACATAACCCGCCATATCCAGCTTTGCCACTCACTGCAACGACCGAGCTAAAATTAATCACAGAAGCCGAAGATTGCTGCTGCAAAAATGGCAATGCGACCTGCGTGGCAAAAAATGCCGCATCCAGGTTCACCGCATGACACTGCCGCCAATTAGCAGGTGTCACCTGCGCTGTTGGCATCCGCTGGTCATTGGCAACATTGTTAATCAATACATCCAACCGGCCCCAGTGACCTACTGCGTCGGCAATCGCCTGCTGCAGTGCTGTCACGTCTGTCACATCAATCGCAGTAAACCGTGCCTGTCCGGCCGGTAATTCGGCCAGCAGAGTGGCGCCGGCCTGGGCATTTAAATCGATAAATGCGACACGGCAGCCCTGCTGCACAAAAGTACGCACCATGGTCGCGCCAATGCCCGTGGCGCCCCCGGTAATAAACACGGCTTTATCGCGTAAACAAGAGTACAGAGCTGTCATGCTTTTGTTTTCATTCTGAAATTCAGCTAATAGAGAATTCAGCAACTCTGCATGATGACTCACAATACATCATTAATCCAGAATTGCAGCTGCCACCAGAAACTATGTAAAAAGTTATATCACAGTCTGGTGTATTTTAATATGATATATCCCACATAGCCGGACGGACCACACCGATGAAAAACGAACCGATTCAGAATCTGACCCATCAGCTGACGCACGACCTTGGCCTTGCCATCGTTCAGGGTGTTTATCCGGTGGGTAGCGGTATGCCTTCCGAAGCAGAACTCTGCATCCGGCACAATGTCAGCCGCAGCGCCACGCGCGAAGCCGTCAAAATGCTATCGGCCAAAGGCTTACTGACATCCCGACCGAAACAGGGCATCCGCGTACTACCGGAAAGCAACTGGAATATGTTTGATACCGATGTACTGCGCTGGATTTTAAGCAGCAAACCGTCTTTATCGCTGCTGCTGAGAATTCACTCAGGTTCGGGTTGTGTTGGAACCGCAAGCCGCAGCGCTGGCCGCGACCTTCCGCCATCCGACAGCCAATCGATGACATCGAAAAAGCACTGAAGCGGATGGCCGACGCTGACGAAGGACTGGACGATCCGCTGGACGCAGATATTGCTTTTCACAGTGCGGTGCCTTGCCGCCAGTAACAACAGATTCCTGCTGCAGTTAACTGAATTTATCAGCACGGCGCTGCGCGTTGAGTATTCGCTACACCAACAGAATCAAAGGGGTACCGGGTGCCGACGTGCAAAAACACGGCGATATACTGCGCGCCATTCAGGCGCGGGATCCGAAGCTGGCGCGCCAGACGCTGGAAGTGCTGCTAGAAGAAGCTATCCAGCTGATCGAATCCAAACTCGAATAAGCATCGACGACTGTTAACGCACCAGACAGCAAAGCCACGCCGCAGCGGGCTTTTTGCTTTTAGCCTTGTTGCTCCAGCAGAAAAATCAGTGATGACTGTGGATGCAAAATTGGCATCTGCATGCCAAAGCGCATCAGTGCATCACCACCAAAGGTTTCACCGGGCACCACTTGCAGCACGGACGGTGAATACTCTTTGAGCTGCGACGGCCACGCCAGTGTCGAGTCGATACTGCGCCTGTGGATCCAGGCCGGCAAAACGCAAGCGCGGCGGCATGGTGCGGCCGGTTTCTTTCACCAGGTTATAAGTAAAAATCGCGCGGGTCTGGTCCGGTGCTACCAGCCCGAAGTTGATGCTGTCACCATCGGAATCCAGCCGCTGCAATAACGCGCTGCGCATAAAACTGCGTTCAGCTTTGTAAAACGCAATGGCCTGACTGAGAGTTTGCGCTTCGGCATCGGTCAGCTCCCGCGGGTCCATTTCAATGCCGAAATGGCCAAACAGTGCTACAGCACAGCGCATCTCGATGCTGACCCGACGGCCAGTAATATGGCAATCACGCGGCCCGACATGAGCGCCCATCACATCGTTCGGCAGGAAAAACGAACAGCCGCGCTGAATATTCAGCCGATCCAGCGCATCGTTGGAATCCGACGTCCAAATCCGATCGGTATGCGCAAGAATGCCATAATCGGCACGGCCACCCCCAGAGCAGCAACTTTCAATCTCCAGACCCGGATGGGCTGCTTTGAGCCGGGAGATCAGCTGATAGACCGCCTGAATTTGCCGGTGTACTGCCGGTTTACCTGCAACGCCACCCGGATGATTTAAATCCCGGTTCATATCCCATTTGATGTACCGGATTTGCGGGTGCTGCACCAACAAGCTATGGATTTGT
The DNA here is from genome assembly GCA_034519945.1 of Rheinheimera sp. GTDB lineage: Bacteria > Pseudomonadota > Gammaproteobacteria > Enterobacterales > Alteromonadaceae > Pararheinheimera. Next base: position 117,871 of record JAXHNX010000034.1, read on the forward strand.
TCATACAAATAGGCACTGACCTCCGGCCGGCTCACATCCAGCACCAACTGATTACGAAAGCGCATCTGCGGGTTGTTGGCAGTACCCAGCACCCAATCCGGATGGTCGCGGAACAGCGCACTGTCCGGGTTCACCATCTCAGGCTCGAACCACAGACCAAATTCCATGCCGAGCGCGTTGACATGCGCAATCAGCGGACCCAGTCCCTGCGGATAGACCGCCGGGTCCACCTGCCAGTCACCTAAGCCGGCAAAATCACCGCGCCGCCCCATAAACCAGCCATCGTCGAGCACAAAACGCTCCACGCCAAGCGGCGCCACCTTGCTTGCCAGCTGCATCAGGGTGTCGGTGTCGTGGTTAAAATAAATGCCTTCCCAGGTGTTGTAGTGCACAGGCCGCGCTTTTTGCTGCTGCGCCGGACTGAGCAATCTGCTACGGACAAACTGATGAAATTGCTGCGATAGCTGACTGAAGCCTGCGGCAGCGTAACTCAGGTATAAACTTGGGCTCTGATAACTATCTCCTGCGGCGAGCGTCACTTCACCTGGCAATAACAACTCGCCAAATTGCACATAACTGCGGCCTTCCGAGGTAAGTTCAGCGCGCAAACTATGGTTGCCACTCCAGCCCAGATGGAAGCCATAGACTTCACCGTCCTGCTCAGTGGTGGTATCGCTATGCACCAGCAACGCCGGGTAAGTGTCATGCGAGGTTTTGCCTTTGCGGTTCTGCCGGACAAAACTGCCGAGCGCCAACGGCTGGCGCTGACGCTGAAATTCGTTCGACCAGCGGCCTTCGAAGCTGGTCAGCTCCTGCAGATGGTCTGGCAACAAGATTGTGCCGGCGGCACTCAATGCAAGCGATCTTGGCATGGTCCGAGGTTTTGCAGTGACGTTTGCAGACTCAGCACGTGGCTGTCCGGGTCTAGTGTCAGCACATGGGTCAGCTGCAGCTGTCGTTTGTCATCAACACTAACCAGACGAACCTGCTGTTGCGCATCGGCAGTGGTGAGTTGCTCAACCGAGACCAGCGACGGGCCAAAGGCCCAGCCATCGCTGTGATCCGATAATTCCAGTCCCGGCGCACCGGTAAAGCCTTCAGCGGATAAGTGGCGTCAGACCAATAGCCGCCTCATCTATCACCGAGTTTTTCGCTTCTTGCCGTGTCCGCAATAGCGCCAGCATCTGCGGTGTCGTTGTTGCGCTCAACTGGCTGCCAAAATACAACAGGGCCGGCGTACGGCCGCGGCAATCCAGGATCAAAGTCAGACGGGAGCTGTCCAGACGAACAAATGAGGGTAAAGCCGGCATAACATTTCCTTCAGGGCAAAAAAGAAAGCAGAGATAGCTTACATTAAACTATAGAATCGCCATCAAATACTATATATCATACAAAACAATTTTATCGCCCGCTGCAGCGCAGATCAGTCATGCTGTTCTGGTCAGGGCAGCCCCTTCTGGCAGGAGCATATTATGTTAGGAATCTGTTATTACCCGGAGCATTGGCCTGAATCTATGTGGGCGCAAGACGCCGCAGAAATGTATGGACTCGGCATCCGTTATGTGCGGATCGCTGAGTTTGCCTGGTCGCGGCTGGAACCGAGCCCGGGTCAATACCGTTTTGACTGGCTCGACCGTGCGATTACCACTTTAGCCGATGCTGGTTTAAAAGTGGTGATGTGTACGCCAACCGCCACGCCGCCGAAATGGTTAATAGATTTGTATCCGTCGATTTTGCCGGTCGACGTCAAAACCGGTCACAGCCGTGGTTTTGGCTCACGCCGTCATTACGACTTCTCCAGCCCGGATTATTTCCGCGAAGCGATGCGCATTTCCACAGTACTGGCTGAACGTTATGGTGAGCATCCGGCGGTCGTAGGCTGGCAAACCGACAACGAACTAGCCTGTCGACACCACCCACAGCGGTTCCGAGGCGGCATTAACCGCGTTTCGCGCCTGGTGTCAGCAGCATTACAGCGATATCGACGCCCTGAACAGCGCCTGGGGCAATGTATTCTGGTCGATGGAATACCGCCATTTTGGCGAAATCGAGCTGCCCATTCTGGCCGTCACCGAAACCAATCCGGCCCATCAGCTGGCCTACCGCCGTTTCAGTTCAGATCAGGTGGTACACTTTCATGACGAGATGGTGCGGATCATTCGCGCGCACGCACCGGGGCGGTTTGTCACGCACAACTTTATCCCGATGGTGGACACCCAGACCGACAACTATGCGCTGGCCAAGCCGTTGGATTTTGCCAGTTTCGACAACTACCCGCTGGGGCGCTCCGACCTGTTTTTCGCTAAGCGCGGCGCGGCGATGTTTAAACCTTATATGCGTACCGGCCACCCGGATTTTTCCAGCTACTACTTCGACCAGACCCGTGGCCTGACCGGCAAACACTTCTGGATCATGGAACAACAACCGGGCCCGGTGAACTGGGCCAAGCACTAATCCGCGGCCAGAACCTGGCATGGTGCGGTTATGGTCCTGGGTATCTTTTGCCCACGGCGCCGATGTGGTCAGTTATTTCCGCTGGCGTCAGGCGCCTTTTGCGCAAGAACAAATGCATGCCGGTTTAAAACGCATCGACAACTCAAAGCCGCCGCCTGGCCGGAAATCGAGCAGCTGGTGCGCGAAATGGCGCTATGCCCGGATCTGCTCGAGCAGCAGGTCAAAGCGACCGTCGCGATGGTCAGCACCACTGAAAATCAGTGGGTCTGTGAAATCGAACGTCAGGGCGATAGTTTTAATCAGCAGGAAGTCGAATTTGCCTGGTATTCAGCATTACGCCAGCTTGGCGTTGATGTGGATTTTGTCTCACCGGAGCAGGATTTGGCCGGCTACAAAATGGTGTTTGTGCGCTGTATGCCGGGTGGTTCGGCCCGAGTTTGTTAAGCGTTGCCAGGACAGCGGCGCGTTGATGGTATTTGGCCCACGCACCGGCAGTAAAACCACGGAATTCCAGCTGGTGCCGCAATTAGCACCTGGCTTATTACAGGCGCTGGTCCCGGTCAAAGTGCTGTCAGTCGAAACCATCAGACCAGACTGTGCTGAGCCATTATTCATCGGCCAAAAGCAGTATCAGAGCCAATGCTGGCGTGAAGAACTGGAAGTGCCGGAAAACTGTCAGGTGCTGGCGCATTATCACGATGGCCTGCCAGCCGCGGCTCAGCATCAGCGTGCTGTCTATGTCGCGACGGTCAGCTGCGATGACTTCCTCAAAGCCTTGTTTGCCGACTTACTGAAACAGGCCGGTGTCGAGACTGTGGTGTTGCCGCATGATGTGCGTCTGGCGCGTCGCGGTGGCTTAACCTTCCTGTTTAATTACAGTGCCAAGCCCAGCAAAGTTGCAGTCCCGGCAAACGCCGAATGGCTGCTCGGCAGCGCCACTCTGGACGGCTACGGCGTCGCAATTTACCGCTGACGCTTTGGCTAAGACAAAAAAACCGGCGCCTAAACGCCGGTTTTTTTGTCTTTCCGCTGACAGCAGCTATGAGCGAGTTGCAGTCATCGGACATTAGGATTGTACGGCGGCGCTTCGCTTGCCGATACCTACGATCCTACTCAGCGAGTAGGTACGCGCAAGCGTCAGCGCCGCCGTACACGACGATTAAATATCGTCCGCAACTGGCACAACACTGCTTTCGGCTAATGAATCAGATGGCGGCTATCGCCGGCACCATAAAAAAGCCGGCCTAAGCCGGCTAACGGAACTCATCCGCCTGACGAAGACGCAGGCAGTTCCAGGGACTTGCCGGCCCAGCGATGCTGTTTGCCGAAGATAAATCTGTTGCTAAGCAGCGCCACCGCCACACAGCTGAACAAGGTGACAGCCATCAGGTGGATATAATGCACAGTGGTATAAAGCGGTGAGAATTCAAAGGTCAGGCTGCCATAGAACAACACACCAAAGATCACCGCAATAATGGCGGCGCGTGCATCAACATCTTTAAACAATAACCCAACGATAAAGATCGACAGGATTGGCATGCTGAGCAGGCCGTTTAATTGCTGCAGCAGATTGATAATACTGTCGGCCTGCTGATAAACCGGCACCAGGATCAACGTCAGTGCGCTCAACAGCAACGTCACCCAGGCGCTCAGTTTCACCACATCGGGTTTGTCGCTGACATAGGCTTCGTGAATGTCACAAACATAAAGTGCAGTCGCTGAGTTCAGCAGGCTGTTGTAGGTCGATAACACAGCCGCAGCCATGGCCGCCGCGAATAAACCGATCAGCACCGGAGGTAACAGATCACCGACCAAACGACCATACGCTGTATCGCCGATGTCGCCATAGAGCTTATAAGAGACAATGCCCGGTAAGACCACAATGGCAGGCACGATCAAAAAGCGGATCAGTGCTGCGGCATAGACGCCTTTTTGCGCTTCTTCCATCGTCGGCGCTGCCATCGCCCTTTGGGTAATGGTTTGGTTGGTGCCCCAATAATACATCTGGATAAAAATCATCCCGGTCAGCAAGGTCGGCCATGGCACCGGCGAATTGTCATCGCCGATGAGCGTCAGCCGCTCCGCCGGAATACCACTGAAGTCAAAATTGATGGCATAAAGCGCGAGGAAAGTGATCAGCAATGCCATGCCCAACACCAGCACACCGTTATAGGTGTCAGATACCGCAACAGCGCGTAACCCGCCGAAGAATGCATATGCAGCGCCAACGAGGGCAAACACCGCCGCAATTTGAATCAGCGGAATATCGACCTTAAACATCGTTTGCATCAGCAAGGCGCCGGAGTAAATCACTGCCGGCATATAAATCAGTGCATTGCCGAGAAAAAACAAACCACCAATCACTGCACGGATGTGCTTGTTATGATAACGCCGCTCTAACAGTTCAGTGGTTGTGGTACAGCCATAGCGGTAGTAAACCGGAATAAACACCTTGGCCAGAATAATCAGACCGATGATGGCAGAGAATTCCCACACCGCCAGCAGCGCCATCTGGTTGCCGTTCATGCCCACCAACTGGTCGGTACTTAAGTTGGTCAGCGTAATAGAGCCCGCCACAAAAACCCAACTGAGGCCACCACCGGCGAGGAAATACTCGCGATTTTGCGAGCCGCTGCGGTCTGACTTACCGCGGCATTTCAGGTAGGTCAACCCCCCTATCAGTGCAGAAACCAGCACAAAGACCGCAATCTGCAACACACTATCTGACATAACATCTCTCCGGGAAAAACACGCAAAAAAATACCGCCCATCCGGCGCGGTATCACAAAAATCCGCTATCGCGATCTATTTCAATTTTTAACTGCTGGATGCGGCGAAAGCCCGGTTGTCCCAAAGCGGCATGTTGATTGTGCCGCTGGATCAGCCGGTTCAGTTGTAACAACGAATTCAGCAGACTTTGCGCCAGTTGCAGGCTGCCGGTCTGCTGCAGCGTTTTTAAGGTGGTGGCATCGACACTATGCAGCTGGTCTTCATCGATCGTCATCAGGCCGCGGATACGCTGTAACTCGCCTTGCTCCGGCTGTACCTGCAATTCGATGGGTCTGAGTAATTTCAGCGCCTGCAATTGCTGCAGGCTGAGATAAGTGCGTCGTTCCTGGTCGTACAGTTCCTGCGCATTGTGCATCAGCCGCTGCGCAGCGGCATCAGCGGCACCGTCGTCCGCAAACAATGGCATGGCGGCCGGTTGCAGTACCTGCGGGTCAGCCGCAAACACAAACTGGCGCTGGCCATCCTGCAACAAGCAATAACAAGGATAAGCCTGCAACGCCAAAGGCCGGTATACCGCCTGCCAGCCCTGTGCGTCCGCCAGCAGATTGTGCCCCGGCACAAAGCTGCAAAGCGCAGACAGCATCAGCGTGCCGTCCTCGCTGTTGCGGCTGACCAGGACCGGAAAATCGCAGACCATACTGCTGACATCCGCCACCGTCAGCGGCAATAAATGTGCGCGTGCGGCGTACACCAAACCAGCATCCGGCACTAACCCCAGGCGCTGCGCAGCCAGTTGCTGCGGCGTCAGAAAACGGCTCATGTCATACTCCCTTGCGCCAGCCAGCGCTGCAGATATTCGCGATTCGATGGCAGGCTTTGCTGCAATTGTTGGGTCAGTTGCTGATTGCGCCGCAGGATTTGCTCCGCCTGCGCCTGTTGCCGGTAAAGATGGGCCTGACGGGAAAAAATCAGGCTTGAAGCCCATGCCATACATCACATATTGGTAACTGGCGGCCGGAAACAATTCCAGCGGGCCCTGAAAGTCACTGACCGCCGGACCACGATAACGCCAAACCGCGAGGTCTTCCTGCAACGACTCAGGCCAGGTTTCAACATCCAGATGCGCTTGCCAATAAGGCTCAGTGCGTTTGGTCAGCATGTAATGCAGCTTCAGGAAATCGATGATGCGCTGCCAGCGATAGCGCATCTGGGTATTAAAGCGTTTGGCCACCAGCGGCATCAGGCTTTGATCGGCCGGCAGGTTCTCTGCCACATAACGGGCCGACACTTCCACCAGCATGATGGCCGTCGCTTCCAGCGGCTCGACAAAACCGGCAGACAAACCAATGGCGACACAATTGCCTTGCCAAAACCGTTCGCGGTAGCCGGTCTGATACTTGATCAACCGGGGTTCTAACTCGGCCGCGGCCGGGCCCAGATAGCGCCGCAAATTAGCAGCCGCTTCGTCATCACTCAAAAACTGGCTGGCATAGACATGGCCGGTACCGCGACGATGCGACAAGCCGATATCCCAAATCCAGCCGGCGTTTTGTGCAGTGGCAATGGTATGACTGGCGACCGCAGCGTCCGGCTGATCGTACGGCACCTACGCGCCAGCGCTCTGTTGTTAAACAGCTGATGTTCAACCGACATAAACGGCACCTGCAGCGTTTTGCCAAGCAGCAGTGACGCCATGCCGCTGCAGTCGATATACAAATCAGCGCTGACCGGCGTGGCAGCGTCATTCAGCTTCAACGCGGCGATCTGACCATCATCGGTCAACAGCACCTGCTCGACGGTGGCAACGCGGTGCAACACACCCAGTTTGGTTTTGGCATGCTGTTTCAGTACATCCGCAAAAGCGCCGGCGTCGAGGTGATAGGCATAATTCAATGAGCCCTGATATTCACCTTCGCTGACCGGGCGTGGCGCTTTGCCGGCTTCGCATAATTCATGCTGCATATTGGACTGGCGGGCATAATCGCGGATGTCCGACAGATAAGGCGCCACATCGAGGCGGCCATAACCCAGCGGCACAGTAAAAGGGTGATAATAAAAATCGCCGGTGCCTTCGCACCAGTTAACAAACTTTCCGCCTTGTTTAAATGCGGCATGGCAGCTGCGGAAAAGTCCTTTTCGGACAAGCCGATTTGCTGCAGGGTATTTTTCATGGTCGGCCAGGTGCCTTCACCCACCCCAATAGTCGGGATATCGGCCGATTCGATCAAGGTGATCGATAACGCCGGGCCATCTGGTTTTTGATGGTAAGAGGCAATGAGCGCGGCCGCCAGCCATCCGGCGGTGCCGCCCCCCACCACCACAATATTGGTGATAGCTTGTGTCATAGGTAACCCGATTTAAACGCGAGTACAGCAGTATTGCGCGATCTGCGCGTCAGCCAACACTGAATTACCAGCTTGGCTTACAGCGAGAAAAAAGGCTGGGTCAACAAGACCCACCGCAGGAACCCCGGGACTTAGAATGCCCCTCGCACACCTACCGCATAGCGGGAGCCGTTATCCTCGACAGAGTAAATCTGGTTTTTGAAGCGACCGGTTCTGGACCAGCTCTTCTTCGGTGATGTTAATCCCCTCGAAGAACACGGTCAGATACTCGTTCACGTCGTAGCTGGCGCTGATATCCCACTGACCAAAACGCTCAGTGTTGATAGGCTCGCCGTTAAAGCCGTTATCGAGTTGACGCAGGAAGGCTTCACGGTTGTTAAACGCCACACGGGCCTGCCAGTCGCCTTGTTCGTAGAACATAATAAAGTTCTGTGAATCGCCTAAGCCTTCCAGCGCAAAACTCTGCGTGGTATCGGCACCGACGTTCAGGTTACTGTCGACCACAGTGGCGTTGACGGTGACACCAAAGCCGTTATCGAACATATGGGTCAGTGCAGCTTCATAACCGGTGATGCGGGCAGACTCACCGTTTTGTGGCCGGCTGACGGTATACACTTCGCTCGCGCCATTAAGCTCTGCCGTTGTCGGCACTACACTGCTGCTACACAGCGGTGCGCTGACACAGTTGTAAAGCGGGCCTTTACGCGCCGTCATGCTGTACGTTTCCCTGACCGGTCAGCGTCACAATAAAGTCTTCAACTTCTTGTTGAACACGGTGAAGCTGAACATGTTGGCATCCTGGTAATACCATTCGTAGGCCAGATCCCAGTTCTCTGCACGGAACGGTTTCAGTGCCGGGTTACCGCCGTTGGCGGTCAGGTTTTGCCGGCGTGGCTCGTTGAAAGTGGTCGCAGGAGACATCTGGCCCATCGTCGGACGAGTCAGTGAATCATAAGACGCAAAACGGACAATCATGTCGTCCTGAACTTCCAGCTTGATATTCAGGCTTGGTAACAGGTTGGCGTATTTGGTGCCCTGATTGATGTTGGTCGCAGGGCCTAACACGTTTTGGAACAAAGGTCGCGTCAGCGGGTAGGCACGATGTCCAGCAACAAAGCCTGCACCGCGGCCACGTCAACAGAGGTTTCGGCATAACGGGCACCCAGATTCACGGTCAGCGGCATATCACCGAGGTCATAAGCCAGCGTGAAATCCACATACAGACTGGTCACGTCCTCATTGATGGTATAGCGGTTATTCTGCAGTGTCGTCGTGATTGGATGACCGCTATCGGCCAGGTATTTCACCACAGCATCGCCGTCATAGCTGTAGAACGTATTGATCAGACCCGGGAAGAAGTTCTTCGCGGTGAACGGTTGGAATTTAATGGTATCGACCGGAGCAGGTAAGGCATAGCCGCAGTAGAAGCACTGACCAGCCATAGATCTGGAAGCTGGATTTTTCGCGCTCTTGGCCTGTAAACACCAAAGTTTGCTTTCTGGAATACGCCTTTCTCGGCAACGTATTCAAAATCTGCTTTTAACTTCAGTAACTTCATCTTGATTGCTGAAGTGATTGCCTTTTTCATTGTACGTGCATCCGGGCGCAGACTGGCCTCTGGCAAGGTACTACCGACAAAACCATTATGGGTGACAGTTGGCAATAGAGCCTGTGGCATCAAAGGTATAGTTGTTGAGCATGCCCACCACGTTAAAACGGTCACGGCCGGCACGGTCGTTTTCAGCAGTTAGTGGTAGAAGCGTCAAAATTCGCGGTCGCTGTGTCAGTAAATTTCCACTCGGACATTCAGACCAAAGGCATTATTACTGATATCACGGGAATTACGGGTATGGGACACGAAGTCCGTTGCAGGATCACCACTGCCCTGATGCAAGCCAACTTCTTGCGAGAAATTTAATAAAGTGCCGGTAGCCGGGTCAATAGTTGCCACTGCCAACCCGATCCGATTCAAACCAGGAGGCCAAATCTGTCACTTGTTGAATCCGACTTCAAAACTGGAGACCAGAGCCATCCAGGGTGACTGTGACATCTTCTGACGGTGCATATTGCAACACCAGACTGGCATTGGTCACGCGTTCGCTCCTGCTGATCGATGATCTGATCCCCAATTGCGTGGAATATAGGCATTAGCTGAACAACACACCATCCCGGGTGTTCGAGATTGTCTGGCCACCGCATCCAGCCGGCAGTGGCGATTTGGTTAATCTGCACCTTGCGTTTCTGATGGCTCAGCTGCTAGCAGAAGCGCCAAAATTATCATCGCCAAAGGTGCTGGTGACTAATAAAGAAGCGGCCGGGGAGGTTTTTTCTCTGACAAACTTTCGTACATGCCACATACGGCCACAGGAACCCCATGCAATCCGTAAATCATCAAAATCAAAAGGGCGGGCTGTTTTTACATTGATCAGTACCACCGATACCACCTTCTTGCAGCTTCGGAAGATGTGTACTCTTAAATACATCAGCACCGGTGATTTGGTCTGCTGCCAGAATGTCGAAGTTAAATTCACGACCAGTTACTTTCAGTGGCAAACTGACGATTATTCACCAACACAGTGTTAAACTGTGGGCCAAAACCACGAATAGTTACCGCCTGGCCTTCACCACCACTGCGGTCAATCGACACGCCGGTGATCCGTTGCAGCGATTCAGCTACGTTCAGATCCGGAAACTTACCTAAGTCTTCTGCCGCGATACCGTCTGATACCATACTGGATTCTTTTTTGTCCTGCATCGACGCTTTCAAGCTGCTGCGGATGCCGCGAACTTCAATTACTTCAACTTCAGTTTGCTGTGCTTTGGCCGCATCTGCCGTTGTCGTTTGTGCCGCAACCGAGATAGGTGCTGGGCACGCCGGCTACGGCAAGGCAGACTGCCGAGTGTTTAAATGCGAATGTATTCGCTCTGGTCATCATCGAACTCCCCTGTCATTGTCTAGTGTTGTGTTTTTAACTGAAAACTTCTTATTAGAATATTTATCATATAAATACTGCAAAGTTGCGCCAACTGCAACTTTTTTATCTGATTAATCATTCGAATCTAAGCCGTTTTGGCGGGCAAAACGGTAAATGATTTGATGCTGATATTTTTCACCAGCCAGTAGGACCGGTGACCCGGAAACTCTGGCTGGTTCGGCCCATCGGGCCAATATTGCGTGCTTCCAGACAGATGCCCTGTCCTGGGCGTAAAAAAGGTGTTGGTAAGGCGTCACACCACTATAAATTTGCACCCCGGGCAAATCACTGAGGACCGTCAGGCTCAACTGTTGATCAGGCGACGTCAGCGTTGCCAACGGCTGCAGACTGTTGCCGGCGTTCTGCACGACAAAACAATGGTCCAGCGCACCGGAATGGCGGAACATCTGAAGCTCAGTTGCTCACCGGCAGCGGAGACCGGGATAACGCTCAGCACAGCTCAATAAACGCCCGGTTGGGATACCTGTCGCATCTTTTGTCCAGCACCTGTAACAACGGCGACTACGGGCTGTGCGTATCAATGTTTTGTGCTTGTGCATCGAGGCTGAAATATTGGTTGGTCAGGCTCAGCACGGTTGCCGCGTCTGTCGTGGCTTCAAACCGCAGCTGCGGTTCGGTCTGATGCACTTTGAAGTAAGCAGCGAAAACTGCCGGTTGCCGGGAAAGCCGCCGTCGCCGTGTGCCGCGCTGCAGCTCAGCGTAAGCTGATCGAGCTCATGTGTTTCTAATTGCCAGCGCAAGCGGTTCAGGCCGGTCTTTCCGCCATGCAGGCAATGCTCACCGTCATTGGCAGTTAAATAAACCTGTTGTTGTTCAAGCCAGAAACTGGCATTGCGGATGCGATTGGCATAAGGCCCGACGGTACAACCTAAATAAAACGGGTCCTGCAAATAAGCGGATTCGTCGGCATAACCCAACGTCAACTCTCTTGATATTACTCGAGGCTTGATAGAGCATACCGTGGCGCCTATCGCGCTGATTTTTACCGACAATCCCTGCGGGGTGCTGATCTCAAACAAAAAACGTCTCCGGTGGTGCTTGTATCGTGCCAAATCGTTATATAGTATTTATACGATAATTAGGTGTATGACAAGGATTTTATGAAAACCAGAACACCATTGGTCATGGCAAACTGGAAACAGCATGGCAGCGAAGCCGCATTAACGGACTGGTTAACCAGTGTCAGCGTGATTGATTTACCTGAGATATGCCGGGTGTTATGCGTCCCTTTGCCTTATCTGGCAAAGCTCAGACAACAACGCGCTGAGCTGCAAAGTCAGGTGCAGGCCGGGGCACAACTGGTTTCTGCGTTTGGCGGCGGCGCTTACACCGGTGAGGTGTCGGCGGCGATGCTCAGTGAATTTCAGGTGGCTTATTCGCTGATTGGCCATTCGGAGCGGCGGCAGTGGTTCGATGAAACGGCCAGTGCACGCCGGGGGCAGCTGAGTGCTTTGTGGCAAGAGGGCATCACGCCAGTGCTGTGTGTCGGCGAAACCGCGCTCGAGCACCAACAGGGCCAAACATGTGAGGTACTGATGCGACAACTGGCTGAAGTACTTGACGGTCAAGCGACAGCAGGGGCCTTTACTGGTGCTGGCCTATGAACCTGTGTTTTGCTATTGGTTCAGGTAAACCGTTGTCGGCGCAATCTGCACAACAGGTGCATCAGCAACTCCGCCTGATGCTAAAGCGTTGGTATAGCGCAGCAGAGTGTCAGCGCATCCGCATACTGTATGGCGGTAGTGTGAATAATCAGAATGCCGGCGAATATCTGCGGCAAGACGATATTGATGGTGTGCTGGTCGGTAGCGGTAGCTTACAGGCTAAGCGCTTTGTAATTCTGCTGTCACGTCTGGTGGTCAGCTTAGTCACACCGTTGGTACCCGTACCTGCACAGGCAACGTCTGCCTAAGCTGAATAAAGTAGTGATTTGTTTCGCGCAGATTAGACAACAAAAGTGGCATAAACGCAGTGTAAGCAATTGATTTGCTTACACTGCAATGCTGAAACGAAAGATCAGAACGGAAGTACAAACCTCTCCGAAGAAAATAACGTTAGAACTACCGTCAATACTGGGTTTGGGCCACTTTTGATGGCTGATCTCACCAAAAGTATCACCTATCGGGATTTGACACGGTTTTACGTTATCAATTGCCTTTATCGACTGTCAGGGCACGAAAAAATTACAGTTGTTGTTTTAATATGAAAAATATGGTGTGTATATTTTTTGTAAAGCCAGCCGTTTCGTTCTATTTTTGTTGCGCTCTACCACCTGCATGTCTGTGAGCTGCCTGCACCGCTTTTTGGACTGAGTATATTCATCCGACGCGATTTGACGTCACAGCACCGAATACCATCAGGCCACCGATCAATCCCCACAGAGATGCAGAGCTGTATTGCATACCTGTACTTATCCGCAGTGGGAACTGCGCCTGCTTTTCGCCTGTGATCATCGGGGCAAGTGCCTGCACCGCACCATAGCCAATGACCCAGAGTGCTAAAAAGCTACCGATTTGCGGTTGCGACAGCTTAATGTCATTAGGCCAATTTAATGACATCAAGCACCGCACCACCTCGATGCACACCGCCTTCATTGTTTTGAGCCGGTTTCGTCCGGCATAAATACCCCGTGCCAAGCCTCTTCACCCAAACTGAAAATACCAAGCTCGCTGATATGTTCAGTGGTAACAGTCACCTTGCCATGCCGTAAACTAGTCAATGCTTCCCGCCGTAATTCGGCATTGATCGGGGCCATCAACAAATCAGCGCTGTCTGCGTTGGTTAACTTGTCTAAAGCAGCTTGTCCGCGTGCGACATTACCACCGCCTTCCTGTTGGGTTTTGTACCAGTAGCCTTGCGCAATCAGTGCCTCTGCATTGTCAGTCTTCAACTCAGACACACCGCATAAGAGGGCACCACGGCCTGTATTAGCAAAGCAATCTCTGCGGCTTGGATGCCAAAGTACTCTGTGACTTGTTGCGGGTTAGCAAGCAGTAAAGCAGTGAACTGATGTTGGAACCATTTGCTGCCGGTCAGTTGACCAGCCAAATTAGGACACTGTATCACTACGGCTTGTTCAAGCCGGGCGCGAAATTGCCAGAACCTGGCAGTGAGATCTGCTGACGGGTTGTAGCCGGTTCGCCAGTAAATCAAATCAACCCGTTGCGCCTGCCAGGAGTAAGCGCTCGTCATCAAATTCACTCTGTGATAAGTCATCGATGGTGACTCTTACCACACGCACGCCCAGACGCTCAACTTCCGTCGCATAAAAGCTTTTGATCAAAAATATTGTCTTCATCAGCTTCGACTACGATGAGCATCAACGGCCCCCCAGAGCCTGCTGTCGGGTGCTGCAAGGCCGAGGCAAGCGCGGCTTGTGCCAGCAATTTGGCTTGTGTCGTTATCGCGTCGTTTGGTGCATAGCGAACATACCGTTGCTGTAATTCTTGCGTTTGCAATACAGCCAGATACCGGTCATTCAGTGGTCCCATCCCAGCAGCAATGGGGTTTGATTCGACCCATTTCCACTGTTGCTGCTGGTCGAGCAGAAAATCGTGCCGGTTCAGCATCAGATTACGGCTAGTGTTACTGGTCGTCGCAGGCGTCCGACACATATTGTCCGGGTAGACGCTACGCAGGGTGCGCCAGAGTTGGCCGGGAACAGTTTGCGACTGCTTAAGGCCCTCAAGTAACGTCAGCAACCATTGCGGATTGGCTGCGGCTCTGGCTTGAATCTGGCCAAGCAGTGTTGCCAGTCGCTGCGCCTTGGCAAATTGCGCAGCGCCCAGCTGCCATGGTGTCAGGGATACCGGCACAGGCACAAAACCGCTGTTGCTTTGTAGCCCCAGTTGTTGTACATACAGTTGCTGGTTAACCTCTGTGATCAAATCAATACCAGGAATCACAGGTTCTGCTAGCTTCATACTGCCTTCCGGTCCAGCACTTTGGACGCAAGGAGGCAAAGTCATTTGCAACGATGAAAGTATGCCTTGTTGCATCATTAAGCTCCCATTGCGAAGCTGCCGTTATGCAGCAATAGATCAATACTCATACCGGTAATGCAAGCTGTGATAAAAACCACACCAATAAAGGCCAGCATCAAGGGCCATTGAAAAATCCGCTTCAAAATAATCAGCTCCGGCAAACTAGCACCAGCCCCGCCAATGGTCAAAGCCATCACGGAACCATAACTCATCCCTTTGCCAACCAGACTCAAAGCCAGTGGGATCATCGAGCTGGCACGAACATAGAGCGGAATGCCAATCAGTGCTGCGATCGGGATCAATAACCAGCTATTGATGCTACTGAGAGACTTAAAAAAGTCAGCGGGGACATAACCATGGATCACCGCGCCTACCAGCACACCAAACAACAAGTGCGGCAGAAAGCTCTTGGTTTCGCTAACGGCTCTAACAAAAAGTGAACGAATATAGTTGAAGGACCATTGGGTCGGTTTTAACACATCTTCGCCTCGCACATTATCATTCGAAGCGCCACCATTACATCCACAGCTGGTCAGCTCGGGCAAAGTAACAAAACGTTCAAAGTGAAAAAATGACAACAGCATGCCGGCGGTTAACGAAATCAATAGTACGCCAAGGCTGTATAACAAGGTCAGTGGCCCGCCAAACACGGTAAACAGCAGGACGACCAGCACTGGGTTTAGTAACGGCGATGTCAGTAAAAACGTCATCACAGGCCCAAACGCTGCATTGGCGCGCAACAAACCGACCAGCATAGGCAGCGTGGAGCAACTGCAAAACGGTGTAATGGCACCCAACGCAGCAGCAGTTAAATATCCCCGCCCGCCGCTCAGTAAAGCCTGTATACGCTTAGCAGGGAATCTGTCTTGAAGGACAAAAACCAGCATACTGATCAGAACGAATAAAATAACTAACTCACTGAATGTGCCAATAAAGAACTCGACACTAGCAGCGAATGACCCTGCCATTTGTTCACCACTCATAACCACCTCGGCTCTATATTTCCATAATTGTCGAATTATAATATTTCCGCAACAATGGAAATGTCAAACCTTATTTCGACAATGGTGGAAGTAAAATGGGGAGACAGGTACACTCATTGGCATGCTTTTGATGGTCAGGGATTGGTTATGGATACCAGTACACAATTAAACGAAGCCGCCGCGCAGTTAGCGGAACTCGGCCACCCAACCCGGTTGGGTATTTTCAGAGTCTTAGTCAGAGCGGGTCGTCAGGGTGTTGCAGTCGGCGACATCCAACAGGCTTTGGACATCCCAAATTCGACTTTATCGCATCACTTAAGCAGGATGAGCAAAGTTGGTCTGATGGAGCAACGCCGGGAAGGTCGAACGCTTTACTGCGTTTTACAATTTGGCACTGTGGAAGCGTTGCTTGGTTTCTTGTATTCAGAATGCTGCTTGGGGGTTCCGACTGCGGGCGACATGGCTGGTATTGAACAAAAAGACCAGTGTTGTGACGACTAGCGGTTGTTAGTTGGGGAAACCACGAAGTTTGAGCATGAGAGCCGGGAAGGATTAACGAAAGAACAACCTACGCTGGTGAAACGTACTGAAAAGTCCAGTCAAAATTGTACGTTATAAATAAAAGGTGTAGAAGCCGCAGCTGTTAACAGTTTACTACATTACACTTTCCAAAGGACTTAACAGCAGGTAAGTAACTGATTTTGTTACTTACCTGTGTTAACTGATGTGCTTGTAGGTTATATAACCTAAAGGTTGGAAAACTAAAAGGGTAGTACAAACCTTTCCGAAGAAAATAACGTTAGAACCACCGTCAATACTGGGTTTCGGCCACTTTTGAGGGCTCGGCCCACAAAAAGTATCACCTATCGGGCTTTAACACGGTTTTACGTTATAAATTGCCTAAATCGATTGTAGCCGTACAACGAACTCTTTTTAACTGCTTGGTTTGAAACAAAAAATCTATATGTTATTTTTTTGTTTCCAATATCCAAATCGAACTGCCCTTCATTGTGGCCTATTTTTACGCTCATGTGAGTTGTGCCAGTTAACTTTTTGCACTGAACGCCCTTGCTCCTTGCGAGTACACATTCAAGCCTCCGAGCAACGAAAACGCAGCAATAAAACAAAACTTTTATTATGTTACATAGGTTTATTGCAAGTCGGTTACCTTCAGTCTCACTTCTAATCGCCGCTAAAGGTGAAACAAAATGCCATAAGCAAACCTATTGGGATCGAGTGTTCATTGTCACTTGAGAATGTTCTGATTGATGACAAGGTAATGAACGTATTATTTATAGGGCCAAAACAACCTGGTGGCTATAGAAGTGAAGTGCATTATACAGCGGAGTCAATTTCATCCAGCACAGCAGGACAACTCATTCACATCTTTGTGAAAGGTTTGGGCACAGAGCTTGATCCCTTCAACCATGGTCAAATATGGAAACAACTGGTCAGCTAACTCAGTGATAGTCATCCGATTGCGGATAGCTAGAGCTGCAGTTTGGATCATTTCTCCGCCTTCATGGGCCAAAAGTTGTGCACCAATCAGTCTTCCTGTGGTCTTTTCAATCACCAGCTTGATAAAGCCGTCAGTTTCGAAATTGGCCAGTGCTCTGGGTACATTTTTCATGTCGAGTACCCGGCTGTCCGTGTGAATACCCTGCTGTCTGGCCTCAACTTCCGTCAGTCCGACGGTTGCAACCTGCGGATCGGTAAAAATGACCGCCGGCATCGAGGATAGGTCAAGTTTACTCTCGCCACCGGTCATATTCATTCCTGCGCGGCTACCCGCCGCCGCAGCGACATATACAAACTGCGGCATAGTGGAACAATCACCTGCGGCATAAACCCCTGGAACGCTTGTTTCCATCATCTCGTTAACGATGATCGCCCCGTGTTTGTCTGTCCTGATCCCAACTGCATCGAGGTTAAGACTGGCTGTATTTGCATGACGCCCTGTGCATATTAGAAGCTTGTCACAGCGTAAAGTGCCTGCATTGGTTTTCAAGGTAAACTGCCGTCCGTCATGGGAAACATGTGACGCCTCGGTATGGTTTAGAACCCTGATACCTTCATTCTCAAAGCAGTCTGTTAATTTTTCACCGAGTAACGGCTCATCGCGATAAAGAAGCGTGTGTCTGGCCAATAGGGTAACGTCACTGCCTAAACGGCGATAAGCCTGAGCAATTTCCAGCGCAACGACAGAAGAGCCAATGATGACCAGATGTTCTGGTAGTTCTGTCGCAAACAGCGCTTCAGTAGAAGTCCAGTACGGGGTTTCGCTCAGACCTTCAATAGGTGGGATGGTCGGGCTCGAACCGGTAGCAATCAGCACCTTGTCGGCGTGTATTTCTTGCTGGGAGCCATCACTTTTGCTGACGATCAAAGTGTTCGCGTTTTTGAAAGTAGCCCAACCTTTGATCAAACTCAGTGCCGGATTGATATCCAGAATATTTTGGTATTTTGCCACGCGTAATTCTTCGACAAGCGCTGTTTGTTGCTCAGCCAACAGTGCGCGATTGAGCTGGGGTGAATGATTTGCCAATCCGATAAAAGGATTGTTTCGTTGTTGCTGCGCCAGTTGTGCGGCGCGGATCAGGATCTTAGACGGGACACAGCCGACATTGACACAGCAGCCGCCAATAACATCCGCACCTTCGATAAGCGTAACCTTAGCTCCTCCGTCAGCAGCTTTAATCGCACAGGCAAACGCACCAGAGCCACTGCCAATGATCACCACCTGTTGTGGGCTGATATTTTCTGTATTGCTGGTATTTGTGTTGTCAAAACAAGTTTGAGGTTCTGGATTGACTTGTGCGGCATAACCCAGAGTTTCAACCGCCTTGACGAGATCCGCGACACTTACCTTCCCGTTTGTGGTGATCGCTGCGCTGGCGTTTGCATAGGAGATCTCAACGTAATTCACGCCTTCGGTCGCATCGAGCGCATCTTTGATATGGGCGACACAGCTTGGGCAGGTCATCCCTTTTATCGATAACAAGATCATTTTCGTTCCTCAACAGCGCAGAGGTATTTTCTGTGATTGTTAATTATCGTAACCAATGCGCTCAGCTTATTGCCGAAACAGGGGCCGTAATCGTATGTGTATTTCCGCGCTTTACTCTTTGACCGTTGACGGATAACCCGCGTTAGTGGTGGCTTCAGTCAGTGCTTTCACCGTGGTTTTTTCGTTATCGAAGGTGACTACTGCTAACTTGGTGTCAAAGGTGACTTCAGCTTTACTGACGCCCTCTACATTTTGTAAGGCTTTTTTGACCGTAAACGGACAAGTGACGCAGTTCATGGTTGGAACTTCCAACGTAACCGTTTTCGTTTCGGCTATAGCGCTCAGGCTGGTCAACGTTAGCAAAAACAACAAGGTGATTTTCTTCATCATTCTCTCCAATAACGTATAAAACGTTAATAAAATTGAGGGTAAAAAGTATTCAGGCGAACCAGACAATCCAATAATTGCTGGTGACTAACATTAATGCTGTGAGTGCTGATAACCAAAAGATCACCTGCCTGCGTTTTCGCACTTGGGGAACTGCACAGACTGTTCCTGGAGCGCACATGTCAATAGGTCGATAGACCTTCCAGCCAGCAAATCCAAACGAGGTTAAAACCAGCAGAATAAAAATAGGGCGATAAGGTTCTAACATGGTCAAATGACCAATCCAGGAACCACTCACCCCAAGTAGCAACAAAACGAAAGGACCGGCACAACAAACGCCTGCACCAATGGCCGCAACTATTCCACCGATAACGGGGAGATTTGACTCTTTTATGGACACGTTTTACTCCTACGATTAGAGCTATCGGTGTCAGTGTAGATGCCGTACCATAGTACGGAGTCAAGCCCAATCGGTGGGTTTAGTTGTTATGTGGTTGTAGGGATTCGATAATGGGGCAATGGGTCTGATCCGGATTGGATGCGCATTGGCTCAGCAAATGATGAAGAACAAGTTCCAGACTCTGCAGATCTGCGATCTTTGAGCGGACATTGGCAAGCTTGAGTGTGGCCACGTCCTGAACGCCCTGACATGGGGTATCATTCAGTGTGAGCAGATGATGGATTTCTTCCAGTGTGAACCCTAACTCCTGCGCCCGCTTGATAAATCGAAGCCGATTCAGGGTAGTGACAGGATACCGGCGAAACCCCTGTGTCGGTTTACCAGGCTGTTCAACAAGACCACGGCGTTCGTAGTAACGGATAGTTTCAACGTTAACGACAGCTGCATTGGCTAATTGGCCGATTGTATACAAAATGACGTCCATTTACCGTACTTACATACGGTCTACTATAATCCAAAAATTAGCCATCAATAACATTAGTACGAGATTTTGCTTCCTGAGGATTTCGATCAGCTATAACGCTGTTCATTGATAACCTCAATGCTGGTTGCTGGTCACGGCAACTCCAACATTTGTAAATTTATGCGACTGTCCACCGAGCATAATGAATGACAACTGTAGCCAGTTAATGTGAGCCCATAAAGATAAATTCAAGCTCGTTATTAATAATGGAAATCTCGTTTGCAGTGATTGTGAGCCGAACATTCGGCTTATTGTCAGTTAATTTGAGTCGGGAAGACTGGATGTAATCAAGCCTGTGGAATGATATTTGCGAGCCACTACATCTAGTCTTAAGATGTTCACGTCGGCATGCTTCTTAAGCAGACTAAAGTTGAAGTTATGTTTAGGGGTGGGCTAGACGGCACCTACGTCTGGCCCCAAGGCATTTAGGCAGGTTTTGCAAGTTGATTAAGAATATTACAGTGGGGACTGCCGTCGCCATGGCAACTGTCAGCCAGTTGCGTTAGCACCTGCTGCATGTGTTGCAGCTCAGTAATTTTGGCGGCGATTTCATCCAGATGCTGCGTTGCCAACTGCTTTACAGCCCTGCTTTCGCGTTCCGGGTTTTGCCAAAGCTCCAGAAGGGAGTGGATATCCGACAGCGAAAAACCAAGATTACGGGCCTGACGGATAAAGCGTAACTGATTAACCTGTTCGCTATTATAAAGTCGGTAACCCGTATCGGTACGTGGTGATTTTCGCAGTAACCCCGACTGTTCGTAGTGCCGGATCATTTTGGCGCTTAATCCACTGGCTTTCGCTGCATCACCAATCGTCAGTAAAGTTGCCATGTGTTTCTCCTTATTCAGAAAGACATACGTTGCAGACGCAGTGCGTTGGTTACAACGAATACACTGCTACAGGCCATCGCGGCGCCGGCAATGACCGGGTTTAAAAACCCCATTGCGGCAAGTGGGATACCTATAGTATTAAATGCAAATGCCCAAAACAAATTCTGTTGAATATTCCGATAAGTGGCGCTTGCCAGCAACAGCGCGGAGGCAACCAGCGCCGGGTTCCCACGCATTAGTGTAATGGCTGAAGCGCTGACCGCCACTTCGGTACCGGTCGCCATCGCAATTCCCAAATCTGCCTGGGCTAGTGCCGGCGCATCGTTGATGCCATCACCAACCATTGCCACTTTAAATCCTTGCGCCTGATAGTCTGCAACCGCCTGCGCTTTGCCCTGGGGTAACACCTCAGCCTGTACGTTATCCAGCCCCAGCTGTTGGGCTATATAGTTGGCACTGTCTTTGGAGTCGCCGGTCAGCATCGCAACCTTGATACCCCTGTGCTGAAGCTTCTGGACTGCTGCTTTTGCTTCAGGTTTGGCTTTGTCAGCAAAACATAACAGCCCCAGCAGTTCTGTTTTACCGCCAGTTATTTCTGCCAGCCACGACACGGAAGCCCCTTGGATCTGAACTTGCCCCGTGGGTAGTGCTAAACCAAGTTCACGCATCCAGTTGCTAGACCCCAGTAAAATGTCGCGTTGGTCGACCAGGGCTTTTACTCCTTTACCGGCCACGACAGTAAATTGACTCACCTCGGACAGTTGGATTTGCTGCGATTGAGCATAGTTCACGACGGCTTTGGCCAGAGGGTGCTCACTGTGTTGCGACAAAGCATAAGCAAGGGCCGTCAGGGCTCTGTCGTCGTCCTTGAATGAGGTAATTTGCATCAGTTCCGGCTTACCCTCGGTCAGGGTGCCGGTTTTATCAAATACCACGTAGTCGATTTTTGTAGCTTGCTCCAGTGCCACGGCGTCCTTGACAAGTATGCCGTGCCGAGCGGCTGTGCCGGTGCCTGCCATAATAGCTGCCGGTGTAGCCAGACCCAGCGCACAAGGACAGGCAATCACCAGCACTGCGACTGCATGTAAGATGCCCTGAGTCCAGTCATTCAACACCAATCCCCAAATCAGCACTGTGCTTAAAGCAATCAATAACACCATAGGTACAAAAATACTGCTGATCTTGTCTACCAAAGCCTGCACCGGTGCTTTGGCGCCTTGTGCCTGCTCGACTAAACGAATGATTTTTGCCAGGGTTGATTCTGCACCTACGGCAGTGGCTTCAAACTCCAGCAAGCCGTCCAGATTGATCGCGCCACCGGTCAGGTGATCACCCACACTTTTGTGTAATGGAGTGCTTTCACCGCTGATCAGGGCTTCATCGACATGGCTGCTACCATTGACCACCTTGCCGTCGGCTGGAATGCGATCACCCGGTAGCACCTTCACTATATCGCCTTTGGTTAATGCGGCCGCAGCAATACTTTGCCAGCGATTGTCACGCCAGACGGTGGCTGCTGTAGGTTTCAGATTCTCAAGTGCTTGTAAGGCATCTGTCGTACGTTTTTTTGCCCGTTTTTCCAGGAATTTACCGAGCAATACCAGTGTCAGCACTGCGGCGCTGCTTTCAAAATACAAGTGAGGGGCTCCGTGATGGCCGTCAAAGCTATACCACAGATAGAGCGACAAACCGTAAGCGGCGCTGGTCCCGATAGACACCAGTAAATCCATATTGCCGGTCAGTGCTTTTAATGCGTGCCAACCTGCTTTATTAAAAGCGGGCGCCAAAATAAAACTGTACCGGTGTCGCCAACAACCATTGCCAGAAGGCGGGAAGCATCCAATCTCCCCCAAATAATACGCCAAACATCGGCAGCACTAGCGGTAATGTCAATAAAGCAGCGCCTATCACCGGCCAGCTGTCTTTCTGATAAAACGCCAGTTCCGTTGTTTGTGAGGTAACCGTTGTAGCTGCGCTTTCAATGATGAGTTCATACCGGCGGCGGTCACCGCTTGCAACAGGCTTTCATCACTGACAGACGTGGTTAATCGCAGGCTGACCTGCTCAGTTGCCAGATTAACGCTCGCAGACAGCACGCCTGGCACCTTGAGCAGGCTCTTTTCAACCCGACCTGCGCAAGATGCACAAGTCATCCCTTTTATTGCAAATTGTCGCTCGCTGATATCAAGCTGATAACCCGCAGCTTTTACTGCAGCCTCTACATCGGTGGTTCCAGTATCGCCGGCAACAGTAGCTGTCTCTGTTGCCAGATTTACACTGGCCCGCGTGATGCCTGGGACTGACAATAACGCTTTCTCAACCCGGTTGGCGCATGATGCGCATGTCATACCTTTAATCTTAAACTGCATAGTTGCTGGCATGGTCATTACTCCCAGCTGACAAGTGTGGTCAGGTAAAGCAAGGCTAAACCTTGCCACCGTGGGAAGGTCAAACACTTTTTTAAAATAATTAAAAACAGACTTGACTCTGCCACGGTGATATCCCTCAGCCTATGAAATGAGTTCACCAGAGGAGATTCAATATGATGAAATTTCGAGTCGCGGATATGACATGTGGTCATTGCGCTAGTCTGATAACCAGAGCCATTTTGCAGCTGCAGGATGATGCTAAAGTCGAAGCAGATTTAGTCAATGCCACTGTCTCTGTATACAGTACACTGAGTGCGGAGGAGATTGCTGATGCAATAAAAGACGCAGGTTATTCAGCAACATCGCAAAAAGCCAACTGCTGTAATCCGTCAAACAGTTGTCACACGTAACAAAAGCCAGCAAAGATGGCTTAACTGAACAACGAACCTCGGTTTTTCCGGGGTTTGTTTTTTGTTTAACGCAGAGTCGATGTAAATGGTTAGTTATCTAATCTCAGATGCCCAGTTAGCTTAAAACGATTTGCAGGGTGATATAAAACAGCATAACTGATTGGCTGTCCACGGGAATAAGTAACCCTAGTGACTTTAAGGCAAGGAGTATTCTCATCTAAATGCAGGTTATGTTTAAGTATTTTGTCGGCATTACTGCTTCGACCGTGATTTCAGCTTCTGTGGCTGGAGCGACAGACATCAGATATTCATTGGCAGTCATTTTGCTGAAATCTTGTTGAAAAAACAGTGGCACTTTCTCTGCATTGACATACCGCTCTTCCAACTGGATAGGTAAATCGTTCTCCCAGTGAATAGTAATAATTTTGAACACAGATTTGCTGTGCAACGAAAATGTAAATGCAATTGAATCATTCGGAACCAAGGTTAACTTACTCAGCACTGTCATCTTGTGCGTATGACTGCGGGATAAAATCTCATCGGTAATATTGCGGATCTCCAACAGTGAGCTTTGTGGAGAGATAGATTTGACAAAAGTACCAACACTAGGTACACGCTCAAGAAGTCCGCTATAAACCAGCTCATCTACGGCTTTTCTTGCGGTCATTCGGCTTGCAGAAAACTGCACAGCTAACTCTGTCTCAGAGGGATCTGATACCCCTCTTTCCATACATTTGAATCCTATTTTTGCTCTGATTTCGTTGGAGATCACACGATATTTAGGAAGAGTCATACGCGTACAGGTTACCTTGAATGAGTTTTATTAGGCTACTTAGCTTCACTCATGCGGCCTATTTTATGGTCAACGTTTAGTGCAAATTCACAAATGCTCTACGAGTCAATGCCAATTCTCACTGTCAGGTCTCTGATCTAATCAATTGAATAAAATCTAATACAACAGTTCCGTAACATCACACCGCCAGTATATACAGCGAAGGCTCTCTGTCAATTTCTATTCCAACGATTGCTGTTTTTACACCAAAAACCAAGTTTTTAAAAATGTCACTGACACATGTTGTATATACCGGTATGGTGTTGTACAACATTTGAGCGCGCAGTAAAACGACATAAAACACCGGTGCAGGCCGGCTCTGTTGCAATCCAGGAAACATAAATTATGAAAAATCAACATTTTACCTCTGTGTCTTAAAGGGCTGATGGATGACACGATCACGTATCTTCAGGAGCAAGGCGTTGAACGTTCATCCATCGCATTTGATGTATTTAGTTAGCTAAACATTAATTGAGTTTTAGGCGTTAAATAACGTCCCACGCTTCGTATGCAACGCAAAATACATGGACTAATTTATCTGATGTGAAGAATACCGGCAGTAATCTGCCGGTATTCTCGTTTGGAATTTGGTTCTGATCAACGTTCCAGTCCAATGATCACAGTCGCTAATGCTGTAAGACCAAGCACACATCCTCCTGCGACCGTTTCGATGACAATCGACTTTCGTAATCGATAGACCACATCAACAGCAGGCAAACGAGAGGTACAAGTACTAGCTTATTTAAAGCACCAAGCCCTAGCAATAGAACGACAACTGCTAGTTTGACGAGCATGGTTTGTCCATAGCTATGTTGGAACAGTAAACGTAAATCCCCTAATAAAAACAACAGCATGAACAATCCGGCTATGAGCAACACGGGTATAAAAAAGAGCGCAATCTTACCAAATTTAAACATAATGCAACGCATCAGCTCCAAATCTGTGATCGTTGTTACTTTCCATAACGGCAAGAGAGCTCCCATCCATATGCTCATTGCTATCACATGGATTAAAAGCGACAGATGCTCATACCAGTGAGAGTCAACAAGATGACCTGTAAACCAAAAAGAGAGCACAACAACAAAAGTTCCTGAGGTGATCAATTGCAGACAAGTCGAGTCTTTTATTTTATCCAGAGTCCCAACAAAACAGCTCAAAAGCCAGTAAAAGCCAGACCCCATGACCACCCCCTAACGTACTATTGAGAAGCATTGTCAAGGTGTCCCAGTCCGACAAACTGCTAATACTCAGTCCTCCAAACATAAACAGCTGACTTAAGCATGAAATCACAATACTGATCATGCCAATCACCGAGCCCCAACGGATATAGCAACGTAGCCACTCGACAATACCCCTGTTGTTTTCGCTCAAGCCTCGAACAAACAAACCTCCTATTACAGCGGCAGTTGCTGCATAGAACATAACTCGTGCCAGCCAGGAAGATATTTCGATGATGTCCACTCTAAGCTCCTAAAGAGGGAGCATTTGACTCCCTCGGTTGTTACAAAATTAATTGGACCAATGAATGTGGGTGATTAACCACGCATCGTCTTGCTTTTGCAATGTGATGGTTTCCATCCCTTCGCGATCAACAATTTTGCCTTTGTAGGTTCCATTCACCTTGGAACGTGATAAAGACACAGCACTGGTTCCTGATACGGTTACATGGTGCTCAAGCGTTTTCACCGACATTTCCTTTAAGGTATGCCATATCTGCTGACATATGATGGTGTCTCCTTACTCTGCTTCAGAACGCTCAACACCACCACCTTCAAAAATCATCACCTTGTCAGCTAACAATCGTTTTACAGTGGCCTTGTCTCCATCTTTCAAGGCTTTATGAAACTGTAAAACGGCTTTAGTAGCGTCAAGCTCCATTCCTGTCCATAAGACAGGTTTGTCATCTTGCGCAGCAACGTGAGCCGTTGCACTGGCGGTTGGATCGACGGTAAAACTAAAAGGTCCCATCAATTTTATGTCCGTCATCGCCCATTGCTATCCATACCACCCGATAAGAGGTGTGTGATAATTGCGTCCCGACACCGATATCGAATCTGGACATGATTGGTTGAAGTCCGCACAAAATCAGTGGGGATTGTATTCCCAGATGCATCCGTCAATGTAAAAGCCATCAAGCGTATTGCAGCACCAAATTCGACGCTGATCTGACGTACATCCGGAACAACTTGTCCATCAGCCGGCACTGAAGATTTCAGACTGGTATGGGCAAACGCTGTCGCTGAGAATAACGCGACACATACTATTGTGAATAGTCTGAGCTGACGTTGTATGTTGAGAAGAGTAAGCATCTAGTGGAATTCCTTAGTGACCTTTTTGTGTTTGCATTTTTTTCAAGTGAAGTCACAACGAGAGCAGTACCCTTTTTTCTCTGCTTTAAACTGCACCATATCTCCTTCGCTTAAACCGTTGAAGAGTGCTTTGTCTTCGATTTGGAAAACCATCGTCATCCCTGGCATTTTAAGATTTTTGATCGCCTCATGCTTCAGAGTGATTTTTCCATTGTCCGGATCGAGCTTGCGAATAGTCGCCATCGTCATTTGCGATGCTTCGGCTGTAACCTCAGCCTGATGTGCATCATGTGCATGCTCTTCTTGTGCAATAACAGGAACAGTTGTTGTCATAAAAGCCAGAGCTAAAAGTTTTAAATTGATAGTTTTCATAAATCACCTTTATTGGTTAGTTGTGGCCACTGTGGGCTTTTGGTTTGCGAACTTTCATTTCTACGGTACTTTGAGGAATTTGCTTCAAAGGCATCAGGTTCCCGCCCTGCTCTTTTGAACGAGTAGGTTGGCCGACGTCTCCCTGTCCATTCTCTTCGCAGCGGTTCCTTCCGGGTGTTTGAACCAACCCTCGATCTTTGTAATCATTGGGAGCTTGATCTTCACGCACTTTAAGTACGCTAAACATGCCTCCCATTTCAACCGAACCAAAAGGTCCATCTCCTGTCATCATTGGCAATGTATTGTCTGGTAAAGGCATTGTCATTTCGGCCATATCAGCCATGCCGCGTTCACCCATCACCATATAATCGGGTACCAGAGTATGGATTTTTTTGCTGAGTCCGCTGTGATCAACACCAATCATCGTGGGGATGTCATGACCCATAGCATTCATGGTGTGATGAGACTTATGGCAATGAAATGCCCAGTCGCCCACTTCATCAGCAAGGAATTCAATCTGACGCATTTGTCCAACCGCAATATCAGTCGTGACCTCAGGCCAGCGGCTGCCTGGCCGGGGTGAAGAGGTTGGACCGCCATCTGTACCCGTGACCGTGAACTCATGTCCGTGAATATGAATTGGGTGATTGGTCATCGTCAGATTGCCCACCCGGATCCGCACTTTGTCGTTTTTACGAACAACCAGAGGATCAATGCCAGGGAAGGTCCGACTGTTCCAGGTCCACAAATTAAAATCCAGCATGGTCATTATTTTGGGCGTATAGCTACCAGGTTCAATGTCATACGCATTCAGCAAAAACACGAAGTCTCTGTCGACTTCCGCGATGTGAGGGTGAGCTTCTTTCGGATGGGTGATCCAAAATCCCATCATTCCCATCGCCATCTGCACCATTTCATCCGCATGGGGGTGATACATAAAAATGTCTTGAGGCGAAGCGGGCCACAAATTCATAAACATAGGTTTTTCATGATGGAATGGCAGGCTGATTTAATCCGGCAACACCATCCATACCGTTTGGCAGCCGTTGTCCATGCCAATGTATAGACGTATGCTCAGGTAACTTGTTCGTCACGAAGATCCGGACTCTGTCCCCTTCAACGACTTCAATTGTCGGGCCAGGAGACTGACCGTTGTAGCCCCATAAGTGTGCTTTCATTCCGGGAGCTAGTTCCCGCACCACAGGCTCTGCGACCAAATGAAACTCTTTCACTCCATTGTTCATCCGCCATGGCAAAGTCCAGCCATTGAGTGTAACAACAGGGTTATATGGCCTTCCGCTTGAAGGCATCAACGGTGGCATGGTATCTGGCGATGTTTGATTGACAACCTCAGGTACACCCGCAAGAGCTGAGCGACTGACAGAGGCAATACCAACGCCAGCGGCAATAGCACCCAGGCCTTTGAGTAAATCACGACGAGAATACATAAGAACTCCTGTAATGGTCTGCGCTTTCGGCGTTGGCCGCGGCTTTAGTTTGGTCAGTGTTGTCAACAACGGCTGGAGTGCCAATCAAGGCCAGATCTAACTGGGATTTAGCCACCCAAAAGTCTTTTGTTGCATTGACATAGCCAGTGACTGCTGAAATTTGAGTCCGGGCATCTGCAATAAGCTCAAATACACTGATAAACATACCGTTGTAACGCAGCTGATTTTCTTCAGCGATTTGTTGCTGGATCGGCAATACAGTGTTTTTGTAGTGGGCTGCAACATCATACGTTGAGCGGTAAAGTAGATAGTTTTCTCTTATTTCAGAGCGGGCGTTTGCCCCTGTAGCTGCAGCTTCATTAAAAAGCTTGCCAATATTCAGCTTCGACTTTTCTGGTACGATAGTTCCCCCAATCAAAAAATAGGTAACTCCAGTGACGCGCTGTAACTTCGTTCACTAATGTCTTTTGTATTACCACCGACATAAAGATCGAACCCCATTCGCTAAAACGAGTGGCTTTTGTTAACCCCGCATTGTTAGCGAAATCATCTGAAGCTTCATTTTTGCCAGTTTTACATCCAGCCGTCGTTCCGAGGCGTTTGCCTCAATGCATCAATTTGTCTGATCTCTGCCGAAAGTTCAGGTAAGCGCTCTGGTAGCTGAACGGTTTGAAGAGCTGTTCCACAATCCCAACAAACGATTCAATTGTTCGGTACTTGAGTAAACAGCTTGTTGGGCCATCACTAAGTTTAAGGTGGCGTCACTCAGCTGTCCTTGCTCACGCAAGTAATCCAGTTTGCTGAAATTGCCTACAGCGGTCATTCGTTTCGCGAGTTCCGCACTGGCTTGCGTCGTGGTATGCACTTTTTCTATATAGCGCAATACCTCGCGGGCAGCGACTGCATTCCAGTACGCAATTTTAGTGTCGTTGATCATGCTTGCGGATTTCTTGTGCAGTCTTTAATCTTTCCTGCAAAAAGCGCTGATTTTCAATCTCACGAACTTTTTGGTAACGTCAAAAGAGATAACAGATTGATGCCAAACTCCAGCTCGGTTGAATACGAGCCATCTGGAAGTGCTCGGGTAAGCGTTATGCCCGGATTAGGCAAGTTGGGTAGCCTCGCTGCAATTAAACCTGGCAGGGAAATACGGCTAAACTATGGAGCGCTGCTGTATCGACTTTGTTATTGAGTGTCGCAATTTCGACAGCGGTGTCTAAAGTCAAAGGCTGCAGCAATAGAGCATTGACCCTCTTGTCGACACTTCGTTGTTGCTCATTGTCTTGAATAAGCGTTAAAGGTGTTGGCGCTATGCTGGTAATTTCGTTTTGAATTGCATCAACGCTATTTCCTGGATCAACCGCACAGCCTGACAGGATAAACACTATGCTTAAGGCGAGGAACGATGTTTTTGGCGATGGACGCTTTATTGTATTGACCTTGTTTGTATGCACTTGCATTACTTGTGCCCCTCATGGTTCTTCGATGCAGGCTTTTGGTGTGCTTTATGCGGATCCTCACCATCAGGATCAGAGGCAGCTTCGGTGGCATAAGACATCCACCCACCTATTTCTCCGACACGCTGATTTGTCTGTTTCCAGGGGGATACCGCAGGGGATTTGACTTGAATTGCATTGACCGGAACGTAAATGATGGCCAAGCCCTGTGCACCAGATCGCAATGACTCAGGCACGGGTAGCTCCGCAGCCTCAAGGCTTGATAAAAGCGATAAAGCAGATAGCGCGAACAGAGTTGAGTGTTTTCCCCAACACTTCAATCGTTTATTTTTCATACAAAAGATCTCTTCAAACTGAAATTAAAACAGCTTAGCCGAACCGCCAACAATGATGATCAAAGTTGCAGATAAATGACTCGGCTAATGTCGTTAGTCGTGAAGATTAAGCAAATTTAGGTGGTCGTTCCTGAGTCGGAACAATGGCGCTGGAATGGAAATAAGTGTATTGAAGAACTTTGTCATGAGTATCACTGACTGATACTTCGTGGGTGGCGGGAAAGGCAACACAGTGGATAGTACAGCAGTCATCACATGCCTGACAAACACTGGTCAAATCCAAATCAATCGGTGAATTTGTATCCGAAACCGGCAAAATACTCTCGTGTCCATGTTCGGCCATCATGCCTTGATGATGTGTCGTCATACTTGTTTCATCGGTGGCAGGAACCGTTTGACAATGCACCATAGCATAAAGCCCAGTTCCCTTCAAAAGGAACAGACTTAACAATACAATGATTATCCAAGTTCTACGAAACATGAAAGTACTCGAAATTGATACCTCTCTAACATAACGCTGTTTGCATAAAAGTTCAAGCTAACTTTGCCCAGTTTGAACGCATGGTGGCAAAATGCTAGATGGCAGCTTTCAACAACTTTTGTTGTTTAATGATTACTGACGTTGTCACCGATATCATCAAACTTCCTTAAACGGCACCAAGCACGCATTTTTTAGGATCTATACTCAAAAGCTTTGTGTCGTAATCACTTGAGTTGAACTATTACAATTACCATTGTAACTCAAAGCGGCCAACAACTTGTATTGGATGATGTGCCCACCATTCAGGTGAAGTTACCGCACGGCTATTCGATGTCGTGGTCCAGGCAGTTGAGTTTCTGGTGTGTACACCGCCAAGCACAAGCTGATGGTTCCATTTACGCCAATCATCATTGGCGTGCTGCAGTATCTGACCTTCAAGCACTTCGGTGCAGCCTTCTTACCGATGGCAACGCTACCATTGGCGTTGGTTGGAGGTGTCGGGTTGCTGTATGGATTAGGGTACAACCTGTCAGTAGCGGTTGTCATAGGCTTTATCGAGCTCGCGGGCGTCGCGGCCGCATTCGGCGTGATTATGCTGCACTACCTCAAACAGGCCTGGACGGCACGTGTCGCACAGCAGTTGACCAGCAAAGCAGATCTGCTCGACGCCATCCGTGAAGGCGCAGTCCAGCGTGTACGGCCCAAGGCGATGACGATCGCGGTGATCCTTGCAGAGGTACCAACGGGATTCTGAATTTATTTCACAAAAATCTATTTAACATATTGTTTTTAATGATAAATACACTCATAAAGCTAGAATATTTTGATTAATTCATTTAACTGAACCGCAATATTTGCTAGGCTCATAATATGCGTATTACGATTTGGATG
>JAXHNX010000031.1:0-142697 GCA_034519945.1 Rheinheimera sp.
GTTTGCTCGCGATATGGAAAAAGTACTGGCCAAATTTATTCGCGACCCGGTAGTGACTGTCTCTGTGGCCGGCTTTGTCGGACCATTCAGTGAACAGGTCAAAGTGATTGGCGCTGCGGCGAAACCACAGGCCTACCCTTACCGCCAATATATGACCTTGCTTGATCTGATGATCGCTTCCGGTGGTCTAACTGATTTTGCCAGTGGCAACAGTGCTAAGCTGGTTCGTGTGAAAAACGGCAAGCAATTGACGTATGATGTGCGCCTGGACGATTTGGTGCGCGATGGTGATATCTCAGCCAACGTTGATATATTGCCGGGGGATACACTGATTATTCCTGAAGCCTGGTTCTGATGTGTATCTGCGGAGTAGTAAATAGATGAAGGAATTAAACCAGGCGATAGAGATGATCATCATCTATCTCCAGGGGATCTGGTTACGGCGCAGGTATATTGTTATTACCGCCTGGTTGGTATGTCCGATAGGCTGGTTGTTGGTATTTAACCTGCCGCCCACGTTCCAGGCTGAAGCAAAGCTTTATGTCGAAACGCGATCTGTGCTTGACCCAATTCTTTCCGGGTTAGCCTATCAGACCAATCCGCAACAGGAAGTGGAATTAATGGCGCGTACTTTGTTGAGCCGGCCAAACCTAGAGAAGATTGCACGTTCTGCGGATATGGATGTCACCGCTGTAGACGCTCAAGCGTATGAGCGGTTGATTGATGGACTGAAAGAGAATATGAAAATAAGCTCAACAGGCCGTGAAAATATCTACGTTATTGGTTATTCCAATGCATCTTCCTCTCTTGCTTTGAAAGTCGTGCAGGAAACGCTGAATATTTTTGTCGAAGGTCAGGTCGGTAACGCCGCCGCAGACAACAAAAAAGCTGCGGAGTTTCTTGAACAACAAATCAAGGATTACGAACAACGCCTGTCAGATTCAAGAGACCCGGTTGTCAAACTTCAAAAAAGAACAGCAATTGTTGGGTCCTACCAGCGATGTTGGTTTTTACAGCCGGATCGAAACCGAAAAAGCGCAACTTGAAGAAATCAAGCTGGCGCGTGCCCAGTTGGAAAGTCAGCTGGAGTCGGCGAACCGCCAGTTAAAAGGTGAGCTTTCGTCAAGCAACCAGAGTGCCGGCGGTATCACGACGCAATATGACGAGCGGATTAAATTCCTCGAAAATCAACTTGATGCATTGCTGATCCGCTTCACTGACCAACACCCTGATGTGGTCGAGACCCGCAGATTGTTGGAAAGTTTGAGAAAAATGCGTTCTGATGAGTTGTCACAGCTATCACAGCAACTTGCATCAGGCGGCAATTCTTCAGCTCTCAGTCAAAATCCGGTGTATCAGGAATTACGACTTTCTGTAGCCAGACTTGAAAATGAGATTCAGGCAGCGCAGGTGCGGGAAAAAAGCAGCCAGAGAAAACTTGATCAGTTGGAAAGCCAGCGCAACATTATCCCCGATGTGGAAGCTAGGTTAGCTGGATTAAACCGTGACTACGAAATTACTAAAAGCAAATATGAAGAGTTGCTTTCGCGCCGTGAGTCAATCAACTTGTCACAACAAGCAGAACAGTCAACTCAAGATGTTCAGTTCAAAGTTATTGAACCGCCGCGTGTACCGATTAAACCATCTGGTCCCAAAAGGGTCCTGCTATTCACTTTAGTATTGTTAGGTGGTGTTTTTGCTGGTTTGGGTATGGCATTTATCCGTAGCCAACTACAACCTGTTGTTACGTCCGCGTTGCAGCTTAAAACGATAACAGATTACCCGGTGTTTGGTCTGGTCTCTCATACCAACAAAGCAAATCTATTACGACATAATCGCAAGCATTTATTGTACTTTTTGTTGCTCAGTGGCGCGCTGGTCGCCGGTTATTCTGCATTTGTAGTCAATGATATGGTGTTTGGCATCACGGCAAAGCAGATTTGGGGGTGGATTGCATGAGTACGATAGAAAAAGCCCTCGATAAAATGTCAATGGACGATGGTAATAAGCCTGCCAAAACGGCAGAAGCTGTGGTTTCAGAGCCTTTGGTTGCAGAACAAGTTATACAGACGGCTGAGCCGACATCGACCAAACCAATTATCAAGTTAGATACTGAGCGGCTTAGTAAGCTTAATTTCGTCGCGAATGCGCAAGAACGTAAGTTGATCTCCGAAGAATATCGGGTGATTAAACGTAAATTGATTAATAACGCATTTGGTCCATTAAGTTCGACCATCAAAAATGGGAATCTGATCCTGGTCACCAGCACCAGGCACTGGAGAAAGGGAAGACGTTCGCTTCGGTCAATCTGGCGCTTAGTATTGCGCTTGAGCAGGATAAAACAGTATTGTTGGTTGATGCCGATGTGCTGCGGCCAAATGTATCCAGAACTCTAGATATCAGCGTACCTGTGGGGCTGACTGATTATCTGAGTTCAGACAATATAGATGTGTCAGACATTATGTTCAGTACTTCAGTCGAGCGGTTAAAACTGATTGCGGCCGGTAAACCGCATCATTTATCTACTGAGCTTTTGGCCAGCGACAAAATGGCGGCGTTGGTGAATGATTTTGCCTCGCGTTATCCGGACCGGATCGTCATCTTTGATGCACCACCTTTATTAGGGGTAAACGAAACCTCTGTATTGGCATCAATGTGTGGTCAATCCGTTGTCGTTGTTGAAGAAAACAAAACCAATCTGAATGAACTGGAGAAGGCGATAAGCATGCTTCCGCCTGACCTCGCCGTTGGTTTTGTCATCAATAAAGCAAACCGCAGCAGTGACAAAGGATATGGATACGGCTATGGCTATTATGCAGAGTAAAAAGACCTCGGTGGTAGTGCTTGCAAGTTTAATGTTGGTGAAGTTTCCTGCGTATGCAGATTTGAAAATTACCCCATCTCTGACCAGTAATGTATATGCCTACGGCGTCAAAAATCACTCGCCATATACAGACAAAGGCATTGCTTATGAAATAAATCCGGGATTTGATTTGTCGATTGCTGGAAACTGGTTGAGCACATCGTTAAATGTAAATAACCAAAACTTGGTATTTGACGACGCACAACGTGATAACGAAAATTATTTTCAATATAACTGGCAAGGGCAAGCGAGTTTTTTAAATGATGCTCTTTCACTTCAGGTTGGTGCGTCTCAAGATCATAAGAGTGCATCGCAGAACGAGTCTAGGTATCTGGACGAAATTAGTAGTTCAGACGAGCTTGCCCGGACAGAGTCACAGTCTGCGGGGCTTTCTTTTAACCATGACCGTTTAGATTGGGCGAAGTTAGATCTCAATATTAGTGCTACTAGGTCTGCAACAAACAAGTATGCTGCAGTGTACGAAGCTCTAGCTGATACCCAAACTGGCTTAGAAAACACTCAAATTGCGGCTAATCTTGGACTGGATTCAGGTGACCGAAATAGTAAGTTTTTCTGGGGATTTGTTGGGCAGGCATCTAAAATAGACAGAGATGTCTTGCAGTCGCAATATAATAGAAGATTACAAGGGGTTCTTGGAGCTCCTTTTTTCTGGCGAGTTGCAATGATTGCCACTGGTTCTTTGGAGAGCAACAGCGAGCTTGAAGGTTCGGAATCAGTGTTCTCACAATATCGCAATCGGCATACTGTTGGTGGTGGTCTGGAATGGAAGATCTCTGACAAATCCTGGTGGAACATCACGTATAATAAAGACAACGATGCGAAAAAAGACGCCGAATATATCGGTACTCAGTTCGAGCTAGCACCATCCAAACGTACCAGCTTGAGTGGTTCTATTGATCGTCGGTTCTTCGGCAGAACGGCTCGGATCAAAGGGGACTATAAACTTAGACATTTACGTATGGCTTTAAATGTCAGTGATACGGTAGGCTCTGTACTTGGCTTTGGAGGTAATGGGCAGGAGGGATCTTTGTTTGTGTGTCCGCCAGGTGTTACACCCGGTTTAGACAGCTGCTTTCAACCGCCTACCGTGAGCTATATTCCTGCACAAGGAGAGCAATACTATAATATAGCCGATCCAAACTCTGATCTGAACGAATTTGTAGTAGTGCGGCGAGAGGTGTCCTACCAGATTGGTTACGACTTTAATCGATTGAAGTTATCAGCAAGCATCGGGCAACGCAAAGATCAACTGGTTGAGCAGAGGTCACTTAATAATAATCAGTTTGTCAACGTCATTGCCAATTGGCAGCTAAACGCTCGGAATAGTGTGTCTATTACTGCCAATTACTCTAAACAGAAGCTTGTGTTGGCGGGGCTGGAGGATGGCGCTGGTGGGCTTTCGGGTATTTCAAGGTCTGCCAGTCTGACTTATAACCGAAATATTAATCAGGCAGTCTCTGCCAATTTTAATCTGAAACGTATTAATTCGGATTACGGCGTTAGTAGTCGTGATTATCAAGAAAATCGAGCTTGGGTTGGGATCGAATATAAATTCTGATAAAAATCCGCGAATTTTGCGGTTTTTATGGTCAATTTTAAACCTCCTCCTATTGAGAGGGTGATCGGTCAGCCGGGGCTAGGCCCGTGCATAGTTATCAAAGTACCCCCAAAGCTGTCGATATCGAATTTGATTGGGGTTATTGAAAGGCAAATTGGTCTTGAAGTTGTTCAGCAAATTTCCACATCTGAGAAAAAATAAAATGTAGGGAATCATTTCTGGCTGCGAGGTTGCTTCGTAGATGCCGTTGGAATATATGAAGAGGTAATCCGGCGTTAGGTGCGGCACCAAGAAAAATTGGAACGACAAGAACAGGTCGAGTCGGCACTTGACTAGAAAGACGGCCCTTTTTCGGGGCTCAACACAGAGCCACCCTCCTCCAGAAGGTGGATGTTTACTGGTTTCAGCTGCTTTTGTTATCAGCTTCGTCCTGATTAAAGTTCTGATTTTGTCGTAAGACTTGTTGCTGCTGTTGGCTGAGTAAATCATCCAGTTGCTGTGCCATGCGAATTTTATGCTGCAACGAACTATCGAGCAAACCAGACAATTCTGTCAGCATGGCATGGTATGGATTTGCTGCTGGCTGTTCGGTAATAACAACACTTTCGACGTGCTGTGCCACCGGAGCTGCAACCGGAGGAGCCACCGGCGTATGGTTGGCGACTTCACCACTAATCTCCTGGATCACCTGTTGCACATCATGCGGTGTAAAGGTTTTAATTTCCTCCAGAAATCCGTATAACAAGACCCGATCCATCAGATTGTTAATTTTACGCGGGATCCCGGAGCTAAACTGATGGATCATGGCAAAACATGCGTTGTCCAGCAATGCAGCGGGGCCGCCGGCGGCCTGGATCCGATATTCAATATAGGCCTGACAATCTTCCACGCTCAGTGCTGACAAATTAGACGAAGCAATAATGCGCTGCCGGAACTGCTCCATGTGTGGGGATTGGATCACCGCATTGAGTTCATTCTGGCCAAGTAAAAAGCTTTGTAACAGTGGTTTACCGGCCAGTTGAAAATTAGACAACATACGTAATTCTTCAATCGATTCTAATGGCAGGTTCTGCGCTTCATCCACAAGTAATAAAGCGCGTTTTTTATGCTGCGCTAATGTCTGCAGGTAAGCAGAGATGGCTTCCAGATAAGTCGCTTTATTGTGTTCTTTGATCTGTAGCTGAAACACTGAACAGATCATCCGCAACAAGTCGTCAGGATTGAGTTTTGACGTGACTATTTGTCTGGCGATGATCTGGTGTGGGTCTAGTTTGGCCAGCAGCTGGTTGGCGATAGTTGTTTTACCGGTACCCACATCGCCGGTGATCACAATAAATCCTTCGCCTTGACTCAGGCCGTATTGCAGATAAGCCAATGCGCGTTTATGCAGTTTGCTGGCAAAAAACCATTGTGGATTTGGCGTAAGCTGAAAGGGTCTGTCCTTTAATCCATAATATGCTTCGTACATAACATCTGATCCTGAATGCAAATGGACAAGCTGCAGCCGTCCGGGACCGTTAGGGTAGCACAGCAAGGCGGCTCAGGGTATATCAACGCCATTTCTGCTGCCATTGAGCTGTCACGCTAGCACATTGTTTTTTCAATATTTAGTATAGATTTGTACTGTTTTTATCCGGGCAGATTAATTTTTACCCGATCAGATCTCCTGACCGAAAAAATTGTTGACACTCCTGGGGCTGGCCCATAGAATGCGCCTCGTTCTGTAACGCAAAGCGGATAACGCCTGCGTTGTTGATGTGGGGCTATAGCTCAGCTGGGAGAGCGCTTGCATGGCATGCAAGAGGTCAGCGGTTCGATCCCGCTTAGCTCCACCAAATTTCTGTATGTGTCCCTTTCGTCTAGAGGCCTAGGACACCGCCCTTTCACGGCGGTAACAGGGGTTCGAATCCCCTAAGGGACGCCACTTCAGAAACAGAACATGCATATCAGTCCGTCCCTTTCGTCTAGAGGCCTAGGACACCGCCCTTTCACGGCGGTAACAGGGGTTCGAATCCCCTAAGGGACGCCAATGATATGCTCGACAGTCTACTGTGTCCCTTTCGTCTAGAGGCCTAGGACACCGCCCTTTCACGGCGGTAACAGGGGTTCGAATCCCCTAAGGGACGCCACAGATTGTTAAAGTTAATTTCCAGATGTCCCTTTCGTCTAGAGGCCTAGGACACCGCCCTTTCACGGCGGTAACAGGGGTTCGAATCCCCTAAGGGACGCCATCTTTTGAACATACGTTCAGCCGATGGGGCTATAGCTCAGCTGGGAGAGCGCTTGCATGGCATGCAAGAGGTCAGCGGTTCGATCCCGCTTAGCTCCACCAAATTTTATTCCTTCATCTGTCTGACAATACTGCTTCGGCCGCTGCTGATTGATTTCTAATCTGCACTGTTCCTCACAGTCGTTGTGTTGGGCGTTGCATTGTCAACTTCATGTCAACGCGCTTTATATCTGATTACATTTCTTCGATGAACGGCAGCATAAAATCCCTGATAATGGGCTGTGCTTGGGCGTTCGGATGAATACCATCTGCTTGCATCAAATCCGGCCTTACGGCAATGTTGTCCATAAAAAATGGCCACAGTTTCAATTGATGTTGTTCAGCAAGTTCGGCATAGACAGCAATAAACTGCTCGGTGTAGCGTGGTCCGTAATTCGGCGGGATCCGTATCTGCATCAGGACAGGCTGCGCGCCGGCAGCTTTGCTCAGGACAATCAGTTGCTGCAGGTTCTGTCGTAACCGGTTGACCGGAAAACCGCGCAGACCGTCGTTACCGCCGATTTCGATCAACACAGCTGTGGGTTTATGTTGTTGCAGCAAAGCTGGCAGCCGTGCCAGCGCGCCGCCACTCGTTTCTCCGCTGATACTGGCGTTTTGAATTCGCCAAGCTGAGTTGTTTTGTTCGAGGCTGTGTTGTAGCAGTACTGGCCAGCTTTGCGGCTGTTGCAGGCCATAACCGGCGCTTAAGCTGTCGCCAACAATCATCAATGTTTTTGTTGCTGCATTCGCCGAAACCGGCAGACAGCCAGAGATCCAAAGAGCACAAATAAGGAAACAGAATCGCATGTCAGTAACACCTGAGTTGTTTATTCAGACCCGCGCACTTTGCAAACAAGTCATGCTGCCGGGTAATACGCTGCACATCCTGACGGATATCAATCTGACAATCAATAAGGGCGACAGTGTAGCTATTGTTGGCGCATCAGGTTCTGGTAAATCAACGTTACTGGGATTATTAGCCGGACTGGATGTGCCGAGCGGCGGTGAAATTATTCTTGCCGGTCAACGCATTGATCTGCTCAGCGATGATGCCAGAGCGGAACT
Source organism: Rheinheimera sp. (assembly GCA_034519945.1). GTDB lineage: Bacteria > Pseudomonadota > Gammaproteobacteria > Enterobacterales > Alteromonadaceae > Pararheinheimera. The sequence continues at coordinate 7,777 of JAXHNX010000031.1, forward strand.
TCGCGCCAAATCAGTTGGTTTTGTGTTCCAGTCATTTTTACTGTTGCCAGCGTTAACTGCGCTGGAAAATGTAACTTTACCGGCAGAGCTTGCCGGACAACCGCATGCAGTGGAGCGGGGCAAGCAGTTGCTGGAGCTGGTTGGCCTCAGTGCGCGCATGCATTTTTTCCCGGCTCAGCTTTCCGGCGGCGAGCAGCAACGTGTTGCCATTGCGCGGGCTTTTATTACTCAGCCGGCGATTCTATTTGCGGACGAGCCTTCAGCAAATCTGGACAGTGCAACTGGCCGCAAAGTCGAAGATTTGCTGTTTGAGCTCAATCAGAGTCAAGGAACCACTTTGGTTCTGGTCACGCACAACTCACAACTGGCGGCGCGTTGCCAGCGTCAATTTAATATGGATGCAGGCTGTTTGATTGAAGCACACGCGACAACCCGCAAACAGGAGCGCAGTTATGCTGGTTAAGATCGCCTGGCGACTGTTCTGGCGCGAACTGAAAAACGGTGAACTCTGGGTCGTTGCCTTTGCGCTGATGCTCGCAGTGCTAACCGTGGTGAGTCTGAGTGGTATTACCGACAGCGTACGCAGTGCGCTGATGCAGCGTAGCAGCAACTTCACAGCTGCCGACAAAGTGCTACGTTCCAGCGCGCCTTTTCAAAACGAGATCTTTACCCAAGCACAAGCGCTGGGGTTAAAAACTGCCAAGCAAATCCAGTTTAATACCATGGTGTTTGCCGGCGACGATATGCAGCTGGTGAATGTCAAAGCCGTATCTGGAGAGTACCCATTACGCGGTCAATTATTGCTGGATACTGCCAACGGGCAAGTATCACAGTTACAACAGAGCATGCTGTATCTGGAACCCCGGCTGGCGCAGATGCTTAATGTTCAGATCGGCGCTAAGTTGGATGTCGGCGCTGCGACATTAACGGTCGGTGGTTTCATTGTGGAAGAACCAGACGCACCGCTGAATTTATTTGGCGGCCAACCGCGGGTACTAATGCACATGGCTGATGTGCCAGCCACTCAGGTGATCCAACCTGGCAGCCGTATTTCGTATCGGTATATGTTTGCTGGCAATGCTTCGGCACTCACCCAACTGGTCGATGATACGGCAGCTTTGTTGACTGCCAATGACCGCTGGCAGCAGTTGGATCGGCAAAGTGCAGTGGGCAGTGCATTAGACCGCGCTGAGCGTTTTTTATTATTGGCAGGATTACTCGGCATTGTGTTGGCCGCCGCTGCAGCCGCCGTTGCGGCAAATCGCTACAGCCAGCGGCATCAAATGGCGGTTGCTGTCATCAAAGCGCTCGGTATGACTTCTGCACAGGCCAGGCAGATTTACTTCAGCCATCTGTTTCTGGTGACTTGTTTTGCCAGCGTACTGGGTTTGGTATTGGGATTGGGCGCTAACTTTGCCGTACAGGGGCTGCTCAGCCAATGGATTGATGGTTATCAGGCGGTGTTCAGTGCCAAAGCGCTTTGGCTTGGCATTGCTACGGCATTGATTTGTTCTTTGTTGTTTTCGTTACGCCCGCTCTGGCGCCTGACGGCTGTGCCGGCCATTCAGGTGCTCCGTCAGCAAAGCGCTCCATGGCAGATGGACTATTGGCAACTGGCCAGTGGTTCTGCGGCCGTCTTGCTGTTGATGTGGTTATTCAGTGGCGACTTGTGGTTATCCGGTATGTTGTTTTTAGCCTGTGCCGGCTTTGGCCTGTGTTTACTTGGCTTTGCGGCGCTATTGGTCCGGTTTGCCAAACCTATGGCGGCAGGGCAAAGCAGCGCATTAAAACTGGCGCTGGCAAACTTACGCCGCCGTCTGTGGCAAAACAGTTTTCAGCTGATGACCTTTAGTCTGGCGCTATTTTTGACGCTGGTGCTGTATTTTTTGCGTGCCGAATTATTGGAGCAGTGGAAACAGCAGGTTCCCGAAAACGCCCCGAACCAGTTCCTGGTCAATATGACGGCGGTGGAAAAAGATCAGATCGCGATTCAGCTACAGGCCGCAGGATTGCAAACTGGTACATTTTATCCGATGGTTTCAGGCAGAGTTCTGGCGGTCAATGGTGAAATACTGGAGGAACCTGAGCAGGAGCCGGGCGGGCAGGCCAGTAGCAATGCACAGGGCTCCAGGCAGACGAACAGTAAAAAGCCCGAAGAAAAACCGCGGCGCGAAGGTTTTGGTCGTGAACTGAATCTCAGTTGGCTGCAAGAGCTTCCCGTCAATAATCAACTGACCGAAGGACGTTGGTTTTCTGGCAAAGCAGAAGTGTCGGTGGAGCAGCAACAAGCACAGCGTTTGCAGCTAAAACTGGGCGATACACTGAGCTTTGCCATTGGTGGCCAGCAGTTTGATGCGACTGTGACCAGCTTTCGGAAAGTCGATTGGAACAGTCTGCAACCGAACTTCTTTATGTTGTTAAGTCCGGATCTGATGGCCGAGTTCCCGGCGACCTTTCTGACGGCGTTCCATTTGCCCGCCAGTAAACAGCAGGTGCTGACTACATTGTTAAAACAATATCCAACGGTTTCGGTGATCTCGGTTGATGCGATCTTGCTGCAGGTAAGCCAGATCATCGATCAGGTATCACTGGCGCTGACATTGATCCTGATCCTGGTCTTTACCGCGGCGGTGTTGGTACTAGTCGCGCAGGTGCAAGCGACGGTCGAACAACGGGAACAGGAGTTAGCGATCTTGCGGACTCTCGGTGCGCGGGGGCGTTTTTTGCAGCAGGCAGTGTTGTTCGAGTTTGCCGCGTTGGGGCTGTTAGCCGGCGGATTTGCCACTTTATTGGCTGAGATCCTGTTGTCGGTGGTACAGCTACGGCTGTTCCAGTTGCCATTTACGCCACACTATAGTTTGTGGGGTATCGGTCCTGTCGCCGGCGTACTGCTGCTGACCGGACTCGGCGCCATGTTGTTACGTGGCATTTTAAAACCGACACCGGCGAGCCTGATCCGTCGGGCTTTGCATAGCTGAATTGGTGCTGTTAAAGCTTCAGTGATGCAAATGCCTGACGCAACTGACTATATTGAAACTGAAAACCTTCGTCTAACAGACGCTTTGGATAGACTTGCTGACCAAACAGCAGCAAGTCTGCCATTTCGCCAAACAGCAAGCGCAGGGCAAAAGCCGGCAATGGCAATAACTCTGGTTTGTTCAGCCGCTCTGCCAGTAACTTACTGAATTGCTGATTGGTGACTGCCATGGGCGCCGTCGCATTGTAGATACCCTGACACTCGTTGTGTAACAACATGTACTCAATGATATTGACCATGTCATCCAGATGGATCCAGGACATATACTGCTGACCGTCGGCCAATTTGCCGCCTAGCCCGAGCCGGTAAGCCGGCACCATCCTGCTCAGTGCGCCGCCTTGTTCGGACAGTACTACACCAGTGCGCAGAATACAGACTCTGGTTTTCCCGGTCTGAGCACGCATCGCCAGATTTTCCCAGCGTGCACAGATATCATGGCTAAAGTCCGGGTAAAAAGTCTGAAAGCTTTCGTCAATACTGCCGCTGTCCTGCCGGCCATAAAATCCAATCGCTGAACCATTGATGAGTACTGACGGCGGGCTACTGGCCTGCAATATGGCGCCGGCGATTTGTTCGGTCAGTTGCCAGCGACTCTGACAAATGCGGTTTTTTTGTTGCTCCGTCCAGCGTTTGGACGCAATAGGTTCACCAGCCAGATTCACGACTGCGTCAAGCTGGTTAAAATCCACACTGGTCAGGCTATCTGTCCAGTGCACCGCCAGATCGGATTTACGCTGCGCTTTTGCTATGTCACGACTTAAACAGATCAGCTGATGTTGATGTTGCCAGCGCTGACACAATGCCTGACCGATAAGACCGGTCGCGCCGGTGAGCAGGATCCGCATAGAAGATCTCCTGAAATGAAGGCTTAAACAGTGTAGTACGTTGATAAGCCTGCTGTCAGATCAAGCGCTTAATAGCAGAACTGCCGGGTACAACCCGGTGGAGATAGCTGAGTCAGTATGCTGACTACGCCAGACTACTGAGCCATTGCGGCTGGAATGGCGATTAATACTGGTGCTGAGTGAACATTAACCTGAAGCTGGCGCCGCCCAGAGGACTTTGATCGATGTCGAGTTGTCCCTGATACGACTGACAGAGCTCATCGACGATGGATAAACCGACACCATGACCATCGGTATAAGTATCCAGACGGGTTCCCCGGCTGAGCAACTGCGTTTTTTTATCCATTGGCACACCGGGTCCATCATCTTCGACTGTTAGCTGCAGCGGTTTACAATGTACCGTTAGCCTGACTTTTTGGCTGCAGGCTTTACAGGCGTTATCGAGTAAATTTCCGAGCATTTCCATCAGATCTGTTTCATCGCCGCGAAACATCATCTGAGGCGGACAATCCAGCTCAAAACGGATTTGTTTGTCGCGATAGATTTTTTGCAGCGCATTTTTCAGTTGTTCTGCCACCGGGCTGATTGGGATTTGTTTCAGCCAAATATCCTGGCCTGAACTGCTGGCGCGCTTGAGCTGATGTTCAATCATTGCGGTGATTCGATCAATTTGATCACGTAATTCAGGCTGCTCAGCTAGTGCTGAAGTTTTCAACACGGCAACCGGCGTTTTCAGCGCATGGGCGAGGTCACTCAGGTGGTGTCGATAACGTTGCTTTTGCCGGTTTTGATTGTCGAGCAATAAATTCAGGTCTTCTTTGATGGTTTGCAACTCGGCAGGATAACGCTGGGTTAGTTGCTGCTGCTGGCCACTCTCAACTTCACGGATCTCATGGTCAAGTGCAGACAGCGGCTGTGTGGTCCAGTAATACGCCAACAACATGATGAGTGCCAGCACCAGACCTATGCCGACAAACCAGCGCAGTAGTGTTTGACGAAAGCTTTGCATCGGAGCTTCGAGCAGCCGATCGTCCTGCAGAATATGGATAGTCAGCGGCATGCTGCGTTCACCCATATCAAACAGCAGGGCAAACGATAAAACCCAATAGGTTTTGCCATCTTGCTCCAGCGCCACAAACTCATGTTTGCCCGGCAACATTTCGTGCACTGGTGGTGTAAATGTTTGATTGAGCGAGGAATCAGACTGCCAGATCAACTTATCTTCCGACACGATATACGCGCTGGTACCAGAGTCAGTTCGTAGAAAGTCCGCAGGCAGAATACTGTTATTGATCTCCACCACGTCATTTTTGCTGGAGAGTTCAGATAAAAACGAATACAGGTGTACTTCGAGTTTTTGCTCGGTACTGGTCAGTAACTGCGCGAAAAACGCCCGTTCAATCGCGAGGAACGAGGCGGGCAAAATAAAAATCAGCAGCACCAGGCAAACGATGGCCTGGCGCAGCTTTAACGACAATGTCATGCGCCAACCGCCAGATTAAAGCGGTAGCCCCGGCCACGTAATGTCTCTATTGGTTTGAGCTCACCGTCCGGGTCGAGTTTTTTGCGCAGCCGCAATACAAATACTTCGATGACGTTACTGTCGAGGTCAAAATCCTGATCATAGATATGTTCGGTTAATTCGGTTTTGGAGATCACCTTGGTCGGATTGAGCATAAAGTACTCCAGCACTTTATATTCATAGGCGGTCAGCGACACTTCAGTGCCGTGACACCAAACTTGTTGCGTGCGGCTGTTCAGGCTGACCGGGCCGGCGCTGAGAGTTGGATCGGGTTGGCCGGCGGCTCGGCGGATCAGTGCATTGCAACGGGCTAACAATTCTTCCATATGGAAAGGTTTGGTCAGATAATCGTCGGCACCAGCGTCAAGGCCTTGTACTTTTTCCTGCCAGCTACCGCGGGCGGTCAGCAGAATGATTGGGGTTTTAATGTCTTGCTGACGGGCTTTTCTGATCAAAGACAAACCGTCCAGCTTAGGCAAACCAATATCTACGATGGCAAGATCATAGGGGTATTCACTGATCTTAAAAAAACCATCGGAACCATCATGTGACAAATCCACCGAGAATTGTTGCTGCATCAGGTGGTTTTTCACTTGTTCAGCGAGTAAGGTTTCATCTTCAACAACCAGCACGCGCATGGCATTTCCTTTTCAGTGGCGACATTGTATGGGGAGTGTAAAACAGTCAGGGTCAGGCGGGAAGCCTGACCATTTAGCTTATTGATTTCTGGGTGGTTCAACGACGACCGGCATTTGTGAGCCCGGATCACGATCGAGCATCGTGGTATATTCACGACCATTCAATTGATAGGTCACGCGATAGCCGTCAACCACACTTTGATATTCGACTTCAGTACCAGCCTGATAACAGACGGTTTGCAGATGCACGACATCAGAACCATTCTGTTTGCCGACATCATGGCCAATAGATCCACCGAGTACAGCACCTGCTGCCATCCCAACTTTTTTATTCGAGCTGTTATGACCAATCGCATTGCCCAGCGCACCACCGATGATGGCACCAACGATAGTGGGGGTGGCTGAGTCAGATTCACGTTGAACGACCTGCCTTTCTTCGCAGACGCGTTTGGGTTTGTGGATTTCAATGGTTTTGTAGACGGGTTCGGATTTAGTCACGTCGGCCATCACATAGTGTTTCTTGCCGTAGTGGCTGGAACAGGCGGTTAATAATGGTAGTACCAACAACATGTAACGCATCTTTGATCCTCCGAAACTAATTCAGTCCGACATTAGCAACAACGAGCTTAACTTTGGCTGAACTAAAATAATGCAAAAACTTATATAATAAGTTGCATAAATGTAATTTTTAACTAATTTGAATAAACCTGATGAAAAAATGTACCTGTCAGGTATCAAACGCCAGCCGCTGGATGGCTGGCACCTTTTAACATGCTCTGAATAGCAAGGAAAGTCCGATGAACATGAAAGCACTATGGTTTGCGCTCTGTGCAACAATCGCCTGTATGGGGGCACAAAGCGCCAGCGCCGCGTTAAACAATACTACCAATACTGACAGTAAAACTGTTGGCGCGGTATCGCAGTCAAAACTGTCGCTGAATAAAGCTGATCAGCAACAGCTTGAAGCGATCCCTGGTATTGGCGCAAAAAAAGCGCAGGCGATCCTGGAATACATCAAACAACACGGTCCGATCAAGGACAAAAAGCAACTAATGGAAGTCAAAGGCATTGGCGAGAAAATGGCAGATCGAATCGCCGGTTTCGTCAGCTTCGGTTAAAGCTTTCGACGTATGACTGCAACGACTAGTCGGGGGGCTGTCTGTGCAGTATTAGCAGTACAACAGCTCGCCGCAACACCTGAATTGCGGCGACTGTTCGATCAAGACGAGATAGTGACTCTGTTTAAGCATCACCCAGAGCGCGCATTTGTTCGTTAGCCCATTGCACGGCTTCATGATATTTGTCCGGCAATACTTTTGGCTCCAACTTCAGCCTGGCAATCGCAAGGTTGGCATCTTGCCATTCGGCCCGTTCATAACATTTGACCAGTGCCAGATACTCACTTAATAAACCAGGTTCGCCAACCAATGCATCTTTAATGTCTTTTGACAGTGGTAATTTGGTCAGCACTGACGACATCGGTTCATCCAGAATCGCGTCCATCAGCGACATCATGCCGGTCAGAAATGCTTTGGCTGTATCAGTTTGTCGATGCAATGATGCAATGCCTTCAGCAAATTTTGCCCGGGTCATCGCTAAACGCATCAGCTCTGCCGGTTTTTCACTGGACACTTGGGCAGTAAATAATACTGACAGGAATTTTTTTAGCTCAGTCTGGCCTAAAACCACCAACGCTTGTTTGATGGTTTCGATTTCAGAACGTCGCTTAAACACCGCGCTGTTTGTATAACGTAATAATTTATAAGATAAATTAACGTCTCGCTCGAAAATACTGGTGATTTGGGCAAGATCCATTTCAGACTTTGAAGTTTCGTACAACAACTCTGCCAGCGTCATCTGGGCTGGCGATAACGCCTTACTTTGCAACATCTCCGGTTTAGAGAAAAAATAGCCCTGAAAATAACTGAAACCCATATCCAACGCATTCTGAAACTCAGCGTTCGTTTCGACTTTTTCTGCTAATAATTTGATATGCGGAAATGGGGCTACAGCTAACAGTATTTGGTCAATAGTCGCGGCGTCTGTACTGCGAAAGTCAATTTTTATAATGTCGATAAAGGGATAAAAATGTCGCCAGACCGGCTGATGAATATAATCATCTAAGGCGATGATGTACCCTTCTTCTTTTAACTGTTGCACTTCTGCCAGCAATTTTTTGCCAGGCTGTACCGTCTCTAAAATCTCCACCACGACTTGCTCTTTGGGCAGCATACTGGGAAATTTTTTCACCAGTGTATCGAGGGTAAAATTGATAAAACCTGGTTTATCGCCAAGGAAATCGTCGAGACCAAAATTAAACTGACTGCCAGCGATCATTTTTGACGTCGCTTCATCGCCGTCAATATCAGGGAATACGTTAGCCAGCCCGTCTCTGAACAACAGCTCGTAGGCGTACAGGTTCTTTTCCCGATCTAAGATGGGTTGTCGGGCGGCGTAGAAATACATAACTGCTAGGGTCCTCGGCATTTGCTCTTCCAGCAATGTAGCAAAGAACATCAGGCAGTGGCTAATAAAATTTGTCGCTTTTTGTCAGGGTGATAGGCGCTCAGCCAAGCGTGACTGAGCGCCAGTTAAGCTAGGATTTGAGCTGCTTTTCCATTAAGTCGAAATGTTGGTTCACAACGTTTTCCGGCGCTTTGGTGAACAGACTGGTTAGCACGATCGCAATGGTAGACAATACAACGCCCGGCACCATCGCATAGAGGAAGTCATTTAATTGTTGACCGTTAACCTGCAGAGGCGAGAACACCCAGAACAACACAGTCATGGCACCCATCACCATGCCAGCCAGCGCACCAGGCATCGTCATTTTGCGCCAATACAGACTGATCAGGATCACCGGGCCAAAAGCGGCACCAAAACCGGCCCAGGCATTGCCAACTAAATCCAGAATAGAACTGCTACGATCCAGTGCAATCCAGATCGCAATGACAGCGACCAGCATGACTGACAATCGACCGACCAACACCTGGGTTTTGTCCGATGCATTTTGGTTCAGAAAAGTCTTGTAGAAATCCTGAGTCAGCGCGCTGGATGTCACCAGCAATTGGCTTGAAATTGTACTCATCACCGCAGCCAGCAGTGCTGCTAACAGCAAGCCGGTAATAAACGGATGAAACAGTACTTGCGAGAGCATAATGAAAATAGTTTCAGGATCGGTGAGCGGTTGTTTGGTCTGGTGGACGTAGGCTATGCCGACAAAGCCTGTTGCCACGGCACCGCCTAGAGAAATAATCATCCATGACATGCCGACCCGGCGTGCAACCGGAAAGTCTTTTACCGAGCGGATTGCCATAAAGCGCACGATGATATGTGGCTGCCCAAAATAGCCCAACCCCCAGGCCAACAAGGAAATAATACCGAGTATGCTGGTTCCGGTGAACAGATCGAGGTGATTCGGGTTTAATGTTTCAACAATACTGAGGGTGGTTCCAATATCTCCGACGACGTTTAACGCAACAAGCGGCACCATAATCAAAGCCAAAAACATAATAATGCCCTGTACAAAATCGGTCATGCTGACAGCCAGGAAACCACCTAATAACGTATAAGCAATCACGACAGAGACAGTTAGCGCCAAACCGTAGATATAATCGAGCTGGAATACGCTTTCAAACAGTTTGCCACCGGCAACAACACCGGAAGCCGTGTATAAGGTGAAAAACACGACGATAACCACTGCCGAAATCAGTCGCAGCAAACGAGTGCGATCGGCAAAACGGTGTTCAAAATAGTCTGGCAGTGTGATCGAATCGTTGGCGATTTCGGTGTAGATGCGAAAGCGGGGGGCTAAAAACAAATAATTGGCCCATGCGCCAATAATTAATCCGACAGCAAGCCAGATCTGTGAAATGCCTGCGGTATAAAGTGCGCCCGGCAAGCCCATCAGCAACCAGCCACTCATGTCCGACGCTCCGGCCGACAGTGCGGTAATTCCTGGGCCAAGTTTGCGCCCGCCTAACATGTATTCAGATAAGTTGCTGCTGGACTGTCGGTATGCGTAAAGTCCGATGGCCAGCATTGCGACAAAATAAATCGCAAGCGCCAGAATAGTGCCTGTTTCCACTGGGATCCCTCGACCTGTTGGTTATAATTATGTTGCCGGGACTGGCGCTAGATGACCAGCCATGATGAAGGGGCAATGCTAACAATACTCAGTGACAAGGACCAGTAGTTTTCCACGAACTGCGGCCAGGCTGCTACCAGTCGCAGTCAAATGTTAAATTTAAGTGACTTCTCTAGCAGCGGTCCGGCCTTTGCCAGCAGTTGAGGTTGTTGCGCCACCAGCACCAGCAAATGTTTGGCTGTTTTCAGACTTTGGCCAAAAAAACGGGCATCGGCAAACTGGTTTGTATTCGCGTGCGGCAAATCGTGCTGATCCGGGACCACAAAGACCGTCAGCGGTTGTCCATCGACTTCAAGTACCAGGTGCAATGACCGCACACCTTCAAAGTCGCAGAAGCGGGCATAACGGACCGGAACGGGCAGCTCAGCGCTCAGCCCAAGCTCTGCAAACAAAGGTTGCAGACTTGGTTGGTCCAGAGAGCCGATCGCGCCCAATGCCGCCAGCTCATGATAGACATGACTTAATGCATGTTGACCCAGATCGGCGCTGACTTGCGGCGTGGAACCCTGATAAAACCAAACTGACAACAGCAGCGCGGCTGCAGTCGCATAGGGCAGTGGACGCTGCCACCAGTGGCGAATTACCGGCAACATCTGCTGACGTAATAAAATCTGTTCGACTAATTGAGGTGGCACATCAATTTCAAGCTGTTGTTTCAATTGATGATCCAATTGCAGCAGCTCCTGCTGCAGTTGCAATAACTGTGCATCGTCTTCGAGTTGATGCGGTGAAATGCTGGCCGGATCCTCATAAAGTGCCCGGCGTTGTAAAAGATTATCCATGCTGGGAAACTCCATCTGAGTGGTCAGGTTGTAGCCGTGCACGTAGTTGCGCCCGGCCGCGAAACAAGCGGGTGTTAACAGTGTTCAGGTTGAGTTGAAGTACAGTGGCAATTTCGTCGCCGGTCATGCCGAGTAACAGTTGCATCACTAAAGGTTCGCGATAATCCTGCGGTAACTCCAGCATCATCCGGTGTAGCCGGTCTGTGGCGACCCAATGCTCTGGCGAGGCATGGGCAGTATCTTCCAGACTGTCTTGTTCCACATCACTATAGTCAAACTGTTTGCGTTCAAAACGCCGCGCGTTTTCATGGCGCAGGATGGTCAGCAACCAGGCTTTGGCGGCGCCGGCTTCCTGTAGCTGCGCCAGATTTTTCCAGGCGCGCAGCAAAGTGTCCTGTACCAAATCTTCCGCAATACTTTTTGACCGGCAGAGCCAGTAGGCGTAGCGGTAGAGGTCTGGTGTATAAGCACGAACCAGTGCCTCATAACGTTGTTGTGCGCTGTTCATCTGAACTCTGCCATCTTTGTCTGTAAATAGTCGACATACCAGCACAGACCGGCATGACTGCTATTTTTGTTCAGGCATTCGAAAAAAAATCAGCCACGCGGGTATAAAGGTGCCAGGCCTTCAGCGTTTTTTTCTGGCTGATGATGAAAATGTGCCCAGGCTTCCAGCAACGCCTGGCCCTGCCATTGCATGCCGGCGGGTTGATAACCCTGATAACTGAGCTGCTGAATGTGAGTTTTTAATGCACCATCCGGCAATTGCTGCACCAGGTCGGACAGGGATTCAATGTTGGCATCAATCAGTTGCTGTGCCCAGCGCAATAATTGCTCCCGGGCCAACGCGGCATCGTGCTGTTGGCAGGCTTGTTTAAGCTTGCGCGAATTAAACCGCAGTTCGCTGCCGCCGGTTGTACGGGGCAGATTGGTGTTGTCATTCTGAGCAGCCCGCGTCGCCGCAATGGCCCACAATCCCCATGCGGCCAGAGTCAGCAGCCATAAACCCAGCAATAACCAGCTGCTATAGCTAAAATGCCAGTCGGAAATTTGCGCTGCCGGGGTACGGTCAGCGGCAGTGGTTATGGCAGCTGTCGGCTCTGCCTGTTGCACCTGCTGCGGATTCGCCGCGACCTGCAGCGTAACGGCGCTCAACACCGCTTCGTCTGGCTGATTGGTCTTGGTATTCCACCAGCGTACGCGAACTTCTGGCAGCGTCAGGCTGCCGGCTTTATCGGCAATAATGGCGTAACTGAACACCTTTTGCGCAACGATGCGGCCTTTACGTTCAGCCTTGCGGCTTTGCGGCTGCTCCGGATAGATTTTGGCGCCAGCAACGGTGCCCAGTTGTAAATCCGGCAACTGATTGTCGGCTAAATCCAGCGCGGTCAGGGTAATAGTCCGGGTAACAGGTTCGCCTTGTACCAGTTGGTCACCGGCCGGGTTCCATTCTTCGGTGAGCGCGACCAGTTCGGACGCCAACCAGTTTTGTTGCTGGCCGTCCGGGATCGACTTCACCTGTAGTGTCAGAGGTTGGCCTTCTGCTGATACGGCTTTAGTCCGGGCAAAATAGTCGTAGCGCGAGTTGTCACGATCGATCATTTCACCATTAAAAAACGGTGGATTGAGCGTCAGCGTGCCACTTTTTTGCGGGATCACACTATAGCGCCGTGTGATGGTCTGGTAGCGTTCCCCGTTAACAATCTCGCTGTTTTCGATGTCTTTACCGACTTGTTCAACATCCGCACCGGCCAGTTCCGGCTGGCTCAGGTTGCCGCGTTGCAGCTCGCCTTTAAAGTAAATTTTGATTTCGTAATACAGCATTTGCTGGACGTGCACGCTTTCGCTGCTAAAGCTGTTTTGCAAAAATAATTCGGCTCCTTTGCCAGATGTCTGGCTGGCCGGTTGCACTTCCAGGCTGATCGGTTCGCTGCGAAGTGCGCCGAGCTGAAATGCCGGGATCGTCAGCGAGCCAGTGCGGCGTGGAAACAGGCTGAGCTGCCAACTGGTACTTTGACTCGACTGACCGTTGACGATTTGCATGCTCTGGCTGACGGAAGGGCCGGTTACCCGAAAATCGGCTTCGAGGCTGGCAAAATCGATGGCGCCGGCATCAACTTTTTCATCCAGCACCAATTGCAACATGATGGCTTCGCCGTACATCGCGGGGTTTTTATCGACACTGGCCTTGAGCTGGGTAGCAGCCTGTACCTGACTGAGCAGGCACAGCGTTAACAACAGCAGGCGGCCGGCTAATTTGACCATCTGATTGACCATCTGATTTACCATTCTTGTTGAACACCGCGTGGTATTGCTTGTTGCTGGCGTTTTTGATACTCGAGCAACATCTTGTTTTTTAATAATAAACTGGGTTCATCCTGCACTTTACGCAGCAGGTTCTCCAATTGCTGGCTTTCTTCAGCACTGGCGTTGGGCCAGGCTTGTTCTATTGCTTTTTGTTGTTCAGCTTCAGCGGGTTGCTTGTCCTGCTGTTCAGCCTGCTGTGCTTGCTGCTGAGTCTGTTGTTGCTGTTGCTGCGCCGGATCTGCCTGAGTCTCTTCAGCGGGTTGTTGCTCATGTTGTGATTGTTCGTTTTGTTGACTGGAGTCCTGCTGCGATTGCTGATTTTGTTGCTCTTGCTGCTGGTCCTTGCCGTCTTTCGAATTGTTTTGCTGATCAGGCTCACCATTTTGCTGCTGTTTTTGTTCAGATTGCTGTTGCTGCTGCTCAAGCATTTTTTTCATCAGGTCAATGTTTTCCTTCAGACCGGGTAAACCGGGCTGCTGCTGTTCTGCTTGTTGGTAAGCTTTGAGGGCGTGCTCATATTGTTGCTGCAGCGCCAGACTGTTACCAAGGTTAAATTGACTGGCGGCAGAACTGTCTTTACTGAATAGCTCAGCTGCCGCGGCATAATCGCCAGCCCGGTAAGCGGCATTGCCTTGCCAGAGCGGATCGGCAAATTGTTGGCGCGCCCGGGCATAATCGCCACTGTCATAAGCTTGTTTTGCCTGTTCCGTTTTACTCTGCCATAAATCCTGCCAGCTAAACGCTGGTGTTGGGGCTGGCGGTTCGGTCGTTGTTGGCTCAGTCGCTTGCCGGGCAGGAACCGGTTGGGGCCAGGCTAACAGTAATAACGGCAAGATAAACAGTTGGGGTTTACGCAAGTACCAGAGCCCTAGCGCCAATAGCAGATAACACAGGTAAATACCGGCGTCCTGCCACTGGTCGCCTTGCATCTGAGTTTGCTCAGCCGCATCGTTGAGTTTTAGTTCAGGCAGTGCCAGTAGCTTTTGCACATCACTGTCATCAAAAGTACTGGTAGCAAACACACCGCCAGTCAGGCTACTGATCTCTTTTAATTGAGTCAGCGGTACCTTTGGTAACACAATGCTGCCTCGGGCGTCTTTGAGCAGTTCGCCATTTTCCAGTTGTACCGGCGCGCCGTCTGCACTGCCAAAAGCCAGCACTGATACACGATGGGCAAAGCCATTGAGTTGGTCCCGGATCTGTATAAATTGTTGGCTGTCAAAACCGTCGGTAAAAAAGACGATGTCACCTTTGACATAACCGGCCTGTTGCAACAGTTGATCTGCCATTTTCAATGCGCTGGCAAAATCAGAGCCTTGCACTGGCATAATTTCCGGTTTTAAATCAGGTAATAACAAACTGATATTATTGTGATCCGGCGTCAGCGGCGAAATAACATAAGCATCACCGGCAAAAGCCAACAAGGCCATTTCGCCTTCCAGCTGCTCGCGGGCAAAATCCAGCGCTTTAAAGCGGGCTTGTGTCACCCGGTTTGGTTTAATGTCAGTCGCACGCATCGACATCGACATATCCAATACCAGCACGGTGGCACGCTTCAGCTGGAAGGCCGGTTGCGGCAGCTTTTGCCAGCTCGGCCCAGCGCCGGCCAGAATGCCAATGAACAAGATCAGCGGTAGCAACCAGGGTTGTTTACGCGCAGCAGGCTGTTGTGCCAGCAGCTGACGATATAAATGCGGTGCCAGCAATTGCTGCCAGGCATCGGTCGAGGGCAGGCGACGCAACATCAGCCAACAGAGCACAACCAGCGGCAATAACAACAACACCCAGGGCCGTAAAAAGTGGATATCAGCGGGCATAACGACTCCGGCGCCAAAATGCGAGCCCCAGCAGCACCAGTGCGCTAGCTAGAGGCCAATGCAGCAGGCTTTGCTGCGGGCGATAATTCAGCTGATCCCGTTCAATCGGCTCCAGCTGGTCCAGTAACTGATAAATCTCGCTAAGTTCCTGCAGGTTGCGGGCACGAAAATAACGGCCACCGGTTTCACTGGCAAGTTCGGTCAGCAATTTTTCGTCCAGATCGGCAGAAGGATTCACCATCTGCGGGCCAAAAATACCTTGTTGGACCATTTGTTCCGCACCAACGCCAACCGCGTAGATTTTAACGCCGGCGGCTTTGGCCAACGCCAGCGCTTCCCGCGGCTGAATATTGCCTGCAGTGTTGGCACCATCACTGAGTAAAATCAGTACTTTATTTGAGCTCTGATAGGTATTAAATCGTTTGACGGTCAGACCAATCGCCTCGCCAATAGCCGTGCGTTGACCAACCAGGCCAAGGACGGCATCATCGAGCATTTTCTGCACTGTGGTGCGGTCAAATGTCAGTGGCGTTTGTTGGTAGGCGGCGTCGGCGAACAAAATCAGACCCAACCGATCGCCCTGACGTTTGTCGATAAACTGGCTCAGCACATGTTTGACTGCGTCCAGCCGGTTGTAGGACTGGCCTTCAATGACCATGTCATTGATATTCATCGAGCCGGACAAATCGACTGCCAGCATCATGTCGCGACCTTGCTGCGGCAGCGTAACGGGTTCACCGAGCCAGCGTGGGCCGGCCGCTGCTGTCACCAGAGATGCCCAGAATAGAAAGGGTAACAGTGCCGGCATGCGCCAGCGCTGATGCTGCGGGCTGTGTTGCTCTGCCGCAGCCAAGCGCGCCAATGGAGGAAAAAACAGCGGCTGTCCGGCGACCGACTGACGGGCGCGCACCAGCCAAGGCACAGGTAACAGCACAAATAACCAGGGTAAGGCAAATTCAAACATCTAAACCTTGCTCCCGATGCTGTTGCAGCCAAAGGTCGGCAAATTGGTGCCAGGCCTTTAATTGCTCAGGATCCGACGTCGGGCTATACAGCAGCAGATCTAAATCAGGCAGCTGCTCCGACAAATTCCCACTGCGCTGCAAAAAAGCGACGAATGCGGCGCTTTTTTCTGCCAGTGCCGGATGACCTGGCCGTTTGGTCTGCAGATACTGTTTGAGCAATTGCAGGATGGCATTGGCGGCTTCGGGCTGTTCTAACTGAATTTTATCCAAGCGATTGCAGGGCAATGCGTCTGGCGCTATCACGCTGATAACGCCGGTATAATGTGCGTGCCAGCCAGACCAACGCGAACAGGACGGGCAGCGCCAACAACAGCAGGCCAGGCGCCAGATAAAATTCATCTGGCAGCGCAGGCTGCTGAATATCGGCCAGTGCCGTTTTTAAAGTGTCGGTGATGTTGGGATCATTGGCCATGGACGGTTCCGGAAGTATTAACAGGTGCCGAATGGGCCTGCGCCAAAGTGTGCTGTTGGATCGCAACAAGCTGGCTGCGCAGTGACGACGCATTACTGATCTGCATGTGGCGCAGGCCCAGACTGCGCCAGTACTGTGTGCGTTCAGCCTGCTGCAGCTGCTGTTGGACCGCGTAGCGTTGTTTTAGACCGACCGGCGTTAAATCCAATTGCAACACAGCGGCATCAGACTGCAGCGCCAGCTGACCAGACACGGCGGCCGGGATCTGCAGTTCCAGTGGATCAAAGATCTGACAGAGCCTGATTTCATTGTGCATCCGCATCGATTGCAGGTGGCGCAGCACATTGGCATCCAGTGCACTGAAGTCAGAAATGAGATAAACCAGGCTGCCGGGCCGCACCAATCGGCGCAATTGGCCAACGGCGTCGGCTAGCCGGATTGGCTGCTGCTCTGGTGTTACCGATTTGTTGTTGAGATCTATCAGTTGCTGCAAGTAACGCAAGACAGAGACACTGCGACTGGCTGGTTTCAATTCCCTGATCTGCTGGCCATTAAATAAAATGCCGCCAAACTTGTCACCGCGTTCACGCGCGTGCCAGCCAACGAGGGCCGCCAAATGCGCCGCCTGTACCGCTTTGGTCAGTAAGACCGAGCCAAAGTGCATTGACTGACTCAAGTCAGTCAAGACAAATACCGGCCGTTCTTTTTCTTCGCGAAATAATTTGGTATGCACTTTGCCGGTACGCGCGGTAACCCGCCAGTCGATGGTGCGAACATCATCACCAAGCTGGTAATGGCGGACTTCGTCAAACTCCATACCGCGGCCTTTACTGCGCGCCAGATAACTGCCGGCCAGTTTGCTCTGGATCACCTGTTGCGGCGCTAAATCCAGCACATAAGTATGATGCTGATATTTCAACAGTTGCGGTAAATCCAGCTGGACACCGTCGGCGCCCAGTGCGGCCAGTTGTTGTGCGGCTGTTTGTGCTTGCACTGCTGAGTTCATCAGGCGATCGGCACTCGTTTTAATAATTCGCTGAGGACCTGATCGGTACTGACCCCTTCAGCTTCAGCTTCATAACTTAAGATCAAGCGGTGACGCAGTACGTTATGGAACACAGCCTGCACATCGTCCGGCGTGACAAAATCGCGGCCACTGAGCCATGCTTTGGCGCGGGCACAGCGTTCCAGCGCAATAGTCGCGCGCGGGCTGGCACCATAAGCGATATAACGGCCAAGCTCGGCGCCATAATTGCCGGCATGCCGGGTCGCCATGACCAGTTGCACAATATACTGCTCCAGACTTTCAGCCATATGCAGCTGTAGAATGGTCTGACGGGCGGCAAAGATATCGGCCTGACTCATCCGAACCGGTGTTTCCGCTTGCTGAGCTAATGCTTCGCCGCGGGTTAAACGCAGAATTTTCAGCTCAGTGTCAGCGTCCGGATAATCCACTTTTAAATGCAGCAGGAACCGGTCGAGCTGAGCTTCTGGCAGCGGGTAGGTGCCTTCCTGTTCCAGCGGGTTTTGCGTTGCCATCACCAGAAACAATTCGGGCAATTTATAGCTATGGCGACCCACAGTAATTTGTTTTTCCGCCATGGCTTCAAGTAAAGCTGACTGCACTTTGGCCGGCGCGCGGTTGATTTCATCCGCCAGAATGATGTGGTGGAATAACGGACCGCTCTGAAATTCAAATTTGCCGGTTTCCGGCCGGTAAATATCAGTACCGGTTAAATCGGCAGGTAATAAATCCGGGGTAAACTGAATCCGGTGAAAACTGCCTTCCACACCATGCGCCAGGGCGTTGACGGCCCTGGTTTTTGCCAGGCCCGGTGGGCCTTCAACCAGTAAATGACCATTGGCCAGCAGCGCCAGCAGAATACCTTCAGTCAGGGCTGGCTGCCCGATCACCTGACTGTCGAGATAGGATTTTAACCGGTTAAATGCGTTCACAAACAATACTCTCAGGCTTCGGTTTAAGTGCGTTATTTATATGAAATCATGGGGGATTTCATATGCGTATCCGATGAAAAGCGGCTAGGCTAAGACCAACTCCGCGGATCTGGGGGCGGCGACGATTAAAACAAGTGTTTTAATTTCGTCGGAGTCTCGCTACAATCGGGAAAATCACAGGTCAGACCTGTAACGACCAGCAACAGAGGACTTCTATGGCCAACCCTATTCAACTCAGAACCCGGCAGGGCGACCGTATCGCCATCGTCCGTGGTTTACGTACACCATTTGCCAAACAGGCGACCGAATTTCACGGTGTTTCGGCGCTGGAGCTTGGCAAGCTGGTCGTCAACGAACTGCTGATCCGCAGTGAGCTGGACCCCAAGTTAATTGATCAGGTTGTTTATGGTCAAGTTGTGCAGATGCCTGAAGCGCCGAATATTGCCCGTGAAATCGTATTGGGTACCGGCATGAACGTACACACCGATGCATTTAGCGTGACCCGCGCTTGCGCGACCAGCTTCCAGTCCGTGGTCAGCGTCACTGAAAGTATGATGGCTGGTATCACCGAGATCGCCATTGCCGGCGGTGCTGATTCCAGCTCAGTGCTGCCAATTGGCGTCAGCAAAAATCTGGCGCGGGCTTTGGTTGATGTCAACAAAGCCAGAACTTTTGGCCAGAAACTGGCGATTTTCCGCCGTCTGGGGTTCAAAGACTTATTGCCGGTGCCGCCGGCGGTTGCTGAGTACACCACAGGATTATCGATGGGTGACACCGCCGAACAAATGGCAAAAAGTCACGGCATCAGCCGCGCCGATCAGGATGCGATGGCGCACCGGTCACACACGTTGGCTGCACAGGCCTGGCAAAATGGCCTGATGAAAGATGAAGTCATGGCGGCTCATGTCGAGCCTTACAACAAATTCCTCGAAATCGATAATAACGTCCGGCTCGATTCCAAGCTGGAATCCTATGCCAAATTAAAACCTGTATTTGATCGTAATTACGGCACTGTGACAGCCGCAACTTCGACGCCACTGACCGATGGCGCGTCCGCCGTATTGATGATGACCGAAAGCCGCGCTAAAGCCATGGGCTACGAAATTCTTGGTTATGTCCGCAGCTACGCTTTCGCAGCCATCGACGTGTGGGAAGATATGCTGATGGGCCCGTCTTATGCCACACCATTAGCGCTCGACCGTGCCGGTTTAAAACTGTCAGATTTAACCTTAATTGAAATGCACGAGGCATTTGCTGCCCAGGCCCTGGCCAATATGAAAATGTTTGGCTCGAAGAAATTTGCTGAGGAAAAACTCGGCCGTGCAGAAGCTATCGGTGATATCGATATGGCGAAATTTAACGTCAATGGCGGCTCGTTGGCCTATGGCCACCCATTTGCTGCGACAGGTACTCGCCTGATCACTCAGACTTTAAACGAATTAAAACGCCGTGGCGGCGGTATCGGCCTGACCACAGCCTGTGCGGCTGGTGGCCTTGGCGCCGCGATGATTGTGGAGACTGAATAATGCAGCCAACTTTTAGTTTAAGCCTGCGCGAAGACGGCGTCGGTGTGATCACGATGGATATCGTTGGCGAGAGCATGAATGTGCTCAAAGCCGAGTTTGCTGACGAGATCGCGACGGTACTGGACGAAGTACGGACCAATAAAAATATCAAGGGTCTGGTCATTATCAGCGGCAAAGCGGATTCGTTTATCGCCGGCGCGGATATCAGCATGCTGGATAAATGCAAAACGGCCGCAGAAGCCACTGCGATCGCCAGCATGGGACAGCGTATGTTTAATGAGCTGGAAAAGCTGCATGTTCCGCTAATTGCCGCGATCCACGGTCCATGTTTAGGCGGTGGTCTGGAACTGGCGATGGCTTGTCATGGCCGCGTTGCGACCGATGACAACAAGACCGTGTTAGGTCTGCCGGAAGTGCAGCTGGGTCTGTTACCGGGTAGTGGTGGCACACAACGTCTGCCAAAACTGGTTGGCCTGCAAAAAGCACTGGATATGATGCTGACTGGCAAACAATTGCGGGCAGTGCAGGCGAAAAAAGCCGGTTTGGTCGATGTGGTCGTGCCGCGGAGCATTTTGTTAGACGCTGCGGTGAAAATGGCGCTGGCGGGCAAACCAGACCGCTCAAAGCCGGTCAAGTTGCCGTTAATCGGCCAGTTACTGGAGTTTACTTCGATTGGTCGCGGCATTTTGTTCAGTCAGGCAGAAAAGCAGACGCTGGCAAAAACTCAGGGCCATTACCCGGCACCGCTGAAAATTATTGATGCGATCAAAGCGGGCGTGCATTCAGGTATGCAAAAAGGCCTTGAGGTCGAAGCGAAGCATTTTGGCGAATTATGCATGACGGCGGTGTCGGCCAATCTGCGTAATTTATTTTTCGCCACCACGCAGATGAAAAAAGAAAGCGGGGCCGGGGATGCCAAACCACGCAAAGTGAAAAAAGCCGCAGTACTTGGTGGCGGGTTGATGGGCGGCGGCATTGCCAACGTCACAGCCGGCAAAGCCGGTGTTCCGGTGCGGATCAAAGATATTAATCAGACCGGTATCGGCAACGCGCTGAAATACAGCTTTAGTCTGCTGAATAAAAAATATAAGAAACGTTTTATCAGCAAAACTGAGCTGCAAAAGCAAATGGCGTTGCTGACCGGCACCACTGATTACTCAGGGTTTCATGATGTCGACCTGGTCATTGAAGCGGTGTTTGAAGATCTTGCATTAAAGCAACAAATGGTCGCAGATATCGAGCAACATTGTGCTGCACATACGGTATTTGCTTCAAACACCAGTTCATTGCCGATTGGTCAGATCGCAGCGAAAGCAGCGCGACCAGAAAACGTTATTGGCCTGCATTATTTCTCTCCGGTCGACAAAATGCCGTTGGTTGAAGTCATTGCCCATGACAAAACTTCCGCTGAGACCATTGCAACAACAGTCGCTTTTGCCCGCAAACAAGGCAAAACGCCAATTGTGGTCAAAGACGGCGCTGGTTTTTATGTCAACCGGATCCTGGCGCTATATATGAACGAAGCGGCGAATCTGCTGCTCGAAGGCGAGTCGGTCGAGAAGCTGGATAAAGCGCTGACCCGTTTTGGCTTTCCTGTCGGGCCTATTACGTTATTGGATGAAGTTGGCATCGATGTTGGTGCGAAAATTTCACCTATTCTGCAACAAGAACTGGGCGAGCGCTTCCAGGCGCCGGCGGCTTTTGATAAGTTGATTGCCGATGGTCGCAAAGGCAAGAAAGTCGAAAAAGGCTTTTATCTGTATGGAAAAAACGCGAAGAAAGGCCGCAAAGAGGTCGACACCAGCGTCTACAGCCTGCTGGGGGTCCAACCGAATGGTCGCCTGAGCATCGAGCAAATCAGTAAACGCTGTATGGTGCAGATGCTGAACGAAGCGGTGCGTTGTCTGGAAGAAGGCATTATTGCTTCTGCCCGTGACGGTGATATTGGTGCAATTTTCGGGATTGGTTTTCCGCCTTTCTTCGGTGGTCCGTTCCGGTATATTGATAGTCTGGGTGCCGGCAATCTGGTGGCCGATTTACGTCGGTTTGAAACGCAGTTTGGTAGTCGGTTTACTCCGGCAAAACTACTGCTGGAGTTGGCTGAGCAGGAAAAGACCTTTTACTGAGTCCTGCTTTTATGCTGAAAAAAACCGCGGCTTGCTGCGGTTTTTTGTATAATGCCGCCTTTTTTACTGCCGGAGTATGGTTGTGTTGTGGTTATTCCTTCATCCACTGGTGAGTGTGTGGTGTTACCTGCAAGCAAAAAAAGCAGGTTTACGCAGTTGGCCCTGGGTCTTGCTGGCACTTTTGACCGGCCCTGTGTCAGTGCCATTATTTCTGAATCACCAGCGTATGGCGCGCCGGCGAGTGATGGGGCCCGAGCTGAGTTGGTTCCGGCCATAGTCCTGTTGTTCGATAGTCTGTTAATCCTGCCAGCGGATCGGTGCGCCATCCCGTAGCCATAACTGCACACTGATTTGTTGTTCCGGCATGGCCAGAAACTGATATAAACCGGTGTGACATAGATCTTGTGCCAGCGCCATGGGCAAGAACGCCGTGCCATTGCTGCGGGCCAGCCATTGGCGCAATAACCGCGGATCGCTGCAACAAAAAGCCAGCGGTGCTTTACTCAGCTGCGGCAATCTCCCGACCCAGTCCAGCCGGCCTTCAGCCTGCGCTGTGCTGCCAACAGGCCCCACAGCCGCCAGCACAATAGTGCGCCATATAACGCTTTTATATGCCGGATCGGTGCTGGTGTCCGGATTTGCACAGAGCACTACGTCAGCCTGCCTGTTGCAGGCGGTAGCGGCATCAAGCACCTGCAGATGCACTGCTGTTTCAATATTCACAACTAAAGCTTCGAGTAATTCTGCGGCAAGATATTGCAAACCCGGTTCGACCGCGACGGTCAATCGTTGCGGTAAGCTGCTTTGTTGCTGTAATTGCGTCCTGGCGGCTTGTAGCGCGCAGATCACTGCTTCGGCATGGGGTAGCAGCAGCTCGCCGGCTTCGGTCAGCTGGATGTTATTGCGGTGGCGGCTGAACAACGCAACACCCAGACTTTGCTCCAGTTGCCGGATGCGAAAGCTGACAGCGGACTGAGTTAAATACAGATTGTCGGCGGCTTTGCCAAAATGACGGGTTTTTTGTACTTCCAGGAAGGTTTTCAGTAGTTCAGTGTCCAAGCATTAACCTTATAATATTTTATGGTGACGATAAAAAACATTTGTTTTACGTGCGGAATTTTGTTTACCATACTCCGCACAGTTTAATTGGGATAGCTTTAGATTCAACGAGATCAGGGGAAAAAAGTGATGCAGCAAAGTTTTGTGGCTAAACGTCGCTTTTTTGATGACCGCAACTTCCCGAAAGGGTTTACCCGGTCAGGACGCTTCACGTTAGCAGAGGGCAATCTGCTGGAGAAGCACGGTGCATCGATGCAGGAACTGGAAGAAGGCCAGCGCCAGCCGGTGAACGAAGAAGAGCAACGCTTTTTACAGGTCATGCGCGGTGAAGCCGAAGCAGAAACTGTCTATGAAAAGGCCTGGCTGAAATACAAGCAACGTATTCAGGAAAAACGCAAGTTTCATACCGTCTTCGGTAAGAAACGTATTGCTGATGGCAGTGACGATTTTTCCTACGTCGAAACAGATAACGATTAACAGAGCCGGAGTGACCGGTCGCAGCAGAGGGATTTTTGTGTGGACGGATTTTTAACAAAACTATTAAATCCTGGTGTATTAGTGTTTTTAATTCCGCTGGCGGGCATTGCCATTGGAGGATTAAAAATGTGGTTGAATCATCAGGAACGGATGGAAAAAATTCGTCAGGGCATCGATCCGGACGCACGCCGCGACTAATCGTCTGCACTGCCGACAACCAAAAAAGAGCCTTCCGGCTCTTTTTTGGTTGTTGCAGTCAGTGTTACCTGTTCAATGGCTTCAGACTGAGACTGGCACCGCCGTCAGACGCGGCTTATTTTGCTTCTGATCCAACAGGAACTGGGTGAAATCTGCGGCAGACAACGGCTTGCTATAAAAATAACCCTGAATGATCTCGCAGCGCAGCTGCTTTAGTTGCGCCAGCTGTTCGGCTTGTTCTACGCCCTCGGCTACCACAGTCAGACTCAGGTTGTGCGCGATAGTGACGATGGTATCCACCATATTGCGGCCGCGCGCCGTATTCATATCGTCGATAAAAGCTTTGTCGATTTTCAATGTGTTCAGCGGGAACTGCTTTAAATACGCCAGTGATGAGTAGCCAGTGCCAAAGTCATCCATCGCCAGGTGGATACCGCGGGCCCGCAGTTTTTTCATGGTATCTATCGCCATCTTAGGCGATTGCATCACAGTGCCTTCAGTGATTTCGAGTTCCAGGTGATAAGATGGCAATTCGGTCTGTTGCAGTACATCGTCAATCTGTTCACACAAATATGGCAACATAAATTGTTTGACCGACAGGTTGACCGCAACGCGACCATGAAACAGACCCTGATCAATCCAGCGTTTCACATCCAGGCAGGCTTTGCGTAACACCACTTCACCGATTTCAACGATTTGGCCGGTTTCTTCTGATACCGGAATAAACGAAGCCGGGCTAATCAAACCGCGTTTGGGCGTGATAAATCGTACCAATGCTTCCATGCCAACCAACTGGCCACTGAGAATATCCATTTTTGGCTGATAATACACCGTGAAGAAATCTTCTTTCAGGCCATGACGGATCAGGTTTTCCAGCTGTAAACGTTTGACCGCCAGTTTGTTCATGCTGTCGTTAAAAAACAGGTAGCGGTTCGCGCCGTCACTTTTGGCATGATACATCGCTGTGTCGGCATTGCGCAGCAATGCTTCCGGATCACGGCCATCTTCGGGATACAACACAATGCCGATACTGCTGGTCACCGCCAGCTCATGCTGACTGATAAAAAATGGCTGATTTATCTGCTTAATCAGCTCTTTTGCCATCGTCGTGATGGTGTGAATGTCGTTAGTGTTTTCCAACAAAATAGCAAATTCATCACCACCAAGCCGGTACAGCCGTTCTTTTTGCCGCGTCATCTGGCTGAGGCGTTCTGCCAGTTTGATTAACAGCGAGTCGCCCAGTTGGTGGCCAAGTGAGTCGTTGATTTTTTTGAAGTTATCAAGGTCAAACACCAGTAAAGCGTGTTTAACTTCCCGTTCTACCAACCGGCCCAGTTCGGCCGAAAACATCGCCCGGTTTGGCAGGCCGGTCAGAGTGTCAGAATTCGCCAGCCGGCTTAATTCCGCTTCGCGTTTTTTGCGCTCAGAAATGTCGGAAAACACCGCGACAAATTGTGTCAGCACGCCATGATCGTCGCGCACTATGTCAAAATTGAGCTCGGCCTGATACACCTCACCGTTAATACGCTGGTCTTGTACTTCGCCTTGCCAGCTGCCTGTCGTCTGCAGGGTGTGGCCTATTTCCTGAATAAAACGGCTGGGGTACATCGCCAAATCAAACGGCTTTTTGATCACTTGCTCGCGGCTTTTGCCGGTAATGGTGCTAAACGAATGGTTGACTTCCAACACAATAAAATTGGTGTCACAGATCACCACTGCATCAGAGATATTCTCCAGACAGCGGGCAAACAGCTCCAAACGCTCTTCGGTCTGCTTCAGCAATTGAATATTTTTCAGCGTTCCGGTCATCCGCGTCGCGACGCCTTCAGTATCGGTGGATACGACTTTGCCCCGGTCCAGCACCCAGACCCAGCCGCCGTCGGATGCTCTGAGCCGGTAGGCAGCTTCAAAATACGGGGTTTCACCGGCAAGGTGTTGATAAAGTTGTTCGGTGACACGTTCAATATCGCGCGGGTGAATTTGTTCCCGATTGGGTGGGAACTGGTTGGTTTCTGGTTTTAATTCAACCGGATGTTGCCAGGAACTGGAGCGGTATAAACTGCCTGATGCAATATTCCAATCCCACAGCTCATCGCCACTGCCCCAAAGAGACAGTCGCAGCCGTTCTTCGCTTTGTTCAAGACGGCTTTGGTAACGGCGCATTTTCAGAATGGATAAGTGGGCCAATAACAGCGCACCAAAAGAAAACAACAGGATCGATGACAATACGTATGGCATTGCATGGTCCAGATCTACCGCTAAAGCCGGCATTGAAATAAAGGCCGGCAAACACAACAGAGACAGTTTTTTATTATTATTATTCACACATCTACGCAGCTTTCGGGCATTTTGGGTAACTTATAGAAAATCTCCCGGACTGTCAAAGCCAATCTGTCCGCAGCTCCAGCTCGCCCGCCAGTTCGGTGGCAGTTTTGCTGCGCATCAGACTGTGCGTTGGCGCCGGGCCTGTCGCCAGAAAGACGGCATCATATTCCGGCGCTAACAATGTGTAACAAAAATCGCAAAATTCGCTAAGACTCAGCGCAGACAATTCATCCTGGATCCGTTGTGATAACGAACATTGATAATCACCCTGGCCAATCGCCAGCCACAACCGTTTCGCCCGGCTCGCCAGGCTGGTATCACGCTCACGGATTTGCGCGATCAGGCTGGTTTTGATCTGATCGAATTCCGCCAATGGGATCTCAGGCAGCTCTTCGAGAAACTTGCGATAAAAAATCACCGTCGCGTAATACAAGTCCGCAGCAGCAGTTTTTGGAGATTGTACATAAAAAGCCATGCCTGGTTTTTGGTTCATCGGCACATAACCGGTCCCGACCAGATACCCTAACTGCTGTTCAGTGCGCAGGGCATGAAAGTACTCCGGTGAAATCAGATGATTCGCCAGCATAAATTTAGCCATCGATGCCGCACTGCGATCTTTGGCCGGCAGATAGATCACCAGCGCCTGGTCATCGTGCTGTAGCTGTTGTTCCAGCCAGACCGGCCCGCTGTTTTGTGTACTGTAACTTTGCCGGGGCAAGCGACCACCCGGCGAATTGATTTGTTGTTGCCACTGGCGCAACATTTTCTCCAGCAGGCTGGCATCTGCTGTATGCCAGTTGCCCAGCATAAAGGCCTCAACATGAACTTGCTGCATGATCTGCTGACAAAACGCATTGAATTGGGCAAAACTGCTTTGTTCGAGCAATTGTGCCAGCTGTTGTGTTTCCGGGTTTAATGGCTGTAACAACGACGACAGCTGGCTAAACAGCTGGCTGATAGGCTTACCACTGATTTGACCGCGCCAATGCCGTACCAGCTGAAATTGCAGTTCTGCAAAGCGATCTTCGGCAAAGCTGAATTCGCCAAGTTCAGTCAGCAAATCCTGTAGCAATGCGATTTGATTGGCGGACAAGCCACTGCTGTGCAACGTCAGACCATGTTGCTGTACGTAAAGGTTGTAGCTCAGGCCTGCTGTTGTCGCCGGATAAAATTGCTCGTTTATCCGGTCGAGGAATAGCTCCAACCACAGTTTGGTTAAAGCCAGTTGCGTCAAATCCTTTACTGTATTGGGCAGGGTTAACTGCACAAAAATATGGCCTTTGGGTGAATGAAAATCGGTATCGGCTTTAAACCACAGCGATAATTCGGGCGAATTCACCAACTGTACCGGTTGCGGCTGATGCGCATTCAACGCAATCAATTGCAGCTGCCCTACCAGATAGGGATTGGGAACGGGCAGGTGGTAACCGGGTAATGGCTGTTGCCCGGCCAGGCCTGCCAGTAAATCGGCAGCCAGTGGTTCAACACTATAAGGTGTATGGTACCAGCGGGCCTGCTGCTTGACGCTGACTTCAGGCGCAATCAGCATCACACGTAAATTGTCAGCGCGGAAATAACTTAGCAACTGTCGGTACAACGACTCCGACGGCGTTTCCATCCGGTAGTCACCAAAAATATAATCGTGTTGCGGATAATGCTGCAGGTTCACCGCCAGGTCACTGGCCAGTTGTAAGCTGGCGCGTGGCTCCTGATAGGTGAAGCTCCATTGGATCAAACGTTGGCGTTCCTGGAATAATTGCAGCGGAAACGGTTGTTGGCGCAACAGGGCAAAAAAAGCGAAACAGCTTTGCAGGATCAGGTCGCGATTCGCCATGCCGGCATGCGTCAATTCAAATGCCAGCGTAAAATCTTTGTAATTGCTGCCATCTATGCCGCCTCCGGCGCTTAGCGCGTTAACGAGTCCCTGTTGTTTCAGGCCGCTTAATAACGAACCAGGACCTTCGTCGCCAATCATATGCGCCAGAAAACTGACAACCTTGTATGGATACCAGGGCTGAATGTCAGGCAGGGCGAAACTCAGCACCAGCCGCTGCGTGGGCTTATGCGGTTGGATATTGAGCTGAATCCCCAAATGCTCTTGTTGGTACAGCGGAGCGGTCAGGCCGGTTTTGGCCGGCAAATGCGCCGGCAGTTGCTGAAAATATTGTTCTGTTAATGCCTGCTGATGTTCAATCGGATACGCAGACACCAGCACCAGACACATACGGCTGGCACTATATTGCTGTTGATAAAACTGTTCTACCGCTTGCTGCGCGCTTTGATGGGGGCGGTCGTCCAGCGTTTGCAGGTTACCGACTGAAAATTTGGCAAAAGGATGGTCCGGATTAATGGTTTCTTTGTGCGCCTGATAGATGCGCCGGCCATCGTCCTTCAGTTTCATCGAAAACTCAGCTTCAATGGCCTGCCGTTCCTTTTGCACCGACGCTTGCGCAAACAGTGGTGCGCCCAGCATGTCGGCAAAGCGTTGAAGACCCGCGGCAAAGGCATCATCTTCGATATCAAAATAAAAACAGCTGTGTTCGGTGCCGGTCCAGGCGTTATGACTGCCGCCATGTGTGCTGATAAACTGGGCATAGTCACCAGGCTCCGGAAATTGCCGGGACCCGAGAAACACCAGATGCTCGAGGAAATGCGCCAAGCCTTCCCGATCTGCCGGATCGTCGAAATGGCCTACATTCACCGACATCGCTGCAGCGCTTTTTTCTGCGTCTGCCTGTTCGACGAGGAGCACCCGCAAACCATTATTCAGAGTCAATGCATGATAACGGCGATGGTCGGCTGGGCTTTGTACGAGTTGCGTTTTTTTCAAATCAGGCCTCATTGTCAGGCTAAATGCGACGAGTCATACGGCAGCTCATCATACTATTAAGGAATATAAAGACTTATATCTATGCTTTATTATCAGTTACTGTCGCAATGAACTTTCTTTATCATAGCGCACTCTTTTCGCGTTGGGCGCGAAGTTGTTGATGGTGTATACAATGGTCAATCTGGTTATCATGCGACACGGTGAAGCGGTGGCGCAAAGCAGTCAGGATAGTCAACGGCAACTCAATGCACGAGGTGAAGCCGAAGTCGGTCAGATGTCACAGTGGTTGACTACAGTCTATCCACAATTTGACTACGTGTTGGCAAGCCCGTATGTGCGAACCCAACAAACTGCAGAGTTGATGTTGGCACAGCAAGGGAACACAACGCAATTACAGACTTTACCTGAGCTCGTGCCAGAAGGTGATTGTCATCAGGTGCAGTTGTATGTTGATGCATTACTCAGCCAGTCACCAGATGCACGGATTTTGTTGGTATCACATATGCCGCTGGTCAGTTTTCTGGTCGAAACCTTTACTAAATCCGGCAATACGCCAATCTTTGACACCGCGTCGCTGGCTTGCATTGATTACAGAGCTGGCGGACAAGGTACCTTACTGGAAAAAATTGCACCGGCTGATTTAAGCCTGCTGCGATCTTAACCTGAATCAACCCTTACCTTTGTTATTTATCCGGTGTTTTTAACAGCACCAGTAAAGCGCCGTCCCGACCCCAATGGGTCGGTGCGGTGTGAAATGCCCGCACGTTTGGATGCTGAATGAGCCAATTGGGCACGCGCCGGGCTAACAAACCACTGCCTTTACCATGCACAACACAAGCACAGTTCAGATGTTCCTGCTGACAATAATCCAACAGGCCAGCGAGCTCGTGCTTCGCGTCATGCTGGCTGAGACCATGCAGGTCTAACACCACGCCGGGCTGAAATTCGCCACGTTTTAAATTCTTTGCCAGATGCAAATCTTCACCGGGCTGGACATAGCTGACCGTAGCGCCATCAAACTGATAACCTTCGTATTCATCAGAAAAATAGAATAAACTGGCGGCCGGCTGACTTTCAGACGTCTTGATGGCGGATTTTTTCTTGCTGCGTGGCGGGGTCAGCGTTATCTTGTCCTGCGCCATAGGGCGGGCACCCGAGATCGCATCACGGAACAGCTGAATATCCTGATCGGTTAGAGAAGGTGTTTTTCGCATTGCGCAAGTCTATCCAAAGAGCACACGTAAAGAAATGACTGAACCACAAACTTCACCACTGACCGCGGAATTAATCGACGAAGCGATCACTGATTTACACAGTATTCACGACTGGCTGCGTTTTGCGGTCAGCCAATTTAATGCAGCAGACTTGTATTTTGGTCATGGCACCGACAATCCGTGGGATGAAGCCGGTATGTTGATGGCATTCACGCTGCATCTGACCCATATTGCCGACCCTGTGTTGTTAACAACACGGCTGACCCGCACCGAAAAACGTCAGTTTGCGTTGTTAGTGCAACAGCGTATTGAACGCCGGGTGCCGGCGGCGTATCTGACTCAGCATGCTTATTTTGCCGAGCTGCCATTTTTTGTTGATGAGCGGGTGCTGGTGCCACGCTCGCCAATTGCTGAGCTGATCAAACAACAATTTTCGCGTTGGTTTCCACATAATCCACCAAGTCGCATCCTAGATTTGTGTACCGGCTCTGGTTGTATTGCCATTGCCTGTGCGCATTATTTGCCGGATGCTGAAGTGGATGCGATTGATGTCAGCGAAGACGCTTTAACGGTCGCTGATATCAATATTGATCAACATGGCCTGTATCAGCGCGTCTATCCAATCCTGTCGGATGGTTATGATGCAATCCCCGGCCAAACCTACGATTTAATTGTCACTAATCCACCATATGTCGATGCGGAAGATATGGCCGACCTGCCGGATGAATTCCGCCATGAACCGGAACTCGGCCTTGCCTCCGGTGACGATGGTCTGGAGTTAACGCGCCGTATTCTGGCAGATGCGGCTGCGCATCTGAACGATGATGGGGTGCTGATCTGTGAAGTTGGTAACAGTATGGTGGCGCTGGCTGAGCGTTTTCCGCAGGTGCCGTTTGACTGGATTGAGTTTGCTAACGGTGGACACGGTGTGTTTGCGCTGACCAAAACACAGTTACAGCAATATCAGGCTTTTTTTAAGGAGTAAGCCATGGCCGGCAACAGTATCGGTGAGTTGTTTCGTTTAACTACATTTGGCGAAAGTCATGGACCAGCTATCGGCGGTATCGTTGATGGTTGTCCGCCAGGACTGGTGCTGGATCTCGACGCTATTCAGCTTGATCTGGACCGGCGCAAGCCTGGGACCTCACGTTATACTACCCAGCGTCGGGAAGATGATGTGGTGAAGTTCCTGTCGGGTGTTTTTGAAGGCGTGACGACCGGCGCTTCAATTGGCCTGTTGATTGAAAACACCGACCAGCGCTCGCAGGACTATTCGAATATCAAAGATTTGTTCCGGCCAGGTCATGCCGATTATACCTACCATCATAAATACGGCATTCGCGATTACCGCGGCGGTGGCCGCTCGTCTGCACGGGAAACCGCGGTGCGGGTTGCCGCCGGCGCTATTGCCAAACAGTATTTAAAACAACGGTTTGGTATTGAAGTGCGTGGTTATCTGGCGCAGCTTGGCCCGGTCAAAGCGGAAAAAATCGATTGGGCACAGGTTGAACAAAATGACTTTTTCTGCCCGGACCCGGATAAGATCGACGCACTCGACAGCTTTATGCGTGATCTGAAAAAATCCGGCGATTCAGTGGGTGCCCGCGTCAATGTGGTTGCCAGCAATGTGCCGGTGGGCTGGGGCGAACCGGTGTTTGACCGGCTTGATGCGGATATCGCCCACGCGATGATGAGCATCAATGCGGTGAAAGCGGTGGAGATCGGCGATGGTTTTGCTGTGGTGGAACAACAAGGCTCGACGCATCGTGATGCGCTGACACCACAAGGCTTCACCGCCAATCATGCCGGCGGCATGCTGGGCGGTATCTCCTCCGGGCCAGGACATTCGCGTCAGTATGGCGTTAAAGCCAACGTCCAGTATCAGCATTCCGGGCCAGAGCATTAACACCAGCGGCGAGCCAGTGGAACTGGTGACCAAAGGCCGGCACGACCCTTGTGTCGGTATTCGCGCAGTGCCTATTGCCGAAGCGATGCTGGCGATTGTGTTGATGGATCATTTTTTGCGTCATCACGCGCAGAATCATCAGGTGCAGGTCAGTACGCCGGATATTGCGGCGATTGCGCGGCGCCAGGCGGAATAGAACCCGCAATATTTACTGTACTCAATACAACGGCTGCGCTGTCAGCCGTTTTTGTTGATGCTCTTCAGGAATTGTATGCAACCAACTCAAAGTCTCAGTCTGGCCTACCTAGCATATTTTGCCGTATTGGGCGTATTTGTGCCTTACATCGGCATTTTTCTTGATCATCGTGGCCTCAATTCACAACAAATCGGCACTTTGCTAGCCATTGTCACGGCAATGCGGATTGTTGGCCCCAATCTGTGGAGTCTGCTGGCGGCCAAACGGAGTGATCCAGTTGGCGTGATGCGCTTTGGTGCTGTGCTCGCAGCAATCGGTTGGTGCAGTACTTTTGTCGATGCCGGTTACAGTATGCTGTTGCTTGGGCTGGCGCTTTACAGCTTGTGCTGGACTGCTATTTTGCCACAACTGGAGTCCGCCGCTTTTCACTACCTGAACAACGATACCGGCCGCTACAGCAAAGTACGTTCCAGCGGCAGTGTTGGTTATATTTTGCTGGTCGTCGGCAGCGGCATCGCGCTCGAGCAGCTGGGCCCTGGTTTTTTACCGGGCGGCGCTTTATTGTTTTTAGTGCTGATGTTATTGGCGTTGTGGCAATTGCCGGCATTTTCACTGCAGGCAGCCAGTACCGAGGTGGCGATCAAATTCCGCACATTATGGCTGCACCGGCCCTTTGTGTTGTTTATGTCGGCGGCATTTTTGCTACAGCTTAGTTTTGCGCCGTTTTATGGTTTTTTTACTTTGTATTGCCGGGATTTAGGTTATAGCGGCACCGCCTCAGGCCTGCTGATTGCTCTGGCTGTCGCGGCTGAAGTCGTGGCGTTTTTTTATGCCGGCAAAATTTTAGGCAAGCGCAGTTATACGCAATTGCTCGGTGTCTGTTATGTGCTGACTGCGCTGCGCTGGGCTGTCGTCGGATGGTTCGGTCATTTGCCTTATGTGTTGGCGGCTTCGATGCTGTTGCACGCTTTTAGCTTTGCGGTGGCGCATAGCTGCGCCATGCAGTTTATTCAGCAATTTTTCCCACCAGCGCAACGTGGCCGTGGCCAGGCGCTTTATGCCGGGCTGATTTATGGCGGTGGCGGGGCGCTTGGCGCTTATATCGCAGGCTGGTCGTGGCAGGATGGGACCGGCAGTCAGCTCAGTTTTGGCTGGGCTGCCGGCGCTTGTTTACTCGCCTTTCTGCTGGTGCTTGGCCTGCCGCGTGTCATCCGGCCGCTCGGCAGCGCTGATGCGGTAACCTAACCAATAATCCAGTACTTTATCCAGCAGCTGCGCCCGGCGCTGAGGATAGCCAAACATGCCGCTGGAGAAACGGCCTTTCTGATGCACTGCTTTGGCATGGCTGAAGGTCAAAAAGCCTTCTTTGCCGTGATAATGTCCCATACCGGAAGGACCTACGCCGCCAAATGGCAAATCGTCCTGGCCAACGTGTACCAGCGTATCGTTGATGCAGACACCGCCGGCATGAATTTGCTCGCGGCAGCGTTGTTGCAACTCTTTATCCTGACTAAACAGGTAAAATGCCAGCGGGCGTGGCCGTGCCCGGATAAATTCAATCGCTTCTTTGGTACTGCGGTAGCCATAAATCGGCAGTACAGGCCCAAAGATCTCTTGCTGCCATAACGGCGTGTCGAGCGGCGCATTCAGCACCAGATGTAAGTCCATCCGACGCAGCGGATCGTTCGGATTGACTGGCTGACCACAGGAAATAATTTGGGCCCCGGCGGCGGCGGCATCTTGCAGCCCCTGTTGCAGGCGTTGCCATTGGCGGGCATTAATCACAGATGTCCAGTCTGCACTTTGGCAGCCCTGCGGAAACATCTGCTGATAATGTGCGCGTAACTTTTCCGCCGCACGTTGTTCTTTCCCCGCCGGAACCAACAGATAATCCGGTGCCACACAAGTCTGACCGCCGTTGGCACATTTACCAAAAATCACCCGATCGGCATAATCATTAAAATGGATGTCCGGCCCGATCAACACCGGCGATTTCCCACCCAGTTCCAGGGTTACCGGCGTCAGCTGTTTTGCCGCAGCCTGCATGACGTGATGGCCAACCGCAGTGGAACCGGTAAACAACAAATGGTCAAATGGCAGCTGGCTGAATTCGGCAGCAACCGCGGCATCACCTTCAATGACCACCACGTGATCAGCCAATGCCGTCTCACAGATTTGTCGCAAAACTTTATTGATTTGCGGCGTATATTCAGACAATTTCAGCATTACTTTATTGCCGGCACTGATCGCTGCAACTAAGGGACCAAGTGCCAGAAACACCGGATAATTCCAAGGCACAATGATGCCAACCACCCCCAGTGGCTGATATTCCACGTGGTTGCTGGCTGGCCAGAATAACATGCTGACATGGCGTCGTTGTGGCT
Source organism: Rheinheimera sp. (assembly GCA_034519945.1). Taxonomy (GTDB): domain Bacteria; phylum Pseudomonadota; class Gammaproteobacteria; order Enterobacterales; family Alteromonadaceae; genus Pararheinheimera. The sequence goes on from JAXHNX010000031.1 coordinate 42,506, forward strand.
TCATCCAGCCTTTGAGGCGGCGCAGGCTGTAATCAATACTGTTGATACTGGGCACTACTTCGAGCAAGCGTGTTTCCGAGGCGCTGCGCTGACCAAAATCGGCTGCAGCCGCCCGATATAACTCAGCCTGTGCCGCCAGCAACTGGATACGCAAGGTTTTCAGACTGAGTTTTCGGGCTGCATAAGCAGGGTTTGGATTGTGATAAAAACTTTTGCGCAGCTGGGCGAATTGGGTTTCAAGTAACATCTGGACTGGTCCGGCCAATAAAAGAATATGCACTAATCTACTGGAGCGCAGCGACAAACTCAATCAGATGCTGGGCAAGCTAACAGGCCACAGTTACAATGCCGCATTTTTTCTGGCTGAAGAGGGGAGCCTGATGGAAAGGTTGCCGATATTTCGACTCGGTTTAATCATCAATCCTTACGCCGGTTTGGGCGGCGCAGTAGCGCTGAAAGGCAGCGATGACGTGGCCGCTGAAGCCTTCGCGCGTGGCGCAGTGCCAATGGCACAGCAGCGTGCCAGACTGGCGTTGCAGGAATTATTACCGTGGCAGGCGCAGATCCGGATTAAAACGGTGGCCGGCGCTATGGGTGAAGATGTGGCACTCTCGCTCGGTTTTGACACTGAGGTGTTGTGCCAGGCAGCACAAGAACCGTCGACCGCTCAGGACAGCGAACAGGCGGCGCAGTTGTTAGCGCAATCTGGCGTTGATCTGCTGCTGTTTGCCGGTGGCGATGGCACGGCACGGAATATCTGCCATGCCATTGGCGACAGTACAACCGTACTTGGCATTCCGGCCGGTTGTAAAATCCACTCGGGTGTTTATGCCATTACGCCTGCGGCGGCCGGTAAAGTGGTCGCGCAAATGGTGCGTGGTGAGCTGTTGTCGGTGCAGGATGCGCTGGTGATGGATATCGACGAAGTCGCGTTTCGCCAGGGCACGGTGCGGGCCAAACGCTACGGCGAGATGCAAATTCCGACGGCGCTGCGCTATGTACAAAGTGTCAAAACGGCCGGTAAAGAATCAGAAGAGCTGGTACTGGATGATTTGGCCGCATTTTTTGTCGCGCAAATGGAACCGGATATTCGTTACGTGATGGGATCCGGCTCCACTGTTGCGGCGGTGATGCAAGAGCTGGGTTTGCCCAATACTTTGCTGGGCGTTGATGTGGTTGAGAATGGTGCTGTGATCGCCGCCGATGTGACAGCGGCTCAGCTGCTGGAACTGGTGACCGATGTGCCGGCGCAGCTGGTGATCACGCTGATTGGCGGGCAGGGGCATATATTTGGCCGCGGTAATCAGCAGCTGTCACCGGCGGTGATCCGGGCGGTTGGACGCAGTAATATCCGGCTGCTCGCGACCAAAAACAAAATTCAACAGCTTGATGGCCGGCCGCTGATCAGCGACTCCGGCGATGCGCTGCTGGATCAGCAGCTTAGTGGCATGGTCCGCGTGCTTTGTGGTTATAACGATTATGTGATGTACCGGCTGGGGGCCGAAGACTAATGCAACAGACAGTCGATTTTATCAGCCGTTGTGCGGCATTTTTTGATGACGCAGTGGCAACTGCCAGCGACGATGAATTATTTGCGCAAGGCTATTTACGTGGCCACCTTGATTTAGCGGTAGGCCGGCTCCAGCTTGATGAACAGCCTTTTAGCGTCAGTGAGATTGTACTGGCCGTCGGGGAAAGTTTGCACCATGCGATTGCCGCTGGTGAGCTCAATGATGCTGATGCTGCGCTGGTGCAGCAGATCTGGCAGCAATTGTCTGTCTGAGGCAAGACAACTGCAATTGATTGCGTTAGCATACCGTTTTTTCTGGCAGCAGCGGCTGCCTTGAACCCCGCGGATAGCGCCACTACACCGGCCATTCCGCCTCAACAATAAGTGAACCTTATGTCAGATCTGACCACTTTAGAACAACATGCCAGTTATGGCATCGGCCTGCAAATGGGCCAACAACTGGCCGACAATCCGTTTGATGGCCTCGATATCGCAGCAGTTGCTGCAGGTCTTGCTGCGGCATTTTATGGTGATGAGCCGGAAGTCAGTGAAGATCAGATCCGTGCTGCGTTCCAGGTGATCAGTGGCCGGATGCAGGAAGCAGAATCAGCCAAAGCACAGGTTGCCGCCGCGGTTGGCGAAGCATTCCTTGCTGAAAACGCGACAAAAGCCGGCATCGTTGTGACCGAATCAGGTTTACAGTACGAAGTGCTGACCGCCGGTTCAGGCGCAAAACCAAGCCGTTCAGACAAAGTCCGTACGCATTACCATGGCACGCTGATCGATGGCACTGTATTTGACAGTTCATACAATCGCGGCCAGCCTGCAGAATTCCCGGTATCAGGCGTTATTGCCGGTTGGACCGAAGCCCTGCAACTGATGCCGGTTGGCGCGAAATACCGTCTGTACATCCCACACAATCTGGCCTACGGTGAGCGTGGCGCCGGTGGTGCGATCAAGCCATACAGCGCGCTGATTTTTGACGTGGAACTGCTGGAAATCCTGTAATTTCTGCAATTGTAAAAAAACCGCCAGCAGGCGGTTTTTTTATGTCGAATCGCAAGTTGTCTAATCGTACGGATTGTATTTGTGTTTCTTCAGCTGACTGGCGATCACCACTAAGCCGGCGATGAAAAACATTGCAAAAGTGATGCGCATCCAAAATGGCATTGAATAGCCGAATAAAGTCCACAGCACTTCACCGCACATACCAGTTGGCTTAAATACTTCAGGGATCCATTCGTGCAGCGGTAACCAGGCTGGGAAGTCCGGGAAAATACCGCAACTGGAAAAGCCACCGCTTTGCACCAGTTGTTCTTCTAACACCTGGTCATGGGCGATTTTCAACCCCCAGCCACTGCTGAGTAACCAGCCGGCGTATGCCAGCCATCGCACCAACGAGTATTGGCAACCGAAGGCGCCAACCAATCCGCTGAGTAAAATTCCGACAATCGCAAAACGTTGATAAACACACATCATGCAGGGCGCCAGCCCCATCATGTACTGAAAATACAATGCAGTAATCAACAAGGCGCCGGCAATTGCCGACATCAGTAGCCAGGGCCAGGCTTTAAAAGGCAAGCGTGAAACAGCGGCAAACATCTGATTTCCTTTATCCAGAAGGACTTATTTCCAGCGCACAATCTAAGGCAAATTGCTTTTGAACACAACCTCTGCATCCTTTGCGGTGATTGCAATTTTCTGCCCATGGCTTGTTAACTGAATCGCCTCTGGTACAATCAGTGCCAATTTTCCATTCATTACAACTATAACGGACAAATCCGGATGACAAATCTGATCAAAGCCCAGAGCCCAGCAGGCTTCGCTGAAGAATATATCGTTGAATCGATCTGGAACGGCAAGTTTGCGCCTGGTTCCATTTTACCAGCTGAACGCGAGCTGTCTGAGCTGATCGGCGTCACCCGGACGACGTTACGGGAAGTGTTGCAGCGTTTAGCGCGGGATGGCTGGCTGACGATTCAGCATGGCAAACCGACCCGGGTGAATAACTTCTGGGAAACCTCAGGTCTGAATATTCTTGAGACGCTGGCGCGGTTGGATCAGGATCGCATGCCGGAACTGGTCGATGAATTATTATCCGCCCGTACCAATATCAGCGCTATTTACATCCGTGGCGCGATTAAAAACCATCAAGCGGAAGCCGCGGCTGCTTTTGCCGGAGCTGAACAACTGGAAGACACGCCTGAAGCTTTTGCTGATTTCGATTACAACCTCAATCACGAACTGGCGCTGCACTCAGCGAACCGGATTTATGTGTTGATCCTCAATGGCTTCCGCGGTTTGTACCGTCGTATTGCCACTTTTTACTTTTCTCAGCCGGAATCGCGCGAACTGGCGCGGCGCTATTATCATCAGCTGAAACTGTATGCTGAAGCTGGCAAGCATGATGAAGTGGTGTTGGCTGTGCGCAAATATGGTAAAGAATCCGGCAAGGTCTGGTCCGCATTGCGTCCGGATATTCCAAAAAATTTGGTTGAATAATTTCAAACGCCGCTTTATGCGGCGTTTTTTTTATATCCATGCATGGATGGTCTGGTGGATCCGGGCGCTCGGCAGGCCCACAGTTTGGCCTGTTGCCGGCTGAACCTCATTTGCTTTGCATATGATTGGGAAAAATGCAGCTACGCGATATCCGGCTCTTTTTGCTGATGCACAGCACCGACATCCAACGCTTTGCACTTGCTGTTGTGGTGATTTCACGCAACGCGTAGCAATCCGCACTCGTCGGGCCAATAATATCTTGTCAGTCATGGCTGAACTTCATATCATTATCGAATATAAGATATTCCATCTGGTTATATAGGTCTCATCATGTTGCAACATCGCGATAGCCGCTGTCAGGCGGAAGTTTATCTGGATAACAATGCGACAACGGCGGTATTACCATGTGCCGCCCAGGCAGTGTTGCATCATATGCAGACCTGTTTTGGCAATCCAAGCAGCAGCCATAGCACTGGTATTAAAGCCAAAGTTGAGCTGGAGTTGACCCGGCAGCTGGCGCGACAGGTGATTGGTGCCAGCAGTGGGCAGATTGTGTTTACCTCGGGCGCGACTGAAGGCATTCAGACTTCAATTGTATCGGCGCTGCTTGATGCACGCAGCCGGGGTCTGAGCGGTGCTGATACTTTGTTGCTGTACGGTGCGACTGAACACAAAGCGGTACCGGAAAGTCTGAAACACTGGAATCAGGTCCTGCAACTTGGCGCGACGGTGCAAGCGATACCGGTCGACAGCCACGGCATCATCGATGAGCAGGCATTGGCGCTGTTGCTGCCGAAAGCGGCGATGGTCTGTACTATGGCGGCCAATAATGAAACCGGCGTGAAACAAGACTTACTGAAATTGGAGCAGCTGATCCGCGCAGTGAACCCACAGGTACGCTGGATGGTCGATTGTGTGCAGGCACTCGGCAAAATGACCTTAGATATTGCCAATACCAGTATTGATTACGCGCCGTTTAGCGGTCACAAGTTGTATGCGCCTAAAGGTATTGGTTTTCTATATGTCCGCCAGAATACCCCGTATCAGCCGTTTATCGCTGGCGGCGGCCAGGAAAGCGGCGCACGCTCCGGCACTGAAAACCTGCCAGGGATCGCGGCACTGCATGCTATTTTCACTGAGTTGTTAAAGCCAATTGGTTCGGTGTTTCAAAGCGAAGCGGTACTGTGGCAGTATCGCCAGCAACTGCTGGCCGCGCTGACGGAATTATTTCCGCAACTGGTGTTGAACAGTGACGTGCCTTATATAGTTCCGACAACCATTAATTTCTCTGTGCCAGGCTTTTTGAGTAAAGACATCCTGGATTTGTTTGATGCCGGCAGTATTCGCGTCAGTGCCGGATCAGCCTGCAGTTCTAAAGCCACCGGCAGTTTTGTGCTTGATGCGATGGGGCTGGCGTCCTGGCGTAGTGAAGGCGCGGTAAGGTTGTCATTTGGCCCCGCCATGAGCGCTGCTGAGCTGGCATCGGCGTGCGCTGCCATTCGTCGGCTGGTACCGGTTGTGCGGAATTGTTGTCTGGTGCTCAGTGATGCCCAAACGACTGTCTCAGCGCCTTTGCCGGGTTTAAGTCAGTTTAAGTACGAAGATTTATGCAGTTATTTATTAGTTTGTCCGCATAGCCGCGACGCTGTGATCATTGATCCGGTAGAGCCACTGGTGAACCGGCTGGTAAATTTGGTGCAAGGCCAGGGCTTACATTTAAAAGCGGTGCTGGAAACGCATCAGCATCAGGATCATCCTTCGGTGCGGCTGGATCTGTTAAACGCCTTAGGACAGCCGGTATTACCAACGGATACTGACCTGCTTGGCTGGCCGCAGGCAGCGACCAGTCTGCAGATCGGTGCTTACCAGCTGCAGCGGCTGGCCACGCCAGGGCACAGTCAGGACGGTACGAGTTATCTGTTGTATCAACATCAACTGATCCTCGGCGCTTTTGTCGGTGATCTGCTGTTGCCTGGCGGCTTTGGCCGGCTCGATTTGGCTGGTGCGGACAGTCAGGCGTTTGTGCACAGTCTACAACGGTTAAAAACCATGTTGCAGGCTGAAACTCTGTTGTTGTCCAGCCACGATTATGCGCAGCGGTTCTTCACGACCTGGCAGTTGGTCTGTCAGGAAGTGCCGGGGCTGGCGGATTTGGTCAGCAGCGGCACACTGACCGAGTCGTGGCGGCAGACTTTGCAACAGCAGGCCTTGTCATTACAACAACAAAGCCAGTATCAATGCGGCATCGTCGAAGTGAGTTACTCTGATGCCAAAGCACTGATTGGACCGACCGAGATTGCAGCATTGTTGTTGCGTAACCCCACGTTGCAGATTGTTGATGTGCGTGAACCGCATGAGCAGAACGCTGGTGAACTGGCACCGTTGTTGCCAACCAACGCGGCAGTACAACATTGGCCGTTGTCGCAGCTGGCATGGGCATTGATGAGTGGGGCTTTGCATCCATCCCAGCAACTGCTGTTGGTCTGCCGTTCTGGTAACCGGAGTCTGTTGGCGGCAAAGATCCTGAACCGGCTTGGTTTTGACCAGGTGTATAACCTCAAGGGGGGCGTGGCGCTGTTAAGTTAAGCTGCCGCGTTTCGCAGTAAAAAAAACCCGCCAATGCGGGTTTTTTGTTGCTCTTTTACTGATGTCTAATAAAAAAAGCGTTGCAGCGGGTTCAGCCAGCGGGTCAGACCTTCTTTAAACTGCAGTGGCGCACTTAATACTGATAAACATAAACAAGGTTCATCGCTGATATTACGTGGTTTATGCGTATCATCCGGCGAGTTGATGATCAGGTCGCCCGGTACATAATGGCCGTTTTCGTCGACCATTTCCCCGGCCAGCACCAATGTCATCTCCAGGCCCTGATGCGTATGCAAAGGCACATCAGTGTGCTTGTCGATAAATAGCAAAGAGGCGTGATGGGGTTCGCCGGATGGTAGTCGTGCTGTTGCGATCCCCCCCATACTGAGCCACTTGCTGCGTTTTGACGCGACTCTGCGCAAACTGCGCGGTAACTCAAACTGGTAGCCGCCAATATGGATCAGTGGTTCAACCGGTTGAGCGGCGGGAGCGATTGAAACAGGCAGCTGCGGAGTTGCTACGATGCTGTTCAACATTTCCAGCCAGTCGGCGCTATGCAGATCCTGCGAAGCGGGTGCAGAAGCTGCCAGCTGTGCGCCTAAGTCAGTTTCAATATCGTGCCGCAACTGCTGACAATGAGGACAGTAGTCCAGATGGGTTGCCACCAGCAGGGCTACTTCTGCGTTCAGACTGCCATCACAATATAATTCAAGCAGACTGATGCTCGGGTGATGATTAACGCTCTGAGTCATCCAGCGCCTCTCTTAATCGGTCTAATGCCAAACGGATACGGGATTTCACGGTACCCAACGGAATGCCTAACAAATCAGATACTTCCTGATGTGACATCTCTTCGAGATACACTTTTTCCATCACGGTGCGCTGCGCCGGCGGCAGCGCAGCAAAATGCGGTGCCAGCTTTTCTGTGATTAGCCACAGTTCCCACTTTTGCGTTTGATGGTCTTCCGCTTCGGGATAATCGCCGTCGGCCCATAAATCATCGGCGGAGATGTCATCTTTGCGGCTTTGCTTTTTACGCAGCATGTCAAAACGGACGTTACGTGCGATGGTAAAAATCCAGGTCGATGCGCAGCCGCGGTTTGGGTCGAACAATGCAGCTTTTTGCCAGACGTTCAGCAAGGTGTCCTGCACCATTTCCAGCGCTTGTTGCTCATTACCAAACATTTTGATGCCAAAAGCGCGCAGCCGTGGCGCAAAGTAGCCAAACAACTCCTGATAGGCTTGTTTGTCGCGGCTCAGTGCTACCAGTGCCAGCGCTTGTTCCCATTGGCCCAAATCCCGGCTTACCGGTTCAGTCGTCGCCAAATTCAATGTCCTGTCGGTTACCAGTGCTGGTGTGGAAGGTTCCGGCCCATGATGCCGTGCTGTCATCATCAAATCCATTAATTAATCTTCCTGGTTGCTGGGTTATACACCTTATACGCTGCAGTGGTTGGATTGGTTCAGCGGGTATTCAATAAATATAATTCGATAAATTCGTACAATTTGAGCTTTTTAATGCGATATATCTTCGATTATATCTGTATTAAGCTGCCTTTATCGGTTGAAACCCGCTTCAACATGCAACGAGGAATATGAAAATGAAAAAAGTATTGGTGGTGCAAAGTTCTGTCAGTGGTGAGCAAGGCAAGTCAAACCAGTTGATCGAACAGTTTATCAACGCCTTGCCGGCTGGCTTTAGTCGCGAAGACCTTGATTTGGTCAGCAATGGTTTTCCGCATCTGGCCATGAACGAAATTGGCGCCTGGATGACACCAGCCGATAACCGCAGCCCGGAGCAAGCTGCCCTGGCAGCGCTGTCCGACAACGCCATCGCTCAAGTGCAGGCCGCGGACGTCATTTTATTAGGCGTGCCGATGTACAACTTCGGCGTACCGAGCCAATTAAAAGCCTGGTTTGACCGGCTGGCCCGTGCCGGCATTACCTTTAAATATACCGAGCAAGGCCCGGTCGGTTTACTGGCCGACAAGCCTGTGGTGATTTTTGCGACGCGTGGTGGCATCTATAAAGACTTGCCAGCCGATTCACAAACGCCGTTTCTGCGCAGCTTTTTCAACTTTATTGGCCTGAAAGATCTGCATTTTGTCTACGCGGAAGGCCTGAATATGGGCCCTGACAGTGCGACGCAGGCGCTGTCTGCTGCCAGCGCTCAGATCCAAACGTTAACGGCAGATCTGGCCGCCTGACGCTGCTAGCGTAAACAGGCACAAAGACCGGGCATTTGGTCCCGGTCTTTGGCATTTGTGGCGCAGAAGATTGAATTTGGCTGGCGTGCTTTGTATAACATCAGGCTCTGTCCACAATCTCAGTTCAGGTCTGGCTACACAACATGAAAAAATTCCAGTACAGCACCATCGCACTCGCATTGACCGCCATTTTATGTACCTCTCCGGTATTCGCTGAACGCGAGGCCGATCGCTTTAATCTGCAGACACAACAAATTCAGGGCGAGAGCGGCACTGTGGCGATGACCATTGAGCAGGCAATGGCCCATCAGGATTGGCTGGGGCGCCAACCTGAATTGGCTTATTGGTCTGCTGACAGTCAATCGCTGATTTATCAGCGTAAACAAGCTGGCAACGAGCTGCGCGACTGGCATCAGGTTCGTGTTGACGGCGGCCAGAGCGCGCAGGTGGCGTTAAATGACCTGGATGATGTGGGAGCAGCCGAGCAGGTATTTTCCGCTGATCGCAAATTTGCCGGCTGGATTTTTGAAGGCAATGTGTTTGTGAAGAGCCTGAGTGATGGCAAGATCAGTCAGCTGACACGCAGTAATGACAACCGGCAGGCGCTACAGTTTTTAACCGACGGCCGGGTGGCCTGGCGCCAGGGCTGGGATTATTATGCCGTTGATTTAAATAGCGGTTTGTTAGTGCAACTGGCCGCACTGAAACTGGATGAAGCGCCGACAGCACCGGAAGTGCCGGACGGATATCTGGCAAAAGAACAACATAAGCTGATTAAGTTTGTTGCGCTGGAGCATAAAAACGCGGTGGATTTATACCAGCAGCAGGAAGCACTGCGCAAAGCCAATCACACAGTGGCTGTGACGCCGGTATATCTCGGTAAAGATAAACAAATTTCCGACGCAGCGTTGTCACCGGATGGCAGCAAGCTGGTGCTGGCGCTGGGCGCTAAAACCCGCTGGAATGACGATCGCGACATTATGCCGAATTACATCACTGGCAATGGCGACATTGCCGCGCAGCCTGCACGCCGGCGTGTCAATGACCAAAAGCCAGAGCCTGAGCAGTTTTTCCTGGTCGACCTGGTTAAAGCTGAAGCGAAAGAACTGAAGCAGGACAAGTTGTCCGGGTTTGACGAAGATGTACTGGCCAGCGTCAAAGCGGAAAATGCCAAGCGTGAAGGGAAAACCTATAAGTCAGAGAAAAAACCACGCGCCATTACCCTGATTAACGACTGGAGCTGGGATCAGTCTGCCATTCGCTGGAACGCCGATGGCAGTCAGGTGGCATTGATGCTCAAAGCCTGGGACAACAAAGACCGCTGGCTGACTACGGTAGATTTGTCCAAAGCAGCTTTTGTTGAACAACATCGCTTGCATGACGATGCCTGGATCAACTATGACTTCAACAACTTTGGCTGGGCCTACGATAACCAGCTGTATTTCCTGTCGGAACAAAGTGGCTACTCGCATCTGTATCTGAAGCCGCTCAAAGGCGACGCGAAAAAGCTGACCAGTGGTAGTTTCGAAGTGAGCCAGCCGGTTCTGAGTAAAGACGGCCGTGCGGTGTACTATCGTGCCAATGCGCAGCATCCCGGCATCTACAACGTATTTAAAGTTGCGCTGGACAGCGGTAAAACCACGACGCTGACCCAGCTCAGCGGCAATCTGACCTTTAAGCTGTCGCCAGATGAGCAAAAGCTGCTGGTGCGTTATTCCACGTCCGTACTGCCGGAAGAGCTGTATGTGATGGAGAACCAACCGAGTGCGCCGTTAAAACGCCTGACTTATACCGTCTCAAAAGAATTGCAGAATATGGCGCTGCAGGCCCCACAAGTTGTCGCAGTACCTTCCAGCCACGGCAAAGCGCCGGTTTATGCCAAGCTGTACTTACCCAAAGACTACAAACAAGGTGAAAAACGTCGCGCAGTGATTTTTAACCATGGCGCCGGTTATCTGCAAAACAGTGATTTAGGCTGGTCCAGTTATTTCCGCGAGTTTTTCTTTCATAACCTGCTGACCCAAAAAGGTTATGTGGTACTGGATATGGATTACCGGGCATCAAAAGGGTATGGCCGCGACTGGCGCACCGCGATTTACCGCCAGATGGGCACTCCGGAAATTGAAGATTTGGCGGATGGTGTGAACTGGCTGGTTGACAATGCGCATGTGGATCGCAGCCGTATCGGCACTTATGGCGGGTCTTACGGTGGCTTTATGACCTTTATGGCGATGTTTAAGCAACCTGAACTGTTTAAAGCCGGATCCGCGCTACGGCCGGTTGGCGACTGGGCTTATTACAACCACCCCTATACGGCAAATATCCTCAATACACCAGATGTTGACCCTATAGCTTATGAGCGCAGTTCGCCGATTTATTTCACCGCAGGCTTAAAAGGCCAGCTGCTGATTAACTCGCCGATGGTTGATGATAACGTGTTTTTCCAGGATTCAGTCCGGGTGGTACAACGGTTGATTGAACATGAAATCAACAGCTTCGAAACGGCAATTTTCCCGGTAGAACCACATGGTTTCCGTCAGCCCAGCAGCTGGCTGGACGAATACCGCCGGATTGAAAAGTTGTTTGACCGCACGCTGTAACTGTTAGTCAACGTGTTGTGATACGCAAGGAGCCCCGCAAACCGGGGCTTTTTGCTGATTAACGCTGCTGTAAAAAGGCTTCAGCTTGTACTGTCAGTTGTTCGGCGATCTGGTGGCTAAGCCGGTATTGTTGCAGACGGTGCAGATCCGTGGTGCCGGTAGCCAGGGCTGCCAGCCAGTCGTCCAGCATGGCGCCGAAACCGCGTTGGGTCAGGGTTGGCACCCAATCGCCAAAGCCGAGCGGTTGTAAAGCACCAGCGGCGCTGTGCTGACCACTACGCAGGTTATCAATCTGCCAATACTGGTCTTTGGCAAATACCTCGAGCCGTTCAAAACTGGCGCCGGCACGCCGGTCCATCACGGCGCTAAAATCCCGGCCACGATGGGTAAATTGCAGCCGCACTTTTTGCAGCAGTTGCTGATCACGGCCAAAATGGGGCTGGATGTTAATCTCCGCCAGTTCGGTCAGCCCGGCGGCCACCACCAATAGATCAATCAGATGGATAAAATCGTCAAAAATCAGCTGACGAGGCGCGGCACTGTGTAAGTGGCGGTGCTTTTGATAGTGCAGGGACTGCAGGGCAGCTGCTGGTTGTTTGCAGCATAAAGGCGCCTGATAAAGCGGCGCAAAGCGCCGGTTAAAACCGACCACAAAAGGCAGATTATTTGTAGCAGCAAGTGTCAGTAACTGTTCGGTTTGTGCCAGCGTGTCACAGACAGGTTTGTCGATAAACAGTGCAATGCCTGCTTCAAGCACCGCGGTCGCCAGCTGAAAATGACTGCTGGTACTGCTATGGATCATCACGGCATCAGGACGGCTTGCCAGCATGCTGGCAAAGTCACTGTAACTTTCCTCAACACGGTATTGTTGAGCCAACGTACGTAGCACGTCGGTATTGCGACTGCACAACACCGGCTTCACCTGCAAATGCTGGCAGACCAGCGGCAAATAAGCTTTTTGCGCGATGTCGCCAAGCCCGGTTAAAGCGATCCGAAACATAAAATTTTCCGAAAAATCCGCGAGATCCACCATGTGGATTGTGCAATAGCGGGGGCTTGGTGACAAGGTCTGACTGCCTGTCAGACGTTTGATGAGTCCAGCCGTTGCTTGTCATTTGGGCGCTGCATCTGCTCGCCAGAAAATAAAGCCGGTAATTCAGCCGGGCCAAATAGTGGCAGCTGCGGCGGGCAAACAAAGTGCAGCCGCTCGCCACTATAGGGCTGGTTAAATGTCAGTTCAGTGGCGTGCAGCAACAAGCGTGGTGCAGCTTGTTGTTGTGCAGGCGTGGCATAAATGGTATCGCCAAGGATCGGGTGTCCCAGACTTGCCAGATGCACCCTCAGTTGGTGTGAACGACCGGTGATCGGTTTTAACTGCATTAACGCCGATGCATGATCCTGCCACAACACCTGGTAATAGGTTTGCGCTGCTTTGCCATGCTCAAGGCAAACCTGATGGCGCGGGGGCAGGCCGGTGATTTGCGGGGGGACTGCTGCGAGCGGTAAATCGATTAATCCATGACTGGTGCATGGGATCCCGGCAACACGCGCCAGGTAGGTTTTTGCCACGAGCCGGCTGGCAAACTGTTGTTTTAATGCAATTTCAGCTTTTTTGCGCAGCGCAAACACCATCAGGCCCGATGTTGCCATGTCCAGCCGGTGGATCAGATATAGCGGACTAAAGTGCTGTGCCAGACGTAGTTGCACGGAATCCTGTAAGTGGTCACCCCGGCCCGGATTGCTCAGCAGGCCGGAAGGTTTTTCTACCACCAACAGATCTTTGTCCTGATACAGGATTTTTGGCCAGGGCGCGCCGGGCGGCTGATAAATAAAGGCGTCGGACAAAATGGCAGCTCGATAGCAAAAACACGGATTCTAGCGAATTTCTGGCGATCGGCAACAGCTGCTTTTATAATGCCGGCCTTTCTGTTTTCATCGAGCCTTGGCATGACTGATCTGACCGACCTTGCGGTATTGCCCGCTACCACTGAACGCTGGCAATTGCTGTATCAGGACGAAGATCTGCTGATCGTCAACAAACCCACGCGGTTACTGACTGTGCCGGGACGGCATCCGGCCAACCGCGATTGTCTGGTAAGCCGGGTACAGTGCGAGTTTCCGGGGGCACAGGTAGTCCACCGGCTCGATTATGATACGTCAGGAATAGTGTTGTTGCCGCTGCATAAAAAGGCGCTGTCTGAACTCAGTAAGCAGTTTCAGGCCCGGACGATTAACAAGCAATATCAGGCGTTAGTAGCCGGAGAAATATCGGCAGAGGGGGAGATTAACTTGCCGATCGCGGCAGATCTGGCCCGACGTCCTTTATATAAGATCTGTACTGAACAGGGGAAGGCTTCTCTCACTCATTACCAGCGGTTGAGTTTTACAGAGGACACGCAGGTCAGTCGGGTGTTGCTGGAACCGCTGACCGGTCGTTCGCACCAGCTGCGGCTGCATTTGGCCAGTCTTGGTCATCCAATCCTGGGTGATGAGTTTTATGCACCGCTGGCGATACAACAGCTGGCAAAACGCCTTTGTCTGCACGCCTGTTTTATTGGATTTCAGCACCCACGTAGTGGCCAATGGCTCGAATTCAGCCAGCCGCCAGCGTTTTAACCGTGGCGGCGGATCTGTTGGAAGCTGTGTAACACCCCAAACAACAATACACCGCAAATGGCACCATACAGATGGGCATCTGTGGCAACATCGGCTTCGATCAGTAACACCAAATCACCGCTGGCGCCGTGCCACTGCTCCCAACCAACCTTTGCGGCCACACCGGCTAAGATTAACCAGCCACTGGACCAATGCCGTCGTACGTCTTCACAGGCGCCATAAACCAGTAGTGTATGTAACCAGCCTGACAAGCCGACATAGAGGCCAATCGCCGGACTCCAGAACAATAAACCGAGACTAATCAGTAAAAAACCACTAAGCAGTAAAAACAAAAACTGCCAGCGCTGATAATAATTACCGTGCAACATCGTGATCACGACGAGTCCCGCCAAATTCATCGCCAGATGCCAGCTGTTGGTATGTAGCAGATGACCGGTCCACAAGCGCCACCACTCGCCGGCAAATACTGCCTGCCGGTCAAACTGCAATAATGGGGTCAGGTCAGTATTAAATACAGCCAATACCAGAGTCAGCCCTAACAAGGCTAAAGGTGCACTACAGGTGGTAAATAACGCAGAAAACTTCAAAGCAGAACCTCAACTGGGTAACAGCATGCAGTGTAACGCAATTGTGGCTTTAGTTTTACCTGATTTACACTGATTTTCCAAGCGTGCGGCAGAACCCCGGCCTGTACCGGCTGATGTCATTGCAGAGCTCGCCGGTTCTGCGTTATGGTGGATTTTTGCAGTTGAAAGAGTTGTGTCTGCTTATGTTTTATCGTCGTCTTTGTTGCCGTTTGTTGTGGGCATCTGTTTTATTGATGCCATCGTTCGGGTTGATTACTGTGGCACAAGCTGCCAGTCAGCAGGATCCGGAAGCCGCAACCGGCATTCAAAAAAAACAACAAGTCAGTGCCCGCCAGTTTATGGCCGTCTCCGCGAATCCTTATGCATCTGATGCCGGATATCAGATGCTGCTACAAGGCGGTAGTGCGGTCGATGCTGCTGTCGCGATGCAATTGGTGCTGGGGTTGGTGGAGCCACAAAGTTCTGGCATCGGTGGTGGTTTGTTTATGCTGGCATGGCAGGACAAAACTAAGCAATTACACACGCTGGACGGTCGCGAGACGGCGCCTGCAGCCGCTACACCAGACTGGTTTGTGCAGGATGGTAAACTATTGGACTGGCCACAGGCGTTTGTTGGTGGTAAAGCCGTCGGCACACCCGGTGTAATCGCGGCGTTGTCGCAGGCACAACAAAAATTTGGCAAGTTACGCTGGGAGCAGTTGTTCGAACCAGCAATTACGTTGGCCGAACAAGGTTTTAAAGTGTCGCCGCGACTGCATATGCTGCTGTCAGGCAGCCGGCATCCGGGCTTGCAGCGCTTTGCCAACAGCCGCGATTATTTTTATCCGGATGGAAAACCGCTGCCAGTCGGTTTCGTCCGTAAAAACCCCGCTTACGCGGCGTTACTGCGCAGTATTGCCAAAGACGGCCCCCGGGCTTTTTATCAGGGCGACAATGCCAAAGCGATTGTCAACGCAGTGAATCAGGCAACAATCAATCCTGGTCAAATGACGGCCGCGGATCTGCAGAATTACCAGCCATTGTGGCGTGATCCGGTTTGTGCACCTTACCGAGAGGTGAAAGTTTGCGGCATGGCACCGCCAAGCTCCGGCAGCATTGCAGTACTGCAAATGCTCGGTATTCTGAATCATTTTGAATTAAAAACGTTGAAGCCGGAGTCTGTCGCCGCGGTCCATTTGCTCAGCCAGGCCAGCCGGCTGGCATTCGCCGACCGTGAACGATATGCCGCAGATCCGGCATTCAGCCCGGTACCGGTGGCTGGTTTATTAGCGCCGGCCTATTTAAAACAACGTGCTGCACAAATCAACCTGAAAGCGGACAACCAGCAAATCACTGCAGGGGTGCCGGAGGGGGCTGTGCCGCTTGGAGAAGCCAAGGCGCCGGAATACGCCAACACCAGTCATTTGTCAGTGGTGGATAAAGACGGCAATGCCGTCAGTATGACCACCAGTATCGAAAATGCTTTTGGTTCTGGTTTGATGGTCAATGGTTATTTACTGAATAACCAGCTAACCGATTTTTCTCTGCAGGCGCGCGACAAGGGCTTATGGGTTGCAAACCGGGTTGAAGCCGGTAAGAGGCCAAGGTCATCAATGGCGCCGATGTTAGTGTTTGACCGCAATAATCAGTTGCAGATGATCGCAGGCTCGCCTGGGGGCAGTCGGATCATCAATTATGTGGCGCAATCGCTGGTGGCGATGATCGACTGGCAAATGGGACCACAACAAGCCGCAGATCTGGCCAAGTTTACCCATCGTAACGATGTACTGGCTGTGGAAGAAGGCACGCCTCTGGTGCATTTGCCGTTGCAGGAAATGGGCTATCAGGTTCGCGTGACCGAACTCAACAGTGGCTTGCATCTGATTAAACGCGATAAAGCCGGCTGGCTGGGGGGCGCGGATCCGCGCCGTGAAGGGGTGGCAAAAGGCCAATAAGTAAGCGGGATCAAATAAAGGATCAATCACATGAGTGTTATTGCGGTTGCAGAACAGGGCGTTCTGACACTGATTTTGGCGCGGCCAGAGAAAAAGAATGCATTGTCAGCAACGATGTATCAGCAACTCAGTGCAGCATTGCAGCGGGCGAGTAGTGACGACAGTATTCGTGTGGTGCTGTTAACCGGTAGTGATAATTGTTTTTGTGCCGGCAATGATTTAGCCGATTTCCTCGCCGGTGGTAGTCTTAATCACGAGCATCCGACCGTGCAGTTTCTGCACCTATTATCTCAGTTTGATAAACCCTTGATCGCGGCGGTGGCGGGATTGGCGATCGGCATAGGAACCACAGCACTGTTGCATTGTGATTTAGTATACGCAACAGCGGATGCCCGCTTTCAGCTGCCTTTTACGGCGCTGGGGCTTTGTCCGGAAGCGGCGTCAAGCCTGTTATTGCCGCGACTGATCGGCTATCAGCGCGCTGCTCAGTATTTATTGCTCGGTGAAGCGTTTGATGGCGAACAGGCTTTGCAAATGGGATTGGTTAATCAATTGGCGACCGCAGAGGAATTACTTGTACTGGCGCAGCAAAAAGCTCAGCGGTTGGCCGCTTTGCCGGCGCAGGCGGTCCAGCAGTCCAAGCGTTTGCTGAAGCAACCGATGCAGCAACAGGTGCAGCATGTGTTGCATCAGGAATTGGCTGAATTCGAACAATTATTACACAGTGATGATTGTAAGGCCGCCCTGACCCGTTTTTTCCATCGTTAACTGGCCTGAAACAAGCAGCCCGCGGGGATGCGGGCTGGGCAGATATCCGTCAGGTTAGATTTTAGTACGGGCAAACGGGTCGTCTTTAATCACGGTTACCAGCCATTTGCCGTTATGTTTCTCCATTTTCACCATCCGCATATTGACGACTTTTTCGTCGTTCTTTTTGCCGGTAAAAATCAGCATCACATCAGCCTTGTCAGTATAAAACTCGCGTACATTCTTGTTCGTGTCTTCGATGGTAATTTCGACTTGATCAAAACTCATATTCAGCAATGTCCGGCCAACGGCTTTGGCAGAGGCATAACCATCCAACACGCGTTTGAGGGATGGAGCTGCATGGCGTTTTGCTTCTTTAATATCGTTATTGACTAACAGAGCTTTGAAAAAATCGACTGCCGTCAGTTCAGGTGAATCTGTAGCTGTTGCAGCAGATCCTGCAGCTGCCTGTACGGCAGGATTGCTTGTTGCTGTTGTAGTTGCCGGTGTTGAATCACCGCAAGCCGTGAGCAAAACAACAGCAGCGATGCTGCCCATAGAACGCCAATTTACCATTTGAAGATCGCCATGACTATTTCTGAAATTTCCAGCAGTGTGCGATTCCGTGCGCTTACTGTAAAGTAAAAAAGGCTGCATCAGGCAGCCTTTTGTGACTTAACCAATTAAGCTCAGGCTTGCAGTTCGGCTTCTGTGAACACGTCTGCAAACAAGGCGCTGGATAGATAGCGCTCAGCTGAAGAGGGCAGGATCACGACGATATTCTTGCCGGCGAACTCAGGTGATTCGGCCAGGCGTTTGGCGGCAACGACAGCAGCACCGGAAGAAATGCCGGCCAAAATACCTTCTTCTTTCATCAGCCGGTGTGCCATCGCGATAGCGTCGTCGTTGCTGACTGTTTCCACGCGGTCAATCAGTTCCAAATCCAGGTTACCCGGGATAAAACCTGCACCGATGCCCTGAATTTTATGCGGTCCAGGTTTGATTTCTGCCCCAGCCAGTTTTTGGCTGATCACTGGCGAATCGGCAGGTTCTACTGCGACGCTGATCAGTGGATGCTTTTTCTCCAGCTTGATATAACGGCTGACGCCAGTGATAGTCCCACCAGTACCTACACCTGCAACAAATACGTCGACATTACCGTCGGTATCATGCCAAATCTCAGGGCCAGTGGTATCAAAGTGGATCTGCGGGTTCGCTGGGTTTTCAAACTGCTGTAACAACAGATATTTGTCTGGATCTGACGCCTGAATTTCTTTCGCTTTTTCAATGGCACCTTTCATGCCTTTTGGCCCTTCGGTCAGCACCACGTTAGCGCCTAAGGCCTTAAGTAGTTTGCGGCGCTCTAAGCTCATGGTCGCAGGCATCGTCAGTGTCAACGGATAACCACGGCTGGCCGCGACAAAGGCCAGTGCAATACCGGTATTGCCAGATGTTGGTTCGATCAGTTCTTTGCCTGGGCCTAACAGACCTTTTTTCTCTGCATCCCAAATCAGGGCTGCGCCTAAGCGACATTTGACACTGAAGCTCGGATTACGGGCTTCGATTTTTGCGTAGACGTTACCGGTGGTGACGCGTTTTAATTTGACCAGCGGTGTGCGGCCGATTGACAATGAGTTGTCTTCATAAATGTTTGCCATATAGAGCTCCAGACAGACAGAGAATTTGGCTCAGCATACCCGCTGCCATTAAAAACGAAAGTAGCGTTTTGATATAACTTATATGACTTAGTGTTATAAGCAACTGAATTTGATTTGAGGTAAAGATGCGTTTCCAAAGCAATGCCCATTATATTGTCACTGCCGAGCTTGCGCTGGCGGTAAACGCCGCCGTCACCTTGCAAAAACCGTTATTAATCAAAGGTGAACCGGGCACCGGCAAAACCGAGCTGGCCAAAGCCTTAGCTGCTGCGCTCGACACCGAGTTATTGCAGTGGCATATCAAATCCACCACTAAAGCCCAGCAGGGCCTGTATGAATATGATGCGGTTTCAAGGCTGCGCGACAGTCAGCTCGGCGATGCGCGGGTGCATGATATCGCCAATTACATTAAACCCGGCAAATTGTGGCAAGCCTTCACCGCGGCCAAACGTCCGGTACTGCTGATTGATGAAATCGACAAAGCGGACATTGAATTTCCCAATGACCTGCTGCATGAATTGGATCAGATGGCGTTTGATGTCTACGAAACTGGTGAAACGGTGCGGGCGGCGCAACGGCCGGTGGTGATCATCACCTCCAATAATGAAAAAGAGTTACCGGATGCGTTTTTACGCCGCTGTTTTTTCCATTACATCCGATTCCCCGATGCCGAGGCATTGCAGCGGATCGTCGATGTGCATTTACCTGATCTATCAAAAATTTTGCTGACCGAAGCCTTACAGAGCTTTTTTGGCCTGCGGGAATTACCGGCGCTAAAGAAAAAGCCATCGACATCGGAATTAATCGACTGGTTGCGGCTGTTACTGGCTGAGCAAGTGACACCAGAGCAATTAAAACAAAGTCGCGAGACCGGCGGCTTGATGCCGTTATTCGGTGCTTTGCTGAAAAACGAACAAGACGTCGCGCTGGTGGAAAAACTGCTGTTTATGGCAAAGCGGGCACGCTGATGTTAAGTGGCTTCTTTCTGACGGTGCGCCGTCATGGCGTGAAAGTCAGTATCACTGAATATCTGGATTTGTTGCGCGCACTGCAGCAACAACTGGTGTTTGCCGATTTGGAGCAGTTTTATCAGCTTACGCGGTTATGCTGGGTCAAGAACGAAACCGACTATGACAAGTTTGACCGCGCCTGTGGCGAATATTTCGATGGGGTGGAGCAGCTGGATTTACTCAGCGCCATTCCGGATGAATGGCTGACACCGGGTTTTATCCGGCAATTGTCCGACGCAGACAAAGCGGCACTGCAAAGTCTCGGTGGTCTTGATGCGCTGATGAAAGCCTTCCGCGAAAGGTTAGAAGAACAACAGGGCCGGCATGCCGGTGGTAATAAATGGATTGGCACCGGTGGTAGTTCACCGTTTGGTGCCTATGGCTTTCACCCGGAAGGCATGCGAATTGGCCAGCAAGGTAGTGGCGCGCGGCGCGCGGTTAAAGTCTGGGATCAGCGCCAGTTCCAGAGTCTCAGCAGTGATGAAGTATTAAATAATCGCAGTCTGCAATTGGCACTACGGCAATTGCGTCGTTTTGCCCGTAGTGGCGCTGAAAGCGAGCTGGATTTAAATGACACCATCAGCGCCACTTCCAAACAAGGCGGCTTGCTTGATCTGCGTTATCAGCGTGAGCGGCACAATGCGGTAAAACTGTTGTTATTGTTTGATATTGGTGGTTCGATGGACGACTACGTTCATCAGTGTCGCCAACTTTTTGCTGCCGTCCGTGCAGAGTTTAAGCATCTGGAATTCTTCTATTTCCACAATTGCGTGTACGAAACGCTGTGGCGCAATGAAAAACGCCGGCCACAGGATGCAGTCGCGACGAACCAACTGCTTCATACCTATGGCCATGATTACAAACTGATTTTTGTCGGCGATGCGACGATGGGCCCCTATGAAATCAGTTATCCGGGCGGCAGTGTGGAGCACTATAACCAGGAGGCTGGCGAAGTCTGGCTGCACCGACTTCTGGCACAATTTCCACACGCGGTCTGGCTCAATCCGCAACCGGAAAACTGGTGGTCGCATTATGCCTCTATAGCGCAGATCAATAAGTTATGTCAGGGCCGGATGTTCAGTCTGACATTGGATGGATTAGCCAGTGCGATCAATCAGTTAAGGCATAAAAACTAAGCGCTTGCTGCAACGTGAACCCGTTGTTACTATCGGGTAACAACCCTGAGTCGGAGTCGCTCTGATGCCTGAGAATAAATACGACCTGCCGGCCACACCGGTGCCGCAAGGTGAAACCGGTACCCCGTTAACCCGCCGTGAAAGCCGGGAAATTGTCACTCCCTATGCGTTTGAAGTCTGTCCGAATCTGCTTGGTGTGCCGACTGCGCACCCGCTGCGTCGGGCTATTGCGATGGGGATTGATGGCATCATCATTTCCGGCCTGGCCAAGGCCAGCCTGTTGATGATTTTACCGGTGATGACTTATCTCATCTGGTTCCGGCTCCAGGCAAAAAAATTTAATCAGGTCATCGCACTGTTGCTGGCCACAGCGTTTTTATCGGCCTCTGCGACCTGGATGCCTGAATTGATAGTCGAAGACGATGCGCGGCAAAAAGTCGGAGAAACTGAATTAAGTGCAGACCAGGCAATGCTGTTGGCCACCAGCGCACTGAAAATCCAGACTGAG
Source organism: Rheinheimera sp. (assembly GCA_034519945.1). GTDB lineage: Bacteria > Pseudomonadota > Gammaproteobacteria > Enterobacterales > Alteromonadaceae > Pararheinheimera. The sequence goes on from JAXHNX010000031.1 coordinate 64,107, forward strand.
AGCTGTAAGCTCGAATGCATGGAAAAAGAGCTGGAAAAAGTGGCGAAAATGTTGCAAAGAGCCGGCGTAGACAAAGTGGCAGCCAATGAAATGTTGGATGGTTTGGTGCAGGGCTCAGATTTTCCAGCTGCACAATGGCCAACTTATCGTGATGCGCTGGTAAAAAACCTGCCTGAAGCCGCACCAGACGCGCTGGCTGAAGCAAAACCTGTGCAGGCAGCTCCTGCACCTTTGCCTTGGTACTTACCTGATGAAAACACCCATAGTGTGGTGGCCTGGGTCAAAGGTATTTTTGCCGATTTGGGCATAGGCGTGGGCTGGGCGGTATTTTATTTCACCGCCACCATTGCCTGGTGTCATGGTCAGACTATGGGTAAGAAATTACTGCGGATTAAAGTGATCCAACTGGATGGTAAAGAGCTGAATTTGCTGGGCGCTTTTAGCCGCCAAGGCGGTTATGGGGCAGGTCTTGCGACAGGTATGCTGGGTTTTCTGCAAATTTTATGGGACCCGAACCGGCAGGCGGTGCAGGATAAAGTCGCTTCAACCGTTGTGATCCGGCTTGGCAAAGCTAAAAGGCCACTGACGCATTAAGATATGGCCGACAGAGGCAGTCGCAGATCGCTACTGCCTTTGTTTTTCTTGCTGAGTTATACTGCAATTTTTATCACCCATCCGACCAGATCCAACCTTTAGGATCCGGAGTCGTGGAGCACGCATGAAGCCAATTCTGATCACAGGTTCAGGTGTATTTACGCCAACTGAGACTGTCAGCAACGAAGAGCTGGTCGCCAGCTTTAATCAATATGTCGATTTATTTAATGCCGAAAATGCACCAGCAATTGCTGCGGGCGAAGTGGCTGCACTGGAATATTCCAGCAGTGAATTTATCGAAAAAGCCTCCGGTATTAAATCGCGCCACGTGCTGTATAAAGACGGCATTCTTGATCCGCAGGTGATGCAGCCGGTGTTTCGCCGCCGAACTGAAGATGAAATGCCGGAAATGGTTGAAATGGCATTGGCAGCGGCAAAAGAAGCTATCGCTCAGGCTGGTAAAACGCCGGACCAAATTGATTTAATCATTTGTGCCGCATCAAATATTCAGCGGCCTTATCCGGCATTATCGATTGAACTGCAGCAACAGCTTGGTGCAAAAGGTTATGCTTTTGATATGAATGTGGCTTGTTCCAGTGCCACTTTTGCCATCAGCAATGCGGTGAATGCTATTCGTGGCGGCACTGCTTCGGTTGTGTTGGTGGTGAACCCTGAATTTGCCTCGCCGCAGGTCAACTATACCAGCCGTGACAGCCATTTTATTTTTGGTGACGTTTGCAGCGCAACGATTATCGAAGCGGCAGAAACGGCGACTGCTGACAACAGCTTTGAAATTATCGGCATGCGGTTAAAAACCGAATTTTCCAACAATATCCGTTGTGACGTCAGTTACGTTGAACATTGTTATCCGGACGCTGATCCGCTGACGCCTTTTTTCCGCCAACAAGGCCGCAAAGTATTTAAAGAACTGCTGCCATTGGTTGCCGAAGTCATCGAAGGTGAAATGGCTGCGTGCGGTTTAACGGCGCAGGATTTAAAACGGCTGTGGTTACATCAGGCCAATATCAATATGAACATTTTTGCCGTGCGCAAAATTCTTGGTCGTGAACCCGAGCCGGGTGAAGCGCCGCTGGTGCTCGACACTTATGCTAATACTGCGTCGGCCGGTTCAATTATTGCGTTTCATCAAAACAAACAAGGCCTGGCCTTGGGCGACCATGGCGTGTTGTGTTCGTTTGGTGCCGGTTATTCGATTGGCTGTCTGATGTTAAAGCGGGCTCGATAAACAGCAGCAATCTCAGTTAAACAGGCGGCCTCATGTTGGATTGCAGGCCGCCTGATGCGGGTATTGTCTTGTGCTGTGCTGTGCTGTGCTGTGCTGTGCTGGCTGGTTAAATCCGGATCAGTGAATTCTGTTCATAAGACACAGGTGAAGGCACGAAGTCATCAGCTTGCTCGTCATTGCGCCAGTCATTGTGACCTAAGCGGTAACGGAACTGAAAGCTGCTGTCGTTTGGCAGCGTCAGCGTCAGGCTAAAGTCGCCATTTTTCTGTTTTTTCATTACGTTGTCCTGCCAGTCGTTAAATTCACCAACCAGGACTACAGATCCGGCAGCTGCCGCTTGCTCGGCCGGCACGACAAATGTCACCTTACAGGCCGGTTTTGTTTTCAGGTATTGTTTGCTGATTGCCATGATTCACTCCGTTATGCTGAAAAGATCCAGGTGCCGACAGGCGATGTGGCAAAACTAGCATAGTCTGTTTGACAACAACATGACACGCAGCGGCAATTCGTAGTGAAAACGTATGCGGTTCCGGACGGGTTCATTAACGATTTATCGGGACATGCTTGTCGTTGATGCGTTTGCAGTAGGTCACGGTACCAAAAGCAGACTAAAAAACGGTGGCTGAAATATTTGGCAGTATCGGCCGTCAGCTATCGGCCAAAGGCTGGAGCAAGCCGGGTGCAATCACTTGCGCCCGGCGAGTTGATTAACACTCGATAATATTGACTGCCAAACCGCCGCGCGAGGTTTCTTTATACTTGCTTTGCATATCGCGGCCGGTGTCCCACATAGTTTTAATCACTTTATCCAGCGAAACTTTGTGCTCACCGGTACCACGTAATGCCAGACGCGAGGCGTTGATGGCTTTTACCGCTCCCATTGCATTACGTTCAATACAAGGCACCTGCACCAGACCACCAACCGGATCACAGGTCAGGCCAAGGTTGTGCTCCATGCCGATCTCCGCGGCGTTTTCGACATTGTCGACGGAGCCGCCGAGGATTTCGGTCAGCGCACCAGCAGCCATCGAACAGGCCACGCCAACTTCACCCTGGCAACCGACTTCGGCACCGGAAATCGAGGCATTTTTCTTGTACAAGATGCCAATAGCAGCAGCGGTCAGCAGGTAGCGGGTGTAGATCGCCGGTGTGACTGGCTGGATAAATTTGTCGTAATACATCAGCACTGACGGAATAATGCCGGCAGCGCCGTTGGTTGGTGCTGTGACCACGCGGCCACCAGCGGCATTTTCTTCATTGACGGCCAGCGCGAATAAATTGACCCAGTCCATCACCTGTAGCGGATCTGAGCTTTTTTCTGCGCATAAACGGTTATACAACGCCGGCGCGCGGCGTTTGACTTTCAGGCCACCCGGCAGAATGCCTTCGGTACGCATGCCGCGCTGCACGCAGTTGTACATGGTTTGCCAGATCAGGCCGAGTTCGTCCTGGATCTGCTGCTCAGTGCGCAGCACTTTTTCGTTTTCCATCATCAGTGCAGCGATCGACAGGCCGTTTTCCTTACACAGTTTCAGCAGTTCAGCGCCACTGTTAAACGGAAACGGCGGTGGATTATTGGCGGCAAACTGACTAGCAGCCTTTTTCTCATTGGCAAAATCTTCAGCTTTGACAATAAAACCTCCACCGATGGAGAAATAGATTTCGCTGAACACAATTTCTTTGTTGGCATCAAAAGCGATCAGCTCCATGCCGTTGCTGTGTTCTTTTAGGGTTTTACGGCGATGAAACACAATAGCGCCGTCGCGCGGAAAGCTGACGATTTGACCTGAGGCTAAGGTGATTTGTTGCAGTTCATCGACTTGTTTCAGGATCCCCGGCACCTGATCAGGGTCACAGTTTTCTGGTAAAAAACCACACAGACCGAGGATCACGGCTTTACCGGTGCCATGGCCAATGCCGGTTTGGCCTAAAGAGCCATACAATTCGGTTTTGATACTGGTAACTTCAGCGAGTCTGCCGCTGGCGGCAAGATTCTCGGTAAATAACTTGGCGGCGCGCATCGGGCCAACAGTATGCGAGCTGGACGGACCAATACCGATACTGAACATGTCAAAAGCACTGATAATCATAGGGTTGTCTTTTATTGCCTTATAAGAATACGACGATTGTACCGGATGTCATGCGGTTCTGTAACTGATGCTGTCACTGGTCAGTGCTGCTTACAACCATTCAGACCGTCGCGCGGCAAGTGAACGTTACTCTTTATCTACGAAAAGCTCTATTCAGCGTACCGGCGGCGCAATTTGAAGCGCCAGCTGATATAACATTTCAGCACTGGCACCCCAAATCAGCTGTTGCTGCCAGGGAATAAAATGCAATTGTTGCCGCCTGCCGCGCAGCGGCCAGACTTCCGTTTGCCGGCGCTTTGCTGACAGCGCTTCATGCAGTGGCAGCAGTAGGACCGAATCTACTTCGGATTGTTGCAGCGTTAAAACCGGCAGTTGGTCCAGCAGACCAAGCCAGGGCTCAACGATAAAACCGGTTGATGTATTGATGGCCGGCAATTTGCCGAGTAAGCGGATTTGTGTGCTGGCAATACCGGTTTCTTCATAAGTTTCACGCAGCGCTGCGGCAAACGACGCTTCACCGGCTTCGATCCGGCCACCGGGAAAACTGATTTGGCCCGGATGGTGACGCAGATGCAAGGCGCGCCGCGTCATCAACAGCGTCCATACCCCCTGATGGCGGAATATCGGCAGCAATACTGCCGCGTTTGGCGCGGTTTGTTCGACCTTGTGTTGTTGCGGCGACTGCAGCAGAAACCGACTCAGCCACAATTCAGTCTCGGCAACGTTCATGGGTGATGTCCGCCATCCTGCAGCAACACGGGCAGAATTTTACCCACTTTGTCATAGGTTTCCTGATATTCCGCCGCGCCTTGTGAATCTGCAACAATACCACCTCCGGCCCAGCAGTGGATCTGCTGGTCGGCGACGACTAAGGTACGGATCGCGATATTAGTGTCCATGTGACCATGCTGACTGATATAGCCAATGGCACCACAATAGACACTGCGCCGGTGTGGCTCGAGTTCTTCAATAATTTGCATCGCCCGCACTTTGGGTGCGCCGGTGATAGAGCCGCCGGGAAACGCCGCGCGCAATGCATCAATCGGCTGATGTTGCGCGTCCAGTTGCCCGGTCACTGTGCTGACCAGATGATGCACCGCCGGAAAAGACTCGATGGCAAACAATGCAGGGACGCGCACGGTGCCGGGTGTACAAACCTTGCCGAGATCATTACGTAGCAAGTCGACAATCATCACATTTTCCGCCCGATCTTTTGCTGACTGGCGCAGCGCCTCGGCGCTTTGAGTATCCAGCAATGGGTCAGTAAAACGTGGTTTCGTCCCCTTAATTGGCTTGGTTTCTACCTGCCCGGACCTCACCTCGATAAAGCGTTCTGGTGAAATTGACAACACTGCTGCATCGGCCAAACGGATAAAAGCCGAAAACGGCGCCTGATTGGCTTGCCGTAGCTGCAGATATGCACTGTAGGCGTCGCCTTGAAAGCCGGCAGTAAAGCGCTGCGCCAGATTAATCTGATAGCAGTCACCGCTTTGCAGATACTGCTGAATTCGGTCGAATTTTTGCAGGTAATCAGTCTGGCTCATATTGGCCTGCCAGGGCGTTGTCAGCGCAAACCCAGCCGCAGATGGTTGATGCGGCTGTGATTGCAGCGCGTCGGCAAACAGCGGCTGAAACAGCGGAAATTGATGTTCAGCCTGACCTGCTGCATCAACAAACCATAGTTGCTTCAGCTGTTTGTCCAGCACCAGGGCATGGCGGTAAATACCGATCGCCAGATCAGGCACCTTGATATCAGCCAGCGCCAGCTCTGGCATTTTTTCGGTGACGCGGCCGAGGTCATAGCCAAAAAAACCAACAGCGCCGCCGACAAAAGGCAGCCCGGTTACATCGGCCGGTAACTGCGGTAACAGCGCAAGCTGCAGTTGTTTTAACAGCGCAAAAGGATCGGCGTCGCTGACCTGATCACGCGACTGCGCAGCGTCGGAGTAGTGCACCTGACAGTGCCGGCCGACAGCGGTCAGGCATGCCAATGGGCGGCATACCAGAATGTCATAGCGGCTGTTGGGATGGCCGGGAGCAGCCGAATCGAGCAACATGGCAAATGGCTCTGTTGCGACAGCGCGAAAAAAGCCGGTTAAATCAGTTACAACCGACGACACAAGAAACTGCACAGACATAACCACAGACTCAATCAATTTTCGGCGGCAGCCGGGATGTCAGAACCGATGAATTCAGCATGAACTGACTAGCCGCCCCTACAGGATGCGCGTTATGATAGCAGCCCTGCTTAAAATGAGAAGCAGTGCCGGACCGGGCAAGGGTCGGGCGCTGTATAAATACCCTGGCAGCCAGCACACTGACTGTCAGTAACCACGCAGAAGGGCACCCTATGACGGTTATTCGCCAGCAAGATTTTATCGACAGCATCGAAGATGCATTGCAATACATCTCTTATTACCATCCGCTGGATTTTATTCAGGCTCTGGAAAAGGCCTATCACAAAGAACAAAATCCGGCCGCAAAAGACGCCATCGCGCAAATTCTGATTAATTCACGCATGTCGGCGCAAGGCCACAGACCTATCTGTCAGGACACTGGCATTGTCACTTGTTTCGTCAATATCGGCATGGACGTGAAGTGGGACAAAACCGACATGACAGTGCAGGAAATGGTCGACGAAGGCACCCGTCGGGCTTACATGAATCCGCTGAACCCGCTACGCGCCTCCATCGTGATGGACCCGGCCGGTTCACGCAAAAACACCAAAGACAACACGCCGGCCGTGGTGCACATCAATCTGGTGGCGGGTCATCATGTCGAAGTAGCCATCGCTGCCAAAGGTGGTGGCAGTGAAAACAAAACCAAAATGGTGATGTTGAACCCGTCCGATTCTGTGGTGGACTGGGTACTGGAAACTTTACCAAAAATGGGTGCCGGCTGGTGTCCGCCAGGCATGCTCGGCATCGGTATTGGCGGGACTGCCGAAAAAGCGGCAGTATTGGCCAAAGAAGCGCTGATGGAAAGCGTTGACATGCAAGACCTGCTGGAAAGAGGTGCAGAGACCGGCGAAGAAAAACTGCGGGTTGAGCTGTACGAGAAAGTCAACAAACTCGGGATCGGCGCGCAGGGACTCGGCGGCTTGACCACTGTGGTCGACGTCAAAATCAAATCTGCGCCAACCCATGCAGCGTCAAAACCTGTGGTGATGATCCCGAACTGTGCGGCGACGCGCCATGTGCATTTCCATTTAGACGGTTCAGGCCCGGCCCATCTGCCAGTGCCGAAACTGGAAGACTGGCCAGAAGTGACCTGGGAATTGGGGCAAAACGTGCGCCGGGTCAATCTCAATACCGTCACACCTGCGGACGTACTGGAGTGGAAAGCCGGTGAAACCGTGTTGCTGTCGGGCAAAATGCTGACTGGCCGTGATGCCGCGCATAAACGTATTGCCGACATGCTGGCCAAAGGCGAAGCTTTGCCCGATGGTGTCGACTTCACAAATCGCTTTATTTATTACGTCGGCCCGGTCGATGCGGTCGGTGATGAAGTGGTCGGCCCGGCAGGCCCAACCACCGCAACGCGGATGGATAAATTTACCGACATGATGCTGGGCCAGACTGGCCTGCTAGGCATGATTGGTAAATCCGAACGCGGTGATAAAACTGTCGCCAGTATCAAAGAACACAAAGCTGTCTATCTGATGGCCGTCGGTGGTGCTGCCTATCTGGTGTCTAAAGCCATCAAAAAGTCCCGCGTCGTCGCTTTTGCTGATTTAGGCATGGAAGCGATTTACGAATTTGATGTCGAAGATATGCCAGTGACTGTAGCAGTCGACAGCCAGGGCAATAATGTGCACGACCAAGGCCCGGCGATTTGGAAAGTCAAAATCGCTGAGGCAGCAAAAGCCTGATAATCTGTTTAAAATCAACGCGCCGGCTCTCGGCGCGTTTTTACAATAAGAACAATATAAACAACCATATTTGCAACAACGGAGTATCCAGATGAAAGCTTGGGGAATTCTGGTCAGTGCACTGCTGATGGCAGCGGGCGCACAGGCAAAAACCAATTTAACCATTGAACACTTAAATAAACTGAACAAAATTTACGACGTTCAGGTATCACCAGATGGCCGGTATGTGGTGTATGGCCAGAAAAATGGTGGCCTGGCGCCAGCGGATACGACCGCTGATTTGTACCTGCTGGATGTGCAGGATGGCAACAAAGTCCGTCGCCTGACCGAAAGCGCCGGTCGCGAGCATGATGTACGATTTAACGCCGACGGCAGCGCTTTATACTTTTTGGCCGATCGTTCGGGCTCCAGTCAACTGTGGCGTTTGCCACTGACCGGCGGCGAAGCCCGGCAACTAACCGATCTGCCACTTGACGTGCAGGGTTACATGGTGTCGGCCGACGACAAAAAGTTAGTGCTGACGCTGGACGTGAAACCGGGCTGTAAAGACCTGGCCTGTACCGTCGCACATAACAAAGCAACCACAGAGAAAAAAGACAGTGCCACTGCTTATGACTCGTTGATGGTTCGGCATTGGGATACCTGGGAAGACGGGCTGAAAACGCACTTCTTCGTGGCAGATATTGCTGAAGCCGCCATCAAAGATGCCAAAGATCTAATGCCCGAATGGGACACTGATGTTGCGGGCACCAGCGAAGCGGCTTTTACGCCGGACAGTAAAAATCTGGTGTTCAGTGCCAAAATCCCTGCCGTTGACCAAAGCTGGCATACCAATTTTGATATTTTTCAGGTGTCACTGAATGGCGGTCAGAAAATCAATCTGACCAAAGATAATCCGGCCTGGGATGCCAAACCAAAATTCTCCGGCGATGGCCGTTATATGGCTTACCTTGCGATGAAAAAACCAGTCTATGAAGCTGACCGGTTTGGGTTGATTTTACTAGATTTAGTCACTGGCGAGCGTAAAGAGCTGGCGCCGCAGTGGGATCGCTCGATTGACGATTATGTCTTCGCGCCGGACAACCGCACTGTCTATGTGACCGCGCAGGATTTAGGCCAAAAAGGTATTTTTGCCATCGACCACGCCTTTGGTGAAGTCAGTAAAGTCTATAGTAACGGCAGTGCAGGTGATGTATCCGTGCGTGGCAGCAATGTGTTTTTCACTAACCACCAGCTCAATGCACCGGCGGATATCTATCAGCTGAAAAATACCGGCGGTGAAGCTTATCCGTTGACGCAGGTGAATGCGCTGACTCTGAAAGATATCCAACTTGCGGAATTTGAACAATTCAGTTTCCCGGGCGCTAATGACGAAACCGTCTATGGCTACTGGATGAAACCGTGGAATTTTGAAGCCGGTAAAAAATATCCGATTGCCTTTATCGTGCACGGTGGCCCACAAGGTAGCTTCGGTAATATGTTTAATACCCGGTGGAATGCGCAATTATGGGCGGCGCAGGGGTATGGCGTGGTGATGATCGATTTCCATGGCTCGACCGGTTATGGCCAGGCGTTTACCGATGCAATTGCCCGGGATTGGGGCGGTAAACCACTGGAAGATTTAAAAAAAGGCCTGGCGTTTGTTACAGAACAGCAACCATGGTTGGATAAAGATAACGCCTGTGCTTTAGGCGCGTCTTATGGCGGTTTTATGATGAACTGGATCGCCGGCAACTGGACTGATGGCTTTAAATGTCTGGTGACCCATGCTGGTTTATTTGATATGCCAAGTTTCTATGGCAGTACCGAAGAACTGTGGTTTCCGGAACATGACATGGGTGGCCCGGTCTGGGATAAAGCTGCGGATTATCAGAAGTTTAATCCGGCTGCTTTTGTCGACAACTGGAAAACACCAATGTTGGTTATTCATGGCCTGAAAGACTACCGCGTGCCATACGCTCAAGGTCTGGGTGCTTTTACTACGTTGCAACGTAAAGCTATCCCATCCCGGCTGGTGATTTTTCCGGATGAAAATCATTGGATTATGAAACCAGCTAATGCGGAGCGTTGGTATAACGAGATCTTCAGCTGGATGAAACAGCATACAGCAAAATAGTCAGTAATTTTTACAACTAAAGCCCGCTATCAGCGGGCTTTTTGTTGTGTCTGCGCCAGACTGGCGCAATTATCAGCAGAAAGTTACTGGATGCTGAGTAAAAGTTGCAAATAAAAAAACCTTGTATATCTTTGTAGAACAACGCGTTTTGCGTTCCGGTTTTGCTTCAGCCATAAGGATGTGTGGATATGCGCTTCACCACTAAAATCAGACTGATAAGTCTGGTCACCGCTTTAATTCCATTAATTGTTGCCACCTTCATTGTTACTCTGTTGGCCCGAGCTGAATTATTCAGTGAGGCCGAAGCGAAGTTGACTGCTGTGCGCGAAATCAAACAGCGTCAGATCGAAGCGATGTTTCAGGATTTTGCCGCAGGTTTAAATACGGTCGGCGCAGTCGTTGCCGCTGGTTTTCAGCCGGAACAGCCGTTAGCGCTACACGGTTCATTACAGGCGATTGGTACTGAACTTGGCTTTTATGATGTGTTTGTCATCGCGCCTGATGGTCAGGTGGTTTATAGCGCCGCGCGTGAAGCTGATTTTCAATCAAATTTGATCAACGGCCCCTACGCCAACTCCAATTTAGCGAAAGTGTTTCAACGCTCACGTACACAGTCACATCAGGTCGTATTGGAAGACTTCCAGCCATATGCGCCTTCTAAAGGTGAGCCCGCAGCATTTATGGCAAAAAGCCTGGAGATTGGTCGTCAGCAATACGTGATAGCAGTACAACTTTCCATCGACAAAATTAACGCTGTGATGCAGGTCCGCGAAGGGATGGGGCAGACTGGTGAAAGTTATCTGGTGGGGCCGGACCAACGCATGAGGTCGGATTCTTATTTAGATAGCCACAATCGCACAGTGCGGGCTTCGTTTGCAGGTGCTGTCAGTACCCACGGCGTGGCCACAGAAGCAGCTGACGCAGCGCTAAAAGGCCAATCCGGCTTAATGTACATCAATGATTATAATGGCAATCCGGTTGTTTCGGCTTTTGCACCGGTGGATGCATTTGGTTTGCAGTGGGCATTGCTGGCTGAAGTTGATGTGGCGGAGATCGCAGCACCTGCACAGCGCATGTTGTGGATTGGTTTGTTAGTGATTGTGGTGGCTATTGGCGCAGCTGTCTTGGTAGCGAAACTGGTTACTGGTTTTGTGTTAAATCCGTTGGGTGGCGAACCGGCTGAAATGGTCCATCTGACCAGTGTGATTGCCAATGGTGATTTAACCATGGCGCTGCAAGCGAAAACGTCGTCCAGTCTGATGGGCTGGTTAGGTCGGATGCAGCAGCAACTGCGCCAGATCGTCAAGCAGCTGGTAGGGGTCGGCCATGCACTGGAAATGGCGGCTGCGGCTAACTCGGCGGCGATGACTCAGGCAGATGGCAGCATGCAACTACAAGCCCGCGAGACCGAAATGCTGGCGACAGCGGTCGAAGAAATGAGTTATGCGGCGGCTGAAATCGGCAGCAATACGGTGAAAGCGGCAGACGAGGTCAATGGTTGTCAGCATAATGCGACAGCGCTGAACCAGACGATTGGCCATGTCAGTGCAGGCTTAGACCGCACCATCGGTGCCTTTGATCAGATGCGTGTTCAGGTCAGTCAGCTCGATCAGGACAGTCAGAAGATTGCATCAGTGGTTGCAGTGATCACGGCAATCGCCGATCAAACCAACTTACTGGCGTTAAATGCTGCGATTGAGGCAGCTCGGGCCGGTGAACAAGGCCGGGGTTTTGCAGTTGTTGCCGATGAAGTCCGCCAGCTCGCCGGAAAAGTACAAGTAGCGACACGTGATATTGCACAGGTGATCCAGGGCATTTTGCAAATTTCCGCCCATTTATCGGGCAGTAGTGATGCATGTGCCGACATTGCCAATAGCGCCAAAACAGAAGCGGAGCAAATGTTGGGGCAGGTCAGCCAGATTAATGAACGTCTGCAGTTGCTTAAAGGCTTGATGGCGCAAACTGCCACCGCTGCTGAAGAACAAACCAGTGTCAGTGCAACCTTAGCCCGCAGTGTTTCGAGTCTGAGCGCTGCCGCGGAAGAAAACAGCACTGCGATCAGTGAAGTGGCGCACAACACTCAGAGTCTGCTTGGCCTTGCCAATGAGCTGGGTCTGACAGTTGGCCAGTTTAAAGTATGATGGTGGTTAATTGATGAGTTTTGCTTTTAGTGCGGCACGCGCTTATTGTCTGGAACAACCCGGCAGCGTCGAAGATTTCCCGTTTGGACCAGATATCTACGTGTACAAATCGCAGAGCAAGATTTTTGCGATCCTGACAGAAAAAGACGCGTTGGCCCGGATCAATCTCAAAGCGGACCCAACCGAAGCCGTGATGTTACGCCAGCTGTTTGCCGCGGTGACACCCGGCTATCACATGAATAAAACACACTGGAATACGGTATTGCTGAATGGGACAGTGCCGGTCAATGAAATCAAACGGCAAATTGATAATTCGTGGGCGTTGATCCAGCCGAAACGGCGACGAAAAGTCGCCGTGGCCCCTGCGCCGGAGTGATTAGGCCTGGTCGGCTTTTTGATATAAGCGCTGGCGGATAAACAGTTGTTCGATTTCAGTCCGGGCCCACGGTGTTTTGCGCAAAAATTTCAGACTGGAGTTGATGCTCGGGTCTTTGGTGAAACAGTTTAGTTTGACTTGTTTTGCCAGACCGGCGAAGCCACCATTCTGTTCAAGGAGTAATTCAAGGATCTGTTGCAAAGTAAAACCATGTAATGGATTTTTCGGTTGTTGTGCTGACATCAGGGTTTCACTCCGGTTTTGACAGATCCAACCGGTTTGGCCGGCTCAACTGAGTTATGGGCGGGTATGACCGGGATCTGTGGACGCTGGCCGGCCGGCGCAAACAACGAGCGCCAGATACCACCAAGTTTCTCATCTTCGCTGCCAATCGACAGGCTGGAGCCCGGCAGCATAGGGCTCGGTGCCGCCAGACCTTCAACTTTCAGACCATCTAACTGCCAGAAGATCCGGCTCGAAGCAAACAACCTGACCGGTTCGGCGGCCTGAGGGTCTACCAGTGCCACCTGATAGATAAAGGAACTGAACGGACCGGCCGGCCCGGCTTCGCGTACGGCGCTGGCCCAAAGCACATTCGATTCCAGATAGAGATCAGCGATATCACGCTGAAACGGTTCATTCTGATCCGGCATTGGCGGCAACACGGTTAAACGCTGTGGTGCCCATAAAATTTGCCCGGCAGCGATATCAAAATCGCCGTGCACCAGACTGCCGCGACGTTGTTCGCCACCGCGCTCACCTAACACCAATAAATAGCGGTTCGCCGCTTTTTGTGCACAAACCAACCCTTCAAATTGGTCACCTTGTTGTAGCGGGTTATTGTCTGACAATACCGGCAACGGATAACTGGCCAGAACGCGGGCATAACTGGTCTGTAATAGCTGGATATGGAACAAGCGGCCAAACTCACCTTGCCAGCTGCCGGATTCAGCAATTAAAAACTCATTTGGCCTACCGGGTAGGGCACAAGCGCTTTCCAGGTCATTTGACATCTGATCTTCCGGCCAGTTACTGACGGGGATCGGCTGATAACGCGGCGCCTTGTCGGCAAAAACCTGCAATACACCTAAACGCTCACCGGGATTGGCGATTTTTTTATCCTGTACGACCAGATAGCGGTCTGGCTCAATTTGCGCCATGCCACTGATCCCCGGCAATGCCGGTGTGGTTTGGGAACGGCTCAGGGTGAACCAACGCGGATCCAACGGCATTTGAAATAGCAGCGGCGCCATTTTCAGAAAATGCGGTGTATTGACTTCACATTGCACATTGTCCGGGTAATGTTGTTTCCAGGGGTCGTTTGCCAGATATAACGTCTGGCCGTGCACGGCAACGCCTTCTAGCGCGGTTTGTACGACTCGCTCGTACACCGGACATAATCCGGAGTTGTCCGTGCCAACAAAGAACTGTAATGGCTGGACAAAAGGCCGTACCCGGTTGGTCAGGTCAAACACCCATAACTCATCGTCATTGCGTGCTGCAGCAATCAGATAACCGGGATGGCCCGGCACCGGACTTGGCATAAAATCGAGGTCATTAATCGGATGGCCGCGGTCGTCCAGATCCGGCAAAGTCAGATTGGCATCAATGACTTTAATAAAATTGTCCCGCGTCCAGAAATCTGGCGTCAGCCGGGTTTTAAATATGGCAGGCAGACCGGCCATGTTCTTCTCAAGGCCAAGATACAGATTCTGGTGATCATCAACCGCCAGGCCTTCAATGCCATCATTCGGTAAATTGCCAACATTTGCATCCGCCGGGAACTGCACCGGCCGCACTGCAGTGATTTGAGCGCGCGTTAATGCAGCATCAATACTGATCTTCAGCAACAACGTTGGATAAGAGGTTGAATTGGTTTGGGAAAACTTGCGTGCACAGGCAGGGCTCAGTTGGGCGCGGCTGGCATCTTCAGTCACAGTGATCAATGTCTGATTGTCTATCCGGTCCCAGGTCAGAGCTTCCAAATCGGGCGAATTCGCCAGATAGTCACCAAAACAGCTTTTGCGCACTTCATCTGACAGGGTAATAGGGATCGGCGCCGTGATAAAACGGCCGGTATCTGCGGCGATGCGGAAAATTTTCATGCGCAGATCTGGAGCTGCGCTTTGATCGCCAATGCTTAACAGCTCGCCGTTCCACCAGGTCAGGCCTGATGTTTGTGGGTCGGCCAGACTCTGGCCCTGTAAATCGGTGATCCATAAACCGGTTAAGGCCTGACTGGCGTTGACTGCTGGTATATAAATGGCAATAAAAACAAAACAATACAGAGATTTGACAAACAGATTCATGGTGCTCTCAACAGTGCGTCAGTTGGAATAACTGCAGGCGGCTCTGACAACAAAGCGGCTAATCTAGCAGAAATTCGCCAGCTGGAATACAGCAGAGAGAGAAGTGAATGCAGGACTGCGACGAAATTCAGCGGAACTGCGCCGATCAGGCAGACAAAAGACAACCCCGGCACAAGGCCGGGGTTGTTTTATCGACTTAATAACCTTGTTCGTGCACATCGCGCACGGCGCGGCCCGATGGGTCGGTCAGTTGCGCCATTTTGGCATCCCAGGCTAATGCTTCCGGGGTGGAGCAGGCGACTGATTTGCCGCCGGGCACACAGGCAATTGCGGCCGGATGCGGGAAATGTTCCTCAAAGATGGTCCGATATAAATAACCTTCTTTGGTATCCGGCGTATTGACCGGGAAGCGGAAGCTGGCAGTCGCCATTTGTTGATCCGACACTTCTTTTTCAGCAAAGGCTTTTAAACTGTCAATCCAGCTGTACCCAACGCCGTCGGAGAACTGCTCTTTTTGCCGCCATAAAATTTCTTTTGGCAGCAGTCCCTCAAAAGACTCGCGCAGGATGTGTTTTTCCATTTTGCCATTGCCACACATTTTGGCTTGTGGGTTTAACCGCATCGCCACATCCATAAAATGTTTGTCGAGGAATGGCACCCGGGCTTCAATGCCCCAGGCTGACATTGCTTTGTTGGCGCGGTTGCAGTCGAACATGTGCAGCCGGTCCAGTTTACGCAATGTTTCTTCGTGGAATTCTTGAGCATTCGGCGCTTTGTGGAAGTACAGATATCCACCGAAAATCTCATCTGAACCTTCACCGGACAGCACCATTTTGATGCCCATCGCTTTGATTTTCCGTGCCATCAGATACATCGGTGTCGAGGCGCGAATAGTAGTGACATCGTATGTTTCGAGGAAATACACCACATCGCGCAGCGCATCGATGCCTTCTTGCACAGTGAAGTTCACTTCATGGTGCACAGTGCCGATGGCATCCGCCACAGTGCGGGCCGCTTTTAAATCCGGCGATCCTGGTAAGCCCACAGCAAAAGAATGCAGACGTGGCCACCAGGCTTCAGACGCGCCGTCATCTTCCACCCGGTTACGGGCAAATTGTTGCGTAATGGCCGAAATCAAACTGGAATCCAGCCCGCCAGATAACAACACGCCATAAGGCACGTCAGACATCAGATGACTCTTCACCGACTGTTCCAGTGCAGCTTTTAATTCAGCTAAATCAGCCGGATTGTCTTTGACGGCGTCATAACTCATCCAGCTACGCTGATAATATTTCACCAGTTTGCCAACTTTGGAATCAAAATAATGGCCTGGCGGGAATTCCTGCATTTGTTTACAGACTGGTACCAGCGCTTTTAACTCTGACGCGACATACAGCTGACCGTGCTCATCATAACCGTAGTACAACGGGATGATACCGATGTGGTCACGCGCAATCAGGTAACGCTGTTGTTCGGCATCATACAAAATGAAAGCGAACATGCCCTGTAACTGGTCGACAAACTCAGCGCCGTGCTCCAGGTACAACGGCAGGATCACTTCGCAGTCCGATTTGGTCTGGAAGCTGTAATCAACGGTTAAATTCTTTTCTAAATTCTTGTGATTATAAATCTCACCATTCACTGCCAGAATGTGATTTCGATTTGGGTTAATCAGCGGCTGCGCACCGTTTTCAGTATCTACAATCGCCAGACGCTCATGCACGAGAATGGCATTATTATCATTCCAGACCCCAGACCAGTCGGGACCGCGGTGGCGTAATAACTTAGATAACTGTAGCGCCTGCTGACGCAACGCTTTAACATCCGTTTTGATGTCAAGCACCCCAAATATCGAACACATGGTAAAAACTCCGTATTGGTTAATCCGAAAAAAATCATTTCATTTGGCAGTATGTACGTTTAGACGTACCACCCTGACTCTGCCAGCATGGGTAGAAATTGCAAGCGCTTTTTACCGCTTTTTGCAAAGTAACCTGGCCTGGAGCCTTTCAGTGGTGCGGACAAAAAGATGATAACTGCGAAAAATCAACGTTTTGTTGCGCCAGAGCAATGGGATGCGCAAATCCTTTGCGATCATCCGGCATACCGGTGGCTGTGCGCCGCTTTGCCGCTGGCTGAACAAGCAAATTTCCCAGCCCCGGCGTTGCTGACTGACTGGCTACAACGGTTGCACCCAGACTGTGTGATGGGCTTTGTGGATCCGGCGACGTGCCAGCATGACCCGCGATACTACGAAGTGTTTATTGCTGAGACCCAGCAAGTGCCGACCCGTATTGACAACTGGCATGATTTGTTTGGTGCCTGTATCTGGACGTTGTTTCCCAATAGCAAGCAAGCGCTGAATCAGCGGCACCTCAGCGAAATCGCTTTGCACGGCAGTAAAAACCGTTCAGCACTACGCCACCAGCTGACGTTGTTTGACGAATGTGGTGTGTTGTTATTATGCCCGCCAGAGCAGCAGGATCTGGTGCAGGCATTGCGCGCGCATCAATGGCTGCAGGCTTTCTGGTCAGAACGGCAGCGCTGGTATCACGGCAACGGGGTGACTCCGTTGATTTTTGGTCATGCCAACTATGAAATGCTGACCCGGCCCTTTATCGGCCTGACGGCGAAATTGTGGCCATTGTCGGTGCCGACGGAATTTTGCGATTGGTCATTGCAGCAACAACTTGATTTCGTTGATACTGCATTAAGTAAACAAATTGCAGAATTCACGTTAACTGATTTTCGGCAGCAGATGAGTCCTTTGCCACTGCTGGGCATTCCCGGTTGGTATCAGGATTTGCAGACTGCAGCTTTTTATCAGGATATCAGTTACTTCCGGCCAAAACGGCAACTGTCTGCCAATGATTAGTGATGCTGCACTCGCACAGGGAAACTAAAAAAATATGATTGAGATCCGTCAGCTGGCAAAAGCTTTTGCGCTTACAAGCGGCCAGAAGCTTAGTGAAGCAGAATTACAGGATGTGCGTTATACCGGTCGCAGTTTTTGTTCAGTTCGTGATGTCAGTTTTAATTGCGAAAACGGGGAAGTGATCGGCCTGCTAGGACCCAATGGTGCCGGCAAGACCACCACGCTGCGCATGTTATCCACAGCATTAAAGCCGGATGCCGGTGCGATCTTGCTCGATGGCAAAGATGTGCTGCGTGAGCCTGTGTTGGCACGCCGTCACATCGGTTTTTTATCCAGCAGTACCGGGTTGTACGGCCGGCTGACGGCCTTTGAAAACGTCGCATATTTTGCCCGCCTGCATGGTATGACCGAAGCTGCTTTGCGTCGTCGTATCGACGAGTTGTTCACACTGCTGGATATGCATAGCTTTGCCAGTCGTCGCGCCGAGCTGATGTCTTCCGGTATGAAGCAAAAAACTGCCATTGCACGTGCGGTCGTCCATTCCCCGGCATTAGTGGTACTGGATGAACCAACCACGGGCCTCGATATTATGACAACACAAACGGTGCTGGATTTTATCCGTGCGTTAAAAATGGCCGGCACTCCGGTGATCTTCTCGACGCATCATTTAGATGAAGTCAACAGTCTGTGTGACCGCGTGGTGGTGATTAACCAAGGGATCAGTGCCTTTAACGGAAGCTTAGCGGCATTTCGCCAGTTAAGCGCAGACGGCGATTTACGCCAGGCGTTTATGTCGGTGATCAAGCAGGAGTCAGTCTGATGTGGCAAGTGTATCTGAAAGAATTATTGGAGCTGAGTCGGGACCGCAAGACTTTAATGTTTGTGATCTTGCTGCCGGTGCTGATTTTCCCGGTGATTTTTGGTTTGCTTGGTCTGGTGGCGGCGAATGTTACTGCAAGTGCGCAGGCTGAAGAGCACAAATACGTCATTATCAATGCCGATAAAGCGCCGGCTTTTGCAGAACAGCTGTTTTACCACAAGAATTTTAAGCAGGTCCCGACAGAATTGACCGAGCCTGAAGCATTGCGTCAGGCCATTCGTGCTGGCCAGTTTGATCTTGCGGTCATTATTCCTGCCGATTTTGCAGCCAGCTCAACCGAGTTGGTGCAAAGCCAGTGGACGGTGATTTATAACACAGCGCCAGTGCTGGATTTAATCGGCAACTATCTCAAAGATGTGGTGAAAGACTATAGCCGCCAGCTGCAGCTGGCCCGGCTGGAGGCGGTCGGTGTGACCGGTAAACAGGTTGATGCAATAGTAGAACCGGTGCAGATCAACAAAGTGTCCAGCGCGGAAAACCGCGAAAATCTGGGTGAGAAACTGGGCGGCTGGATTGCTTATCTGTTGGTGCCGTTATGCTTTATGGGTTGCTCTTACCCGGCGATTGATATCGGTGCTGGTGAAAAAGAACGTGGTACGCTGGAGACCTTGTTAATTTGCCCTATCAGTCGCAGCAGCCTGGTGCTGGGTAAATTTTTGACGGTTTTGACTACAGGATTGGCCACTGCATTGATCACCGTGTTGAGTTTTGGTGGCTGGGGTTATCTGATTGGCTCGCTGGCGGGGGTTGATGTGGTCGCTAAGGCGATGTCAGCGCTTGGTTTCGGCGATTTGATGCTGATCCTTGCAATGTTAATTCCGCTGACAATGATTTTTGCCAGCGCGTTGTTGTCACTATCGATTTATGCCCGCAGCTTTAAAGAAGCACAAAATTACATCGGCCCGATGAGTATTCTGGTGTTTGTACCACTGGCGCTGGCGCTGTTGCCGGGGGTGGAACTGAACTGGAAAACCGCATTAATTCCAATGACCAATATCTCCTTGTGCATTAAAGAGCTGGTGAAAGGCACCATCGATATGGGGATCTTAACGCTGGTGATTGCGTCCACAGTGGTACTGGCTGGCGTACTGATTGCGTTTTGTGTCAGTTGGTTCCAGCGGGAAAAGGTGTTATTCCGGTGATAACTGCAATGCTGGCAACAAATCCATATGGTGCCGCTGTATTGGCTGGCGGCATGCTCCATCAGGCAGGGATTAGTGTTGACACTTTCGCGCGATGGCTACAGCACGAACTTCCGCCGCTGGCGGACAGCTATAAATTGTGTTGGCTGACGTTAAACGCCACAGAAACCGCTTTTATCGCGCCAGCGTTGCAACATGGTTTTAGCTATCACCATGTGCAAGGCGACAACATCACGCTGGTTAAACGCCTGCAGCCTGACGCTTATCTGCCGTTGGCGGCCACACATAGTATTGGTGTAGGCGCAGCCGTGTTTAATCAGCTTGGCCAGATTTTACTGGTACGTGAATGGCCATTACCGGGCAAAAAGCCGGCTTATTTTAAATTGCCGGGCGGTATGGTGGAAACGCAGGAACATTTTGTCGAGGCGCTGCAGCGGGAAGTGTTGGAAGAGACCGGCGTTGTTGCGGTGTTTCAAGGCTGGTTTGCGATGCGGCATCACCATCAGGGCCAGTTTGGTGCATCCAATCTGTATCTGGTCGCCAAGCTTAGCAGTCAGCAAACCGATGTTCTTGCAGATCAACGTGAAATTGCAGAAGCGGCCTGGTTTGATCCACAGGCATTTCTGCTTGATCCACTGGCGCATCCTTACAACAAGTTATTAGTGCAGGGCGCGCTTGAAAGTCCGATCTGGCCCGCACGGGAATTGCCGCAGTATCAGGCAGGCCCGTTGGGTTTTGAGCTGTTTCAGGGTTTTTAAAAATAGATCCTGTTAAGATCCAGAGGCTTAGTAACTTCTGCTGATTTATGCTTGAAAAATAACCAGCGCTTAGGCAGGATTTGATATCCCTACAGCCAACAGGAGTCGGACCTATGACCTCAGAGTTCGTCAAGAAAATCCATTTGGAAACTGCACAGCGCTATCAGGCGCAAGGCTATAACCGGGACGCGTTAATCTCGCATTTTCGCAAAGTGGCACTGGACGCCGATGAAATTAATGAATTGTTAGAAGCTTTAGAGCACCAGCCATGGGCTGAACAACCATTTCGGGCCCGACGCTGAAAGGGGACGGTGCAACATGGATACCAACAAAAAACCGCCTTCCGGCGGTTTTTTGTTGGTATCCAAAGCAACTGTTGCTGTATTACTGCACGCGGCTCGCCCACAGGTCGTATTCATCCGCTTCTTCAACGACAGCTTTGATCACGTCACCTGGTTTTAAGCTGGTTTCACCGTTTAAGTAAACGGCGCCGTCAATTTCCGGTGCGTCAGCGAAACTGCGGCCAATGGCGCCTTCGTCGTCCACTTCATCTATCAGCACGTCGATGGTGCGGCCAATTTTAGCCTGCAAACGGGCAGCACTGATTTTTTGCTGGGTGGCCATAAAGCGGTGGTAACGGTCTTCTTTGACTTCTTCCGGCACCGGGTCCGGCAGTTCGTTGGCTTTTGCGCCTTCAACCGGGCTGTATTTAAAGCAACCAACGCGATCGAGTTGCGCTTCTTCGAGGAAATTCAGTAATTCCTGGAATTCTTCTTCAGTTTCACCCGGGAACCCGACAATAAAGGTGGAGCGGATAGTCAGCTCAGGGCAAATCTGGCGCCATTTCTTGATGCGCTCTAAAGTGCGCTCGGCCTGGCCTGGTCTTTTCATCAGCTTCAGGATGCGTGGGCTGGCGTGCTGGAAAGGAATGTCCAGATAAGGTAACAGCTTGCCTTCAGCCATCAGCGGGATCACATCGTCGACATGCGGGTAAGGGTAGACATAATGCAAACGTACCCAAATCCCCATGTCGGATAATGCTTCACACAATGACTGCATGGAGGTTTTCACCGGCGCACCGTTCCAAAAACCGGTGCGGTGCTTGACGTCGACACCGTAAGCGCTGGTGTCCTGCGAGATCACCAGCAATTCTTTAACGCCGGCATTTTTCAGCCGTTGTGCTTCATCGAGCACTTCACCGATAGGGCGGCTGACCAGGTCACCGCGCATCGATGGAATAATGCAGAAAGTACAGCGATGGTTGCAGCCTTCGGAAATTTTTAAATAAGCGTAATGCTTCGGTGTCAGTTTCACGCCAGTATCCGGCACCAGCTGCAGGAAAGGGTCGTATTTAGGTTTAGGCACAAACTGATGGACCTGGCTCAACACATTTTCATAGGCGTGTGGCCCGGTGATGCCCAGTACATTCGGATGTACCTGCCGGATTTCGTCTTCACGGGCTCCGAGGCAGCCGGTCACAATGACTTTGCCATTTTCTGCCAGTGCTTCACCGATAGTGTCCAGCGATTCCTGCACGGCACTGTCGATAAAACCGCAGGTATTGACGATCACGAGTTCAGCGTCGTCGTAGCTTGGGACTATGTTGTAGCCTTCGATTTTGAGCTGCGTCAGGATCCGCTCAGAATCTACCAGGTTCTTGGGACAGCCCAGACTGACAAAACCAACTTTAGGTTGCGACATGTTTCTTTATACCTTGGCGAAAATGGGGCGGTATTTTAAACCAATTCAACCCCGCCTCACCAGCTGCATTTATCAAAGACAGATCAATGTCCGGTCATAGAATCGCTGAGACAGCGCTGAAGTAGTCGAAAATTTAACCGATGAGACAGAATGCAACAAAATCGTTAATTCATGGCACCGTATATGCTTACAGTTTTGCAGTCAAAAATGACTACCATAAAAAATAAAATCCTTCCTTAAATTCAGAGGTAACCATGTTTAAGAAAATGTTGATGACGATGTTTGGTTTGGCCATTGCGGCGGCTACAGCACTGACCCCTGCCCATGCAGGTCTGGTGATCAAACAGGATTTTTGGGGCAAAAATGCTGACAACAGTCTGGTGCTGTTTGGTCAGTTGGTTGTTGACCCAACCCAGGCAGTACAATGGTCTGGCAGTATCTACAAAGCCTATGGCTGGAGCAGTTTCAAACTGTTTGGTACCGACGTAGCGACACCAGCACCTCTGTTCGAAGCCGAATTTGACATCGATAATTTATATGCCGGTTTCAGTTTCCTGACCTTTGACGTCAGCGACTTCAACAATCAATACAATTTCTTTGGCTTTCATGATGGTGCCCTGGACATTGCCTTTTATGACTTACGCGATGCCAGCAAAGCATACGATGATCCAGCATCTGTGATCTTTACAGACGATACACTACTGACCAGTGGTTCAACAGCTGTCAACGCGCCCGCTTCAGCCGCCTTGTTATTACTGGGTTTTGCTGGCTTGATGCTACGTCGTCGTCAGGCTGCATAAGCCCGCGCGGGTTATATTGATTGTCAAAAAAATTTACAAAATAATTAAAATAAAACCGAAGTCAATTGTTAACAAAAAAGCTGTAAAGCTACGTCAACACTACAAATGTAATTAATTGTGAAATTTAGTCACCGTCAAAGAGTGTCTAAAAAATTTACAGTGACTGTTAAATGACGTTTTCAGAGCCGCCATGAAGATACAGGCGACGCATGACAACCGAATGACAATTACAGCCGGTGTGACAAGAAAATCAGTTGATGACGGAAAATCCGGAGAATATAAATGAAATATCTGCAATGCTCACGTTTCAGTGTGCTGGCACTTGCTATCGCCGCCGTCTGTCAGACGACCGCTGTTCAGGCTGCTGGTTATGAAGTGAAAATCGACACGAACAAACTGACAACCCCAGCTGAATCTCAGGCAATCGCGACTTACATCGTGCAACTGGTTGGTAAATCAGGTGTAGAAAAAGCCGCTGATTTAGGTCAGTTGACCCCGAATACTGCACCGGTTGGCAAAGCGCTGAACCTGTACGACAGTACCAATCCGCAAATTGTTGCTTACAATGCCGGCTTAAAACAACTGCAGGAAAAACTGGCTAGTCAGTACAGCAATACCGGTCTGATTTATTCTTACACCCACACATTTAACGGTTTTTCTGCACGGATGTCGGCAGAACAAGCGTCTCAGCTGCGGATGCATCCTGAAGTTGTCGGAGTTTGGGAAGATAAACCTGAACAAGTCACCACTTCGCGCACACCGGCACTGCTTGGCCTGACTGGTCCTGATGGTCAGCATACATTGGGTATCAAAGGCGAAGACATTATTGTTGGTATTGTTGACACCGGTATTTCGCCAGCCAATCCAAGCTTTGCCGACGATGGCTCATATGCACCACTGGCCCGGTTTAAAGGCACTTGTGATAAAGGTGAAGATGCGGATTTTGCCTGTAATAACAAACTGATTGGCGCACGTTATTTCAAAGATTCTTTCCAGTCTGTATATGCGATTCAACCAGGCGAGTTTATTTCGCCACGCGATGCCGACAGTCACGGCAGCCACACAGCCAGTACAGCGGCTGGTAATGCGAATGTTGCAGCCACTATCGGCGGGCAGAGCTATGGCAATATCACCGGTATGGCGCCACGGGCCCGTGTTGCAATGTACAAAGCCTGCTGGAACAGCGATTACGTGTCGCCGGCCGGGGCGCAGGAACGTGGTTGTTTCTACGGCGATACTATGGCCGCTATTGATGCGGCAGTCGCTGATGGCGTTGACGTCATCAACTACTCCATCGGCGGTAGCCGCACTGATTTGACCACCATCTCTGTGGCGGCAAAACTGCGTGCAACTCAGGCTGGTGTTTTAGTGTCAGTCTCAGCCGGTAACGACGGCGCCAACAACGCAATTGAAACCGTCGGCACACCAGCCCCATGGGTTGTCAGTGTTGCTGCTTCTGGCTTCTCGGTTAATTCAATTGGCGTCAACAGTGGCCTGCCAGTGACTAAACAAACGGCGATTGAAGGCACAGTAACAAAACCACTGAGTGTGACCGGTGCTGTCACTGCCAATGTTGTGGTTGCACAGCCGGCACTGGGATGTACTCCATTGACCAATGCTGCTGATGTTGCAGGCAAAATTGTGTTGATCCAACGGGGTACCTGTGGTTTCGCTGATAAAGTTCTGAACGCGCAAAATGCCGGTGCAAAAGCGATTCTGGCGTATAACAATGCCGTCGGTAATCCTATCGCGATGGGTGGTTCTGTTGTCGGCGGTCCAACGATCCCGGGTGTGATGGTCAGTCTGTCAGACGGTACCAATATCGCCAATGCGATCAACGGTGGTGGCTTAGTCAATATCACGATGGACCCGAACTATGTCAGCAACGCGATGGCAGATTTCTCGTCAAAAGGTCCAAATAAAGCCTCTTATGACATTCTGAAGCCGGATATCACAGCGCCTGGTGTTAACGTGCTGGCTGCGGCAACGCCAACAACATTCACCAAGCCACAAGGCAATGACTTTACCTTTATGTCCGGGACTTCAATGTCGAGCCCACATATTGCCGGTATGGCCGCGTTATTGATTGAACAACATCCGGACTGGACACCTGCCATGGTGAAATCGGCCTTGATGACGACTGCTCACCAAAGCGTGACCAAAGCCAGCTCGTCAGTAATGGCTGACCCGTTTGATTTCGGTGCCGGCCATGCTGCACCGGTCAAAGCAATGGATCCAGGTCTGGTGTATGACGCCAGTGCGCTGGATTATTATGCCTTCCTGTGTGGGATCGGTAACTCGGCGTTCGTGAAAAGTGCCTCAGGTTATGACTGTGCGGCTTATGTTGCTGCTGGTTATCCGACAGATGCGACTCAGCTGAACTACCCGTCGATTTCAGTATCGCAACTGAAAGCCGCTAAAACTGTGGTCCGTGTCGTGACTAACGTAGGTGGCAGTAATGCCAACTATCGCCCGGTCATCCAGGCTCCGGCAGGTGTTGATGTGGTATTTAAAACGCTCAATGCAGCAGGTCAGCTGGCAGAAGCCAGCAGTCTTGACGTACCGGCAAATGGCAAGGCGGTATACGCTCTGACCTTAACGCCAAACGGCAGTGCTGCGCTGAACAAGTGGGCATTTGGTAGCCTGACTTTGACCGACGGCGTGCACAACGTTCGTAGTCCATTGGTCGTTAAACCAATGGAACCAGATGCGATCATTGCACCAGGTTCGTTAACGACTCAGGTCGCTGCGGCATCAGGCCGGGTGTCTTTCACCGCTGACATGTCATATTCAGGTGTGACATCGGGTAAACTGTATGGTCTGTCACAGGCGTTCGGTTCGGCTGCAACAGCAACGCAGGATCCGGACAAAACCTTCGGCTTTAACGAGCCGACACTGGGCACACATATTCTGACAGTCCCTGCCGGTACTCAAGTCGCTCGTTTCTCACTGCGTAATGCACTGACGAATCTGCCGGCGCCAGATATCGATTTATATGTTTATCGCTGTGTGGCGTGGAGCTGCTCAAGTGTTGCAGTATCACAAAATGCAGAAGCCAATGAAGACATCGTGTTGCGTAATCCTGCAGCAGCAAATAACGCAAACAACGGCGACGTTTACATTGTCTGGGCACATGCCCGTGATTTAAAAGGCGCGGCAAAAGTGAACTACACACTGGCGTACTGGATTGTTGACAAGGCAAATACAGCCACCAGTACGTTAACTGCCAGTACCCGTGCAGTGAAAGGTCGTCCAAACGTGATCACTGTCTCTACCAAAAAATTGGTGGCTGGCGCATTACCTTACATGGGTGTCGTGACACTGCATGATGCAAAAGGTACTGCCCGGACTTCAACTTTACTGGAAGTATTTGCGAAGTAACACTGCGCAGTTATTTCCCGGCGTTATTCTACAAACGCTGACATTAAATCCCCCGGTTTAACCGGGGGATTTTTTTTGCGCATTAAACAAGCGCGTTCACAGTGCAGTAGTGCTATTTCGCCGTTGTCGCTTGACTTCAAATTATTTCAAACGTACATTTCAAACAGATGTTTAAATTCGTTACTGATAAGACCAGTTAATGGTTTTTGCTGAGATCTGAAGCCTGCTTATGAGCAATAAACAAAGCACACAATTGAAAATTCTGGAAGCCGCTGAACAGCTGTTTGCTGAAACTGGCTTCAGTGCGACTTCACTGCGGCAGATCACCAGTCTGGCGGAAGTGAATCTGGCTTCGGTCAATTACCATTTTGGTTCAAAAAAAGAATTGATCCAGGCGGTGCTGCAACGTTATCTCGCAGTGCTTATGCCGCGATTGGATCAGGAATTTAACCGGTTGTTGGCGGCGCAGCAGCCGAATCAACTGACTGTGGTGTTGTCGGTGTTTGTCGAACCGCTCCTGGAGCTGGGACAAGTGCAACCACAAGGCACCAGCACATTTTTGCAATTGCTTGGCCGTGGTTATACCGATGTACAGGGCCACTTGCGCTGGTTCTTTAATCATCATTATGGCCGTACCCTCGACAAATTCGTGCTGTTGGTACAACAAAGCTGCCCGGCGTTACCCGCCAGTGAAATCTTCTGGCGCTTGCACTTTTCGCTCGGCACCATCGTATTCACGATGGCATCGAATGTAGCGTTAAAAGATATAGCTGCGGCCGATTTTAATGAAACCGTTGAAATAGATGGCGTGATCCAGCGCTTAATTCCATATCTGGCAGCCGGCATTGCTGCGCCGTCAGCGGCATAGATGTTTTAAACTTCGATAAATAATAACTGTTTAACCCTGCAGACCTGAGGAACACTTTATGTTGATTTTATTCGTGCTCATCGTTGCCCTGGCAGTGGTGTTAGGTGTA
Organism: Rheinheimera sp.; assembly: GCA_034519945.1. Lineage (GTDB taxonomy): Bacteria > Pseudomonadota > Gammaproteobacteria > Enterobacterales > Alteromonadaceae > Pararheinheimera. The sequence continues at coordinate 91,364 of JAXHNX010000031.1, forward strand.
ACCGATATCCGGCGTAACCTGATCACTAAGCCAGTCTTTGCTATTTTCAAAAAAATTCTGCCGCCACTGTCGGATACAGAGCGCGAAGCGATGGAAGCAGGGGATGTCTGGTGGGATGGCGAACTGTTTAAAGGCAAGCCAGACTGGCAGAAACTGCATCAGATCCCAAAACCCCAGTTAAGTGCTGAAGAGCAGTCGTTTCTCGACAACGAAGTCGAAACCCTGCTGAAAATGCTGGACGATTACAAAATCGTGCAGGAACAACGCGACCTGCCGACAGACGTGTGGAACTACATCAAAGCCAATGGCTTCTTCGCGATGATTATCCCCAAAACCTATGGTGGCCGTGAGTTCTCGGCGATTGCCAACTCTACGATCGTGTCGCGCATTGCTACCCGTAGTTTAACCGCCGCAGTGACCGTGATGGTCCCTAACTCGTTAGGCCCTGGCGAATTACTGATGCATTACGGCACCCAAGAGCAGAAAGAACGCTGGTTACCAGGCCTGGCTGCCGGTAAAGAAGTGCCTTGTTTTGCATTAACCGGCCCGGAAGCAGGTTCAGATGCTGGTGGTATTCCGGATAACGGCGTGGTTTGTAAAGGTCAGTTCGAAGGCAAAGAAGTCATCGGCATCCGGCTGAACTGGGACAAACGTTATATCACGCTGGCACCGGTTGCCAGTGTGCTGGGTCTGGCGTTTAAGCTGTATGACCCGGAGAATCTGCTGGGTGATAAAGAAGATATCGGTATCACTTGCGCGCTGATCCCAACCTCGCATGAAGGTGTGTTGATTGGTGATCGTCACTTCCCGATGAATATGGCGTTTATGAACGGGACGACTTACGGCAAAGACGTATTTATTCCGCTGGACTGGGTGATCGGTGGCCCGGCTTATGTCGGTCGTGGCTGGCGTATGCTGGTGGAATGTCTGTCAGCCGGTCGCGGTATTTCTCTGCCGGCACTTGGCACTGCCACAGGCCATCTGGCCACGCGGATGACCGGTGCTTATGCCTATGTCCGTCAACAATTTGGTCTGTCGATTGGCAAGTTTGAAGGCGTGCAGGAATCATTAGGCCGTATTGGTGGCTTAACCTATAGCTTAGAAGCGATGCGGGTAATGACTGCCGGAGCTATCGATCTGAAGTTAAGCCCGTCGGTCGTTACCGCCATTGCCAAATACCACATGACGGAAATGTCACGCACACTGCTGAACGATTCGTTTGATATCCATGCCGGCCGGGCTATCCAATGTGGTCCGAAAAACTACCTGGCACACGGTTATATGGGCGTGCCAATCTCTATCACGGTAGAAGGTGCCAACATTCTGACCCGTAACCTGATGATCTTCGGTCAGGGCGCAACCCGCTGCCATCCATACGTATTAAAAGAGCTGGAAGCGGCGGCAAATCCGGATAGCGAAGCCGGCCTGAAACAATTCGATGAACTGTTGCTGAAACACGTCGGCTTTGCACTGGGGAATACCTTTGGTGCCTTGTTCCAGGGGCTGACCGGTGGACTGCTGAACAACTCGCCAGTCGGTGGTGAAACCGCACAGTACTACAAACAGCTGACGCGGATGAGTAATGGTCTGGCGTTGTCTGCCGATTTCTCGATGCTGATGCTGGGTGGCGATTTAAAACGCAAAGAGATGCTGTCCGCCCGTTTAGGTGATGTGCTGAGTCATTTATACATCGCTTCTGCTGTGCTGAAATTCTATGAAGACAATGGTCGTCAGGTTGCTGATCTGCCGTTTGTGCATTACAGCGTGCAGCGCAATTTGTACGAAATCGGCCGCGCTTTTGCCGGTTTCTTCAGTAACTTCCCGAACCGTCTGGTTGGCAAGCTGTTAAAAGGCCTGGTGTTCCCATTTGGCATCAACTATCAGTTGCCGGACGATGAAATGGCGATGCAGATCTCGGATGCACTGTTAAAACCAAGTGTGATCCGCGACCGTCTGACGCACCTGTGTTACTTAGGTGAAGGTGAAAACGACCCGACAGGTTCAATGGAACAGGCATTCCTGGCCGTGCATGCGGCACAACCGCTGATGAAGAAAATTTTCCAGGCGCAAAAAGACGGCAAGATTGCGCGTAAATTGCCACTGGACGTGACTATCAACAAAGCGGCTGAAGCCGGTGTGTTAAGCGCTGAAGAAGTGACGCAACTGGAGCAGATGAACAAATTACGTTTTGCTGCGATCAGTGTTGACAGCTTTAAGCCTGGTGATTTGGAAAGTCGGGCGCTGCAAGCCTGATCACCAAATGATCGATAGAAAAACCCCAGTGTGCGCCAGCACGCTGGGGTTTTTGTTTATGCTGCAGCAAACGCAGGCCATAGCCTTCTGTCGGCCTATCGGGTAAAGTAAATGCCCATTTCTGCATATAACATCAAGAGATAAAAGACCGCATGTTTGGATCTGTCATGCTGGACCTGCAGGGTCCGGAAATCACTGCTGAAGAAATTGAATTGTTAGACCATCCGGCCGTCGGCGGGGTGATTTATTTTACCCGCAATTATCAGGATAAAGCGCAGTTACGCGAATTAGTGCGCCGCACTCGCGCCGCCAGCCGCAACCCGTTGTTATTAGCGGTTGACCACGAAGGTGGCCGGGTGCAACGTTTTCGGCCTGAATTTAGCTTAATTCCGGCGATGGGGCAGATTTTACCGGGCGCCGGTGGTGATTTGGCCAAAGCACAACAGTATGCCACTGAGATGGCCTGGCTGATGGCAATGGAAGTGCTGACTCAGGATATTGATATTTCATTTGCGCCGGTGGCCGATGTCTGGGGTGTTTGTGATGTGATCCGTAACCGGGCTTTTTCCGCAGATCCCAAGCAGGTTATCGCGATGGTGCAAGCCTTTGCCAAAGGCATGCATAGCGCCGGTATGAAAACCACTGGCAAACATTTTCCCGGTCACGGTTCAGTCAAAGAAGATTCGCATTTACAGCTGCCGGTGGATAACCGCAGCCGCGAGGCCATCGAGGCGCTGGATTTATTTATTTTCCGCGAGCTTGCCAAAGTTGGCGCGTTGGATGCCGTGATGCCAGCGCATGTGGTCTATCCGGCCTTTTGTGATAAGGCCGCCGGTTTCTCTGATTATTGGCTGCAAACGGTGTTACGCGGTCAGATGCAATTTGACGGCGTGATCTTCAGCGACGATTTAGGCATGGCCGGCGCGCATCAGGCCGGCAATTATCAGCAACGGGCTGAGGCTGCTTTAGCTGCAGGTTGTGACATGATCCTGGTCTGTAATGACCGCCAAGGGGCGATTGAAGTGCTGGATACTTTGCCACAGGCATTCTGGCAACACAGCAGTGCACGTCTTGGCCGACTTAAACATCACAACACCACCACAGAAGCACAGCTGGCGCAAAGCCCGCGTTATCGCGAAGCGGTGGAACTGGCCGCGCGGCTGCGGGCGGTTGAACTCACCGGTGGCGTCAGCTCTGCTGGTATCGTTGAACGTACTTAAGGCCATTTTGAGGAAAAATATTGATGATTGAAACCCGCATCCCCGGCTTAAGTCTGCGTCTGGCCACTGCCAATGATGTCCCGCAGATTTTATGTTTTATCCGCCAGCTGGCGGAGTATGAAAAGCTGCTCGATATGGTGGTGGCGGACGAAGCAAAACTTACTGCAACGCTGTTTGGCGACAAAGCCTACGCTGAAGTGGTGATCGCCGACTATCAGGGTAAACCGGCCGGCTTTGCTTTGTTTTTCCACAATTATTCGACCTTTTTGGCCAAGCCTGGCATCTATCTGGAAGATTTGTTTGTTGACCCGACTTTGCGCGGCCTCGGCGTTGGCAAGGCGCTGATCACCTATCTGGCAACATTAGCGGTGGAACGTGATTGTGGCCGGCTGGAATGGTCGGTGCTGGACTGGAATCAACCGGCGATTGAGTTCTATCAATCGCTCGGCGCGCAAATGCTGCATGACTGGCGGATCAACCGGGTAACCGGCGAGACGTTACAGGCCATGGCTGAGATGTTTCCGGGTTAGAGCCGATTTAACCATGGCTATGACAGGATCAGACCGGGGAAAACCCTGACCTGCCGCAGGTGGATGCTCAAGCATTCCACCTGCTATTCGCCAGTGCGTGTCCCGGTTAACCTTTAAAGCCAATCGACTTCGCCAGCGCCATCACCGCTTTGAGTTGCGGGCCTTGCTGATTGGCATAATTGCCATCGGTGTAACCCCACCAGTCCCAGCAACCGTTTGGATTAAAAGGCGCCATCGCGCTCTTTTCGGTCTGCGGGTATAACACCACCATATCGTTGGCATCAGCCCATTCATTTAATCCTGTGCCTTTGGCATAAGCATCACCAACAGCACCGGCGTATTGTTTACAGCCATGAAAGCTGATATGCAGAGTACAGCTGGCGCCTGTGGCACAGCTCTGTGGAATGTAGAGATAACCTGTTTCACCTAAAGACGAAGCAGTGTCGCCGGCAAGCTTTTGCTGTTGCAGCGTCAACAGCTGGCCTGTGGCTTTATCAGCTTTGGCTTTTAAATCCGGGTATAGATGTTTTAACAGCGCGCCGGCAGCGTCATAACCACAAGCACCGAGATAGGGCGCTTCGGACAGCTCACAGCCTGCGCCTTGATTGGCGGTCGGGAAATTGTGGCCAAACGCCTTGTCGTTGACATACTGTACTTTGGCACCAAGTTGCTGATACTGCACTGCTAAGGCATCACTGACTTTATTGTGCACGGTTTTATCTGCAGTACCGTGCAGTAAAAACACCGGGCTGTCTTTGAGGTTGCTCAAGGGCGCTATAGTGCCGGCGCCGGTTTGTTGTTGCAGCAATGCCGTGGCTTTGATCAAGTCCGGTGCGCTGCTGTCTTTATTAAAACAATGCTCCAGCGCGACTTGCAACGAGTTCTGTGCACAGCCATAAGGACCTGCCGCGATAATACCGGCGCCTGACACTTTATCACTAAAAGACAGGTGGAACTGGTTGGCCATATAACCGCCGGAGGACAGACCCGACACGGAAAGTTTTGGTTGCAGTTGCAGCGTGGGCAGATCGCTGGCGATTGCCGGCAGCGCACAAAACAATAACAAGCAACTGGCCGTAGATAAATGTGGGGTAACAGCGGTTCTGGTCGGCATAGCGGCGATCCTGATTGATGAATATGGAAATGATGTTGCCATCATCTGTGCTTAAACCGAGCTTGTCGCGCCAGATGCAACGCGTCAATAGTGCTTTGGTACAGTCTGCCCACGGAACTGGTCTGATCCTGCTATCTGCTTGTCAGCACGAATAAAACTGTGGGACTATCAACATAGTATCAAGAGCCTGACAGCAATTCCCCGGCTGTTCACGCCAACAGAGCGGAGTAGTGCATGGGACCTACACATCAACGTGACGAACGCATCGACTTGTTGCGGTTTATTGGCCTCGCCATGGTGATCCTGGCGCATGTGTATCCGCCGATGTGGGTAGCGCAGCTACGGAATTTTGATGTGCCGCTGATGGTATTGGTGTCGGCATTGTCCTTTAGCGCTTCCGTCAAGCAAGAAAGTTATCGCCAGTATGTCTGGGCCCGGGTCAAACGGCTGGTATTTCCGGTCTGGTTGTTTTTGACGGTTTATTTCGCCGTGCAATGGGCTTTTGCATATCCACATGTGTTGCCGGATGCCAATAAGATTCTGCGTTCTTACAGCATGATTGACGGTATTGGATATGTTTGGGTGATCCGGGTTTTTTTGCTGGTGGCGTTATTGGCACCATTTATTTATCGCTTTCACCAACGAACACCAGGCAATGGTCAGTATTTTCGTGTGCTGATCTTGTGGTATCTGGCCTATGAAGTCGCGGTCAATATGATCCTGCCCGAAATTAGTGGCATCAGCCGGACAGTTTTGCGTAATACCTTGTTTGATGCGGTGCCTTTTGCCCTGTTGTTTGCTTTGGGTCTGCGCATCCCGGCGATGACAAAGCCTGAACTCGTGCGGCTCTTTGTGTTGTTTACCTCAATTTTTCTGTTGTTTGCGACCTGGTTTTTCTGGCAGCAAGGCAGTTTTCAGCGCACACAATCTTTTAAATACCCGCCGCAACATTATTATCTGGCCTATGCGCTGATGTGCGCCTTTTTGCTCTGGCTGCTGGCCGAGCCGGTGTTACAAGGGCTTCGCCGCAGCAAGTTGATTGGTTTTGTACTTTTTGCCGGCAGTAACAGCATCTGGATTTATTTGTGGCATATTTTCTTTTTGCAAATTATCGAACAGAGCTGGGGAGAGAAATATCTGTTGGTATTTGCCTGTTCGGCCGTCACAACCTGGCTTCAGGTCAGTTTGATCCAGCGTTTTTGGTTACCACGGGTCGAAGATCCGGCCACAAAACGCAACATCAGGGCCTTACTGACCGGCTAGTCACCGGCACAATATTTCTGTAGCGATAACATTGACAGGACTGCAGTTGCCACTAATACTGAGGACAAATGAGACATTTGACTGAGGTGTATGATGGCCATTCCAGTAACTATCGCGGATGACTCGTTGTTGTCGCGCAAGACAGTCCGTAAAGCCTTACCGCCAGAATGGGATATTGAACTGACCGAAGCGTGCAATGGCAAAGAAGCGCTGGCCGCTGTCGCAGCCGGCAAAGCTGAGGTGCTGTTTCTTGACCTGACGATGCCGGAACTGGATGGGTTTGGTGTGCTCCGGGACTTACATGATCATCATGCTAAAACCGTCGTTATTGTGATCAGCGCCGACATTCAGCCCGAAGCCCGCAAATTAGTCGAATCTTTGGGAGCTTTTCGCTTTTTACATAAACCACTGCAACCGGATCAACTGCGCCAAACATTGGCCGATCTGGGGTTGTTATGAGCATGCTGCTGAGCGAGTTGCAACGCGACGCGCTGCAGGAACTGATGAACATTTCGATGGGCCAGGCAGCAAATGCGCTGGCCCGGTTGATTGATGCAAAAATTACTCTATCGATCCCGAAAATCGTCGTGGTCTCAGCCAGCGAATTTCAGCAGATGTTTTTAACCGACCAGTATTGGTTCACCCGGCAGTCGTTTCTGGGGAGTGTCAAAGGCGAAGTGCTGACGCTGTTGGCCCGAGCCGGAACGGAAACTATCGGTGGCTTGATGGATTATGCATTGCCGCTGGACGACCGCAGTAAAGAAGAGTTGTTACTGGAACTCGCCAACATTTTAGCAGGGGCCTGCCTCAATGGCTTTTCCACACAGCTGGCGCTGCATACCAAACTCAGTATGCCGACGATGTTTAATGCTGAGCTGCGCCAGGCCGACAGCTTTCGCTGGTCCAGTACTTTACTGCTGGAAGTAGAATTTCAGCTCGAAGGCACGGCTTTTGATTCGCGGATTGTGATTTGCCTGGAACAACTTTCCATCGAGGTGTTGATCAACAAACTCAACACACTGCTGGAGGACTGAGATATGGACCAGTCGCAGCTGCATTTACAATTAAACAACCGGCTGCCGCTGGGAATTTGTGTGCTGGATGCGGCGTATCAGGTGCTGTACTGGAATGATTTTTTCAGCGACCGGACTGGGCTGCCGTTTGCAGAGGTACAAGGCAAAAACCTGCTGGAAATATTTCCGCAGCAGGCGCGTTATCTGAAGAAAAAAATTGACAGCGTATTGGTACTGAATAACGCCAGTTTTTCATACTGGGAACATCAACCACATGTGTTTCCGTTCTCGTCCAGCCGGCCTATTACCGGTGAAGAAACTCTGATGTATCAGAATATTGAATTCCTGCCGGGTGAATGCGACGACAGCGCGGTCCGAACTGTTTGCCTCGTGGTGCAGGACGTCACAGAGCTGGCGAGCTATTTTCAGGCAGAGCAGCAGTTGTCGGCGCGGCTTGAACAAGAAGGTGCTGAACTGAAGATTCTGAACGACAAACTGTCGATGGCGCAAAGTCAGTTATTGCAGTCGGAGAAAATGGCTGCAATTGGCCAACTCGCTGCCGGTGTGGCGCATGAAATCAATAATCCGATTGGATTTATCAGTTCCAATTTGCAGACATTGCAGGACTATGCGGCGCGGCTGCTGAAACTGACAGCGTTTTATGAAAAGATTGTCAGTAAAACCGGCAATGAAACTTTTCTGGCACTACAACGTGATACCCAACAACGGCTGCAGTTTGATTTTGTCCGCACCGATTTGCCGGAATTATTAACTGAATCCATCGATGGCATCGATCGGGTGGCAGAAATTGTCAAAAATCTCAAAGCGTTCTCACATGTCGACAATGCCCAGTGGCAACCGGCAAATTTGGTCGACGGTTTGGAAAATACCCTGAAAATTGCTGCCAACCAGTTGAAATATCACGTCGAAATCCATCGCGATTATGCCGCTGATTTACCTGAAGTTTATTGCCAGCCGAATCAAATCAATCAGGTGTTACTGAATCTGCTGGTGAACGCTGCGCAGGCCATGGACCACAAAGGTCATTTGCATCTGCGCGCCTGGCAGCAGGACCAGTCAGTCTGTATTGAAGTCCGTGACTCTGGCCCCGGCATTGCGCCTGAGCATATGAGTCGTTTGTTTGAACCTTTTTTCACCACTAAACCTGTAGGCAGCGGTACCGGGCTTGGATTGTCGTTGTCCTACAGCATTATAAAAAAACATCAGGGCGACATTCTGGTGCAGTCGAAACCAGGCGAGGGCGCCAGTTTTATCGTCTGCCTGCCTGTCGCAGGTCCTGCAGACTCAACCCGCGCGGTTTAACTGACAATTCCCGTTCGCTTCAATTTAAACCAGCTTGCTGTAACGCCGTGGTTAAACGACTAAGGCTATCGTTGGCATTGCTATTATTTTTCAGCAGCTGTTCCGCCTGCAGCGCCAGCGAACTGACCTCCATCAGGCCAAAACAGGCACTGGTCCCTTTAATCTGATGGAGCAGCCGCCGCAGAGCCTGATGGTTATTGCCGGCCTCAAGCTGGCGGATGCGCTCTGCATATTCGGGCAGAGATTGGCGGTATTCCTGCAGTAATTCGTCTTCTGGCGGCGCCGTTTTATCCGACGATTGTACAGTGTCCGGTTGTATGGTCGCCAAGACCATGCCTGCACCAGCCTGCAGCTTTGATATCGCCTGCAGCAGTTGTTGTTTACTGAAGGGTTTGGTCATAGTCAGATTAAACAGTGCAGCCAGTTGTTTATCTGCATCTTCAAACACATCGGCACTCAGCGATATAATTGGACAAATACAACCCTGCTCCCGGATTTGTCTGGCAGCGGAAAAACCATCCAGTTCAGGCATCTGTTGGTCCATGATAATCAAATCAAAAGTTTGCTGCTGACATTGCGCCACTGCCGCCAGACCGTCTGCAGCAAAGCTCAGTTGCAGTGGTTGTTGCTCGAGATAAGATGCGATCAGGGTGCGGATATCAGCGACGTCGTCAACTACTAAAATATGACCTGGTTGTAATTGGATAATGGGTGTGCTGACGGTGGGCTCAGCCAGACTGGTTGTTGGCGCATCACTGAGCAGATGCGCCGGGATCAACAGAGAAAACTCAGAGCCCTCACCAATAACACTGTGGGCTTCAATTCTCATTTGCATGGCTTCAGCCAATTGCTGACTGATATAAAGGCCAAGCCCGCTACCACCAAAATGTCTACTGGTACTGCTGTCAGCCTGAGCGAAGGCTTTAAACAGCTGAGGTAACTGTGCCGGGCTGATGCCAATGCCCTGGTCAATGACTGATATTTTTAGTTGGTAGTCGGGTTGTTGCGTGATCTCCAACCGGATCTGTCCCTGCGCGGTAAATTTAATCGCATTACTGAGCAGATTCAGTAAAATCTGCCGCAGCCGGAACGGATCCGCCGTCAGGTGCAGTCCGGCTGGTGTTTGATTCTGTACGGTTAAAGTCAGACCTTTTTGCGTGGCCAATGTGCCGATGTTGTCGGTCACGCTCTGAATAAAAGTTGCCAGCGGCACTGAATGCAGCTCCAGGCTCATTTTGCCTTCATCAATTTTTGCCGTATCGAGGATATCGTCGACCAGTCGTTGCAGATGTTCAGTGTTTTGCTGGATCCGACTGACCAATGCGGCCTCTGCGCCGCTGGTTTTGGCCATCAGTTGCTCAGAAAATCCTTTGATCACGGTGATCGGTGTGCGGATCTCATGACTCATATTGGCCAGAAAGCGGGTTTTGATCGCTGCAAGCTGTGTCGCCCGGTCGCGCTCATGTTGTAGTTCTTCGGTGCGATGACTGACGCGCTGCTCCAGCTCGTTATTCAGCGTCACGACTTGTTGCATTGACTGATACAGGCCACGACGTGATGCTCTGACACGATGTTGCATATCACTGATGGTGACCGCGAGCGTATCAATTTCGATAGCGGACTGGTGAAATAACGGCCGTGGTTGTGGTGGGTCGTCCGGCTGCCAACCAGAGGCGTTGTGCGCTAGCTGTTCGAGCGCTGTGGTATAACGGCTGACAAATGCCCGTGACAAGGCGGTAATGGCTTCAAGCAACAGCATTGCCACTACCATCGCTAATGCCAGAAATACATGATAGCGCTGGATAAAGCTGTCGGTGTCAATAAAGTACTTTAACTGCCACTGTCCGGGTGTCACATAATCGTAGAGCAAGAAATGTGCAGCATTTTCTGTCAATGTGATGGGGCCATAGCTGTTGAACCAGTTGTAACGCAAATACTTGCGTTGGTCCGGATCTGATTGGGAACTGACCGACCAGATTTGGCCAAGCGGACGTTCATCCGCAGTGCCCCAAATTTTCTTTTTCTGATGATCTAACAACACGCGGTGTGAGATATCGAGGTCAGTCGGTGAGATTGCCTTGGTCAGTTCGGACAGATTCACTGACACTTCCAGCACGCCATTAAATGCTGCGTTGGTATTAAACAGCGGGGTACTGACCGCAAACAACTGATCCTGTCCCAGATTCCGACCAAGAAAGGTATCGCTGATATAAGGCAAACCGCTACGGCGTGGCTCGGTGAAATAGCTGCGGTCCGCCACGCTGCTGCCAGGTTTTGCGTTTTCAGGCAAGTCCGCTTTATAAAAATGCTGCACTCTGCCCTCGGCATCGGTGATCAGCGCAGAGCTAAATTCGGGCCTTTGTGCGGTCAATGCCGGCAATAGCGAAGATGGGCCGATAATGTCCAACATCTTGCCGGCCAATACGACCTGGGTCAGATAGCCGGTCAGGTGTTGGCTGATTTGTTCGGCAAGCTGCGATTGTTCGTCGCTGTAGCGCTGCAAATAGCGCGACACATCTAATGCCGTCGCGCCATGCAATACCAGCGCAATCAACAATGTTGACGGAATGCTGCTGTACATCGCGACCCGATGCGACAATTGTTGCGTCAGTGATTGTTGCTGTTCGTGGCTGGCTGATGGGGTCAGCGTATCAAGAATCAACATCGCACGCAGACAAAAGGCAAACACGGCAGTGCTGAGGCCTGCATACAGCAGCAAATAAAACGGTTCGCTGGTGATTTTAAATGGCGCAGTCAGACTGAATAAACCGGTACAAGTCATGGCATACAGCACAATAGCCGCAACGCTGTATTGCCGGATGCGGTCGTTAAAACAGAGCAGGACCAGCAATTGCAGCAGACTGGCGGTTAACGCTATATTTTGCCAGAGTGGTAACAAAATAAAGCCAGCAGCGGGGACCAGCCACAACAGTCCGAGACGACGCCAGATTAAAAATAAAGCGACATTGCCAATACTAAAAGGGACGACAAAAGGTAAATCGATGATGGTCATGTTGGCCAGCGTGCCGAGCAGAACCAGTAGCAGCCAATAACGGATCCGGCGTAAGGTCAGTGCTTTGTGTTGCCATGCCATCAGCGCGTCTCCAGCACCGGCAAGCGCAACTGAAAACAACTTCCTGCCGCACTGGTATGTGCCAGCGTCAGACTGCCGCCATGTTGTTCGACAATAGCGCGTGATAATGACAGTCCGAGTCCAGTGCCTTGTCCTACCGGCTTTGTGGTAAAAAATGGTTCAAAAATATGCGCTTGCGCACTCACTTCGATGCCACAGCCATTGTCCTGTAAATCCAGTACCCACTGACCATCTGCAGCATGCAGACTCAAATCAATTTGACCTTTACCGGACGTAACAGCCTGATTAGCATTGATCAGCAGATTAAGCAGCACCTGACCGAGTTGCGTGGCATTGCCGCGCAATAACGCCGGTTCGGTCGGCAGGTGCAGCTGGATCCGTGCATTATGTTTGACCTGAGTTTGTGCAATGCGGATGCTGTCTTTGAGCAAATTGCAAAAGTCGAGATCATGCTGAGTTTTTTCGTCCGGATGGGAAAAGGTCCGCAGATTATTGATGATGTCGCGGGAACGTCTTGCTCCCTCGAGTGATTCATCAATCAGATCCTGACTTTCCTGCCGCAAGTAATTCAGTTGCAGGCTGTCACTAAGCGTTTTCAGTTCTGGATGCAACTGCATGCTTTGGGTGATAAATTGGTCATACTGCTGTAAATAATGACGTAACGTATTGAGATTACAGTAGATAAATCCAAGCGGGTTGTTCAGCTCGTGGGCCACTCCTGCCGCCAGTTGGCCAATGGCTGCCATTTTTTCCTGGCGCAATAAGCTCTGTTCGATCCGATGCTGTTGCGCGCGTAAGTTATCCCGCTCCTGTAACAGTTTGCGCTTCTCGATTTGCGACAACGTACTGGCGATATAACTGCTGAATGAACGCAGCATGCCTGCGCTGTTTGCGGAAAACGCACCGGTTTTTTTCGATAATAGCAATAATACAAAGGAACTTTGCGTAGTCTGCAACGGGTATGTTAACGCAGATAAATAACCGTCACTAAAGCCAGCCAATGCCTGCTGCCACCAGTCCAGCATCGGCAAATTAAACAAATTTAAATCACGGTGAAATAACTGGTTGAGGGTTTCAGCATCAGGTAATAGCTGTGCATTTAAAGTTGGTTGTGACGCCAAAAGTTGTAACTGCGCACTGTCTTCTACCCGCTGTAAAATGCAAATAGCATCATAATCAATCACTTTGATAATGCCTTCAAACAGCTTACTAAACAGCTCTTCATGGTGTTCGGACGACAAAATGGCATCGAGACCATGGCTCAGCAGCTCGTTCAGATGTCTGAATTGTTCAAGCTGCTGCTTTTCGTAGGTCAGCTGGAGTATTTTTTCCTGTAGTTGTTCCTGGTTTTTCATACCCCATCCCTCATTTGGTTTGGCCGAACAGCACTGCGGAAATCATCAGATTACCGTGACGGTTGAAGCCATCAGCAAAACAGCCTTGTTCGCCATAAGTAAAAGCGACCAGATAGGGCAGATCCGGCAGACTGTCTGTCAGTGACTGTTGGACCTGATGAATTTCGTCGCGTACGGCTAGCATACAACCGGCGCAATACACAATCAGCGCGGCGGCTGGCGCTGCATCGTGCCGTAATCGCAGATTATTGGCTGCCACCTGGACCACATGCGCGGCACGACGCACTAACTGTTCTTTGGACCCATGCATCAGCGATATCTGATCCCCACACTGCAACTCGGCCAACAGTCGGATACTGCCATCGTCGCCAACATTGGTCGGCAAACTCAGCAGAGAAAATGGCACGTCGCGGGCAGTCAACTGGCGGCCGATCGGATGAAAAGTACTCTGGCTCATCACCACGCCAGGTCGCAACGGCGCTTCTCCTGCCTGCTGCAGCCAGCGATTGTAAACTTGTAAGGCCGGTTCACCATCGATTTGCATGATTTGCCGGTCGCTGACGGCAGTGACTTTGCCGCTAAACCGTCCGGTACTATAGCCGCTGCTGAAATAGCTACTGACCGGGACCGTTGGATAAAGTACGGCTATGACTAACAAATCACTGCCGAGTGTCTTCCCATCATATTGGCACCATTGCCCACTGACATCATCGTCTGCAGCGCTGCCGCCGAGGATCGGTACCTGATCGCCAACCACTTGTTGAATGCCACTGATAATTTGTTCTTCAAATCCCGGCGCCTGCATACACCAAATCAATCCCGGCAACTCCGCTGGCCGGTTCGCCATAGCAATGGCAGCCAACACAGTGTCTGCCGCCTGCTGGCTGATTTGACCACTGATTTGTCTGACACTGGCCACGCCATAACTGCCGGTAGGATCTGTCAGCGTTAACAACGTTAAACGCCTATCTGTTGCGGTGTCGACGCCAAACGATGAGGCTGCGCCGATACAAGAGCTACAAGCAATCCAATGGGCTGAAAATTGCTGCGGCAGGTCTAATCCCCCCAGCGCTTGCAGACTTGCGACATTGCCAGTTGCGATCAGCAGACTGGCAGGCTCTGGCAGCTGTTGCTGTAGTTCACGGTGCAACGTTTGTGGGTCGGTCGCATTGACCTGCAACAGCCTGAACATCGGTTTTACTCCTCTTCGCTGTGATCCAGTGGTGAGACCATCTCCACCGGTATCACCAGCACTTCTTTGTGCTTGATCTCGTAACGCTGCAAACTATCAATGGTCGGACTGGTCAGTTGTTGACCTTTGGGCAGCAACAATAAGTGTTTTTTGTTGTACAGATTATGTTTCAGCCGCATGCCGGGCTGCAGTTCAGCGACGCTAATGCCATCAGACAAATGATCGTTACCGGTGCGTAAGCCGCTGTGCACCAGCGTACTGAGCGCAATGACGACTTCTGGGTCATACCAGGTGCCAAGATTACGGCGAATTTGTTCTAAAGCCTGTTCATGCGTGTGGGGTTGCGGATGCAGCCGCTGAAAGACATAAAGCCAGAAGTCACGCGCGACAGCTAATACACGGGCGGTTAAACAAATGTCGGTGCCGACTTTGTGCTGCGGTTCACCACTGCCGTTAAATCGCTCATATTGCTGAGAGATAGTGTCACGAAGCGCTTGCAGGTGCAGCGCTGGTGCCAGAATGTCCTCAGCGTATTGCGGATGTTGTAAATATTGACTGCGTTCTGCCGGGCTCATTTTATGCAACGGTAGTGAATGTATATGGGTGGGCAGGCCAAGCTTACCGAGCTCAGAAAATAAACCAGCCTGGCGTAGTTGCTGACGCTGCTCACGCGGCAAATTTAGCAAACGGGCCAGAGCGACACAGGTCTGACTGACATTCAGCGCAAACTCACCGGATAAGGACGGGCTGCTGCTGATAATGTTGTACAACACTTCCAGCGTGGCTTTATGGTTTTGTTCCAGCTGAGCAACCATGGCTTTGAGTTGATGTAAGGTTTTTTTCAACTGACCGGTGCGGTGTTGCACCATCTCTTCCAGATTGTGGTTCATAGCCTTCAGTTCAACGTTCTGCCGCGCCACTTGCGCCGTCAGATGTTTATTGGCGCTGACCAGGCGAAACATCTGCAGGCCTTCTTCGACCAGATCAAGTAGTTCCTGATTTTGCCAGGGCTTTTGCACGTACCGATGGATCTTGCCAATGTTGATGGCCTGTACTGTAGATGCCAAATCGGCGTAACCAGTCATCAGAATGCGGTAACAATCAGGTTGTAACTGTGCCGCCTGAGCCAGAAACTCGGCGCCATTCATTTGTGGCATCCGCATATCGCTGATGATTAGCTGCACCTTTTCGGTCTGCATCAGCTGTAACGCCTGTTGACCACTAGTCGCCAGTAAAACCCGCACAGGCTGGCCGACAAATAAACGTTGCAATGATTTGAGGATACCGGCTTCGTCATCAACACAAAGCAGCACTGGGGTCGACGGAGTGGGAGTTGTCACCATATGCTGTCCTGTATGTCGCATTTGTCTTTAAGCTGAAATGTATGCTATACCATGCAGAAGTCAAGTCAGGGGAGCAGGTTTGATTGATGAAAACGTTAAAACCCGGTGAGATCGCAACATATTGTGACGTTCATCACCGCACTGTCAGTCGCTGGATCTCGCAAGGTCAGCTGAAGGGCCATAAGTTACCAGGTCGCGGCAATTATCGGGTGTTGCTGAGTGATTTTATCAGTTTCCTGCAGCAGCAGAAAATGCCAATGCCGCCAGAGCTGGCTGACAGTCTGAAGGATTCTGAGCCGGCCTTAGCCCCAGTAGTCGCACAAAACCGGCGGATCCTGGTGATTGACGATGAAGCGTCTTACCGGCAAGCGATTAAACGGGTGCTGTTCGCCAGTGGCTACCAGCTGGATTTTGCCGCCGATGGTTTTCAGGCGGGCGTAAAAATCGCCAGTGGCCAGCCGGATTTAATTACATTGGACTTGTCCATGCCAGGCCTGGATGGGTTTGACGTGATCCGCTATATCCGCCAGCAACCAGAACTGGCACCGGTTCGTATTCTGGTGATCTCCGGCTTAGGTAGCGAAGAACTCGCACAGGCCAGGGCGTTGGGTGCTGACGCGACGCTGAGCAAGCCATTTGAAAATAGTCAGCTATCTGAACTGGTACAGCAACTGCTGCAGGGAGTGCCTGATGCCGAATAAAGTGCTGTTAGTTGATGACGAGATTTCTATTCTGCGTGCGCTGGAGCGGTTATTACTGCGTTCAGGCTATCGCGTGTTTACCGCAACAAGCGGTGCCGATGCCTTGTTACGACTACAGCAGGATAACTGTCAGGTAATCATTTCTGATTTCCGCATGCCGGAAATGTCGGGCGGTGAGTTGCTGGCCAATGTGAAGCGGCTGTATCCCGAAGCCGTTTGTATGGTGCTAAGCGGCTATTCCGACTTTCAGTCTGTACTGCAGTTGCTGAATACGGGGACTGCATTTCGTTTTCTGCAAAAGCCGTGGGAAGACGAGCAATTGTTGAAGGAGATCGATGCCGCTTTTCAGTTATATCGCCATAACCGAAGTCTGCGGATCCGCAGCCAATTGATGATCACCAGTAACGGTGCATTATTGGAACTATCGCCAGAAGGGGTGATCCTGCGCAGCAATGGCGCCGCCCAGCATTTATTAAGGCAAACTGAAGCGACTCTGAACCGTAGTTTGTTCAGTCAGTGGTTTCAGCTCAGTGAGACTCAACAACAGGTATTTTTGCAGGACATCCACGGCTCGCTGGAAGTGCCGGATCTGCGTGATGAGGCCTGTGAGCTGCATGTGCAGTACAAAGATGCGGAATGCACGCTGGTTGGGCTCAAACACATTCAGCAACAAGAAGGGCCAGGCGGAGTCTTTACCTCGGCATTGTTGGACCAACATGCCGTATTGCAGCAACTGGACAGTTTGTTGCAACAACAGCGCACATTTTCAGTCGCAGCGATCCGGCTGAAAAATTTCAGTGACTGGGCGGACATGCTTGGATTTGGTGAAGCCGGCCAGTTGTTTGAAAGTATCAGTCAGCGCCTGATTCAGGTCAGCCGACCTTACGGAGCGTTAGCTTATCTGGCGAACGAATTGTTTATTCTGACCATGCCCGCAGTGGTCACTGAAGTTGAAGTACATCAGCACCTGACTGAGATCCTGCAAAAAGTGCGGCAACAGTTCATGCACCAGTCTCAGGTGTTACGTCCGGTGTTTACTGTGACTTATTGCATGGCGCCCGAAGATGGCGATAGTGCCAAGTTACTGCTGAATAACGTTCTGACCAGCAATCGCATTCATTTGCGTAGTCCGCATGCGTTTTTTATGCGCTTCAGTGCCGGCGACGCTGACAAAAAACGTCAGCAGCTGCGTATAAGTGATGCTTTGTTCCGCGCGGTAGAGCTCGAACAGTTTGAATTGTACTTTCAGGCCAAACTGGATTTGCATCATGACCGTATAGACAGTTGTGAAGCGTTATTACGCTGGCGTCAGCCGGAACTGGGCGTCGTCTCACCAGCATTATTTATTCCAATTGCCGAACATGACGGTCAGATCATTGAGATTGGGCTCTGGGTATTGCGTAAGGCTTGTATGCTGGCAACCCGCTGGCAAAAGGCGCAGCTGCCACTGGCCCGGATCGCGGTGAATATTTCCGGCGTGCAGCTGCTACAACAGGATTTTATTCAGCAAGTCCAAAGGATCTTTGAAGAAACCGGCGTCAACACCTCGGCCATTGAGCTGGAATTAACTGAGTCGTGGATGATGCAGGATCTGGCGCAAAGCGCAGTGGCGTTGCAGTCGTTAAAAGCACTTGGCGTGCGGATCGCCATTGATGATTTTGGCACCGGCTACTCGTCATTGGCTTATTTATCGCGCCTACCGGTAGATGTGTTGAAAATTGACCGGTCTTTGATTGCCGATCTGGAATCGAATATTAATACGCAAAGTCTGGTCAGCAATATTTGCCGGATGGCGCACGCGCTGCAGGTCGAAGTGGTCGTTGAGGGTGTTGAAAATGCTGAACAACTGCAGATCCTGCGTGGCATGGGTTGTGATCTGGTACAAGGGTATCTGATCGCAAGACCAGTGCCAGAACAAGAATTTTTGCGTCATCTGCAGGCCGGTCCGGCTGCAACTGACAGATCCGGAGTATAACTATGTCAGCCAAGCCAGTAGTGCTGTTTATCGACGATGATAGTTTCATGCTCAAAGCACTGCTGCGGGCGTCTTTGCGGCTGCAACCGGGCTGGACTTACCTGTTATGTGACGATCCACAGCACTGGCCTTCTGCGCTGCCAGACGGGGTGCTGCCTGATCTGATTGTCAGTGACTTTCTGATGCCCGATCTGAATGGTGATATGGTGCTGGCCCAGGCGATGGCGTTGTACCCGCAGTCGGTGCGGGTATTGATGACCGGGGATACGACTGAGGAAGTTGTCAGCAGTGTCAGTTTGCAGGCTCATTTTGTGCTGAGCAAACCGTTCAGCGAACAGGACATGCAACAATTATTCGGCTGTGTTGAACGATTACGTAACCTGAAGATCCCGTTGAATATGCGTCGGTTATTGGGCCAGGCGGACAATTTGCCGGTGTTACCGGCCATTATCAGGCAGTTACGGCAGGTATTGGCAGCTGAAAATGCGGATCTGGTACAGGCGGTTGATTTAGTGGCACATGAACCGGTGATTGCTGCCCGTTTGCTGCAGCTGGCCAACTCGGCGTTTCTTGGCTACAGCCGGCCAACTCACTCACTGGCTGAGTCGCTGCTGCGTTTGGGTTTACGCCTGGTCGAAGCCATTGTCACGCTGATGGCCGTCGATCAGTCGATATCGGCAACTGCAACTAACGGCAGTCATCGTACTATCAGCGAGCGGGCCTTTAAGCAGGCTGGTATCGCCCGTCAGCTGGCCAATGCGGCACAATTATCCACCGAACAACAGGATCAACTGTTTGTCTGTGCATTGCTCAGCGCGTTGGGCCCACTCAGTAAATTAAAATGGCAGCAAAGCGGCAATGATATTCCGGAATCAATCAACGGTATCAGCAGCGACAGTGTGATCACTATTTATTTGTTGACGTTGTGGGGTTATCCGGCATCGCTGTGCCAGCTCGAGCTGGATAAATGTCAACACGGAGCAACGCCTGATGCGGCAGATTTGAAGCCTTATATCTTATTTATTGCTGGTGAATATCAACGCGGTTGTAGCAGGGAGTATCTGCAGTTCAGCGCCCGTTTACTGCAGCACACTGGTTTACAACAAGCCATTTTACAATTGCCGCTGCCAGCCTGATCGGCGCTATCGCCGGTTCTGTTTTCTTTTTCCTCAGAACTAAAGCCAGCGCTTATGCCGAAAAAATACTTGTAGGCATGACCATTTTTCATACACACTGTAGAAAAATGACATCGCTGTCATTTTGCAAATAACAGCGGGGCAGCAGAAAAAAATGGGGTGTAACATGTTGATGCGAAGCATATATTTGAAGTCAATTGCAGTAGGTGCCAGTGCGTACCTCTGATCTGGATTTAAGCGCAGGAAGGGTGTTGTCGATCGATGTGTTCCGCGGCATCACCATTTTCGTGATGGTTTTTGTCAACGAGTTGTCGGGCATCAGTGATATCCCTTGGTGGATGAAACATCTGCCGGCCAGCACTGATGGCATGACTTTTGTTGATTTAGTGTTCCCGGCCTTTTTGTTTATTGTGGGTATGTCAGTGCCTTTTGCGATGCAAGCGCGGGCGCGAAAAGGCGAAAATCCGTTACAGCAGTTCAAACATTTAGTGTTGCGTAGTCTCGGACTGGTGATTATTGGTGTGCTGATGGTTAGTACCATCGGCGGTTTTGATGAAACGCAGATGGCGCTGTCGATGCCGGTCTGGACGTTATTGATGTATCTGGCGGTGTTACTGGTCTGGGCACAATATCCACGACAAGGTTCTGCGTTAGTCCGTTATGTCGCTCAAGGCAGCGGCGTGCTGGCGTTGCTGCTGCTGGCATGGAGTTTTCGCGGACCCGAAGGCAGTTATATCAGTCCGCAGTGGTGGGGTATTCTTGGCCTGATTGGCTGGGCTTATTTGCTGGCTGGTTCGGTATTTTTAATCAGTCGCCATGTTAGTCACGTCCGGTTGCAATTGCTGGTGCTTGGGGCGGCAGCCGTAGGCTTTTTAGCGCTGTTTGCGCTGCTGGACGGGCAGGCCGCCAGTGCCGGCCAACCGGCAGTCAGTTTTGTCCAGTATTGGGCGGTGGAAAATAACAGTCACACCCATACCGCAATTGTGCTGGCTGGTGTGATGTTGTCGATTTTATGTTACCACCCGGCGCTGCAGGCAAAACGGCAACGCAATTTACTGGTGTTCGCTGGGATGTTGGGTGCACTGGCATTTCTCAGCTGGCAGTGGTTTCCGATCTCCAAAATCTGGGCGACACCAAGCTGGGCGCTTTTTAGCGCATGGTTCTGCACGCTGTTGTTTGTCGCTGTGTTTGTACTGGTTGATCTCAAAGGCTATCAGCGCTGGTGCAGTTTATTTGCGCCAGCGGCGGTCAATCCGTTATTGGCTTACATTTTACCCTACATGTTGGCCAGTGCTGCCGCCATCGTCGGCCTCACACTACGACCATCAGTATTGGACAGCGGCGCGGCAGGCATAGTCTGGAGCCTCGCTTTTGCCGCGGTCATAGTACTGCTCACCGCTGGATTAACCCGGCTTGGGCTGAAAGTTAAATTATAAAAAACCGGCCTCGTCTGGCATGTGCCGGGCGAGGCTGCAGCAACCAGTCTGGCGGAGGTGCAATCAGCGAATAAAATCAGCGCTGCTGTGACGTTCTGGAACCTGCTCTTCTTCTGGCCCCCAATTGCGATTGACTCTTACGCCGCGCTGTACTGCCGGGCGGGCGTCAATGCGCTGTGCCCAGGCCATCACATGCGGATACTCATGGACGGCTAAAAACTCAGCCGCGTTATACAGCCGGCCCAGCACCAGCTGCCCGTACCAGGGCCAAATGGCAATATCGGCAAGACTGTAGTTTTCTCCGCCAACATAATCATGCTGGCTTAACTGGCGTTCCAATACATCCAGTTGCCGTTTGGTTTCCATCGCATAACGATTGATCGGATATTCAAATTTTTCCGGTGCGTAGACGTAAAAATGTCCAAAGCCACCCCCGACAAAAGGCGCGCTGCCCATTTGCCAGAACAACCAGTTCAGGATCTCAGTCCGCTCTGCCACAGTATCACCAAGTAGCACCGAGAACTTTTCTGCCAGATATAACAAAATAGCGCCAGATTCGAATAAGCGGGTCGCGGGCGTTGTGCTGTGATCAAGCAAGGCCGGAATTTTACTGTTCGGATTGATCGCCACAAAATCAGAGCCAAACTGCGCACCACTACGGATATCAATCAGCCAGGCGTCATAGTCTGCAACCAGACCCAGCTCCAGTAATTCTTCCAGTAACACTGTTACTTTGATGCCATTGGGGGTGGCGAGGGAATAAAGCTGCAGCGGGTGTTCACCGCGAGGTAACGTCGTTTCACTGCGCGCGCCAGCGGTTGGCCGGTTGATTGCGGCAAAAGCACCGCCATTGTCGCTATCCCAGCGCCAGACGGCAGGTGGGGTGTAAGTGGGGTGGCTCATGGAATTGCTCCGGTAAGATCTGTTCAGGTCTGATCCAGCATATGGGCGGAAGGTGAAATTG
Source organism: Rheinheimera sp. (assembly GCA_034519945.1). Lineage (GTDB taxonomy): Bacteria > Pseudomonadota > Gammaproteobacteria > Enterobacterales > Alteromonadaceae > Pararheinheimera. Next base: position 113,276 of record JAXHNX010000031.1, read on the forward strand.
CAATGCTATCTGCTGATGCAAATACGGTATTGCATGATTTGCAGGACAGTGTGCAACAGTTTGTTGCAGATTTCCGCCGGTAACGGCTATCGCTGCAGGTTGAAATTGCCTTGCCGCAGCGTCAAGATAGCGCTTGAGTTCTGTCGGGCAGGATCGACCAATGTCACCGGTGTTACGCAATGCATTTTTACTAGAACTGGCGCATGCGCGGCGGCTGCTGGCCACCGGCGACCAGACTCAGGCGTTTTTGCACCTCGAACGCGCCCATATTCTGAGTCAGGCTCATGTGGCGCCGCATGTGCAGACGCATTGGCTGATGCTGAAGCTGGCATGGTTGCAGTCTGACTACAGGGCCTTGGCCGGCCAGGCCATCCGCATTGTTTTGGGCGCACTCGGCTCTGCACTAGGGCGATATCCGGTTGGCAATACTGGCGGCAGTAATATCAATATGTTCCGGCATCTGCCAGTGCCATCTGACTTGCAGGCTGTGCTCGAGCAGGATCGGTCAGTCTGTGTAAAAAACCGTTGACCGGGCTGTTGCCGTGACTGTTTCGGCGCGAAAAAAAGGCCAGCTGAATGCTGGCCGCTCATACGGCGACTAAATCAGAATGATTAAGCGCTCTGCCAGGCGAATTCTTTTAAGCCCAGATCTACCAACACTTTGTCCAGATGTGCTTTGGCCTCTGGCGTTGGCCCCGGGTAATCGCCGCCAATCGCGGTATTGCCAACATAACCGATATCTTTGGTGCCTTGTGGCGTGCTGAAGAACGCCGCCACAACCAAGCCCCGCAGCAGCGCAAACGCTTTGGCGATACGCTGGAACTGCGGTTTGGTTTGGGCATTGTCAAAGGCAATATCATCGATAATCGCCAGCCGTTGCGCCGGTTTTAACCGAACGAAGTTGCTGCCAAACCTTAAATTTGCTTCATCATCACTCCAGGCCAGCGCGGCTAAAATCACCGGTCTGTCCTGTTGCTGACGCGGATAAGGCGCGCTGACCCATTCATCGATAATCGCCGGTGCGTCGACCTCAGACGCTGATGGCACCTCGCCATCGCGTGGGATCAAAATGTCAGACAGCAGTGCCAGCAGGGTCAGCTGTGGCGCTGACATCGTCAGTGGCCATGGCGATTCCGGTGGCAGGATCATATTGGGATCTGTGCCATACCCTTTGGCGGTGATGGGGTTAAGCTTTAACTCCGGCCAGTGTTCGGTGGTCGGCGTAGACCCGCCCGCAGGATCCGCAGCAACAGCCGTTGCCGGTGGGCTGTCGCAGCCACTTAAGGTTGGCAGCATAGTGCTGGCGGCAAGCGCCGCCAACAGTTTGAGTGATTGACGCCGGCTCAGACCCGATTGATAACGGTAGCTGCTGTCGTCGGCAGCGACGTCGTCTGGCTGTTTGATTTCATTGGTCATTTATAACGCTCCCTTGTCTAACTGCGTCGCCAGCCAGGCTGAATTACGCATCGCCAGTGTCATGATGGTCAGCGTGCAGTTTTTATGCGGATTGGAGGCAAACACACCGGCGTCCATGACAAATAAATTTGGACAATCCCAGCTCTGGCCCCATTGGTTGGTAACAGAATCGGTGTTGCTGGCGCCCATCCGGGTGGTACCCACCTCATGAATAATTTGCCCGCCTTTTAAAATGGCTTGTTCTGGTTTTGGTAACTCACCAACGTCTGCGCCGAGCAAGGTCAGGATCTGTTTTGCCGTAGTTAAACCGTGCGCAACCTGTTTTAACTCATGTTCAGACCATTTCCAGTGAAACCGCGCCACCGGAATGCCCCATTTGTCGGTAACGGTCGGGTCGATATCCATATAACAATCCGGATTCGGCAACATTTCACCGCGCAGCGCAAAAGAAACATAAGCACCGTATTTTTGTTTGACCTGTTGCTTGAGTTTGCTGCCATAGCCCTGCAAACCAGTATCAACATTGGCGCCCGGTTCGCCAAACCGGCCGCCCAGTTCAAAATGGTAACCACGTGGGAAATCCAGTTGCTTGGCAGCCTGGGCTTTATGTCCCCACCATGGAATAAACAGGTGATTGGCGGTGTGACCGTCTTCGTTGTAAATCGGCCGGCCTTGCAGCGCCGGCACCAGCGCGCCAATATTGGCCCCGGTCGAATCCATCAGGTTTTTACCAACCTGACCACTGGAGTTGGCGAGGCCTTGCGGATGTTTGGCCGATTTGGAATTCAATAATAACCGGGCGGATTCACAGGCGCTGGCGGCGAGGATCACCACCCGCGCCTGTAACTGATGCTCAGTGCCGGTTTTTTTATCAATATAACTGACACCAGTGACTTTACCGCTGTCATCGGTGGTGACCATTTTTACCATCGCATCGGTGCGCAAATCCAGCAATCCGGTGGCTTTGGACATTGGCAACAACGAGGTGGTGGTTTGGAACGCTGCACCAATTGAGCAGCCATGGCCACAAGGTGTGGCATAAAAACAGGCGGCGCGGTTATCCAGTGGCCGGGTCAATACCGCACGGTGCATCGGCACCGCGGCGATACCCAGTTTTTTCGCAGCCGCGGCGACCAACAGTTCAGGAACCCGCGGTTGTGGTGGGGGTTGCAATACACCATCCGGTGACGGCGGCATATCATCGAGGCCGGTGTTGGTACCGCAGACGCCAACTAAGGCTTCGGTTTTGTCATACCAGGGCGCAATATCAGCATATTCAAAGGGCCAGTCGGCACCCAGGCCATCGCGGCTTTTGCCTTTAAAATCGTGTTCGCTGAAGCGCAGGGCATAACGACCCCAATGGTTGGTGCGGCCACCGAGCATGCGCGCGCGCCACCACATAAATTCTGAATTTTCCGCCGCAGTGTAAGGTTCGTCTGGCACTTGCCAGCCGCCGTCGATAGTGGCGTCATAAAAACCAAAATCTTTGTCTGGTGTGGCGGCGCCCATCAGTGGTGCATCACCATTACGCTTAAACATTGGTGTTTCTTTTTTCGGGTCGTAATCACGACCGGCTTCCAGCAATACCACTTTGTGGCCAAGCCGGGTCAGTTCATATGCTGCCATCGCGCCACCGGCGCCTGAGCCAACCACTAAAACTTCAAAGTCTGCACTTGCCATTATTTCAGCTCTTTAATTTTGATGTTTTTAAACCAGACCGTGTCGCCGTGGTCTTGCAGACCAATGTGGCCTTTTTTGGTGGCAGCGAAGCCAGGCCAGCTGGCAAATTTGCTGGTCGATAACAATTGTTGCCAGCGGCTGTCACCGATTTTGATGGCTGCGGTCTGCACGCCGTTTTGCCAGACGGTCAGTTGCTCCTGTTGCAGACGGATGGTCAGCTGATTCCACTGGCCGGCGATTTTATGTGAAGTTGCTGGTGAGGCAATCATGTCGTACAACGAGCCGGAACGGTGGCTGGGTGATTTATTGTCAGAATGGCGCTCGTTATCGAGAATTTGGATCTCTGGGGCCTGCGCGTAGATAGTGTTACCGGTTTCATTTACCCGCACAAAAACACCGCTGTTGCCGCTTTCGGCGATTTTCCAGTCCAGCTTCAGCTCAAAATTTTCAAAAGTCGCTTTGGTCAAAATATCACCGCCGCCTTTGCCGGCCAGTTTCAGTGCTCCATCTTCTATTTGCCAAAGCTCGCTGATGCCGGTTTGTTTGAAATTTCGCCACTGCGAGCGATCTGTACCATCAAACAGTAATTGCCAGCCATCGCTCTGCTCTTGTGCTGTCAATTGATTGTCGGCGGCAACGGAACTGAATGAAAGTCCGCTGCAAAGCAGTAATGCCGTGAGTTTTATCATCGTTGTCAAAGTCTGTCCTCCTGTTGATGCTGCGTGCTGCCGGGGTGTCAGGCAACAAAAAACGCAGCGGTATCGCAGTGATCGCAACCGCTACTGCCAGATCCTTCCGACACAGTAACCCTGGTCCCGCTGTTATTTTGTGCTCTATAAAAGCAATGGGAGGCCAGTTGATGCAAGTAAAAAATTACTTTTTTGAGGTAAAAACCTATCCGCAGCCGACAAAGTGAGAAAAACCGTGCGCCGACTGATCAGTAAAATGAAACCGATTACATAAAATGCTGGAAAATTTAGCGTGCTGCAGGCAGGCTTAACAGCAAACAAAGCAGGAGCACTTATGAGCAGCCACAGAACCTTTTTACCCAGGCTAAGCCTCGGGCTGGTATTACTCAGCATCAGCTGGATCAGCACTTTACATGCTGCGGAGCCTGCAGTGACTGCAGCCAGTGGGGTTCAGGTGCATCGTGAGCTGATGTATGCCCGGCCAGCGGGTCAGACTTTGACGCTGGATATTTACCAGCCGGTGCGGCCTGGCATCCGTCAGCCAATGCCGGTGTTACTGATCTTTCACGGTGGTGGCTGGTTAATTAACAACAAAAGTATCATGCAGCAGATGGCCAGTTATATTTCGGCGCATGCCAATATCGTGGTGGTCAATGCCGATTACCGGTTACTCAGCAGCAACCATAACACCACCCGACTGAATCAGATTGTTGAAGACGCACTTGGCGCCACTTTGTGGGTGCAACGCAATATCCGGCAATATCAGGGCGATCCGACACGTGTAGCCGTGACTGGTGACAGCGCCGGCGGCCATTTGGCGGCGATGGTGACATTGGCCGGGCAGAATTTATCGTCACAAGGTTTTGCCAGTCGCACGCCGGGCTTTAAGCCCAGCTATTTACCGGACGGAGAAAGCGCGGAGACTATAAGTGCGGCCGGTGGCATTCAGGTGCAGGCCGCGGTGTTAAGTTATGCGGTGTTTGATTTGCAGGCGCGGGCTTTTGCCGATTTTGAAACCGCTAAAAATGGTTTTTGGGCGATGGGTAACGCCAATCCGCGTGGTTTTTTTGGCGCGGGCATCAATGTCCACAGCCATCCGGAGTTGTACCGGGCGTTATCGCCGCTGTATTTAATTCCCAAGGCGCGAGAGCGGCAACTGCCACCACAGTTTGTTCATGTTGGCAGCCGTGATGCGCTGACCACGCCAGACTCGGCGCGGCAATATGTCGAAGCGGTTAAGCGGGCCGGGCACCATAGCGAATTACATATCTATCCGGGCCTGAACCACGCTTTTCTTGACAATGACTGCAACGAATTTCTCGGCAATTGTTTTGACCGTGATGCCAAAAAGCCGCTCGATGACATCATCCGCTTTCTGCTTGAAACGCTGGCATCACCTGCCAAGCCGGCATAACCAGACCAACCGCAGCTTGTTGCTGCGGTTTACACTGACAGACAGCGTTGCCACCTGGTGCAATCACGGTGTATTTGCCAAAAAATTGATTAAAAGCAAGTAGATACTGCTGGTTTGACATCAGTCGTTGCCTGCTCTGCGCTGTACTGCCACCGGTCGCAGTTTTGCCCCGCCGCTGCATTGACACCGGTGTCAATGCTTGATATATCTACATTCATCGTAAGCGGTTGTCGCTGACAGCCAGCCATTTTTTTCGGACGCAGTGTGTCGGTAGCGGCGTCGGAGTTGGGAGAGGTTATGTCTGTATCATCACCGGGCAATGCCACCGCGACAGGCGGGCGTTTGCTGGCACTCGATTTATTTCGCGGCCTGACCATTTTGTTGATGGTGATTGTCAACAGTCCGGATCTGACCGGGCAGTGGCACCACGCCTATTGGGACGGCGCGACCATCGCCGACTGGGTGTTTCCCTGGTTCTTGTTGATTGTTGGCGTGTCGCTGGCGGTCAATGAGCCGAAAATGCGCCAGCAACGCCAGCAACGCCAGTTGCTTGGCGATGGCGCCATGCTGTGGGGCATTGCCAAGCGCACTTTACAGCTGTTTGCGCTGGGTCTGCTGGTCAATCTGTTTTATACCGATTTCAGCGCGGTCCGGCTGTTGGGGGTGCTGCAGCGCATTGCCATCGTCTATTTCTGCTGTGCCGTGTTGTTGTTGTATCTGTCGCGGCAAAAAATTCTGACACTTGGTGTTGTTTTGCTGCTTGGCTATTGGGCGTTACTGAGCTTTGTGCAGTTTCCGGGCGCTGTAGTGGGCGATCTGAGCCGGGGCAATACCGTGGTAAATCTGTTTGACCAGCATTTCCTGCCGGGCAAACTGTGGCGCGGCCATTGGGATCCGGAAGGGCTGCTCAGTACCTTGCCAGCCATTGTCACCGGCATTTCCGGGCTGTGGGCTGGTTGGTTATTACAAGGCATCACCGCATTACCGAAGGCGCAGGCGACCCGGCGCTGGGGCCAGCTGTTTGGCGTGGGAGTGTTGTTGGCGCTGCTCGGCTACGGCTGGAGCCAGGACAGCTGGCTTGGTAGTTACGCGTTGCCACTGATCAAACAAATCTGGTCCTCTTCTTTTGTGTTGTACACCTCGGGCCTTGGTTTTATCGGTTTTGTCTTGTTGCAGGTTTTTTATCAGCAGGCTGGTAGCCGGGTGTGGGCTGCGCCTGTGGTGTTTGTGCTCAAAGTACTCGGCATGAATGCGACGGTGTTGTACCTGTGGCATGTGGTTTTACATTATTTACTGACGCAAAACTGGTGGTGGCATTTTGATGGTACGGCGCCGGATCGCACTTTATCGTTTTACGGCTGGCTGACGCAGAGCAGTGCAGGGCCTGCCGGCACCGTAACCGCATGGTATCTGCTGATTTTTATCACGTTGAGTATCTTGCCAAACTTCTGGCTGTATCAGCGCCGCATTTTCATTAAGTTATAAGGAGCGCCTGGTATGCGTTGCAACCATTCAACAACCCGAAATTTAGCGCTGCTGCCGGTGCTGCTGCTGGCCGCACTGTGGCAGCAGGTTGCCCATGCTGATCCGGCGCAGGAAGCCAAAGCTGTATTGCAACGCGTCACCGGCCAAACGCTGCCACGGCTGGAGCTGGCGATTGAGCCGGCCCCATCTGAAGCCTTTCAGGTACAGGCCCGCGATGGAAAATTGCAGGTCCGCGCCGGCAGCGCCGTCGCCGCTACTTATGGGGCATACCAGTATTTGCGTCAGCAAGGCCAGCTGCATGTCAGCTGGGAAGGCAATCGGGTGAATATCCCGGCCCGCTTTGAGCAGAGCGCCGAGCAGCAGGGCCTGAGCGGTACGGCATTATTTTCGCTGCGCGCCTATATGAATGTCTGTACTTTTGGCTACAGCACGCCGTTTTGGGACTGGTCGCGCTGGCAGCAGGAAATTGACTGGATGGCGCTGCATGGCATCAACCAGCCGCTGGCGATGGAAGGTCAGGAATATATCTGGCAGCAGTTGTGGCGAGAATTTGGTTTGACCGAAGCCGAGCTGGCCGGATTTTTCTCCGCGCCGACGGTCGCGCCCTGGCAGCGCATGGGCAATATTGAAAACCACTTAGGCCCGTTGCCACAAAGCTGGATCAATAAGAAAAAAGACTTACAGCAACAAATCCTTACGCGGATGCAGGCGCTGGGCATGAAACCAGTATTGCCGGCGTTTTCCGGATATGTGCCAAAAGCCTTTAAGCAACGTTTCCCGCAAGCGAAAATTAACCGGATGGAACCCTGGTCCGGCTTTGACCGGGAAAGTTATTGGCTCGACCCGGCGGATCCGTTGTTTGCCACTGTCGCCAAACGCTTTCTCGAGCTGTATCAGGCGACGTATCCGGTTAAAACGGCCGGCCAGTATTATCTCGCCGATGCCTTTAATGAAATGTTGCCGCCATTAAGCGGCGATGCCACAGACGCCGCCAACCGTGACCGCCAGTTAGCCGATTATGGTCTGGCGCTATACCAGTCGATTGCGCAAGTGCAACCCGACGCCACCTGGGTATTACAGGGCTGGATGTTTGGCGACCATGCCAAATTCTGGCAACCGGCCGCGGTCAAAGCATTTTTAAGCAAAGTACCCAAAGCAAAAACGCTGGTGCATGACATCGGCAATGACCGCTTTGATGTCTGGCGCAGCACCAGTGCTTATGCCGGTGCGCAGTGGGTGTATGGTTTTATCCATAATTATGGCGGCAGCAATCCGCTTTATGGCGACTTAGGTTTTTACCAACAGCAGGTCCGCCAGCTGACTACCGATCCGGCCCGTGGTGCACTGACCGGTTATGGCGCTTTCCCGGAAGGGATTGAAAATAACAGCCTGGTGTATGACTTTATCTACGACCAGGCCTGGCAAGTCGGCGACAAACCGGCTGCGGTGCAGCCTTGGATCAAGCAGTACCTGCAGGCCCGCTACGGCAAAGTGACGCCTGAGCTGTTGCACAGCTGGCAGCTGCTGGAGCAGGCGTTATATCAGACGCGTTATTGGGGTTCACGTTGGTGGGAAGGCTCGGCCGGCGCTTACCTGTTGTTTAAGCGGCCGCAGCGTAATTTCACTGAATTTGGCGCTCATGCCGGCGATCAGGTCAAACTGCGCCGGGCGCTGAACAGTTTGTTATTACAAGCGCCGCAGTACGCCGATTCGCCGCTGTTTCAACATGATGTGCTGGAATTTAGCCGGCATTATCTCAGCATTGAACTGGACCTGTTGTTGCAACAAAGCGTGCGGGCCTACCAACACCAGCAATATACCAAAGCCGACGGCTGGCTGAATGAGTTCAGCGCTGTGGTGCGCCAGCTCGACAGTTTATTGGGCGCGCAGCCGCAGTCGTTGAGTCAGTGGCTGCAAAGTGCCGTGGCTTATGGTGACACACCGGCAGAGTCCCGCCAGTATCTGCACAATGCCAAAATGCTGCTGACCGTCTGGGGCGGTACTCAGTTAAAAGACTATGCGTCGCGTGGCTGGCAGGGCATGTATGCCGGGTTTTATCTGCCGCGCTGGTTGCTGTTTTTCGACACGCTGAAGCAGCAACCGCAGATCAGCGACGCTGAACTGGACCGTCGCTTACGGGATTTCGAGTTGCAATGGAGCCAATCCGCCGAGCTGTTTCCAGCCACTGAGCCGACAGCGCCGCTGACGCAGTTGCCAGCGCTGTTGCAAAGCGTTGATCAGCTAAACAAAGCCGCTGGCGTGGCACTGCTGCCGAAAAAGGCACTGGCCAGCCATCAGGGAGCACGGCCATGATCAGTCGTCGCCAGTTTATGCAGGGATCTGTCGCGGCACTGGCGGCAACGCCGCTGTTGGCAAACGCATTTGTACACCAGCTCGCAGCTTATGAACAGCGCTATGACCAGCAGCGCAAAGCGGCACGGCTGGCGCAACGCGCTGAACCCATTCTGGATTTCGCCAGTTTTTTACCGCATGGCGATGGTGTGCACAAAGACACTGCCGCATTGCAGGCCGCGGTGGACGCCGCAGCAGCCAAAGGCGGCGCGCGGATTTTAATTGCCGGCCGGCACTTACCTGATTGGCGCGGTGCAGCTGAAAACGGCCGTGACCCTTGAGCTTGCAGCCGGCGCGACGCTGTTGGGCAGCGTTGATATTGCTGATTATTACATCAGCGCGGTCGATGGCAGCCCCGCACTGCAGGCACTGCTCTATGCCGAAGATGCTAAGGCGATCCGGATCTGCGGCAGCGGCACTATCGATGGCCGTGGCCGCGAGTTATCGCTCAATATCAGTGATTTACACCACAGTGGTGCCCGGGTGGAGCCAGATTTTAACTATTGGCGCAACCGCTCGAATCACCGGCCTTCGGTGCTGGCATTTCATCATTGTCAGCAGCTGGAAATTGTTGATATCACCGTGAAAAATGGCGCGTCCTGGGTGCAGCATTATGCCGGTTGTACTGACTTGTTGATTGAAAATATCAAAGTGCACAGCGACTGTTATTGGAACAACGATGGCATTGATCTGAACGACTGCAAAAAAGTCCGGGTGCGCGGCTGCTTTATTAATAGCGCCGACGATGCAATTTGTCTGAAATCCACCACTGGCCCTGGTCAGTTTAACGAGGATATTGAGATCAGCGATTGTGTGCTGCGCTCCAGCGCCAACGGCGTTAAGTTTGGCACTGAGTCACAAGGTGGTTTTCGCCACGTGCGCATTCGTAACATCACGGTATTTGATACTTACCGCGCCGCCATTGCACTGGAAACGGTCGACGGCGCATTTTTAGAAGACGTGGAAGTTGACGGTGTCCACGCGACCAACGTCGGTTGTGGGCTGTTTATCCGGCTGGGGCAGCGCAATATGCAAGTGGCGGCGGATACAGCACCGGGCAGATTACAGCAAGTACGGATCCGCAATCTGCGGGCAGAAATCGCATTTGGCCGTGCCGATGAAGGCTATGAGATGCGCGGGCCTGGCCTCAATGCTTTTTATAATCCGATCCCGGCGTCGATCAGCGGGCTGCCGGATGCTTGCGTCAGCGATATCGTGCTGGAAAATATCGACATCGTCTATCCGGGTCGGGCGAACCGGGGTCTGGCGTACCGGCCTTATCAGCAACTGTTTCTGGTACCGCAGGAGCGGGCGGCTTATCCGGAGTATTCAATGTTTGGCGAGCTGCCGGCGTACGGGCTGTTTGTCCGGCACGTCAGAGGGCTGCGGTTAAAAAATGTCCGGTTGTCGAGCCTTGAAGCCGATTTTCGTCCGGCGCTGGTGCTGGATGATGTCAGCGGGCTGACGCTTGATCAGGTGCATCTGGCTGGCGCACAACGCCCGCAACTGGTGCTGCAAAACGTCAAAGTGACCGAAAGCACCGGGTTAAGCGGGCAAGATAAAGCGGGTCATGCCGTGGCGCTCGGCACCAGCGATATAGCCATCGTCAGTACCGATCGGCCTTATCTGGTGATCAGCAGCAGCCCCGGCGCCAATGCCAGCGTGGTCTTTAAATCAAGCACCGGAGCAAGCTCCGCAGTGACAGTACCAGAGCAACACAAGGGGCAGCGCTGATGACCTTTTTCAGACGCCGCTTGGTCTGGTGTGCGATTGCGGTGGCCGTACTGTCCGCTTGTCAGCAGCATGTGGTGAGACCGCAGCAAAGCGCAGCGCAACCACTTAGCGCAGCGGAACCGATCAGCGCAGCGGAACCGGTGAAACCGCAGTGGCTGGCCGGTGACCACCATGTGCATACCCATTACAGTGTGAAATGGGATAACTCGGTGTTTCCGCCCAAACCGATTTTAGGCGGCGACGCCAAATATTCAATTGCCCACAATGCCCGTATGGCCGCCTCTTTTGGCCTGCGCTGGATGGTGGTAACCGATCATGGCGGGCCGAACCGGGCGAAGCTCGCGCTGGAACAAGCTTACCCGGAGCTGCTGGCATCACGGGCCGCCTTGCCGCAGATTTTGCAATTTTATGGCATGGAGTTTGATGTGCCGGGCAATAGTCCGGGCGGCCGGCATGCCAGTTTGATCATGCCAAAAACGCCTGCAGAAGCACAGCAGCTGTATCAGATTGAAAGCCGCTTTAACGGCCGTCAGGGCGTACCGCCGGGGCCGGAAAAAGCCGAAGATAGTTTTATGCTCAAAGCGTTGCAGGCGATGGCGGCATTACCGGACACGCCGTTGCTGCTGGTGAATCATCCGGCGCGCCTCGCCAAAGGGCTACGGCAGTATTTTAAAGTCACTCCAAAGCAGCTCAGAGATTGGCAGGACATTGCGCCCGGCGTGGTGATTGGTATGAGCGGCGCGGAGGGCCATCAGGCGGCGACGCTCAATCCGGATGGCAGCAGTAAAGCCGGCGGTATTCGTGGACAATATCCGGACCATCCGACTTATGGTGGTTACGATCAGATGACGGCACGACTAGGCGGGGTCTGGGATAGTTTACTGGCGGAAGGCCGGCGCTGGTGGGTGACGGGCGTATCGGATAGTCATGGCCATTATACCGACGGCTGGGCGGATTTCTGGCCGGGTCAATATGCCAAAACCTATGTACTGGCGCAGCAGGACTATGCCAGTATTTTTGCCGCGCTTAAAGCCGGTAAGGTGTTTGTCACTACCGGCGATCTGATCAGCAAACTTGATTTCACTGTGGCGGTTAAAGGCGCTGCTTTGGGCGCTGGTGCGGGCGAAACGCTGACGGTGAAAGCCACCGATGAACTGGTACTGCGATTGTCGTTTCGCGATCCGGACGCGCCAAATGGTGGCGGTTTTAATCCGCAAGTGGCGCGGATTGACCTGATCCGTGGGCTGATCACAGGTAAAGCCGCCAGCACCGCAGATCGCACCGGCACCGCAGATCTAACCAGCACGGCAGATCGAAACAGCGACGAAGCGCCAGAGACCAAGGTCAGCCAGCGCTGGTACGCTGGCGACTGGCAGCTGCAGCCGGACGGTAGTGCCACGCTGGAATGGCCGCTCGGCCGTATCAGTCACAGCCAATATTTACGGCTGCGCGGTACCAATCAACGCGACGAGCTGGAACCAAATGCTGATCAACCCGGCGAAAATCCGTGGTTTGATTTGTGGTTTTACAGCAATCCGGTGTATTTAGCGCTCAGTGCAGATTAAGCCGCGTCATCAATAAACCAGCAAAGCGTTCGCAAAAAACCGGCGGGCGCTGATTTGGCTGTTACGAATATTTTACATTTATTTTGCTATCATGCCGCTCTTTGTTTTGAAGAGCTGATGGCAATGTCTGTACTGCAAATTCTGCCGGCCGGAGCCGAATATAAGACCACGATCTGGAATCTGTTCCAGTTTTATTGTTATGACACTTCAAATTACGACGGCTATGACGTTGAAGCCGACGGCAAATATAAGATGTGTGCTGAGTATTTTGGCCAGTATTGGCAATTGCCACGCTGGAGTGCACACATCATCAAAGTTGACGGGGCGCTGGCCGGCTTTGCGCTGCTTGAACCGTCCGATGCACTGGACGATGCGCTGGAGCTGGCCGATCTGTTTATCATGCAGCGGTTTCGCCGCCGCGGTCTGGCGCAGCAGGTGGTTGAGCATTTTCTTCACGACCGCAGCGAAGCCTGGACCATCACAACCTTTGATGATGCACCCGATGCTTGTGCTTTCTGGCGGCACATGTTCAGTTTGCCGCAGTTTCAGGTCAGCCATGGTCTGCCCGATCCGGACGGTCGTGCGGCCACCGTCCATGTGTTGCCGCCAAATCGTTAAAAACGCGCTGAAAAAGGCACTGAAAACAAGCTGAACCAGTCGGCACAAACCGGTCTGCTTTGTAAGCAGGTTTGTCGGTACGCTGGCAAAGGTGTTGTTTTTATTAGATATGCATGAATGCATTGCAGGGGATACTTAAAGCAGGATTGTTGTATAGCTATAAGCGCTTTAGGCTGCAGAGAAGTCAATTCAGACCTTTTCGCAGTACAGGAGGCATTATGCCTGACAATCTTCAAACAACGACTTCACCTTCTGCCTTGCCTGCATTTGTGCAGCGCATGGCCAATCATGGGCTCGGCCAGTTTGTGCTGGCTTTTGTGGTCACGCTGGTGCCCTTTATTTTTGCCAATGCGCTGGCCAAACTTACTTTAGATGGTGAGCAATGGCTGCACATCCGCAACGCGTTTAAAGTCGCTGTCCTGGTCTTAGCTTATTGTTATTACGTCAAAAAAATTGAGCAGCGCGGCGTCACTGAACTGGCATTGCCCGGTGCAGTGAAGGAAACGTTGCAGGGCTTTGGCCTCGCCACGCTGTTAATTGCCGTGCCGGTAGTATTGCTGTGGGTCGGCGGTTATTTCACCGTGCAGGGCATCGCGCTTAATTTTTCACTGTTACATCTGTTGATTGGTTTTTTCAGTGTCGCCGTGCTGGAAGAATTAATTTTCCGCGCCATTTTATTCCGGCTGCTGGAGCGATCTTTAGGTACATGGCTGGCCATTCTGGTGTCGTCGGCACTGTTCAGCGCGGTTCATTTGTTCAACCCACATGCTGATGTACTCAGTACAGTCCAGCTGCTGGTGCTTGGCCTGATGTTTATTGCCGCGTTTTTGTATACCCGCCGTTTGTGGCTCTGTGTTGGTTTGCACTGGGGCTGGAATTACGCGCAGGGCGGTTTGTTCTCCAGCCCGGTATCCGGCACTAAAGCGGAAGGTTTTTTTCAGTCGACGATGACAGGCCCGGCCTGGCTGACCGGCGGTGACTTTGGTATTGAAGCGTCGGTGCTGGCATCCGGCGGTGCGTTGATCTGCACAGTGTTGCTGCTGAAGGCGGCACGGCGACAACATTGGGTATTGCCGTTCTGGCAGCGTGCGACTGTCAGCACAACTACGACTGCAACAGCTGACTGATCTCGCGGCTGAGCCGGTCATAGACGGTACGGATCAGCTTGTTGTTGGCAATATCGCGATGACAGCTGAGCCAGACACCAAATTCCGGTAACGGTAAATCCGGCAGCACCTGAACCAGATCGGTTTCCTGCGCCAGCACATAATGCGACGCAAAACCGATGCCGGCACCGGCGCGCAGCGCGGTCAGATAACTGGCTTTGTCGTCGGTGCGCAGCGCAAATGCAGATTTTTCCTGCAACAGGCCAAACTGGCGAAACCACTGCAGCATCACCGGCAATTGGTCATGACCAATCAGCCGGTGGGCCGCCAGATCGTCAACCGATGCGGGCATGCCAAAATGGTCCAGATAACTGCGGCTCGCCATCGCCTGAATGCGCACAGTGCCAAGTTTACGGCACACCGTATCAGCCTGCGTCGGTTCCACCAGCCAGAAGCCGATATCGGCATCGCGGCTGAGTAGATCCGGTAATTCGTCCGTAGCCACCAGTTCCAGCTGCAGCCCGGGTTGTTCACGCAGCAAAGTAGCAAGCAGGGCGGGCATTAAGGTGATGGCAATTAACTGACTGGCGTAGATCCGCACAGTGCCGGTCAGCTCCGCGCCTAAATCCTGCAGCGACAGGCAAAGCCGGTTCGCAGCAGTTTCCAGATCTTTGGCATGGGCATAAATTTGTGCCGCCGCCGCGGTCGGATGTAGGCCTCGGGGCGTGCGTTCAAACAAGGTCACGGCCAGCTGTGATTCCAGCTCGGCCAGTTGACGACTGAGGGTAGGTTGCTGCATGCCCAGCTCGCGCGCAGCAGCGGCGGTACTGCCGGCACGGTAAATCGCCAAAAAGCTGCGCAATAGCACCCAGTTAAACTGACTGGCATCGAGTCGATAATTTTGCATAGCTGTGCGGCATATTATTGATGATTTACGTATAGCGACAATAAGTGGGGCGAAGCAGCGGGTCAAGCAAACCTTGCTGTTATCCGTTGGTTCAGCGGCGTAGCGGGCGGCCTCGCCGGCAGCAGAGTAAAGCGCAGTCACCATTCAACATTTAACATTCACTTTCAATCAGAAGGACAATACCAATGAAAAAATTAACGTCGGTTTTAACGATGACTTTGATAATGACAGGTCTGCTCGGCACAATGGCGTTGCCGGCTCAGGCCGGTTCGCCAGTCACGGCAATCGCACCGGCATCGCAGCAACAATTGCTACAAAGCACTGATCCGCAACTGGCGGCCAACAAAAAGTTGGTGTTTGATTTCTGGCGCGAAGTGATTGATGCAGGGCAGTTAGATAAAGCCTACCAGTACTTACATGCCGGTTATATTCAGCACAATCCGAATATCGCCGACGGCAGTAAAGCTTTTGTGGCTTATTTTGCCAGTTTCAGCCAGCAAAGCCCGGTGCAACCGCAGATCAGCCTGCCACTGGTCAATATCATCGCCGAAGGCCCTTATGTGACGCTGGTGTTTGTACAAACGTTGCCGGATAAAGCCAATCCCGGTAAGACCTATACCACCACCGCCTTTGATATGTTCCGCATCGCCGACGGCAAAATAGCCGAGCATTGGGACAGTATGCGCAAAGGTTAAATAGGAACTGGCACGGCGAAGACACTGCGTTTTCGCCGTATGGCCGGTGAAACTGGTCGTTTTGTGTTGTGTCGTGGCAGTTCAGGAACAAAAGATTAAAGGCAGTTGCAAGTGTCGAGCAGTGGCCACGAAAATACGTGGATACAACTATTACATTAACCAACCGCTGTGTGAATTATTACAAGCATACGGCTGACAACCCCGGTTTAGATGAAGTGAGGTGAAATGAACTCGAATTGATCTGGCACATCGCCTTGAAAAGGTGAGACCAGTTTCGATTGTGGGTGTCGGATCCTTAATCAAAACCAAAGAGTTTATGCTAAGAAAAGCAGGCCGCAAAAGCTCGAAGATCTCATCACCGGAATGATACTAAGTCCGGGGAGAGTTATTGAATTTCAAACCGAAGTTTCCCGCCAGATATGTTTACATTGCCAAAATCACCGGTGAGCTCAAATCCACCATCGACTACCTGCAATGTATCAATGTTGCCATAATCAATTGAACCGTCTGGATCAGTTGCTGACATGACGGCTGACTTGGGTTTTAAACCAGTTACGGCAACAGTATTCACGAATTGAAGTATTGCTTTTCGGTAACAGGTATATTCATTTGGCTTGGCTTTGGCTTTGGCTTTGGCTTTGGCTTTGGCTTAACAAAATATTTGGACTCTGGCCAAATGCTGGCCTGAAGTTCAAAGCACAGGCAGTTATCCTCAAAACTCCAATCTAAAACGAAAGAGTCATTGAGATCGATGCCTTTAAAGACTTCCATTTGACGCCAATGCATAGTTAGTCACACATAACGCTTTGGCTGTGCGGCGACGGAAGCCGTCCGGCACGAGGCTGATGTTGTGTCCTCAGTACCACGGCTTGCTGCCGTCTATGACTATATGAGCGCGCTCCCGAGGTGCATCAAGCTTCTCGTGCAGTAGATATCCAGCAGTAGACCAGTCCACATACTGACTCCGCTTTTGCTCTTCCGTCATCTGAGCATGGTAAGAATCAAAGTAGACAGTTACTTCATCATTGAAAGTATCCAGCTCCAGAACAGCATCCCCTTTTCCATTTGGGCAAGGAATTTTCACCACAAATATGGAAGTTCCGTCATGGTCAACTTCTTAGCAATATTCAGCCCATTGGCGGAACTGACTACGGAATTTATTCGCGATTTTTTCTGAAAAATTACCCATGTTCGAAACCCTCGCCAGCTCTGAGCCCTAACTATAAACGCACGGGCGCGAACCTTGGTGAGCGTCCCAGCGGCCGCAGGCCGTGAGTGGCGTGCCTTGTTAGCAAACCGTGCAACAACCAGCGCCAGCCGTGCAATTTAAAAACTAACGACAGCAAGATAACAAAACCACGCTGCCGCCTCCGGGTCGTTGGCGCAAGACGCCAACGGTTTGAATTACTTTTAACTGCCGATCAAAGCCAGTTTTGCGATGACAAACGGCGTTGTGGTAACGAACGGGCTAAACCACCGAACGTACCGAAAAAGCGCAATTGCACCGACTTCGCTTTTACAAGCTAACGCCCGCATTTGGGGCGGCTGAAGCCACGCGTAAGCCGACCCAGCAGCGCGGTTTTTTTGCGCTGCGACAACATGCGCTTGTTATGATTGATCTGCTGACAAGGATTGAACTTCATTATCCATTTCCCATTGAACAAGATGATCGCTATGATTGGTTTCACTGAACACAATTATCACCTCACAACTCTTAAGGTTTTCCACGACTTGTAGGAGCTCGGGCGAGGGAAATAGTAGTAGGTAAACCCATTGCTCGCTTGCGTAGTATTCTTTTTTTAATGTATTCGGAGACTCTAAACTTACTTTCACGCCATTTTGGGAAAAAGGTTTATTAGCTTGGAGTTTATTGACCTTTTGCTCGTTAAAAATTCTCTTTAATATTTGATCGCAATTAGATTTATTGTTGACGCAAATGCGTAAACCGCAAGAATTTTTTCCGGCCTCGGACAATGAGTACTGATACACACCTTGATGATGCCCTTGGCTCAGTTCAGAAAACTCTTTGATGTAACTGTATCTTTTGGTCATTCTGACTCCTTGGAAAATCATAACGCAAAGCTTAGGGGCGACAATAGCGCCTTGTTATAAGCTATCGCCATTCTTCAAGCCGATCCAGAAGCTCAAACCATTTTCGCGATTGGAATAACAATTCTCTCGAATGAATATTAGTATTTATGACTTCTGCTAACTTACCACCATATTCTAGCAACTCAATTACATTCATTGAACTCTGTATATGCTGGTTACATCTCGATGATTGCAAGCAAATATTTTGAATACAGTCTGCTGCATCACCATTTTGATTTTTTGAGTTTAAATGACCCCATTCATATTTTATGTAATCAATATCCCAACCACCCTTATATGGCGAATTCCAGCAGAATGGTAAACCACACGTTGATTCAATATGAAAGAAAGGCCTTTCATTTTGAGACTCGAAAATATAATCAACAAAATTCTTGACAATATCAGGTGCTCTTTTTAACGTTATTTTTGTATAGCCTGCATCTTTAATGTGCTTTACTGCGGTCTCATAACACCTTGGAATATCATAAAGGTAAGCATTTGAATTATTCTTGATGCTTTCTCTGTGTTCTTGTAGCGATTTCAAAATTTACTCCATTTCATTTAGAGCTTATAACTACTAACGCACGGGCGGCAAACCGCTTGCGGTTTGGCGTCCCAGCGGCCGCAGGCCGCGAGTGGCGTGCTTTGTTAGCAAACCGTGCAACAATTAACGCCACCCGTGCTATTTAAAAACCAACGACTGCATGATGACAAAACCACGCTGCCGCTTCCTAGTCGTTGGCGCACAACGCCAACGGTTGTAGTTAATTTTAACTACCACTCAAAGCCAGCTTTGCAATGAAAACCGGCCCTGCCAAAACCAACGAGCAAACCAGCCGAACGTACCGAAAATGCGCAATAACGCCGACTTTGTTTTTACAAGCTAACGCTGAGCGCACGCGCGCGAACCTTGGTGAGCGTCGCTGCGGCCGAAGGCCGCAAAGTGCCGCGATTTGTTAGCCGAGAGCCCGGATAAAGGCAACGCAAAAAACCAAACAACGCCGCACGTGCAAATTTAAAACTTACCCCGCGAACAGCTGACTTTTGCAGCTTGGCTGCCAAAAAGCGCTAAACGGAGCCTGTAAATAATTGGTAAACACCAAACTACCAGAAGGGAAACGGAGAACGCAATTTCCGTTTGCACTTTACCCAAGCAGCGAACTGCCCGAACAAAGCCACCTTTCCTGGTGTTGGCTGCTAAACCTGCCGAAAACTATAAAACCGATTCACGGCTAACATATTAATCAAATGCAAAGTGCACGCTTTAAAGCCTGCGCTGTGCCTTTGATGTTTTTAACATCAGTTAACACTACCGAAAAAAGCTACAGATCTCAAGCGTTTGCGGCTGCTGCATTCTTTGTAAAAAGCGAAAGCGTGTATGGTGCCTTTTATTTGGGATTGAACTTCAAATTTACATTTGTCAGGTGGGTTATTCTGATGGCTTGCAGTCGAAAAAGACCACTGATGATGCAAACGAACTTGCAAAACGGTCGGGCGACAACGTTAGCAGACCGTCAGCCGCAGGGATAGCGGCTGACGAGCCTACAGGTCCGCGAGACCCGGGAGTATTCACGGCGTGCGTGTGACGCCCATCGTGTGACGACCAATCATGTGTAATCGTCCGCGCCGTTTGCCACGGATTCGCACATCATTGAAGTCATTTGGTTCGACAAACAAAAAGCCCGGCAACAATGCCGGGCTTTAGCTTTTTTCACAACAAGACCAACACCTTACTTCATCGTCGGCATTGAGAACTGATTGCCGGTGACCGGGCCGGTTGGCCAGCGGGCGGTGATGGTTTTCATGCGGGTGTTGAAGCGTACGCCGTCTGGGCCGTGCATGTTGAGCGGGCCGAATACGCTGCGTTTCCAGCCGCCGAAGCTGTGGAAGGCCATCGGTACCGGGATCGGCACGTTGATGCCGACCATGCCGGCTTGCACCTGCGCGGCGAACTCGCGCGCAGCTTCGCCGCTGGCGGTGAAAATGGCGGTGCCGTTGCCGAATTCGTGTTGGTTGATAAGCGATAAACCTGCGGCAAAAGACGGTACCCGCATGACAGACAGCACAGGGCCGAAAATCTCTTCGCGGTAAATCCGCATCTCTGGCGTGACATGGTCAAACAGAGTGGGGCCAACAAAATAACCCTGCGCCTGGCCTTCGGTTTGTCCTGCAACAACGACTTGGCGCCCATCACAGAGCAAAGTCGCGCCTTGCTCCACGCCGCTGTCAATATAACTACGCACCCGGGCGGCGTGCTCGAAACTTACCAGCGGGCCTAAATGGGGTTCCGGCTGCGTTTTGCTAAATGGGCCAGTGCCTGGGCCAGTTTTAGTCTCTGCGATTTCGACAGCCAGTTTCGCTGTCAGCGCATCGGCTACTTCATCACCGACACAAAGCGCGACGGAGATTGCCATACAACGTTCACCAGCTGAGCCGTAAGCCGCGCCCATTAGAGCACTTACCACCTGGTCTAAATCGGCGTCTGGCAGCACCAGCATATGGTTTTTCGCACCGCCCAGCGCCTGTACGCGTTTGCCGTGTGCTGAGCCTGTGGCGTAGACATATTCGGCGATAGGCGTTGAACCAACAAAGCTGACGGCCTGCACCTGCGGGTCGGTCAGCAACACGTCGACAGCGGTTTTGTCGCCATTGATCACGTTAAATACGCCTGGCGGCAGGCCGGCTTCGGTCAGTAACTGCGCGAGGCGCATCGGTACTGTCGGGTCTTTTTCTGACGGCTTTAACACAAAAGTATTGCCGCAGGCGATGGCGATCGGGAACATCCATAGTGGCACCATCGCCGGGAAGTTAAACGGCGTGATACCGGCGCAAACGCCGAGTGGCTGCATCAGGCTGAAGCTGTCGACACCGCGGCCGACGTTCATCGAATGCTCGCCTTTTAATAAATGCGGAATACCACAGGCAAATTCAACCACTTCCAGACCGCGCGTCAGCTCGCCATGCGCGTCAGAAAACACTTTGCCATGTTCTTTGCTGATGAGAACCGCCAGTTCATCGCGGTGCTGCTCCAGCAAGGCTTTAAATTTAAACATCACCCGGGCGCGGTTTAATGGCGTGACCTGCGACCAGCTGGTAAAAGCGGTTGCCGCCGCCGCAATGGCCGCGCGGGTTTCGTCGGCACTGGCCAGACTCACTTCGGTATGGGCTATGCCGGTGGCCGGGTTAAACACTGGCTGGCTGCGCCCGCTGGCACTTGCGACCGCCTGACCATTGATATAATTCGCAATTTTTTGCATCACTTCAATCCTTCTCGCGTCGCGGTGATCACCGGCGCCTTTATTTAACACTGTGGCAAATCGGCCAAAATGGGACAAACCGATTAATACGGTTGCTGTTTTTTCTGCTCGTTATAACTGGCATGCGCCGCCTGTACGCCCGGCAACGCGGACACCTGCGGGATCGCCACATCCCACCAGCTGCCGTTGTCGGTACTGGTTAACGGATCGGTTTTAATTTCAATCAGATAGCTGCGTTTTGATTGCCGCGCGCGTTGCAATGCTGCTTCCAGTTCTGCAATGGAACCAACCCGTTCACTTTGCGCGCCAAGGGCTTTGGCGTGGGCAGCAAAATCGATGTCCGGTGCATCGCCGTGGCAATCCTCCAGCAGATTGTTAAAGCCTGCATTGCCGGTGCCGCGTTGTAAGCGGTTGATACAGCCAAAACCGCGGTTATCCAACAGCACCACAGTGATTTTTTGCCCCAGCATCACGCTGGTGGCCAGTTCCGAATTCAACATCAGATAAGAGCCATCGCCAACCACGACAAAAACTTCCCGCGAAGGACAAGCCATTTTGACGCCGAGCGCGCCGGCAATTTCATAGCCCATGCAGGAGAAGCCGTATTCAACGTGGTAGGTTCCCGGGCCCTCGGCCCGCCAGAGTTTATGCAGCTCGCCCGGCAAACCGCCGGCGGCGCAGACCACCACATCGGAGGCGGCTGACTGGCGTTTGACTGCACCCAACACCTGCGCGTCGCTTGGCAGCTGTTGCCGACTGTGACCTGGGGTGGCTTCCGCCAGACTGCTCTGTGGATCGGCGGTCAGGCGTTCATATTGTTGTTGCCATTGGTGGTCCAGCAACGCGGCGCGCGCGGACCAGGCCGGGTCACTTTGGCGCTCTGTTAATGCGTTTTGCAGCTGCGCCAAAACCGTGGCAGCGTCGCCGACCAGCGGCAATGCCTGATGTTTAGCGGCGTCAAAGCCACCGATATTCAGCTGGATCAGGCGTTGATGGGCACCGGCAAAGGCGGTGCGCGACTGCGTGGTGAAATCCTGCAGCCGGGTGCCGATGGCGAGGATCACATCGGCTTCCTGCGCCAGCACATTGGCAGCGGCCGAGCCGGTCACGCCAATGCCGCCGACAGCATACGGATGCGTCCAGGCCAGCGCACCTTTACCGGCCTGGGTTTCGGCCACCGGAATGCCCTGACTGCTGGCAAACTGGCTGAGCGCGGTACAAGCCTGACTGTAATGCACACCGCCGCCGGCAATGATCAATGGTTTTTTTGCCTGCAGCAGCAGGGCCACTGCTGCGGCCAGCTCACGCGCTTCGGCAGCGGGGCGGCGAATATAATGAATGCGTGGTTCAAACAGCGATACCGGGTAGTCAAAGGCTTCGGCTTGTACATCCTGCGGTAACGCCAGCGTGACCGGGCCGCAATTGACCGGATCTAACAGCGTCTGCACTGCGACCGGCAGTGAATGGATCAGCTGCTCGGGGCGGTTGATGCGATCAAAATAACGGCTAACCGGCTGGAAACAGTCGGTGGCGGCGATCATCGGGTTGCCGAAGTGTTCAATTTGCTGAAGCACCGGATCTGGCGTGCGGTTGGCAAAATGATCGCCGGGTAATAACAGCAGCGGTAAGCGATTGGCATGCGCCAGCGCAGCGGCGGTCACCATATTGGTCGCGCCAGGTCCGACCGAACTGGTGCACACCATGATGCGGCGACGCTGCTGCGCTTTAGCATAAGCAATAGCTGTATGCGCCATGCCCTGTTCATTGTGGGCGCGATACGTCGGCAGCTTCGCTTGCTCCGCATACAGCGCTTCACCAATGCCGGCGACATTGCCGTGGCCAAAAATGGCAAACACGCCGGCAAACAGCGGTTCAATCTGCGCTGCGCCATTGTCCTTGTCGTTGCTGATAAACTGCGCGCACAAAAATTTCACCAGCGCCTGCGCCATGGTCAGGCGGATAGTGCCGGCGGCACCTGTAGGTTGTTGGCACTGATGTTTGTGGTGTAGCCTGGGTTCATACGCTGGCTCCTTGCGCTGAGGTCTGGGTCAGTGCGGGTTGATGAGGCGTAGCAGCGTCGTGCCGGCTCAGCCAGGCCAACACTAAAGCGCGGTAGTTGCTGCGGATCTGCTGCATAAGTGCGGCATCATCCAGTGAACCGGCCAGCCATTGTTGGCTGGGCACGCCAAAAATGGTGCGGCCGATGGCAAAACCACGGCACAGCGGGAAGCTACTGGCGTCGCGAAACGCTTGCATCAGTTGTTCAGCCGGTGCGTCGAGGCCGAGTAAAATCACCCCCCGACAATGCGGCGCGCGGCTATTAATCAACGTGGTTAATGCGGTCCAGCCGGCTTTATCCGGTGCTGGTAATTTCCACCAGTCTGGTCTGATCTGCTGGTCATAAATCCGGCTCAGGCACGCGGTCAGCGCCACTCCAAGTTCCGCCTGACTGGCGACCGAGCCGGCCGGCGGGATCACTTCAATCAGCAGTTCATGGCCCGAGACCGCACAAGCGCGATACAACTCGTTGAGCTGGCGCAGTTGCTGTTGCCATAAGTCCTCGGCGTCCGTCGGGTGCATAAAGACCAGACATTTCACGATATGTTGGCGGGGCCAGCTAATGAGACGCGAGCCAATGGAGCGGCCGCCTTCCAGTTCCAGCGGCCGTGAAGCCGGCACTTCGACCGGCCGGCCAATCCACCAGGCCTGACTGTTGTCGGTGCTGGCGTTGTCGGTGCTGCGGCCGGTCAGCGCATTCAGCGCATCCTGGCCGTAGGTATCATCAATCAGCACGCCAGGCGCAAAGTGGTGCTGGCGTTGCAATTCAGTTGCTTCGGCTTGCGCGGCAGCCAAAATCAGCTGTTTCAGCTTTGGCAGACGGGATAGCGGGGCATTGACCTGCTGCGCCATCTCGGCGAACTGTTTGCGGTGGTCAAACGCCAGAATACACAACTGCGGCCACTGCGCCGGAAACCGCGTGGTGACCCGATGCAGGTAATTCAGTTCGTCGTCGAGATCGGGCCTTGCGATCTGTTGCTGATGGGCCAGGTAATAATCCAGCTCTTGCGGTGTCGGTACTGCCGGCGCGCAGCCGTGGCGTGACACCACCAGCGCACCGCTGGCATTGGCGTATGCACAGCAGCGGCTATAAGGCTCGTCGCGCAACCAACCGCGCAGGAAACCGGCCATAAAGGCATCGCCGGCGCCCAGTACGTTCAGTACTTCCACCCGCACGCCCTGACTGAAAAACGCCGCATTTAAATCTGCCGGAATAGCGCCGTCAAACACGCTGCAACCTTCGGCGCCGCGTTTGAGTACCAATACGGCGTCAGACAATTCGCGCACTTTTCTTAAGCAAGCGAGGGTGTCGGTGCTGCCACCGGCAATATGGAATTCTTCTTCGGTGCCGACAATCAAATCACACAGCGGCACAATCGACTGCAAATGTGCCGTGACACTGTGGTTGGAGACAAAACGATTATCGCCGTCGCCGGGGCGGGTTAAGCCCCACAGCACAGGCCGGTAATCGATATCCAGGATCACTTTGGTGTTGTTGTTACGCGCAAAACGAATAGCGTGCCTTGCCACAGCATCAACATGGGCGGTCGAGAAGTGCGTGCCGGTGATCAGCAGCGCTTTGGCTGAGGCGATATAAGCTTCATCAAAATCAGTTTTATCCACGGCCATATCGGCGCAGTCAGTGCGGTAAAACAGTAGCGGGAACTGATCTTTGGTTTTAATCGACAAAATCGCCAGCGCGGTCAGTCGCTGTGGATCGGTTTTGACATGACTGACATCACAGCCGCCGCGTTGCAGTTCTTCGCGGATAAACTGGCCAAATTGCTCATCACCAACCCGGGTCAGCATCGATGACTTGAGGCCGAGCCGCGCTGCGCCGAAGGCGATATTGCAGCTGGAGCCGCCAAGCGACTTGGCAAAAGACGCCACATCCTGCAGCCGGTCGCCAATTTGCTGGCCATACAGATCGACTGAGGCGCGACCTAAGCAGATTAAATCCAAAGGTTTGACTGACATTGCGGCAAAGCTCCTGGGTTGCGGACTCCGGTGTTGCATCCTGTTTACAATACATTTGACACCGGTGTCAATTTAAAGCGAACCCCGCTAAAATAGAATATAAATTCTGCACAATCAATAGTTGGAATGTTTGTTTTATTTTGTTAGGCTGGCTGCCATCAAGTCACAACCGAGCGTAAGAGCACGGCATGAGCTGTCACACCCAACAGCAACTGGAACAGCTGATTGAACAGCGCTTTACCACGCTGAGTAATCGTTTGCAGCTGATTGGCCGGTTTTTGCTGGACCAACCGGAGCAGGTGGCGTTTGGCACCACAGCTTCTATCGCGCAGGGCGCCGGGGTGCATGCTTCGGCGTTAGTGCGGTTTGCCAATGCCTTTGGTTTTAGTGGGTTTTCGCAGATGCAGCAGTTGTTTCAGCAGCAGCTGGTGCAAAGTGGTGTCGACTATCCAAGCCGCATCGCCGCCGTGCGTGAAGATCACAGTGTGGCGCCGGATGCGGCCGGTTTCAGTTACCTGCAGCAAATCAGCCAGGCCAATCAGCAGGCGATGCAGCAACTATGTGCAGAGATGGACAATGTCACATTGGCCAGTGCCACGCGGCTGTTACAACAAGCGCGGGTCATCCACATTCAGGGCGCACGCCGGGCGTTTCCGGTTGCCAGTTACGCCGGATATTTACTGGGGAACTCCGGCCGCGCCGTGCAGGTACTGGATGGTGTTGGTTATATGCAGCACAGTGCGCTGAATCTGATGGCTTCTGATGATGTGGTGCTTGCTATCAGCTATGCGCCATATGCCAGTGAAACCCAGGCCGTGCTGGCGCGTGCGCGGCAATGTGGCGCCAAAATTATTGCCATCACCGACAGCCGGTTAAGCCCGCTGGTGGCGCAAGCCAATGTGGCGCTGTTGGTGCGTGAAGCGGAATTACATGCGTTTCGCTCGTTAAACGCCAGTATGAATCTGGTGCAGGCGCTGGTACTCGCGTTGCTGCACGACACTGGTCTCGACGACACTGAACAGCCTGCTGCTGCCAGCCAATCTGCTAACTGAAACCGGGGTGACTGATGTCCTACTTACACCGAAAACCACAACAGCCTGATGCCTCAGGCCGCATTCAACACATAACGCCCGCCAACGCCGGCTGGCGTTATGTCGGTTTTGAAGTCGTGTTGTTAAAAGCGGGGGATAGCCGGCAGTTTGACAGCGGCTCAGCGCAGGAACTCTGTGTTGTGTTGTTGTCTGGCCGGGTCGATTTAACGTCCGCCACACTGCAGGCCAACAATATTGGTGAGCGCATGTCGGTATTTGCCGGCATCGCACCTTATGCGGTGTATCTGCCGGCTGACGACAATGTGGCAGTCACGGCGCTGACTGATGTCGAACTGGCGTTATGCCGCGCGCCGGTCGATGCGCTAGCGACGCCGTTGCCAGCCAGACTGATCACACCGACCGATTGTGCGCGCGAAAGCCGCGGGCAGGGGACTAATACTCGTGAGGTCTGCAACATCTTATTTGGTAATTTGCCGGCACAGCGCCTGTTGATCACCGAAGTCATCACACCGCCGGGGCACTGGTCCAGTTACCCGCCGCACAAACATGACACCGACGCGTTGCCAGCCGAAAGTGCGCTGGAAGAAACTTATTATCACAAACTGGACCCATCACAGGGTTTTGCTTTCCAGCGCGTCTACACCGACGATCGGCGGATTGACGAGACCATCAGCGTGGAACACAACAGCGTGGTACTGGTGCCGGAAGGCTATCACCCGGTGGGCGCGCCACACGGCTACACCCTGTATTACCTCAATGTGATGGCCGGACCAAGCCGTAACTGGGTATTCCACAACGACCCGCAACATGCCTGGATTTTACAAAAATGACTCAGTGGATGCGGGCGCTGTGGCAGGCAATAGAACAAGCGGCCTTAGCGTGCCGGCGGGCAGGTCGAATCGCGAACGATCAGTTCACAGTCGTAAATATTGCTTTGGTCTTCTGGCGTCAGCGGCTCGGGCATGGCTTTTCCCTGCAGTTTGTTTATCAACAACAAGGCCGCGCGATAGCCGATGGTGGCAATGGGCTGGCGCATCGACGTCAGATTGGGCCAGACTTTGGTGGTGAGCGAGATATCGTCAATACCGCAGATCGACAACTCGTCCGGCACTTTGATACCAAGACTGTGCGCGGCGTACAACACACCAACCGCCATTTCATCATTGGCTGCCAGAATTGCGCTGGGGCGTGGCGTACGACTCAGCAACAGCATTGCAGCGTCAACGCCGGACTGATAGGTGTAATAGCCTTGGACCACCAGCGTTTCATTCACCGGCAAACCGGCTTCCTGCAGCGCCTGGCGAAAACCTTTCTCGACGCGATGGCTCGATTGCTGGTCCGGATGACCCAGCACAAAGGCGATGTCGGTATGGCGCAGCTGCAGCAGATAGTTGGTCATTTCAAAAGCCGCTTTGCTGCCGTTAAAGCCAACGCTGTCGCCGCTGCCCTGATCTTTCGGACCGATGCGGATATAACAAACTCTTTTTCGGTCCAACATGTCGAGCAGATCTTGTTTATCACTCAGTGGCGGCACCAAAATCAGGCCATCCGCCAGCGTATTATCGATAAACTCTTCAATTTCATGCACCAGGGTCGGCGAGCGGTAGCTGCAGTCATACAAAAACAGCCCCATATGTTCTTCGCTGCAACATTGCAAAATGCCTTTTTGCAGCTTTTGCAAATAGCCGGGACTGGGGTTATCAGCCAGCAAGGCAATAAACAACGAGCGGTTTTTCGCCAGCGCCATCCCGAGCGGATTGCGTTTAAAGCCCAGTTCATTGATCACTGCCATCACTTTATCGCGGGTGTCCACCGAGACATTGGCTTCGTTATTAATCACCCGCGACACGGTCTTTTTCGACACGCCGGCCTGACGGGCGACATCATTAATGGTGACAGAAGACATCGACTGAGTTCCCTCTTTGCTGCAGAAATACTCTGCTAAAACGGCTGGGTTAACTGGTTCACAACACAGGTTTTTTTGTAATTGAAGCTGGGCACGGACAGATTAGCATTAACTGACAACGGCAGAAAAGTCAGCCGCTGTCTGTGGTAATAAGTCACAGTTAAGCTTAGCTATAACCATAATTGACACCGGTGTCAATTAACGATATATATTTAGCCATAGTTTTATTTTGTGCCAGCGGTAGCAGTGCTAAAACAGCCTGCACCGCACAAAATCAGCTGCCGGCGCTGCGCAATATTATTCACTGTTTTTGACTGGCCTTTGTCACTGGCACCGGCGTATGACAGGGCGCTAACTACTGAGGTATCTGGTTGTGACTTTACCGCGTTTATCCGTTGCCCTTTTTAGTGAAACCCACTGCAACGAACCGCTGAGTCTTGGGCCTTTATTGCCCTGGCGCCAGCGTCAACAAAAGGTCACGCCGCGTATTGTGCATCTGGGCATTGGTGCATTTCACCGCGCTCACCTGGCCTGGTACACCGATGCTTTGATGCACGCGGGTGGAGATGATCCCTGGCCCTGGGCCATTATGGGCGTGTCGTTGCGCTCAGCGGAAGTTGCGGCGCAGTTAAATCCGCAAAAGGGCCTGTATACACTGCAGCAAAGTTCAGCCAGCAGCACGTCACAGCAGGTGATCCAGTCGGTGCTGGGCGTGTTGGTGGCGCCACAGGATCCGGCAGCAGTCATCGCACTGCTGGGTGCGCGCACCACAGAGATTATTTCGCTGACGGTGACCGAAAAAGGCTATTGCCTTGATTTAGTCAGCCGGCAGCTAGATTTCGCGCATCCGGATATTGTGTTTGATTTAGCGCATCCTTCGACACCGCGAAGTGCCATTGGCTATCTGGTGGCCGGTCTTGCCGAGCGGTTTGCCAAAGGCTATCCGGCCCCGACTATTCTGTGTTGCGACAATCTGCCGCAAAACGGCGTGACGCTGGCGCGGCTGGTGACGCAGTATGCCTGGCAGCTTAATCAGGAACTGGCGGCCTGGATTAGCGCACAAGTGGCGTTTCCATCCAGCATGGTCGACCGGATTGTGCCGGCTACGACGCAGGCCGATATTGACGCGTTATCTGCTGTGAGCGGATATGTTGATCCGGCCATGGTCAAAACCGAGCAGTTTTCACAGTGGGTGATTGAAGATAAATTTGCCGGCACGAGGCCCGCCTGGGAGCTGGTTGGCGCGGTGTTGGTACCCGATGTGACGCCGTATGAACACGCGAAACTGCGCCTGCTCAACGGTGCACACTCCGCACTGGCGTATCTGGGGACGTTATCAGGTTACAGCTATGTGCATCAGGTGGTGGCCGATCCGTTGTTCCACCGTTATTTACGCCATTTGATGACACAGGAACTCATG
>JAXHNX010000032.1:0-14557 GCA_034519945.1 Rheinheimera sp.
GCTGGTTTATTGATCCAGCGGTACGTTAAATTCTTTTGGTGTATCAAAATCACCGGTCATTTTGACCAGCTTGCCATTTTGAAAATTCAGCACCAGCTGTTTTTCAAAATTGTCACCGCGGCCACCTTTTAACGCATAAAAATAATGCCAGGTGTTGTCTTCAAAACTATTTTCTGCGACCGGATTGCCGAGCACATACTGAACTTGTTCTTTGCTCATCTGGATGCGCAATTTATCGATATCTTTTTGTTCCAGGAAGTTGCCTTGTGGCACATCAATCCGGTAAATCCAGCTGCTGCAAGCTGTCACGGACAGCATCAGGCCAGAGGCAAACAGCCAGGCTCCGGCTTTTTTTAACGTCAACTCGCGCATAATTCTCTTCATTATCAGCTTTAGTTAGCAAAGTGACCGGCATCATACCGCAAGCGCCGGCCAAGATTAAAGTGCCAAGTTCTGACTTATGGTGTGCATAAAAGTTCGCGGGCATTGGCAATTGCATGCGCGCTGACATTTTCACCGGCCAATAAGCGGGCAATTTCCTGCACCCGTTCATCGTCGGTCAGTGTGCGCATACGGGTTTCGGTGTGAATGCCGTCGGTATATTTTTCCACATACAGCTGCTGGTGCCCCTGACTGGCCACTTGCGGCAAATGCGTGACACAAATCAGCTGGGTACTGCTACCCAGCTGACGCAGCATCCGGCCGACACCGGCAGCGACCGGGCCGCTGATACCAACATCGACTTCATCAAAAATCAGTGTAGGGGTGGTGACTTTGTCAGCCAGGATCACCTGCACCGCCAGACTGATGCGCGACAATTCGCCGCCTGAAGCTACTTTATGCAGTGGCTGTAACGGTTGGCCTGGGTTGGTACTGACCAAAAATTCAATCTGATCCCAGCCGTTCGCATTGGCGCGCTCTGGTGCCTGCGGTTGGACTTCAATAAAAAATCGGGCGTTATGCATGCTGAGTTCGGCCATACTGCTGGCAATGCGGGCGGATAGTTCCAGCGCAGCCTGTTGCCGGCTGACACTGAGTTGTTCCGCCGTATTGCTGAATTCACGCAGCGCCTGCTGGATATGCAGTTCCAGTTCGGCCAAACGTTCGTCATCACCGGCTAAGGCCTGTAATTGCTGAGACTGAGAAATGCTGATGATGCAGCGCCAGTTGATCGTTGGCGTGATCTGGTGCTTGCGGCTCAGGTTCAGCCACTGACTGAGGCGCTGATCAATCTCGAGTAAACGCTCAGGATCAATTTCGACCCGTTCTGCATAACGGCGCAGTTCACGGCTGGCTTCTTCAACTTGCACCAGCGCTTCTTGCAGCATTTGCCCGATGGGGCTTAGCTTGCGCGTCGACTGGCAGCAGCTGTCGGTCAACTGGTGAAGCAGGCCATGTCGTAATAAACGCAAAAGCGTTGCCATTCATCGCTATCGGACAACAGCTGTAATGACTGCTGACTAGTTTCAATCAGGCCTGCGCTATGGCTTAACCGTTGATGTTCGGCTTCAAGCGCGGCGAATTCATCGGCTTGCGGCGCAAATTGATCCAGCTCAGCTACCTGATATTCCAGTAACTGACGCTGTGCTTCGCGTTGCTGCTGGTTTTGTTGCAGGGCCTGATATTCAGTTTTCAGCTGCTGTGCTTGTTTCCAGCGTTGTTTGCACTGACTGAGCAGCTGTGGATGCGCGGCAAACGCATCCAGCAACTGGCGTTGGTAGTCACTTTTTAATAGTTGCTGATGGGCATGTTGGCCGTGAATGCTGAGCAGATACTGGCCCAAGGCTTTCAGTTGTTGCGCCGGCACCTGCACGCCATTGATATAACCGCGCGAGCGGCCTTCATGACCAATCACCCGCCGCACGATACATTCCTGGCCCATCGCCAGATCTTGCTCTGCCAGCCACTGCTGGGCCGCAGGTAACGCACTGATATCAAAAGTGGCGACCAGATCGGCTTTGTCAGCGCCTGGCCGGACGGCCAGACCGTCGGCCCGTTCACCGAGACATAATGCTAGGGCATCCAAGGAAATAGATTTACCGGCGCCGGTTTCGCCGGTGATGGTGGTCATGCCGGCTTGCCATTCGATTTCAAGGGCTCGGACTATCGCGAAGTTACTGATGTGGAGATGGGTCAGCATGTCAGTTCCAGTCATGGCGGATAATGACTGTTAATTTATACAGTGTTTTTCAGCCTGACAAGCTGCATTGCGAAAAAATTTATAAGGTGATGATTCAAAACGATTAATAGAGTTTTGAACCCCAACCGAGCTTATTGCGCAGCACATGGAAATAGCTGTAGCCCGGTGGATGCACCAGTTTCAGCGGCTTTGGATGTTTGCGGATCACAATTTCATCACCCGGCATCACCGCCAGGATCACATGGCTGTCACAGCTGATTTGCAGGTGCGCATCATTGCTTGGTGCCACTTTTAAGCGGATTTCACTGTTGCCGGACACCACCAGCGGTCGGCTGCTCAGGGTATGCGGGAACATCGGCACCAGACTCATCGCGTCCAGTTCTGGCGTCAAAATGGGGCCGCCACCGGATAATGAATAGGCGGTAGAACCGGTCGGCGTGCTGACAATTAAGCCGTCGATGCGTTGGCTAAACACAAATTCATCGTTGATATAGGCTTCAAATTCAATCATATGCGCGACTTTGTCGGCGTGCAGTACGGCTTCGTTGACGGCGCTGTTGCTGCTTTTAATCGCGTCATTGCGATGCACTTCGATTTCCAGCAAATTGCGTTTTTCGGTGACAAACTGGCCGGCCAGTACTTCAGACAATGGCTGTTGAAAACTCTCTGGTGATAAGTCGGTCAGAAAACCAAGATTACCGCGGTTGACGCCAAGCACCGCCACACCAAAGCGTGCCAGCACCCGTGCCGCGCCAAGCATATTGCCATCACCACCAACAACAATCGCCAAATCACATTGTTTGCCCAGATCGACTAAATCCAGCCGCTTCAACGCCAGGCAGACCCAGCGTCGCGGCCACACGCTCTTCGACCAGAATGCGGACATCATATTTACACAGGAAATGATACAGACTGACCAGCGTATGGTTGGCGCCTTGATGATTGGGTTTGCCGATAAGGCCAATAGTGCGAAAACTCGGAGTCATGCAGGACATTCCGCTTGCTGCTTATCGGCCGAGTATACAAAGCCGGGGCTGTGGCTGCCAGACTTTCCTGCGTTGAGTGCAAGGCTTGATGATTGGTTTGATGATCGGCTTTGATGGGCCGTTTTTCCCCGCAGTGTTGCGGTCTGTCGGTTGCAGGTAAAATCTGACGCAAATCAGGTCATTGATTTTTTCGGTTATATCCCCACTATAGACAAGTGTTTTATTCATAACGAGCTACAGACCTGATGCTGAGCCGGCCCGAGCTGATCCTGAAACTGATCGTTGAGCAGTACCTGAGTGATGGTGTGCCGGTGTCGTCGAAATTTATATCCGAGCAGGGCGGGCTGCAGGTCAGCTCCGCCACAGTGCGCAATACCATGGTACAGCTCGAACAAATGGGCCTGATCCGCTCGCCGCATACCTCGGCCGGCCGCATTCCGACCACGCAGGGGATCCGGCTGTTTATCGATAAAATGCTGCAGCTCGAAGCGGTGCCACAACGCTGGCTCAATGAAATTCAGCAGACGTTACTGCCGCAATTGCCGCCGTCGGTGCTGATCCAGCGCGCTGGTCAGTTGCTGGCTAACTTAACCGGTCTGGTCAGTCTGCTGAGTCCGCCCAAAGCCGGCGGCCGGGTGATCCGTCAGGCGGAGCTGGTGCGGCTGGCAATGGATAAATTGCTGCTGGTGGTCATTGATGCCGAAGGCGACGTGTTACACCGCGTGCTGGCGCAAAATGCCGATATCCCGCAACAAACCTTAAGCCGCAGTCTCTGTGTGCTGAACGCGGCGCTGTGCGGGCAATGCTGGCCGGATGCGATTGGCCGGCTGGCACTGATGGCGCGTACCGAAGGTGGTGATACCGAACGGCTGCTGCTGGACGTGATGGCGCAGCTCAGTCTGGACGAGATGCAGCAGAATCAGCCATTGGTATATGGTCAGCATCATCTATTGCAGGAAGCCGAGCATCAGCCTGATGCCGCACTGCAACAAGTCGTGCAATTGCTGGAGCAACCGGCCTGTTTACTGCAGATCTTAGCGCCGGTGTTGCAGGATCAATGCACCAAATTAATTCTGGGCCGCGAGTCGGGCATCACAGAACTGCATAATGTCAGCATCATTGCGCTGCGCTATCAGGCCGAGCCACATCGCGTGCTGGCACTACTGGGCCCGAGCCGGATGCATTACGCGCATTTAATCCCATTAGTCGAAGCGGTTGGATTGCAGTTATCAAAGCACTTGAATCAGCCGTGACAATCCCCATAATAGCCGCATTCATTTCGGAGTAAGTAAGCAATGAACGAACAAGACAAGGTACAAAGCGCAGAACAAGCAACGCAAACAGAGCAGGAGCAAGTGCAACTGTCTGATGAGCAACAGATTATCGCTAAACTCGAAGCCGAGCTGGAAAAGGCAAAAACCACCGCGGCTGAACAGACCGATTTAGCGCTGCGGGTGCGGGCTGAAGCGGAGAATATGAAACGTCGTGCGGCGCAGGACGTGGAAAAAGCGCATAAATTCGCGCTGGAAAAATTTGCCGGCGATTTATTACCGGCACTGGACAACCTGGAACGGTCTTTAGGCTTTATCGATCCGGCCAATGAAGCGGTCAAAGCGCTGGCCGAAGGCGTGGAACTGACGTTAAAAGGTCTGATTGATACTGTTGCCAAATACGGCGTACAGCAAATTGACCCACAGGGTCAGCCATTTAACCCGGATTTCCATCAGGCGATGTCTATTCAGCCAAATGCTGATCTGGCGCCAAATACGGTGATTTTCGTCATGCAAAAAGGCTATGAGCTGAACGGCCGTTTATTACGTCCGGCGATGGTCGGTGTGTCGAAAAAGCCGGATTAACCGGTTGCTTACTTTATAGGGCAACGCCATGCGTTGAGGAAAAACCAGCTTCGGCTGGTTTTTTTATATCCAGGGACGGATGGTATGCAGAAAATGCAGGAGCAATTTTCTGCGATGCGCTGTCATCCCTGGCGCTTACCTTTCAGGCCAACGCTATGCGTTGTTAAAAACCGCTCCCGGCGGTTTTTTATGCGCTGCCATCCGTGGCGCTTACCTTTCAGGCCAACGCGTTGCGTTGTTAAAAACCGCTCCCGGCGGTTTTTTTATACCCAGCGTTGCTGAAATCGCGAAAAATGCGGGTATTATCAGCAAGATTGAATACAAGGAATTTCTGATGAAATTGATGTCCGTTGCCACGCCGGTGCCCTTGCAGTTACCCCCATGTGCTTTGCTGATCAATGGTCAATGGCGGCAAAGCAGCAGCAGCTTTGATGTCATTAATCCGGCCAATGGCCAGGTGCTGGCGCAGGTTGCTTCGGCGTCGCTGGACGATGCCGCAGAGGCGCTTGCTGGCGCCACCAGCGCTTTTGCCCACTGGCGGCGCAGCACTGCGACCGAACGCGCACAGTTGTTACAGCGTTGGCAGCAGCTGATGCTGCAACAACGTGAACGGCTGGCACAATTGCTCTGCGCGGAGCAGGGCAAACCGCTGGCTGAAGCGCGGGCAGAAATCGATTATGCCGCCTCCTATCTGAACTGGTTTGCCGGCGAAGCACTGCGGCTGGAAGGTGACTGGCAACATCCGAGCGTCGCTGGCCGGCAGCTATTGAATATTCCTGAACCTGTTGGTGTGGTACTGGCGCTGACGCCGTGGAATTTCCCTGCCGCCATGGTGACGCGCAAACTTGGTGCGGCATTGGCTGCTGGCTGCACCGTGTTGTTAAAGCCAGCAGAATCTACACCACTGACTGCATTGGCGCTGGCGGAACTGGCGATTGAAGCCGGCATTGCGCCCGGCGTGTTGCAGGTGTTGCCATGTGCCACACCGGATCCGCTGGCGGCATTTCTGCTCGCATCGCCACAAGTGGCCAAAGTCAGTTTCACCGGCTCCACTGCTGTTGGCCGGCTGTTGATGCAACAAAGCGCTGCCACGTTAAAACGACTGTCGTTGGAACTCGGCGGGAATGC
The DNA here is from genome assembly GCA_034519945.1 of Rheinheimera sp. Classification (GTDB taxonomy): domain Bacteria; phylum Pseudomonadota; class Gammaproteobacteria; order Enterobacterales; family Alteromonadaceae; genus Pararheinheimera. The sequence continues at coordinate 6,111 of JAXHNX010000032.1, forward strand.
CCCGGTGTTGGTATTTGCCGACGCTGATCTGGATGCGGCAGTGGCCGGTATTATGGCGGCAAAGTTTCGCAATGCTGGCCAGACTTGCATCTGCATTAACCGGGTGCTGGCTGATGCGCAGGTAGCGCCTGCGCTGGAACAGCGGCTCGCTGCGGCGGTGATGGCGTTGCAGGTGGGGGCAGGCCAGAGCGAGATTGTGCAAATCGGGCCATTAATCTCGGCCAAAGCGGTGCAGAAGGTGCAGCAACTGGTTGACGATGCGATACAACAGGGCGCGCGGGTAGCCGGTCAGCAGACATTACCCGCAGTATTGCAGCCAGAGCATGCTGGCGGTTGTTTTTATCCGCCGACCTTGCTGGCGGATGTAACGATGCAAATGGCGATATGTCAGCAGGAGATTTTCGGACCGGTACTGACGTTGCAGACTTTTACCGACGAAGCGCAGGCGCTGCAGCTGGCCAATCAGACCGATGGCGGCCTGGCGGCGTATCTGTTCGGCGGGGATGAAAAACGCAATTACCGGTTGGCACGTCAGTTGACTGCCGGTATGGTCGGGATTAATACCACGGTTATTTCCGATGCCCGCATTCCGTTTGGCGGTGTCGGCAGCGCCGGTTTTGGCCGGGAAGGCTCAAAATATGGCGTAGCAGACTATCTGCAACTGAAACACTTGTGCTGGGAATTAGCTGATTAAGGTCAGCCGGATTGATCGGCTGTCGTGACCGGAGAAGCAAATGCAATGGATGTTCTTTACGATACTGCTTGGCATCAGCGCGCTGCTGACAGGCGCGGCGCAAGCGGTCACGCCGCTGCATGATTATTTCCGGGAAAGCTGGACCACCCGCGACGGCCTGCCACATAACACGATCAACAACATCCATCAAAGCGGTGACGGCTACCTGTGGTTTGCGACCTGGGAAGGCGCCGCCCGCTATGATGGCCGCAGTTTTACCATTTTTGGCCGCGACAGTGTGACCGGCCTGCCGGATGTTGGCGTGCGGACTTTTTTCCGTGAAAACGATGGGAGTTTGTTGGTCGCCGGCGCTCGCGGTGGTTTTAGCCGGGTCAGCAAAGGACGCTGGCAGAGTTTTCCGCCACTCGGCCCTCTGATTAATGATTTGCTGCGCGATAGTAAAGGTCAGCTATGGTTTGCCACTGAGGGCGGTGGCGTGGTTCGTCAGTTGGCCGACGGGCAATATCAACGGTTTGGCGTGGCCGATGGTCTGATGGTGCGGGTGGTCTATAAGCTCCTGCAGGACCGTGCCGGCATTTTATGGTTTGCAACTTTGCAGGGGTTATATCGGCTTGACCCCACGGCCGCCGAACTCCGGTTTGAAAAGGTAGCGTTGACAGCCGGGGCGCCGGATATCAAAGCCTTTATGCTGGCCCTGGACGCCGAAGGTCAGTTGCTGGTCGGCTCCGAGCAGGGATTATTCCGCCAAAACGGTGATCAATTTGCGTTGTTACATCCGGCACTGGCGAATGTTGCCGTCACCGCGCTGCATGTACTGGCGGATGGACAAATCTGGATCGGTACGATAAATCAGGGACTGCAACGGATCAGTGCGCTGGGACTTGAACAACTGGGTGTGCAGGATGGCCTGCCGAATAACCGGGTGTTGAGTATTTTTCAGGACACCGAGCAAAGTGTTTGGGTCGGCACCAATGCTGGCTTGTACCGGTTGCGCGAAACGCCTTTTACCAATCTGACGCAACAACAGGGCCTGGTGGATAATTATGTTCGTACAGTGCTGGAGCATTCTGATGGCAGTGTCTGGATCGGCAGCGCCGGCGGCCTGGATCGCTGGGTGTCGGGCAAACTGCAGCCGGTAACATTGCATGCCGGCGTGTCGGTGTTAAGCCTGGCTGAGGGTGACAATGGCGAGGTTTGGGTAGGCACTTACGGTGATGGGGTGTACCGGCTACGTCAGGGCAAAGTGATTAAACGTTATGATCGCAGCAACGGCCTAGCCAGTAATGAAATTCGTGCTATTGCGCTGGCCGGCGACCGGGTGTTTTTTGGCACTTCGGGTGGGCTGAATATGCTGCGGCAGCAACAAATCAGCACGCTGACCACGGCTGATGGCTTGCCGGGATTGTTTGTGTCGGCGTTGCATTATCAGGCGCCGGAGCCGGGGCGGGCCGGTCAGTTGTGGATTGGTACCGGCACCGGGGCGGCAGTCTGGTCGGATGGGGCGATCCGGCCATTGGATTTGCACAGCCAGGAACAGGCTGAGTATGTGTTTGATTTTTATCACCCACCCGGTAGCGATATATTGTGGCTGGCGACGGACCGGGGTCTGGTGCGGTATGACCAACAGAAAAATCAGTTGCGTTTGATTGGCCGTGCCGCCGGCTTGCCAGTGGATAAAATTTTTAGCGTATTAGCTGACAATGCCGGCGCATTTTGGCTCAGCAGTAATCGCGGTATTGTCCGCATCAGTCAAACTGAAGCCAACGCGGTCGCGGATGGCCAGCAATCCAGCCTTAGTACTACCGATATGTTTGGCGAAGCGGACGGCATGCTCAGTTCGCAATGTAATGGTGGATCTGTGCCGGCTGCCACTTTGCGCCGCGACGGAACTTTGTGGTTTGCGACCTCACAGGGCGTCGCGACGGTCGACCCATCCCGCCTTGCCCAGTTCAGCCTGAAACCGCCGCCTGTGGTGGTGCAGCAACTCAGTGCCGATGGCCGTGCTGTACCCCTGCAGCGCGCTACATTACCGGCCGGCACTTTGCGCGTTGTATTCCAGTTTGCCGGGCTCAGTTATGTGATGCCATCGCGGATTGTGTACCGTACGCAACTGCAGGGCTTTGAGCAGGATTGGGTCGAACGCGGCACCGCCAATCATGCCGAATACACCAATTTGCCACCTGGCGATTATCGTTTGCTGGTCAGTGCGGCATATCCGGAAAGTGACTGGAATAAAGACATTGCCCGGGTGGAATTTACCGTGTTGCCGCTGTTCTGGCAAAAAGGCTGGGTACAGACGCTGGCAGGGCTGCTGATCTTGTGTGCGCTGTTCGGTTTTGTCCGTTGGCGGCTGTACCGGCTCAGTCAGTCTGAGCTGCGGCTGAAACTGCAGGTCGCCGGCAAAACCACCGAGCTACTGGCGCAGGCGCAGTCGTTGCGGCAGGCCGTGACGGAAAAAACCCAGCTGGCGGAGCAATTACAGTTGCAGGCGCAGGCATTCGCCGCGCAGGCCCGCGAAGACGGCCTGACCGGTCTTGCCAACCGGCGCGCATTTGATGAACAACTGGCGTTTGAATTCAGTCGGGCGCAACGCACAGGCCAGCCACTCTGTCTGGTGATGCTGGATATCGACCACTTTAAAACCATCAATGATCGCTGGTCACATCAGGCCGGCGATTTGGTGCTGCAACAACTGGCGCAGTTATTACGGCTGCAGGTGCGGGATATTGATCGCATCGCGCGCTGGGGTGGGGAAGAGTTTGCATTGTTGTTGCCACAAACTGATTTGACGCATGCCGTCGAGATCTGTCAGCGCATCCGGCTGGCGATCGCGGCGCTGGATTTTAGCACCGATGCACCAGGCTTGCAGGTCACCGCCAGTTTTGGCGTGGCACAACATGATGATGTTGGCAGTTACGACAAGTTGCTGAGCCGGGCAGATCAACTGCTGTATCAGGCCAAAGCGCAGGGCCGCAACCGGGTTTGTAGTTAGTCGGAGGTTGCGGCTATGCTCAGTGTCTGATCAAGGGACACTGGAGCCGCCGTATTGAATGTAACAACCGCCTGCTGGCTGAGTATCTCGTATCTGGCGCTGTCGGCCTTGGCGCAGGCGGACAACGCGCCGCTGCGGGTGCCACACATTGCCGATGCGCCGCCATTTATGCTGACCGATGAGCAACAAATCCCGGTCGGCGGCATTCTGTTTGATATTTATCAGCAGCTGGCCCGCGCTGTTAAATCGTCCGATGCAAATCGAAGCGATCCCACGCAAGCGGGTCACGGATTTGTTGTTGCAGGGGCAGCTGGATTTTTATTGTAATGGCACGCCGGAGTGGTTCACCGAACCGCAGTTGCGCTGGAGCCCGCCGCTATTCGTCCACCGTGATCTGTATATCTCGGCAGAAGCATTTGCCGATTTCACCGATTTCAGCCGGCGCAGTAAAGGCAAGGTTGGGACTACTTTTGGTTATGTCTATCCTACATTGACTGAAATGTTCGCACGTGGCCAGTTGCAGCGGGTAGACAGTTATTCGCCGGCTGAAAGCTTGCGCCATCTGCAGAAAAAGCACCTGAGCGCGGTGGTGGTGTCTGAATTTGAATATGGTTATATGCTGAAAAACAAAGTGGGGCTGTACGCGGTTGAAATCGAACGGAACCAAATTCAGTGTATGTATTCACCGGTACTGACAGAATCGACGGTCCTGCAACTTAATCAGGCGATCGAGACATTACGCCAGCAAGGCCAACTCGAGCAAATACTGGCGAAATACCGCTGAACCGGCAGCGCCTGACCATCGCCTTGAGGGCCTCAGGCCCATTCATGCACTTTGCTGAGCAGCGTGCGGGCATCAAATGGCTTGGCAATAAAATCGTTCATGCCGGCATCCAGACATTCGCGGCGGAATTCTTCGGTGGCGTGCGCCGTCAAAGCAATCACCGGTAAGCGGGCATGCGCAGCTTGCTGGCGTAAGATCCGGGTTGCAGTGTAGCCATCCATCGTAGGCATATGCACGTCCATCAGCACCAGCGCATATTGGTGCTGGCTCAGTTGCTGTAGCGCCTGTTCACCATGATCGGCCACATCCACTGCAAAGCCGGCATGCTGCAGAATGATCCGCGCCAGAGTCTGGTTGTAGCTGTTATCTTCCACCAGTAAAATCCGGCCTTTAGGCGTCGCATTGTGGTCTGGCGTGGCGGCAGTCAGTGGCAACTGCGCTGCAGTGTCGGTTTTGAGCGGGCCGCCTGCTTCGGCGCGATAGCTGCGAATGCTAAAACTGAACGTGCTGCCAATGCCGGCCAGGCTTTGCACTTCGATCCGGCCACCCATCAATTGCACCAGACGCTGCGCGATACTCAGACCCAGTCCAGTGCCACCATATTTGCGACTGGTTGATGTATCTGCCTGACTAAACGCCTGAAACAGATTCTGGCATTGCTCCGGACTCAGGCCAATCCCGGTGTCCTGCACGGCAAAATGCAACCAGACTTCAGCGGCGGTTTCCGGTGGATTGACCTGTAACGCCAAGTCGACGCGCAACACCACTTTGCCCTGACCGGTGAATTTTACTGCGTTGCTGAGTAAGTTGATCAGGACCTGACTTAATCGCAGCGGATCACCAATCAGCCAGGTTGGCACCTGTGGATCCACACTGAATTGTAACTCCAGCCGTTTTTGCCGGGCTTGTTCAATAAACAAATCACGAATTTGTTGCAGCATATCCTGCAGCCGGAAACGGACTTGTTCCAACTCGAGCTTGCCGGCTTCTACTTTAGAGAAATCAAGAATGTCGTTGATAATGCTTAATAAAATTTTGCTGGATGCAGTAATTTTACTTAAATACAGCTGTTGATCGGCAAAAGACTCACTGTTTTGCGCCAACTGGGCAAAGCCAATAATGGCGTTCATCGGCGTGCGGATCTCATGGCTCATATTGGCCAGAAACTCACTTTTGGCCACTGCCGCCGCTTCCGCTTTTTGTTTGGCGCCTTCCAGCATCTGCATGGTATCTTCCAGATGTTGGGTCCGTTGCCTGACTAAATCTTCCAGCTTGCTGTTTTCCTGCAACACCGGCCGCACGCGCCAGCCAATCAGCACTTTAATCAGACCCAGTGCAGCGAGCAGGTACACCGTATAAGCCCACCAGCTCTGGTACCAGGGCGCGGCAATTTGCAGATGCAACGGGGTTGCTTCACTGATCTCACCAAAAGCGTTTTTGTAGCGCAATTTAAACTGATAATTGCCAGGCGCTAAGTTGGTGTAATCGCGGTAAGTTTCATTATGCCAATCTGACCAGGCCGGGTCGTTGCCGGCCAGCTGCACCTGAAACAGATTGGTGTCGAGGTGGCCATAACGGGGCACGGTATATTCCAGCCGAATGGAAGTCTGATCGGACGCAAGTTGCAGTTTGGCCAGATGACCACCGGCAAAGTGTGTCTGGTTGTCACGGCTGATCACCCGACGGATCAGCGGTGGATGCGCCACAATACTGCGGCTGACCCTACTGGCATCAAAGCGGAAAATGCCTTCAGCGCCACCGAACCAGGTGATCGCCGCATCTTCAGCCAGGATCACGTCCAGTGGCGTATCGGCCAGCGGAAACAGCGGCGCGGTGGACCAGTGATAGGGTTGATCCGGACCGGATTTTTCTGCGGCGCCAGCCTGCCGTTCGCCGGTCTGATTGTCCCAGTTAATCATCCAAATACGGCCACTGCTGTCCTGCGTCGGTGAACGCACCCAGGGTTGCTGGGCAAACAGGCCACTGAACACCGGATGGATGCCAAAGGTCTGGGTGCTCTGATTAAACTGGTACAAACCGGCAACAGTGGCAAACAACAGACCACCAGACCAACGATGTACCGAGTTCCGGTTCAGGCTGGGTAAGCCGGCCGCTTCAGTAAAATTGTCCAACAATGGCGTTTTTTGCAGGTCGCCATTAAATTGCAGCCGGTAAACGCCGTGCGCCAGCGTGCCGATCCACAGACTGCCGTCGGCTTCTTCAATCAGGCTGTTCAGATTACCGGCGACGCCGGCGACCATACCCAGATTGCGCCATTGGCCCGCACTGTATTGCAGGCGCTGCAAGCCATTTTGCAGACCCACCCAGACCGTGTCGGGTTGCTGGCGCGACACTAACAATACTTTGGCCGGGATCGGCGCATCGAAGATCAGTTCAGACTTGCCATCACGATACTGATAAACGCCTTTATTGTTGGCAATCAGCATGCTGTCAGCAAAGTCGGCAAAATCCCAGGTCTGATTGCTGAAACCGTCCACGGCACTGAAATGTGCCGCTTTCACGCCATCGGCGTGCAAACGGAACAAGCCCTGACTGGTACCGGCAAATAACTGCTGTTGATAACGATGTAACGACAACACGTTGCCTTTGAGGCCCATCACATGATTAAACATTGAAATGGCGGAAGAGGCTTCGACCCGCGCCAAACCATGATCCATTGCTACCCATAGCCCTTGTTGGCGGTCTTCCATCAGCGCACGGACGTTGTCATCAAGCATGCCGGAAAACTTATTGATATGGCTGTGGATATTGCCGTGTTGGTCCAGCAGATAGATGCCGTCCCGCACGGTGCCAATCGCCAACAGGCCGTTGCGCAGCCGCTGACTGGTGTAAATCATCGCCTGGTCCAGTTCTTTGCTGGCGGGCATCAAAAAAGGTTGCATACCGGATGGGCCTAACAGGAAAAATCCGGCATCGCGTGTACCGATCAGCACCTGATTTTCGTTCCATTGCTCGGCGATAAATACGGCGTTATTCGCCAGTGGCTGGGTACTGTTGACGGGTTCCAGCCGGCCATCCTTGAGTTCGAGCAGGCCGGTATCCTGTTCTTTAATCAGGATCCGGTCATTGAGCTGAAAGGCTTTCATAAAGGCGGACTCACTGGTCCAGCTGCGCACTTCCTGATCGTTAATTAAAAACAGATAAGAACGGGCGACAAACAACACCCCTTGTTCGGTGACAAAGGTCTGGCGGATATCCTGAAAATTGCGGTAGGCCGCCGGGATGCGGTCACGCCATGAAACAAACTGCGCGCCTTGTGGCCGGGCTTTATTGATATACCCGAGGTCGCCTTTGGCACCAACATAAATCCTGCCATCATTGCCAAGGGCCAGCGAACGCACTACTGATTGATTGGTTGTGGCGATGACGCGCCAGTGCACGCCATCAAATTCGAGTACACCCACGTTATTGCCGGCGTAAATCAGGCCATCGCTGTCCTGCAGCATGGCCCAGTTCTGTGTGCCGGCATTGTAATCTTTTGGCTTAAAGTTTTTTAACAGCGGCAGGCCCGCTTCCATCGAGAACAGGGGATAACTGAACAGCAGCAACGTGACGACTGCGGCTTGAATAAAGCGGTAAAAAACTTGCGCGGATCCCTGCACAGCAAAACCTCTTGGCGTATGACTGGCCGCGCATAGCGCGGATCTCCTAAATTAACTCAGCCATCCGCCCGGGTCAATTTCAGACTTTCTCTTTTGTCAGCTTGTCGAGATAGCCCATGACAAAAGCAGATAAGACAAAAGTGATATGGATCAACAGGTACCACATAATTTTGTCATTATCGATGTTCGGCGTGTCCATAAATATTTTTAGCAGGTGAATCGAAGAGATCGCCACAATAGACGCCGCAACTTTGTTTTTCAGTGAGCCAGAGTCGACTTTTCCCAGCCAGTTCAGTTTTTCAGACGACTCATCAATATCCAGGCGCGACACAAAGTTCTCAGCAATACGTAACT
>JAXHNX010000003.1:0-37726 GCA_034519945.1 Rheinheimera sp.
AGTTACGTATTGCTGGTGCTACCCAGAATGAGTTACGGCCAGGCGTCTGGCAGACGGCGTTACACGGGCCAGGTTGAGCCGAAAGCACCGACTGTGGCCAGTATATGGTTCGAGAAAGGAGGACGAGTGGCCCACGTGGTCATGCCCCTCGGTCCTTTTTGGTTCCCCGGGATCAGAGTGCCTTGGCGCTCGCCCTCCACAGCCTTGGCCTGCGTCTACCGCGCGCTACTTCGACCCGATCTCAGAATTGCATCACGAACTCAGCTGGAAGAACTTGTACATTCTGGGCTTGAATTTTCAGTGGGCTTTTAGGCGCAAAAACCGCGGGAGAGCTGGTCCAGAACGAAGACTTTGAACGACTCATTGATGAGCTCATTCTGCTGGAGCAGACCAGCCCAGAACGGTCAAATCTGGCTACTCGTTTAGACGCAAAAGCGGCTCAAAGCTGAGCTGAACCAGGCGATTTGGCCGATCCGAATCGTGTAAGCTGCGCTGGCAGGACCGCAGCTGTGCGTCTCGCGTCGTACCTTGGGCTACGCTCAGGAAAGTGGGGATTGAGTTGACGATCTGCAATACGAATGGCGCGCACTCTCCACTAGGCTGGAACCCGCGCCCATGAATTCCCCCTCCTCGCCTCCTTCTCAACCGAAGCCGATCCGCGCTTGGCTCGTGTAGATCTCGACGGGACCTTGTATCGCGCGGCTCCCCATGAAGGCGAAAAATGGCGCTCGGACTTGGCGCTGCGCGGTCTCAATCGCGCCCGACTTCTGTCGCAGTTTAGGCATGTTCAAGGTGAAGAGCTCCGTGAGCAGCAGACCAAAGATCCGTGTGCTGCCTTTCCGCCCACGCCCTTTGATGCCCAGCCCGAGCGCAATCGCGACACGAGCGGGGTAAATCTGTTGAAGAAGTGAGGCAGATTGTGAGTGAGTGGATGATCGAACGTCCCGGGCAATCGCTGCGCAAACACCGACGCGAGTCAGTTTGGTCGAGGAAATCGTGGCATTTAAGAGCGCTGGAGGCAGGACAGCGGTGGTGAGCGACTATCCAGCGCAGAGCAAGTTACAGGCCTTGGGGCTCCGCGACCTGTTTGAGTACGTTGTCGCAAGCGGAGAGACAGAAGGGCTCACGCGACTCAAACCATCACCAGATGGTTATCTCTACGGCGGCACGACTACTCTGGCTGTAGTGCAGCGGAATGTCTGGTGATCGGTGATCGCGATGACGCTGATGGAGCTGCAGGCGCGCGGCGGGCATGCAGTTCCGGCTCATTGAGCGCCTGATAGATCGGTTTTGAGCTAGGTAGCGGTGTCTTAGGTCTAGGCAGCGGTGTCTTAGGTCTAGGCAGCGCTTGTCTTTTGACCGGGGCGGTAAACAGTGACTTGGTTGCGACCACCAGTGTTTGGACAGGTAAAGCGGCCTCGTCGGTCGCTTTGAATAGGCCATCCCAATCTCGACCGGCAGAGGGGAAGGTGGCGACACCGACTGAGCAGGTCACCGAGAGCGGGCCGAGCTCGGTTTGAAAGCTGGTGCCAGCCAATTCCTTGCGGATCCGCTCGGCAAGATTGATGGCCCCCTCTCTTCCGTTTGCTCGCAAACGATAACAAACTCCTCCCCACCAAATCTTCCCACCACATCGGTGTCCCGCTTGATCGGTGTCACCACTTCTGGTGTTGCTTACCTGAACGACTTCTTCGGCCCACGTATCGCGCAAGCGTTAAGTGCTGAAGGTGCAGATCCATGTACTGGTTCATGTATCCCTTACCAAGTGTTCAAATACCAAGGTATTACTGGCGCACAAGCCAGCAACCTGACTGGTACTGCGGTCATGAAAGGTGTGACTTCAGAAACTATCCTGAACGGTTTCGCATCAGGTGAACTGGGCTTTACGCTGCCATCTCACTCAATGCCTGTTGCAGCAGTAATCGGTGTTGAACACCGCGAAAACAAATTCGAGCGGACTGCGGACGAAGTATTTGCCAAAGGCTTACTGTTAGGTCAGGGTGGCCAGACTCCTTCAATCGAAGGTGGCTACACCGTGAAAGAAGTATTCGGTGAATTAAGCATCCCACTGGTTGAAGAAGTAGGTATTTTCCAAGACGTGACTTTAGGTCTGGGTGGTCGTTATTCAGATTACTCAACTTCAGGCAGCGAACCGACTTATAAAGCTGAACTGGACTGGACTCCGATCGACGACTGGAAAATCCGTGCCAGCTACAACCGCGCAGTCCGTGCACCAAACGTTGGCGAACTGTTCTCTCCGCAAACCAATGGTCTGTGGGGCGGCACTGATGGCTGTTCTGGCGCAGCACCGAAATACACTGCAGCACAATGTGCGCTGACCGGTGTGTCTGCATCACAGTACGGCAAAATCTCTGCAAGCCCTGCTGGTCAGTACAACGGTGTATTCGGTGGTAACCCGGATCTGAAACCAGAAGTTGCAGATACCATGTCTTTCGGTATCGTTGGTCAGCCACTGGATAACCTGAACCTGTCAATCGACTACTGGGATATCCAGCTGGATGAAGTTATCGGTAACGTGTCTGCGCAGCTGACTGTTGACCAGTGTGCGACAACAGGTGCTGCTGCGTTCTGTAGCAACATCAAGCGTGCTCCTACAGGCAGCCTGTGGTTAGGTAACGCAGGTTACGTTCAAGCAACGAACATCAACTTAGGCAGCCGTCACTGGCGTGGTATTGACGTGAGCTCTAACTACGAACAAGAAGTGTTCGGTGGTAAACTGACCGTCAAGATGATCGGCTCGGTTAACTTGAAGAAAGAATACGAATCACTGCCAGGCAACGATTCAGCCACTTATGACTGTTCTGGTAACGTCAGCATCGACTGTTTCGCCCAGCCAAAATGGCGTCACACCCTGTCAGCCAGCTACACCACGGGTGACTGGTGGTCAGCGACAGCGAAATGGCGTTACTATGGTCAGGTTGACTACGAGGGAACTACTGATAAGTTGATCCCAGATGGTATTAGCGCTCAGAGCTACCTGGACTTAGTCGGTTCATTTGACGTGAACGACCATGTTAGCTTACTGGCCGGTGTAAACAACGTACTGGACAAAGAACCACCAATGGTTGGTCTGACTCTGTCTACAAACGCGAACACCGTATCAGGTTACTACGACACTCTGGGTCGTTACCTGCACGCCAGCGTAACAGTTCGCTTCTAATCCGAAGTTGAACCCGAAAAAGCCGGCTCTTGCCGGCTTTTTTTATAAGTAAATATCGCTGAATTTCAGTCGCAGCGAGGCGTGTTTATTTTCTCCGGGTTTTTTATGAGCAACGAACTTCATCTGCAGACATTCCTGCAGTTCGCCCCGCGTGCCTGGCAAGCGTTGCGACAACAACAATATGATCTGGTTGCTGATTTCCTGCAGCAGCATCGATTGGATCATCCGCAGTGGCGGGTTTTAGCACTGGAGCTGGCGCTGGCCCGCGGCCAGTCTGCACAGGCCGACCAGCTGTTTGCTCAAATCTGCCAGACGGATACTGATGTGAGTGCGGTGGCGCTGCGGATGGCGCAGTTTTACCTGACACAGCGTCGGCGTGGAGATTGCCGCAAGGCCTTGCTTGAAGTGGCCAAAGCACCACTGGCTGATGCTGCTTTTTACCGGGCAGTAGCCGCCGTTTTCAGTGCGCTGGATGATCCCACGCAGGCCTTACCCTGGCTGGAACAAGCCGTGCGCTGGCAGCCACAGGATGCCGCATTACGGTTTGATTTAGCGCTGGCACAGTTTTTCCTGAATCAGATGACTGCTGCGGAACAAAATCTGGCGCAAGTACTGCAAAAACTGCCGCTTGCCGGTAACGTGCTGCATTTGCGCTCTGCCGCCCGCACGGCAAGTGATGTTGATAATCATATTGTAGATTTGCAGCAACGGTTGGCCGCGCCGGCGCTCACGCCACAAGATGCGGTTGGTGCTGGATATGCGCTGGCCAAAGAGCTGGAAGATGTCGGGCAGTATGCCGGTGCATTTACAGCGTTGCGTCAGGCCGCGAGCCGGAAACGGCAACAATTAAACTATGACGCCCATAGTGAATTCGCCACGTTTGCCGCGATGCGGCAGCATTTTACTGCAGAGTTTTCTACCGGGAGCACAACAGACAGTGCCAGTGCTGCAGCCGACAGTGCGCTTAAACCAATTTTCATTCTCGGCATGCCACGCACTGGCACCACGCTGGTAGAGCGCATTCTGGGGCAACATCCGGATGTGATTTCGATTGGTGAGTTTCCGGATTTCCCGCTGGAAGTCGGCGCACTGGCGCAGCAGGTCAAAGGTGCATCGTCACGGGTGGCGGCCGCGTTGCAGCTCGATTATGCCAAACTGGGGCAACGGTATTTGCGTCAGGCCGCTGACATGGCCCAGGGCAAACCAATTTTCATCGATAAACTGCCGTTTAATTTTATCTATACCGGACTCATCAAAAAAGCGCTGCCGCATGCCCGTATTATTCATCTGGTGCGTGACCCGCTCGATACCTGTTATGCCATATATAAAACCTTGTTTAATCAGGTATATTCATTTTCCTACCAGCTCGATGAGCTGGCAGATTATTTTATTGAATACAAAAAACTGATGGCGCATTGGCACCAGGTGTTGCCCGGGCAGATCCTTGATGTGCATTATGAACAGGTGGTCGCAGAACCGGAGCTGCAGGCAAAACGCATTCTGGATTGGTGTGGATTGCCCTGGCAGCAGGATTTACTGGCGTTCCATCAGGCGAAATCTGCTTCCACCACGGCAAGTGCCGCGCAGGTACGTCAGCCCATTCACCAGAAATCCGTGCAAAAGTGGCGACAATTCGCGCAAGAGCTTGCGCCAGTGCGTGAGCGTCTGTTTGCTGCCGGGCTGATTAACGCAGAAGGTCATCCGGTCTGAATTGGATCAGACCGGCATAATGTCGCAGGGGGCGGTCATGCGGTAGCTGCGGCCAACTGCGCTGGTGTCCGCAGTGCTGTGAAACGGATAAGTACCGTGCCAGACAAAACTGGGAAACAACACCACCAAGCCCGGCGTCGGGCAAATCGCCCGCGCCACTTCTTCCCGCTCACCCAGCGATAAAGATGTCTCGCCCAGTTTTAACCAGCCCTGGCGCGTTGGATCATCCGGCCGGATGCAGTCCGGCAAGGCCAGATAGGTGCAAGCAGATAACCAGCCTTGTGGGTGTACATGATTGGTATGAAATCCCTGATTCTCGAGGCGGACCGACCAACTGCCGGAAAAACGAAACTGGCCGCGATTCCGGCTCAGCAACGGATGCTCAGGATCGTGCGGTAACTGCTGCAGGTATTCACTGATCCGTTGCTCCAGCGCGCCGCGGAACTGTTGGATCAGCGGATGTGGGTCTGCCAGTAAACGGCCAAGTGTTTGTGTGCCGCCCCGTACACTTTGATCCAGCGGTTGTCGTGTGCTGGTATGCAAGCGTTGGATCACCGGAATGAGCTGCGCCAAAAATTCGTCCAGACTCTGATAGCCCGGTGGGGTAGGCAAAGGCCGCGCATCAATCAGTTGCTCATAATGATTCAGCCAGTGGGTTTTGGCATCGCGCTGTAACCGCCAGCATGTGCCCAAATAGGCCCAAATCTCTTGATCCAATGGGCTTAATTGCCGTGCCTGCTGCAAATAATGGACAGCGTCCGTCAGACGTTGCGTGCGGATCGCGTAGTTCGCAGCGTCAATCAGTGCCCGGATGCGCAAAGGCAATGGCGTTGTCGCCATGTTCAGCACTTCTGCCGTCAGGGTTACCGCCTGCGCCAAATCACCTTGTTTGGCCGCCTGCACCCCCAGCGCATGTAATAAATCACTTTGCCGGCCGTGGATCTGCAAACCCTGTTGCAACAGCGCGGTCGCCTCAGCATCGCGTCCGGCCTGAATGAGCAGGGTCACCAAACAATAGCGCAGCGACAGCGCGGCCGGTTGCTCTGCCAATATCTGCAGACTCAATTGTAAAAACTGTTGTTGGTCCTGTTGCTGCCAGTACAGCTGATTTATCGCTTCATGTGCGCCGATGTGCAGGGGCTGTAGCCCGATCGCCTGACGTAATGCCTGCTCAACAGCCTGATCCTGGCCGAGGTCATGCTGCAGACAACCCAACATAAAATGCAGGTCAGCCTGCTGCGGGGATAACGCGATTAACCGGCTGACAAGCGCTAACGCCGCTGCTGGCTGCTGTTGTTCACGCAATAGCTGGGCTTTTTGCCATAACAAAGTGGCTTGATCTGGCCAGCGTTGCAGTGCCTGATCCAGCAGCATGATAGCTTGTGCGGCTTGTTCTGATTGCGCCAGCGCTGTGGCCAGCGGTGGGTAGACGCGGCTGTCGTCCGGTCGCAACTGCCGCGCCTGTTGCAGGCGTTGCAGTGCCTCCAACGGTTGCTGACGGCGTAACGACAACAACCCGGCGTTCAGCCAGGTATCAGCCTGCTTTGGAGCCAGCTGCAAAGCGCGTTGATAAGCCTGCTCGGCTGCATCCAGCTGTTCCAGCTGCTGTAATAAATTGCCGTAATTTGACCAGACCACACTTTGTGCCGGGCCTGCGGCCAGACTGCGTCGGAACCATAGCAGTGCGGTATCGGTCTCACCTTTGCTACGGGCACAAAGCGCCAACAAATGCAGGGCATCAGGTTGTTCCGGCACTTGCTGCAGGACCTGCATTGCTAACTGACTGGCGCGGTCGGCTTGACCCTGACTGAAGGCGCTGACCGCAGCCTGAAGATATTGCTGAGCTTGCATAAGGACAACTGAGTTCAATACTGAATGTCGCTAAATTACCAGAAAGAGTGCTTGGGCAGCCAGCCCCGGCCCGGTTAACTGATCAGCCGGTTTTTGCTGTCGTGTTGTTGCCGTTCACAGCGGGCACAGCGTTGTCGCGCCGGATCTTGCTGCAACAGTTCGCGTTCGATCCTGGCTTCACAGTCTGAACACAAGCCATACAGGCCCATATCCATCTGACTGAGTGCCGCTTGTACCAGCTCCAGCCGGCGGGTTTTTTGTTCAAGCTCAGGAGTCAGCCAGTGTTGCAGCAGTTCAGGCCAGTGGCTCAGTGCCTGATGTTCCAGCTGTAATAATAAATGATCATATTCGCCGGCATGGTCACGTTGCAGGTAGGAGAAAATGTCCTGACGCAGTTGCTGAAGTTCCTGCTGTAACTGACCACGTAATTCCGGAATGAGAGACTTAGGCATACCATCCTCAGCGGTGACAAAACGATTGAGGTTGTAGTGTGGCGTATCATTGAGGTCCATGAGCTGATACAGATCAAAGCTGGTGAAAGTTGGTCATTTATTTTTGTGCGGCCGTTGGTCACTGTTAAATCCCCGTTGGTGGCCTGCTTGATCTTCCGGTCGTCGTATAATTTTATTATGCTCGGCGAAAGAAAACTCCGGTGACGTCGGTCTGGTCTGATATCGGTTGCAATAAACCGATAGAAAAATAATTTGCCCAACAACAGAAGGATTTAGCAGATGAATCAACAGCAAAAAGTCAAAGCAGCCTTAGGTGGCCTGATGTTATCCGCACTGGCAGGCTTAAGCGGCACTGCTCAGGCGTTTCAGGCAACAGAACTGACTTCTGGTTATCAGCAGTCGCCGGATGGCGCAGCGCAACAGGCCGCAGATCCAAAAGCCGGCGCAGAAAAAGCCAAAGAAGGTAAATGTGGCGAAGGTAAATGCGGCGAGGGCAAGTGCGGTGAAGGCAAAAAAGCTGCTGCCGGCACCGAAAAAGCCAAAGAAGGGAAATGCGGCGAAGGCAAATGTGGTGGTGACAAAAAAGCCAGCACAGAAAAAGCCAAAGAAGGTAAATGCGGCGGCATGAATTAACATGCAACCGATCCAGGGCGTAGGGCTGGGTCTGCGGCGCGAGTTGCTGACCCCTCTGCAACAAGCGGAGCATGGCATTGATTTTATCGAAGTGGCCCCAGAAAACTGGATCCCATTTGGTGGTCGCCTGCAACGTCAGTTCGCGCAAGTCGCGGCGCAGTATCCGCTGATTTGTCATGGCCTGTCCTTATCGATCGCGGGACCAGATCCATTGGATCTGGTTTTCCTCGGTCAATTAAAACAGTTTTTCCGCCAACATCAGGTGCGGTTGTACAGTGAACATTTAAGTTATTGTTCCGGTCAGGGTCACCTTTATGACCTGATGCCGGTGCCTTTTTGCCCTGCAGCGGTCGACTATCTGGTGCCCCGCATCCGGCAGGTGCAGGATGTGCTGGAACAAGAGCTGGTGCTGGAAAATATCTCCTATTACGACACCCCGGCTTCGACTTTGTCTGAACTCGAATTTTTGTGCGAAGTACTGGAACGCGCTGATTGTGGTTTGTTGCTCGATGTGAACAATATTTATGTCAATTCAGTGAATCACGGTTATGACGCCAGCGTTTTTTTGCGCGGCCTGCCGACCAAACGTGTTCGCTATTGTCATGTCGCCGGCCATTTACGTCAAAGCGCGGACCTACTGATCGATACGCACGGCAGTGCTGTCAACGACCCGGTCTGGGCTTTATTAGCTGAGGCTTATGCTGTTCATGGCGTGCAGCCAACTTTGCTGGAGCGCGATTTTAATCTGCCGCCATTTGCCGATTTACTGGCCGAAGTTCAGCAGATCCGCCAGATCCAGCAACAAGCATTGCGTTTCAGTAATGGGGCGGCCTGATGCAGGAATTTCAGCAGCAACAACTGGCATTTATCCGCCGGATCAAGGATCCCACAGCGCCTTTGCCGGCCGGCATCAGGCCAGAGCGGATGGCCGTTTACGAAGAGTTATTTTTTAACAATCTGCAGAATTTTGTTTGCAGCGCCTTTCCGGTGCTGTTGTCGATTATCCCGGCAGAGCATTGGCAGGCGCTGTGCCGGCAGTTTTTCCGCGAACAGCAACTGCATAGCCCATATTTTCTTGATATTTCCAAAGCCTTTTTACACTGGCTGCCGCAGGTAGCGTCGGAATTACCGGGCTTTGCATTGGAGCTGGCCGAATATGAATGGCTGGAATTGGCGCTGGCGACTGATGTTGCTGTGGCAGCGCCAGGCTGGCAGTTTGAGCCGGACCGGGTTTTGATGCTGGCGCCCCTGACGCGGTTGTGTTGTTATCAATATCCGGTACAGCAAATTTCTGCCAGTTTTCAGCCAGACGCAGTTGCTGCTGTGCCGGTATTTTTACTGTTGTACCGTGACGATGCTGATCGGGTACGTTTTTTGCAACTAAACGCCTGGAGCGCGGCTTTTCTGCAGTTACTGCTGGCGGAGCCGGGTCAGCTCATCAGCACTTATCTTGACTGGTTGCAGCCTTATGTGCCGCAATGGGACCATTTGCAGCTATTAGCCCAGGCGATGCCATTATTGACCGATTTAGCCGCCCGTGGCATCGTTATTGCTGCCGCTGAGAAATAGCGGTCACGGCAGGCGATGCCGGCGTTTTTTCTGACACGGTTTATTGCGCTAAAAATGCCGTTGCCGGGATCGACAATCTCTGGCTATTGCCAGACTTTTTCATTAAAATTGCCGCCCCTTATTTTGCACTGGAATGATGTCGATGGCAGGCGAGAATTTTAAAGAATCCTTCAGCGTGTGGCATTTGTTAGGCTTTGTCGCTGTGTTTGTATTGCTGTTGTGCCAACCACCCCTGGTCACCTGGTTGCGCATTTTAGGCTAAGCCGAGCGACCAGACCGAAAAACCGCCTGCAGGCGGTTTTTTTATCGAAATTAATGTAGAGATTTCCCCATGACGCATACCGAATTAAGCCGCTTACTTGAACAAGTCATCAAGTCAGTGCAGGACTATCCGAAGCCAGGCATTTTATTTCGCGACGTGACCAGCCTGATGCAGGATGGCGCCGCTTTTGCCGCAGTGATTGACCATCTGAAACAACATTACAGTGGTCACGGCATCACCAAGATTGTCGGTACTGAATCGCGTGGTTTTATTTTTGGTGCCCCATTGGCCTATGCCATGGGCGTTGCTTTTGTGCCGGTGCGTAAACCGGGCAAACTGCCGCGCGAGACCATTGCCGAAAGCTATCAGCTGGAATATGGGCAGGACACGCTGGAGATCCATCTGGATGCGATCGCGCCTGAAGATAAAGTCCTGTTAGTTGACGATTTGTTGGCGACTGGTGGTACTATTGATGCCACAACAAAACTGGTCCGTCGTTTAGGCGGTCAGGTCACGGATGCGACTTTTGTCGTGAATCTGCCGGATTTAGGTGGCCAGCAGCGTCTTGAAGCGCTGGGTCTGACCATCCATAGTCTGGTAGATTTTCCGGGACACTAAGCCCGACCTGCGCTCCGGCATGATGCCGGCGCAACTTCCGACAAGGTGAACAGATGAGTTATCAGGTGCTGGCGCGCAAATGGCGGCCACAGAATTTTGGTCAGCTGGTTGGGCAGGAGCATGTCAAAGCTGCTCTGACGCACGCGCTGACGCAAAACCGTCTGCACCATGCTTATTTGTTCACCGGCACCCGCGGCGTTGGCAAAACCACCATCGCCCGTATCTTCGCTAAAAGTCTGAACTGCGAACAAGGTGTGACAGCCACACCTTGTGGCATTTGTAGTGCCTGCACCGAAATCGACAAAGGCTTTTTTGTCGATTTAATGGAAATTGATGCAGCAAGCCGCACCAAAGTTGAAGATACCCGCGATCTGCTCGACAATGTGCAATATGCACCAACCCGTGGCCGGTATAAGGTGTATCTCATCGATGAAGTGCACATGCTGTCCAAGCACAGTTTTAATGCGCTGCTGAAAACACTGGAAGAACCGCCGCCACATGTAAAATTTTTACTGGCAACCACAGATCCGCAAAAGTTGCCGATCACAGTGTTGTCGCGTTGCCTGCAATTCAGTTTAAAAGCGCTGTCGCAAAGCCAGATTAAACAGCATCTGAGTTATATCCTCGGGCAGGAAGGCATTGCCGCAGAGGACGAAGCACTGGCGTTACTGGCGCGGGCGGCCAAAGGCAGTTTACGCGATTCTTTGAGTTTAACTGATCAGGCAATTGCGCAGACCAACGGCGATATTCGTCTCGGCGCAGTGCGTGAAATGCTCGGGTTCCTTGAGCAAAGCTGGGCTGAGATCCTGCTACAGGACGTACTGAACCGTGATTTGGCGTCAATGCAGGCGCATATTCAGCAACTGGTCAGCAGCCACAGCCATTTTCAGGCGGTGCTGGATGACATGCTATCGCTGCTGCATCTGGCTGCGCTATCACAATATCAGCTCAGTGCTTCCGAACTGGCGCTGACTGAATCGGCTTTTGTCCGGGCTGTTGCCAAGGCGCACGCGCCGGAATCGATCCAGCTTTATTACCAATTATTGTTATCCGGCAAACGTGATTTGCCTTATGCGCCGGAACCGCGGATTGGTCTGGAGATGGCGCTATTACGCGCTATCGCCTTTGTACCGGCCAAAGCGGGCGCGATGCCGGAAGTCAGTGCCGGTCGCGCAGCAGCGCTGTCCGCGGCACATGTGGCACCAGCGCAAGTGTCAGCGGTCGCTTCGCCACCGGCGGAAACCCAGATGCCGCAGATCCACATTGCGCAGCTTCAGCCTGAACCAGCGCTGGCACCTGTTGAGGTGTCACAAGCCGTTGCTGTTGCTGTGACGGACGCAGTGGCCGCACCAGAACCAGACAGCGCTATCGATTCAGTCACAGCCAGTATTCTGGCACGCCGTGGTCTGCAGCGGGCGGCTTCGAACGAACCAAAAAAGTCTGAGCGCCAGCAGGCGCCGGTCGTACTACCAGCCAGAACGCCTCCTGTGGTTGCTGCGCCATTGTCTTCTGCTGTTTCCCCTGAGCCGGTGCAAAGTCGTGTTTCAGTGCCAGAAACAAAAGCAACGACTACCAGTTTGGAACTCCCCAAGGTCGGCGATATCCCGCCATGGGACGAATTACCTGCGTCGCCAACAGCGGATAATGCCGCAGATCCAGAGCCGTTGGATGATGAAGTCCCGGTTGCCAGACCTTTTGTCGCCCCAGTTGCAACTGAAGATGATGTGGACCCGGCAGACAGGATTGACAGTGTTGAAAGCGCTGAACAGTGGCAGTGGCAACAAACTTATACCGCAGCTACTGCACAGCCGATCCGCCATGCTTTGCTGGAAAGTCTGGCCGTGCCGGATCTGCCCGACAATCTTGATTTTGCCAGCGAAACCATCGCGGAAGTGCAGACGATCTCAGCCACAGATGCCGACCTGACGTTTGATGGCCAGATCCACGCCGGCAACTTTGCCGTACGCAACAGCAGTCAGGTCGATGCCTGGGCGCAGCGTATCGACAGCCTGCGCATTGGTGGCCTGATGCGGTTGTTCCTGTTACACAGTAGTATGGCGCTGCAAGGCGACCAGTTAACGCTGCAGGTCAGCAGTACGCAGCGTCATCTCGATTCGGAGCGCAACCGCGCACAATTGCAGTCGGTGCTGGCCGAGTCATTTGGCTTACCGCTGAGCGTGGATATTGCATTTGTCGACGAAGTTCCGGCCAGCCCGCAGGCTATACAACAGCGCATTGATGCTGCGCGCCGGCGTTACGTCCATCAGGTGCTGCAGGACGACCCGACGTTAAAAACTATCACCCGCGATTTTGCCGGTGAATGGTTACCTGATAGTCTGGAAGTATTTTAATTCACCAGTCCGCGTCTTCGGCACGGGCCAAATCTTGTAATTTCGCGGCTTTGTGATTATCTTGGCCGCCATTATCAATACAGCTGAGAGTACAGAATATGTTTAAAGGTGGCATGGGTAACATCATGAAACAGGCGCAGGCGATGCAGGAAAAAATGCAGCGTGCGCAGGAAGAAATCGCCCGGCTGGAAGTCACTGGCGAAGCCGGTGCCGGCATGGTCAAAGTGACGATGGCTGGCAATCACAATGTGCGCCGTATCAGCATCGATGACAGCCTGATGGCTGATGACAAAGAAATGCTGGAAGATTTAATCGCTGCGGCGATCAACGATGCGGTACGCCGGGTCGAAGAAACCAGTAAAGAACGGATGGCTTCAGTGACCGGAGGTATGCAGTTACCGCCGGGCTTTAAAATGCCATTCTAAGCTGATTGATCCCGAGGTGAAGCATGGGTAAACATACGCCGTTAGTGCAAAAGCTGATTGATGCGTTACGGGTACTGCCATCGGTAGGCCCTAAATCGGCGCAGCGTATGGCTTACCAATTGCTGGAACGCAATCGCGAGGCTGGCCTGCAGCTGGCCTCCGCATTGCAGTCTGCCATGATAAAAGTTGGTCATTGCCAGCGCTGCCGCACGTTCTGTGAAGGCCAGATCTGTCAGATCTGCGCGCACCCCATCCGTGGCCAGAGTTCTCTGCTCTGTATCGTCGCCAGTGCCGCAGACTTATTTGCCATTGAACAAACCGGCTTATTTGCCGGCCGCTATTTTGTGCTGCGCGGACAATTGTCGCCCCTTGATGGGGTGGGTCCGACGGAACTGGGGTTGGATGCATTATCGCAACAGCTGGATCAGGGCAAAATTGAAGAAGTGATCCTGGCGACCAATCCGACGGTGGAAGGGGAAGCGACCGCATTTTACATCGCCGAATTGTGCCGGAAACACAGAGTACAGGTATCGCGCCTGGCACAAGGCATGCCGGTTGGCGGCGAACTGGAATTTCTCGACGGCAGCACTTTGTCTTATGCGTTAAGTGGCCGCAAGCCGTTCTGAGCAAGGTCTATTCCAGCTGCGCTGATTGGTCACAATCGCCATCTATCACGACTCCCCCTTGAAAACCAAATGACAGACCCCAGATCTGAACCCGGAAATGACAGGCGGGGCCAGTGCGGAACATTTATGCATCTGAACCGGTCCGCGCTGACGAATTTAGTGTGAAAGGAGCGGTAAATGACTGAAACAACACAAAAACAAACCCATGGCTTCCAGGCCGAAGTCAAACAGTTGCTGCAACTGATGATCCATTCTTTGTATTCGAACAAAGAAATTTTCTTGCGTGAACTGATTTCAAACGCTTCAGATGCGGCAGATAAACTGCGTTTTCTGGCGTTATCTGACAGCAGCCTGTATGGCAACGAAGGTGATTTACGCGTGCGCGTCAGTCTGGACGAAGCCGCCAAAACGATCACGATCAGCGATAACGGTATCGGCATGACGCGTGACGAAGTCATCAGTCATTTAGGCACTATCGCAAAATCTGGTACTAAAGAATTTTTCTCGCAATTAAGCGGCGATCAGAGCAAAGATTCCAAGTTAATCGGGCAGTTTGGTGTTGGTTTTTACTCTGCATTTATCGTGGCCGACAAAGTCACAGTGCGCACGCTGAAAGCAGGCGCGGCGCCAGACAGCGCGGTTGAGTGGGAATCCGCCGGTGAGGGTGATTACACTTTGGCAAGTGCCGATAAAACCAGCCGCGGTACTGAAATTGTATTGCACCTGCGTGAAGGCGAAGGTGAATTCCTCAGCAAATGGAAAGTAGAAAGCATTATCACCAAATACTCAGATCACATCTCTATCCCGGTAGAAATGTGGGAAGAGGGTAGCGCTGAGCGTGAAGAAGACGGCGAGAAAATTCCGGCGACGGAAGGTCACTGGAAAGCAGTGAACAAAGCGACTGCGCTGTGGATGCGTGATAAGTCTGAAATCAGTGATGACGAGTATCAGGAATTCTACAAACATATTTCCCACGACTGGACTGAGCCACTGAGCTGGAGCCACAACAAAGTTGAAGGCAATACCAACTATACCAGTCTGTTATATGTGCCGAAAAAAGCGCCATTTGATCTGTGGAACCGCGACGCCCGGCATGGCCTGAAACTCTATGTGCAGCGCGTCTTTATCATGGATGACGCTGAACAGTTTATGCCAAGCTACCTGCGCTTTATCAAAGGCGTGCTGGATTCCAGTGACTTGCCGCTGAACGTGTCGCGTGAAATTCTGCAGGACACTAAAGTGACACAAAGCCTGCGTAAAGGCTGTACTTCACGCGTGCTGAAAATGCTGGAAAAAATGGCCAAGGCCGAAGATCAAACTGAATATCAGGCGTTTTGGGATGAGTTCGGTCAGGTATTAAAAGAAGGCCCGGCGGAAGATCAAACCAACAAGGAAAGCATTGCCAAACTGCTGCGCTTCAGCTCAACGCATGTTGATACTGCTGTGCAAAGTGTTGGTTTAGAAGCCTATGTCAGCCGGATGAAAGAAGGCCAGGACGAGATTTATTTCCTGGTGGGCGATAGCTTTGAAGCAGCCCAACACAGCCCACATCTGGAAGTATTCCGCAAAAAAGGCCTGGAAGTGCTGCTGTTATCAGAGCGCATCGACGAATGGCTGATGCAGCACCTGACGGAATTTGATGGCAAAAAACTGCGTTCAGTCGCCAAAGGTGGTCTGGATTTATCGAAACTGGACGACGAAGACACCAAAAAAGCGCAAGAAGAATCAGAAAAACAATTTGCCAGTGTGGCAGAGCGTTTCAAAACTGCGCTCGGCGACCAGGTCAAAGATGTCAAAGTCAGTCATCGTCTGACCGACAGCCCGGCTTGTGTGGTCACCGATGAGTTCGATATGAGCACGCAGATGATCAAGTTGATGGAATCTGTCGGCCAGAAAGTGCCGGAAGTGAAGCCGATTTTCGAACTGAACCCGGAGCATCAGCTGGTGCGCCATATCGCTGACGTGCAGGACGAAGTCCAATTTAAACAGTGGGCTGAAGTGCTGTTTGAACAGGCTTTATTGGCTGAACGCGGCAGTCTGAAAAATCCGGCGACATTTGTCAGCCGCTTAAACAGCCTGTTGTTATCACTGGCGAAATAATCTGCAACCTTGATCAAACAAAACCCGGCTTATGCCGGGTTTTATCTTTTTGCTGTGCAACTATCGTCGAATAGTGTTTTGCCACGTACTTTGTACATACTGCAGCTATAAAGGATTTGCCAGACTGTTAATACGAAAGTCGGCTTGTCAGCGGCTGCTCTGAGCAGCCGACAAATACCTTGTCTGCTGACTGACATTATGTAAAGATCCAGCGCTTATGACATTTGGAACCGTTTCTGAAAAAACCGAGGTTTTTGGTATGCGAATTATTCTGTTGGGTGCACCGGGTGCCGGTAAAGGAACACAGGCACAGTTTTTGATGAACAAGTACGGTATTCCGCAAATCTCCACCGGGGATATGCTCCGTGCCGCCATCAAAGAAGGCACTGCAATGGGCCTGGCTGCCAAGCAGGTGATGGATGCCGGTCAGTTGGTGTCTGATGAAATCATTATTGGCCTGGTCAAAGAGCGCATCGCCAAACCAGATTGTGTCAAAGGCTTTTTGTTAGACGGCTTCCCGCGCACTATCCCACAAGCTGATGCAATGAAAGATAACGGTGTGTTGGTTGACCACGTGATTGAATTCGACGTGCCGGACGATGTGATTGTTGAGCGCATGAGCGGTCGGCGTGTGCATCCGGCTTCAGGTCGGGTCTACCATGTCAGCTACAATCCGCCAAAAGTCGCTGGAAAAGATGATCTGTCTGGTGAAGATCTGGTGATCCGCGATGACGACAAAGAAGAAACTGTCCGTAAACGTTTGGGCGTTTATCACGAGCAAACTGAACCACTGGTCGGTTATTACCGTAATCAGGCAGAACAAGGCCTGACGCAATACCATCACTTAGATGGTACGCAGCCGGTGGAAGCCGTCAGTACTTTCCTGAGTAACCTGCTGGGCTAAGCCTTGCTGGTTCTGGAAGTCAAAGCCCACTGCTGTGGGCTTTGTTGTTCCAGAAAAAAAATAAAAACAAAAAAACAAAAAAACAAAAAAAAAAGCGTTCAAAAACCGTACGCGAGATATTGCAAGGGCGGATCAGGTAATATCCCCGCAGGCAGTCAGCACAGAAAAATCGAAGGTACCAGCGGTTGACTCTGGTACTCAGGTATCGCCGGGTGTTGCTACATCTGAACAAATCACAATTAACGGGGTGAACATGATCACAGCAATATATGCTGCAATTTTGGCAGTGATGTACGTCGTCTTGGCTTTAGCGGTCGTACGGCAACGCTTTAAATTACGGGTCGGTTTAGGTGATGGGCAACAACCAGCGCTGATTAAAGCGATCCGAATCCACGGTAATTTTGCTGAATATGTGCCGTTGTTGCTGGTGATTATGTTGATTACAGAACAACAGCAGGCGCCGGTCTGGCAGTTACATTTGCTAGGCGCACTGACGCTGGGTGGTCGCCTTCTGCATTTAACCGGATTAAGTCGTTCCAGCGGGACCTCAATTCCGCGGTTTTTAGGCATGATTTCAACCTTCTCTGCGTTGCTATGTGGCGCGGCGTTTTTGCTGATAAAAGCATGGTAAAACAGCTTGGCAATGGCAGACCTGCCTTATTGCTGCACAGTTCGATGTCAAGCCACCGGCAGTGGCTCGCTTTGACCAGCACGCTATCGGCGACGCACAGCTGTTATCTGCCGGATTTGGCTGGTTATGGTGCTGAGCTATTACCTGCCACGCAGCCATGGTCGTTAACGGCCGAAGCTGACCTGCTGTTGGCGGCAATGCCCGCATCGCTAAAAGCGCAGCCTATTGATTTGATTGGGCATTCTTATGGTGGTGCGCTGGCGTTGCATCTTGCCCGCACGCAAAAACTGCAAATCCGTAAGTTGGTATTGTTTGAACCGGTAGCATTTCATTTATTGCCCCAGTTGCCGGACGCCAGTGCGCTGTGGCAGGAAGTCCGGGCTCTGGCCGATGCATTGCCGTTACTTGATGCTACTCAGGCTGCAGCCCGTTTTATTGATTATTGGCAACACAATGGCTTTTTTGCCAGCCTGCCATTGCGAATGCAGCAGCAGCTGGCGCTGCAGGTTGCCAAGGTCAGTCTGGATTTTCAGGCGTTAAGTCAGGAGCCGGCCAGTCTGGCTGATTATGCCGAAGAAGTGAAATGTCCGGTGTTGCTGCTCAGCGGTAGCCATAGTCGCCAGTCCGCCCAGCGGATCAGCGCAGCGCTGAAAGGTGTGTTGGCTGACGTCAGGTTACAACGGATGGAGTGTGGTCATATGGGGCCTGTGACCCATCCGGATCTGGTGAATAAACCCATCGCAGAGTTTCTCATCGTCTGAAAACAACAAAGCCGCATCTTGCGGCTTTGTTTTGTCGATCCAGTGTCAATAGAGGCTTATACGGTGCCGTTTGGCAATTGCACGCTATCCTGGACCAACTCAGTATTTGCGGCCGTTTGCTGTGTCAGCACTGCTGTTGGCTGCCCACTGTGAATAGCAATTTTGCGTGGTTTCAGTGCGTCCGGGATTTCCCGCAACAGTTCGATGTGCAATAAACCATGGTGCACAGTGGCGCCGGTGACGCGGACATAATCCGACAACTGAAACTTGCGTTCAAAATTACGTTCAGCAATACCTTGGTGCAGGAAGCGCCGGTCTTCCGTTTTATCACCTTTCTGGCCCCGCACCAGCAGCGTGTTGCGTTCGGTGTCGATACTGAGCTCATGTGGTTCAAAACCGGCCACGGCCATCGTAATGCGGTACTGATCTTCACCGGTCACTTCAATATTGTACGGCGGATATGCCGGCTGTTTTTCATTGCGGGCAGCGGCGTCCATCAGAGTCGCCAGGTGGTCAAAACCGATAAATGAACGATAAAAAGGGCTGAAATCAAAAGCGTGCATAGTCAAACCTCACTAATTTCTTTGTTAAGCAAATCAGATATTTAATGGCCTACCCGAATGGCGAAGGCCGGGATACAGAAACCCGCAATGCGGCATTTCCATATCCCTTAAATAAGGTCTGGTATTATTTTTTCAAGCGGAGCAATCAGGATTTTTTTTGCGCAAATTGTTTGAGAGTCGTTAAAGCGGCAGTGTAGTCAGGTTCCTGCGACAACAGTGGCACCAATTGTTGGTACACCAGCTTGCCATTGCGATCGACTATCAACACCGCTCGGGTTAACAAACCCATATCTTTGATGCGCAGACCATAGCTGGAGCCAAAATCTCCCCAGACTGCATCAGACAATACCAACAGTTTGTCGACCTGTTCTTTCTGACAAAAGCGTTTCTGCGCAAAAGGTAAGTCATTGGAAATGGTCAGGATCACCACGTCGGTTGGCAGCTTGCTGACTTCTTCGTTAAATTTCTTGGTTTGGATCGAACAGACGCCGGTGTCGAGACTGGGCACTGTACTGATCAGCACGGTTTTGCCGGCAAAATCACTGAGTTTGACCGGTTTAAAACCGGCGTCAGCCACTTTAAAATCGGGAGCCAGCGTTTGCAGACTGACCGGCGAGCCTTGTAATTCCAGCGGACGTTCACCGGCTTTCACCTCTGATAGTCGTACTGGCAAACTGGCCGTCAGATCGGCAGCCTGCAGCAAAGGTGTGCCGAGCAAGAACATCGTGGCGAGTATGGGCTTGAGCATCGAGTTTTCCTTTTAAAAAAGTATGGAATACAGAGACTAACAGTGAAAAATTCATCCGGCAAAAGTGTTGTCCGGTTCGCATATTACGGACGTAGACGCTACACTGGTTCATATCCCTCTGTGTGGTGAGTCGTGAATGGTAGCAGCTGTCTTAATCTGTGATGATTCGAATTTAGCACGAAAGCAAATGGCACGTAGTCTCCCGGCGGACTGGCAGGATAAAGTCAGTTTTGCCGGTCATGGTCAGGAAGCGATGGAAGTGCTGAAACGTCAGCCAATCGATTTATTATTCCTTGACCTGAATATGCCGATCCTCGACGGTTATGGTGTGTTGCAGGCGATCCAGGCCCAACAAATCCCCGTCAAAGTAGTAGTGGTATCCGGCGATATTCAACCCGAGGCCCGTGAACGGGTGTTGTCTTTTGGTGCTCTCGATTTTATCAAAAAACCTGTTTCTGCTGAAAAACTGCAGGAAGTACTACAGCAGTTTACGTCAGTCCACACTGCACAAGACAGTCAGAAAGTGCTGGATCGCGCTTTTGCTGCCAATCATCACAGCAGTGTGAACTTTGCGTTGGACCCGGTGTTGCGCGATGTGTTTCAGGAGCTGACGAATGTCGCGATGGGCCAGGCTGGTGATTTGTTGGCGCGCTTACTGAAGGTTTTCGTCAAACTACCCATCCCCAACGTGAATGTGATTGAAGTCAGTGAATTGCATATGGCTATTGCGTCGGTTGAACAAAAACAGACCACTTCGGCAGTATGTCAGGGCTTTATTGGCGGTGGTGTATCCGGCGAAGCCTTGCTGATCTTAAATGACTCAAGCTTTGCGGATATTGCCAAGCTTTTGAAATATGAAGGTAAATTAACCGCAAAAACTGAACTTGAGTTACTGATGGATATCGGCAACATCCTGATAGGCGCTGTGCTGAAAGGTCTGGCTGAGCAAATTGATATGTCATTCAGTCAGGGGCATCCGGTTGTGCTTGGTCAACATGCACCAGTGAGTGAGATGATCAAAGCAAATGCCCGCCGCTGGAAACGAATGTTGGCTATCGAAATCAGCTATGGCATTGAGAATTACAATATCAATTGTGATTTGTTGCTGCTGTTCACTGAAGACAGCATTAAAACACTGAATTACAAAGTCGAATTTTTGTTAGAAGAGTAACTATGCAAAATATCAGTCCCGAAGTTTCCGAAGTGCATTGGCTGCTCGACATGTTTCAGACGGTTGATGTGGGCCTGGTGGTCTTGACTGCCGATTACAAAATTCAGGTCTGGAACGGCTTTATGGAAAACCATAGCGGCCTGACTCCTCGTCAGGTCCGCGACCGGTATTTATTTGATTTATTCTCGGAGATCGATGAAGACTGGTTACGCCGTAAGTGTGATCCGGTGATCTTGCTGAAGAACCGGGCTTTTACCATCTGGGAACAACGCCCTTTCATTTTTAAATTCCGCAATTACCGGCCTATTACCGGTGTGGCGGATTATATGTATCAGAACAGTACGATTTTTCCCATCACGGACGTTCGAGGCGTGGTGACACATCTTTGTATGATTATTTATGACGTTACCGACGTGGCGACCAGCCGGCTGGAGCTGGAATCAATGAACGGCCAGTTACGTCAGCTGTCAAAAACAGATTTCCTGACCGAGCTGAATAATCGCGGGACCTGGGAAGATGCACTGCAAACTGAATTTAAGCGACTTAAACGCAGTGGTCATCAAGGTACATTGCTGATGTGTGACATCGACCACTTTAAACGCATTAACGACGGTTACGGCCATGCGGCTGGTGACGTGGTGATCCGTCAGGTGGCGCAGGCCGTGAAAAAGAACCTGCGAGAAACTGATGTGGCGGGTCGTTATGGTGGCGAAGAGTTTGCGGTGTTACTGGTCGATACGACGGCGGATCAGGCGTTGTATTTTGCTGAGCGCCTGCGCAAAACAGTTGAGGCGCTGTCGATGGAATTTAACCAGCAGCTGCTCAAAGCCACAGTCAGCGTTGGGATCGCTGAATATACGCCGGAAATGTTAGAGCATCGGCAGTGGATTGAAGCAGCTGATAAAGCGCTGTACACATCCAAGGCGGACGGTCGCAACAGAGTGACTGTTGCCGCGAAATAATGCCGCCAGAGCAGTCAATGGGCAAAAGTGCGCCGGCATCAGCCGGCGTTTTTATTCCGGTGGCATCATACCGAGTTGTTTTGTGCTGTTATCTTCGTTGAATTGTTCCAACTTGACGGTAAATCCCCATAAGCGGTGCAAATGTTTGAGCACATGCGAAAAGCTATCTGCCAACGGCACCCGTTGGTTGGGCACAAAACGCAAAGTCAGTGAGCGATCACCTGTCACATCGACATTAAACACCTGAATATTAGGTTCAATGTTACTCAGATTGTATTGCGCCGACAGCATCTGCCGAACTTTTTGATAACCCGGGCTGTTATGAATGGCAGCCACTTCCAGTTGTTGCTCTTTGTCGTCATCAACAATGCCAAACAAATGGAAATCCCGGATGATTTTCGGTGAAAGATACTGGCTGATAAAACTCTCATCTTTAAAATTCTGCATGGCAAAATGCAGCGTTTCGACCCAATCCGAGCCGGCAATATCGGGAAACCATTCTTTATCTTCGGCGGTCGGAGTTTCACAGATGCGCCGCAGGTCGGTGAACATGGCAAATCCGAGAGCATAAGGGTTGATGCCAGAATAATATTTAGAGTTATAGGCCGGCTGGTACACCACATTGGTATGGTTATGCAGCACTTCCAGCATAAACTTATCGGTGACCAGCCCCTCATCATACAAATGCTGCAGAATGGTGTAGTGCCAGAATGTGGCCCAGCCCTCGTTCATCACTTGCGTCTGCTTTTGCGGATAAAAATACTGCGAGATCTTCCGTACTATCCGCACGATTTCACGTTGCCAGGGTTTAAGCAGCGGCGCATTTTTTTCGATGAAATACAGGATGTTTTCCTGTGGTTCTTTTGGGTAATGTTGTTCCACCGGTTTATTAAACTGCTCTTTGTTCGGGATGGTCCGCCACAACTGATTCACCTGCGATTGCAGATATTTTTCCCTGTCCTGCTGGCGGCGCTGTTCTTCATCCATCGATATTTTTTGTGGTCTTTTGTAGCGGTCCACACCGTAATTCATCAGGGCATGGCACGAATCCAGAATATCTTCGACCTCGCTTAAACCATATTTTTCTTCGCAGTCACTGATGTATTTTTTCGCGAACACCAGATAGTCGATGATTGAAGATGCGTCTGTCCAGGTTTTAAATAAGTAATTGTTTTTAAAGAATGAGTTGTGGCCATAACAAGCATGCGCCATTACCAGCGCCTGCATAGTGATAGTGTTTTCTTCCATCAGATAAGCGATGCATGGGTTTGAGTTAATGACAATCTCATACGCCAGTCCCATATTGCCACGTTTGTAGTTTTGTTCAGTCTGAATGAATTTTTTGCCGTAAGACCAATGGTTATAACCAATCGGCATCCCAACGCTGGAATAAGCATCCATCATCTGTTCGGCGGTGATAATTTCAATCTGATTTGGGTAGTAATCCAGTTTGTAAAACCGGGCAACGCGCTCGATTTCAGCCTGATATTGCGTTAGCAGTTCAAAGCTCCAATCGGGCCCGTCTGATAAAGGCAGTATTTTCTTTTTTGCCGACATAAAAGACTCCTTGTATTCAGGCCGCCTGTTTTTTAAACAGCTCGCGAAATACCGGGTAAATATCGCTGACCTGACGGATCGGTTGAATGGCAAAATTATCAAACTGGCTCAGCAGTTTTTCGTATTCGACCCACAGACTTTGGTGTGGGCGCTGAGTGATTTCGATGTATGCGTAGTAGCGCACCCATGGCAATAATTTTTCACAGAGCAACTGGGAACATTGTGGGCTGTCGTCGGCCCAGTTGTCGCCGTCTGAGGCTTGGGCGGCATAGATGTTCCACTCAGCCGGGTCATAACGCTCTTTCACCACGTCAGCCATCAGTTTCAGCGCACTGGACACGATAGTGCCGCCGGTTTCCTGCGAGTAAAAAAACTCTTGTTCATCAACTTCCTTGGCCTGGGTGTGGTGGCGGATATAGACTACGTCGACGTTTTTATAGCTGCGGCTTAAAAACATATACAGCAGGATATAAAAACGTTTCGCCATGTCTTTGGTGGCCTGATCCATCGAGCCGGATACATCCATCAGACAAAACATCACGGCCTTGCTGGTCGGTTCTGGCCTTTTGGCAAAGTTGCGAAAACGCAGATCAAAGCTATCAATAAAAGGAACAGCGCCAATGCGGCGGCGCAATTCTTCTGCTTGTGTTTTGAGTGCCAGTAACTGATGCATATCCGGCACCGGCGCAGCCTCAAGTTCAGCGATTTGCGCTTCGATGTCCTGCAATTGCTTCTTTTTACCAGCGGTCATCGCGACACGGCGCGCTAAAGAGCCTTGCAACGATCTGACAATGTCGATGTTGCTGGGCACCCCTTCAGAGCGGTACCCCGCGCGGACATTTTTGTATTGCACCAGTTTATCGAGCTGATTCTTACGTAAATTGGGCAGCTCTAAGTCTTCGAACAATAAATCGAGGTATTCGTCTTTGGAGATTGAAAAGACAAAGTCGTCTTCACCTTCGCCATCGGCACTGGCGTCGCCCTGACCAGAACCGCCGCCCTGACCACCTAAAGGTCTTTTGATGCGATCGCCTTCACTGAACTGATCATTGCCCGGATGCACCCGTTCACGATGACCACCGCTGCCCTGATGAAAAAAAGGCTCGCTGATATCCCGCCCGGGAATAGACACGCTTTCGCCTTTGTCGATATCAGTGACGCTGCGTTTGCTGATCGCATCGGACACCGCTTGTTTGATTTGTTGTTTATAGCGGCGGATGAACCGTTGCCGGTTCACCGCACTTTTGTTTTTGCCGTTCAGGCGTCGATCGATAAAATGCGCCATAGTACCTCCGGCTTAACAACAGCCTCATTGCGACTTCCGGACCCGCAGGTACCATTCAGACAACAAACGGACCTGTTTGCGCGTGTAGCCTTTTTCCATCATCCGATCGACAAAATCGTCATGTTTTTTCTGATCATCGGTGGAGGTTTTGGCATTAAACGAAATGACCGGCAGCAACTCTTCAGTGCTGGAGAACATTTTCTTCTCAATGACAGTGCGCAGCTTTTCGTAGCTGGTCCAGGTCGGATTTTTCCCGTTGTTTTTCGCTTTGGCACGCAGCACAAAGTTGACGATTTCATTGCGAAAATCCTTTGGATTACTGATGCCAGCCGGTTTTTCAATTTTCTCCAGTTCGGCATTGAGGGCGGAGCGGTCAAATAACTGGCCGGTTTCCGGGTCACGATATTCCTGGTCCTGGATCCAGAAATCTGCGTAGATCACGTAACGATCGAAGATGTTTTGCCCGTACTCTGAGTAACTTTCTAAGTAAGCGGTTTGAATTTCTTTACCGATAAATTCGACGTATTTCGGGATCAGATAACCTTTTAAATGTTCGAGGTAACGCTCTGCGACGTCTGCCGGAAATTGCTCACGTTCAATTTGTTGCTCCAGTACATAAAACAGATGCACGGGATTGGCCGCGACTTCGGTGCTGTCGAAGTTAAATACACGCGACAAAATCTTAAAGGCAAAGCGTGTTGATAAACCCGTCATGCCTTCATCGACGCCGGCATAATCGCGATATTCCTGATAAGACTTGGCTTTAGGATCGGTATCTTTCAGGCTTTCGCCGTCGTACACCCGCATCTTCGAGTACATGCTGGAGTTTTCCGGGTTTTTCAACCGGGACAACACGGCAAACTGCGCCAGCGAGGTCAAAGTACCAGGTGCACAAGGGGCGGTTTTCAGCTCACTGTGCTCCAGCAGTTTTTCATAGATCCGTACTTCTTCTGACATACGCAGGCAATACGGCACTTTGACGATATAAACCCGATCTAAAAAAGCTTCATTGTTTTTATTATTGCGGAAGGTCTGCCATTCCGACTCATTGCTGTGCGCCAGAATAATGCCTTCAAATGGCAGCGCGGCGAGCCCTTCTGTGCCGTTGTAATTGCCTTCCTGCGTCGCGGTCAACAATGGATGCAGCACTTTAATCGGTGCTTTGAACATCTCAACAAATTCCATCAGGCCCTGATTGGCGCGGCATAATGCCCCTGAATAGCTGTACGCGTCCGGATCGTTCTGGGCAAAATGCTCCAGCATACGGATATCAACTTTCCCCACCAGTGAGGCGATGTCCTGATTGTTTTCATCACCGGGTTCGGTTTTGGCGATGGCGACCTGATCCAAAATCGATGGATACTTTTTCACCACACGGAACTGGCTGATGTCGCCGTTAAATTCGTGCAGCCGTTTACTGGCCCACGGCGACATAATGGTTTTCAGGTAACGTTTCGGAATGCCATATTCCTGCAGCAGGATATTGCCATCCTCGCCGAGGTCAAACAGGCACAGCGGGTGGTCATACACGGGCGAACCTTTCAGGTAATAAATCGGTACCTGTTGCATCAGCGATTTCAGTTTTTCCGCCAACGATGATTTACCGCCGCCGACCGGGCCAAGTAAATACAGAATTTGTTTGCGCTCTTCCAGGCCCTGTGCGGAATGTTTCAGGTACGACACGATTTGTTCAATCGCATCTTCCATGCCGTAGAACTCGGAAAAAGCCGGATAGCGGGCAATGACCCGGTTGGAAAACAACCGGCTCAGTTTGGGATCTTGTGCGGTATCGGTAAATTCCGGCTGGCCAATGGCCATCAGCAGGCGCTCAGAGGCGCTGGCGTAACAGCTTTTGTCGTTTTTACACAGCGTGAGATACTCCGAAATACTGTACTCTTCTTCGCGTGCTGCTTCGTAACGAGACTTGTAGTGTTCAAAAATGCCCATAATGCACCTCCACAAACAAAACTCAGAAAAACGGATAGCATTTAAAGGTTAGACAGGAAAAATCGAACTCGCCGCTCTAATTACAAGAAATATCTGCAATTTTCGACAGGCTGCTGCTGACCCAAAGCGTTGCTGCGCTAAGCGTAGTTCAGGGATACGGGAAGGCATGGCAGCGGATCGGAAAAGAAAAAACCCGGCACAGGCCCAAGGCATTCTAGTATTTTGTTGAAATAGTATGGAGAGGTTCGCCTCTCCATTTTTTTATCGTCTAATAAAAGGACTGATATCTACAATATTTACTGTCGGTCAAAATAAATGATTTTCTCAAACGATACTGGCCCTTTTGCCAAACCCAGTCTCATTGCGGGTGTCTTCTTATCCTTTGTACGATTATGAATGAAGTTGTAAAACAGCCGGAATAGCTCAGCCAACTTAATGAGTTGTTCCGGCCTGTAAGCTGAGTACCCATACCAATTGCGACGCGCATTGGCTCCACTACCAATTCCTCGCTCGAATAGACTAATTCGACGCCTAGCCTGCATAAAAAACCGATCAATGCCATGCAGACTCGAATTCCTGTAGAGATTTGCCTGATGCTCTAACGACAGATGACTGATATCCGTCAGTGCAGCAACCTTCTTTTCTGGTTCAGACATCGTGGCCAAAGGGTATTGCAGCCATAACTCCTTACTGTCGAAAATGGATTTTTGCTTACTCATTTCTGAAATGATCATTTGAACAAGTACGGCATCTTTTTCCTGCTTTGACAGGGTTCGGTAGTTGACGCCCATTGTGTTTTTAATGACTGCATAGCAATCGGCAATCAGCTTTTCTTTTTGATTTACAGTTAGTTCTTTAGCGACACTCACATAGAATGCGTCCGCTGTCTTATCAATGACACGGTCCTTGAAAGCACTCATAAATGCGTTTCGGATTCCGCTTTCCTGATCAAGATAGAATCGAACTTTCCCTACATTCACCAGCATTTCGTTGAGCAGGTGAAAATGACCATGCATTGTGTATTCGCTGTGGATCAACACACCGTCCGCAGGCGGTTTCACGGTTCCGTCAATCTCTTCCACCGACTCAATGTTTTCCCTATGGCGCTCATTCAAGTACTTAGCGCCGATATCTCCTTCGAGCGAACCTTGTGGTGCCAACTTGTTTTCTCTCTTATGCTGAGCGGCCTCATAGTCTCGCTGTAGCCATAATCGAGCATGTTTGCGAAAGGGAATTCGCTTGCTGTAGTCATCCAGCAACAAAGTCTCAGCTTCGACATCTGCTGGGTTTACATAGGGATCAAAATTGAAATGAAGTCCAAAAACATAGCTGCTTCGATTATCAGCTGTTCCAATAGCCTGTAATTCAGTGTTTCTTTTATCGTCTCTACTAACCCAGTTACTGACATGAACCTGCCGATCCGTGCTTAAGAACATTCGCGGGGATTCAAACGACTGCAATAGTTTCATTTCCCGCTCTCGAACAAATCCTCTTGCCTGCTCGTAAAGCCAATCAAGTTTGTGATAATACGTGGCTGGCGAAATATCCAGCACCTCACATATTCGATTGATAGGCACTTTATTGACGATTAACGAATAAAACTGGCGATTAATTTCTGAGCGCTTCTGCTGACGACGCTTGCTCCCTGAAGAAAATGTCCTCTTGCATAACTTGCATTGGAAACGCTGATTTCCATTCGTGGTTCCAAAGCGAAAGTAAAGCTCAGGGTGAGCAGACAAAGACTTAAATTGATTTTCACATTCTTTATTGGTGCAGCATATTGAAGCAGAAGAAAGGTATGCGCCTAGACGCGCTTTTTCCTGAAAAACGCCTTCATTACTCTTAATTGGAATGATTTCGCTGCATTCTTTGCACTTCAGTCCCGGACTGTCTTTGCCAAGACCAGTTAAAGCATAGAATGGATCGCGCAAGCCTGATAATTGACGGTCTTGAGATTCTTTAGTAGGTTTTCTGGCGAGAGGTGATTCCAATCCGAAGTTTTTGCACTTTGGATTTTTGCAGGTATTGGCTTGAATCCCTTCGAACTGCTCAGGAATCCTTTGCACATCTTCTTGGTAAAAATTTTTTCCCAATGTTACTCAGCCTATAATCCAGCATCTAGCTGAATTATAGACTGATTCTTATTGCATTCTAGAAATTTTCAACAATTTATTAGAATGCCTTGGCACAGGCCGGGTTTTTTGTAACTGGCAAGGATTCGTTACTTGGCGAAGTTCGCGCTGGCGAATTCCCAGTTAACCAGAGCCCAGAAGGCGTTCAGGTAAGTTGGGCGCGCGTTGCGGAAGTCGATGTAATAAGCGTGTTCCCACAGGTCAACAGTCAGCAGGGCAGTGACGCTGCTGTCGGTCAGTGGCGTGCCGGCGTTTGATGTGTTGACCAGGTCAACAGTACCGTCGGCTTTTTTCACCAGCCAGGTCCAGCTTGAACCGAAGTTGTTGACTGCTTTATCGTTGAATGCCGTCTGGAATGCTGCAAATGAACCCCATTTAGCATTGATTGCATCAGCCAATGCGCCAGTTGGTTCACCGCCACCTTGTGGTGACAGGCAGTGCCAGTAAAAAGTGTGGTTCCAGATTTGCGCGGCATTGTTAAATACCGGGCCTTCTGAAGTCTTGATGATGTCTTCCAGTGATTGACCGGCGAATGCAGTGCCTTCAATCAGGGAATTCAGTTTAACCACGTAAGCGTTGTGGTGCTTGCCATGGTGGAATTCCAGAGTTTCAGCGGAAATGTGCGGTGCTAAAGCGTCTTTAGCATAAGGTAATGCTGGTAATTCAAAAGCCATTCTATTTCTCCATCGGCGTTGTTTAGTGGTTCTGCATCGCGTAGACTACAAAACCCGAGTAAATTACTCAAGTTTTACCAGCTGATTGTCTTCACAATCATTCGATTGCCAGCCTCGCGTTGATGTTCTGTTCTGCAGCCTTAGTTTTTGGGGCAATTCAGCAGATCTCAAGTGGCGACAGACAATTCCTTTGGTAAAATGCCGTAAAATTTTTTAGCGTCGCTGCAGAGGTCCTGATGGAAACTATCGACAAAATCAAACAACAACTGGCGGATAACCCAATCATTCTGTACATGAAAGGTTCGCCAAAACTGCCAAGCTGTGGTTTTTCGGCGCAGGCTTCACAAGCACTGATTGCTTGTGGTGAGCCGTTCGCTTTTGTAGATATTCTGCAAAACCCGGATATCCGCGCGGAATTGCCTGCCTATGCGAACTGGCCAACGTTCCCGCAACTGTGGGTCGAAGGTGAGTTGGTTGGTGGTTGTGACATTATGCTGGAAATGTTTCAGCGTGGTGAATTACAGCCGTTGATCAAAGAAACTGCCGCGAAATACAAGACAGACGACAGCGCAGAATAAGCCCGCACTGGAGAAACAACAAAACCGCCGCGGCGGTTTTGTTGTTTTCAGGCTTAATCGGTTTCGGCATCATCCGCTTCGGCGTCAGTACCGAAAAATGGCGGCGGCCAGCCGCCGAGAGTCTGCCAGCGATTAACGATATGGCAAAATAACTCAGCGGTCCGTTCCGTATCATACAAAGCGCTATGCGCTTCTTTACCGTCAAACGGGATGCCCGCTGCCTGACATGCTTTTGCTAAGACGGTCTGACCCAGCGCAAGCGCGGCCAGCGTGGTGGTATCAAAGGATACAAAAGCATGGAAGGGCGAACGTTTAATGTTATTACGCTCAACGGCGGCATTTAAGAAACCCTGATCAAAAGCCGCATTATGCGCCACCAGCACGGCGCGCTGACAGCCGGCGTCTTTTTGACCTTTGCGGATCACTTTGAACATTTCCGTCAGCGCTTCGCGTTCGTGTACAGCGCCACGCAGTGGATTAAAAGGATCTATCCCATTAAACGCCAGCGAGCTGGGGTTGAGCACTGAACCTTCGAAAGGTTCGACATGGAAATGTACAGTCTGGTCTATGCTCAGAAAACCCTGTTCGTCCATTTTCAGTGTGCTGGCAGCGATCTCTAACAGCGCATCAGTTTGGGCGTTAAAACCAGCAGTTTCGACGTCAATAACGACCGGATAATAGCCGCGAAAGCGTTGGGCAAAAAGTGTCGTGGTCTGGCTCATCGGCTGGTTCCAGTCAAAAAAAGAGCCGCAGTATGCCAAAAAAATCGCACTTCGTCTTGTTGTCGGCACAGGCTTTGCTAATTGTTTTGACAGCAACGGTGCCGTAGGCGCATGTTCAGGTTGAAACAGGGCGCCACAAACCACTGTGGCGTTAGCAGGAATACCGGCGAAGTGTCTGGATCTTCACCAGTTTATTGGTAACTGACTTATGAATGCAGCAAAAAAGCTATGTGGTGTGCTATGTGCGCTGACGCTTGTCAGCGGCACTGAAGCGGCAATCAACCGGCAAAATGTGCGGCAATATGCTGCCACATTGGATAACTCCGCCTGGTCGGTGAAAACTGCCACAGCACTGCGTTGTGAACTGGTGCATGCTATTCCGCAATTTGGTGAGGCGCGTTTTGTCAGTACCGCCAATAAAGAATCAAATCTGTTATTTCAGTTGAAAATGCAACGTCAGCCTGATGGCTACAGTCTGGCTGAAGTGTTATCGGTGCCACCGAGCTGGCGCGCTGGTGAGCAGGCGAAAGCGCTGGCTGATCTGAAATTGTTGAAGCAGTTTGATGGCGATTTACCCAAACAGCAGGCCTGGACCATGCTGACGGAGCTTGAGCAGGGGTTCAGCCCGACTTTTTATTTTGATGACTGGCATAGTCCGTTTGACAAAATTGCCGCCCAGCTTAATCCGATCCATTTTGGTATGCCTTACCAGCAATTCAGTCAATGCATGTCCGGCTTGTTGCGTTTTAATTTTGATGACATTGCGCTGACCGTGCTGAATTACCAAAGCAACAGCGATGCACTGACACGTGAATCTGAAGCGCGGCTTTATCAGATTGCCGAATATCTGAAACACGATAAAGCCATTGCAGCTGTGGACATCGATACTTATACCGACAGTTACGGTGGACGCTGGATCAACGACGAATTATCGCGCAAAAGAGCCAAGGCGTTAAAAGCATTTTTGGTGACTGCCGGGATTGATGAAAAAGTGATCCGTACTGAAGGATTTGGTGAGAAGCGGCATGTCGCACCTAATGACACATCCCGCGGCCGCGCGACCAACCGTCGTGCCGTGGTACAGCTAATGCGCTCAGAAGCGCCCCGCTTGTAAAGGATGCGGACGCTTCGACTAAAAAGCCCTGAACATCCAGGGCTTTTTTGATCTACTGCGCAAGCCGTAATTTATCAAAACGCGCAGCGCTGACCAGTTGCTGCAACTCGTCTGGCAGCGCAACCGGCTGTTGGCACAAATCAGCAGCCAGCTGTTCGGCCAAAAGTGGTGCAAATAACAATCCACGCGCGCCAAGACCTCCCAGCACATACAAACCCTCGGTCACTTCACCGGCGATCGGTAAATGATCCGGTACCGTCGCGCGCAGGCCGGTTTTTGCCGATTGTACGGTTGCATCAGCGAACCAGGTTGGTTGTCGCAACACTGAATTGACCAGCGCCAGATTGGCGGCATCGTCGGCTGCGCTGGTAACGGTATCACGGCTCGTCCGGTCAAAAGTGGCGCCGACACAATGTTCGCCGGCAAAGTCCGTTGTATCAGCCGGCGTGATATAGCCTTGATGACAAATCACAGTGCGAAGCGTTGTCATCTGAGGTGAGCTCACATGCGACACTTGGCCACGCACCTGATTCAGTGGCAAATGACGGGTAGGCGCAAATTGCGTCAGGCCGACGCCATTACAAAGTACCAGCTGACGGCTGCGGATATGGCCTGCTGAAGTGTCGAGGTACCATCCTTCATCAACACGATGCAAAGCCAGAACTTCGGTACTGGCGCAAAAACTAAACTGAGGCTGTTGCATCAGCCACTCAAGCGCGGCCAGACAAAAACGCTGCGGTGCGATCCAACCACCATCCGGATAAAACAATCCGCCGTACGGCAGGGGCAAGCCCGCTACTTCACTGCATGCCTGTGCGTCCAGCGCCTGGAAAAAACCCGCAGGCCAGGCGCTTTCCTGCTGGATTTTTGTCTGGCGCAGTGCCAGTGCGTCAGTGCAGGCTAATGTCAGCACGCCGCAAAACTGCTGAGGGAAATCAAAGCAGCGCGCTAATTCCCGGTAGCGGCGGCAGGCAAACCCATAGGCGCTGGCATGAAAACGCGACACCGGACTAAAGCTGGCTTGTAGTTGTGGGTACAAAGCACCTTGTCGGTTATGGGAGGCACCTAAAGCCACAGTATCGTCTTTACAGAGCAAACGCAC
Organism: Rheinheimera sp.; assembly: GCA_034519945.1. Lineage (GTDB taxonomy): Bacteria > Pseudomonadota > Gammaproteobacteria > Enterobacterales > Alteromonadaceae > Pararheinheimera. Next base: position 32,630 of record JAXHNX010000003.1, read on the forward strand.
CGCACGGCCACGTTGAATCAGAGCCAATGCCGTTAAAAGTGCTGCGATACCGCCGCCGACCAGCGTGACGGCGTCATCGCTTGCATGCTGTGGTGTCTGTGTCGCTTCTGCGGGCATAACTCCAACCGCCATTTCGCGTTTGCGGCCAAATCCTTTGACTTTTTTCACCAAAAAACCGGCACTTTGCAGGCCGCGCCGCACAATGCCGGCACTGGTGAAGGTGGCGACTGTGGTACCGGGGCCGCTTAACCGTGCCATGCCTTCGAATAAACTGTCCTGCCACATATCCGGGTTTTTACTCGGCGCAAACCCATCGAGAAACCAGGCATCCGCGCGGTTCGACAGCGGCAGCGCCGGCAGATTGTCTTTGATATCCCCGAGCCATAAATCCAGCGTCACCGCGCCCCGGTCAAACTGCAGTCGATGACAGCCAGCAAAAGGCCGTGGATATTGCGCCAACAGCTCAGCAATGAGTGGCTGTAAAGTTGGCCAGGCGGTTAATGCCTGAGTCAAATCACTGAGAGTTAAAGGGAATTTTTCGAAAGTGGAGAAATGCAGCTGCTGGCAAGTTGCTTCCGGCTGCGCCGCACGAAACTGACGAAACGCCTGCCAGCACACCAGGAAGTTCAGCCCGGTACCAAAACCGGTTTCGATCACATGAAAACAGCGTTTTGCCAGCTGCTGCCAGCGCTCTGGTAATTGATTGTTGTGCAGAAATACAAACTGCGTCTCGTCGAGCCCGCTTTCATTGGAAAAATAAACATCATCAAACAGGTTCGAAACCGGCGTGCCTTGCTCGTTATAGCGCAAGGTGGCGGATTGGATCTGACTCATCAGTAAGTCCGTATCAGAAAAAATTGCACAAAGTGGCGCATTTTAACTTGTTTGTCATGCTGACGGCTAATAGTGTGAACAGGTGAGTGTACAACTGTGCGCTGAAATTGGACCAGTTGGCGGAAAAAAGCCCGTACAATGGCCACGAAAACTATTTTTTACGCTGGAGTCAGAATGAAAAGAGCGGTAATCACCGGATTGGGCATAGTTTCAAGTATCGGTAACAACAAAGCAGAAGTATTGGCCTCATTACAAGAAGGCCGTTCCGGCATCAGCTTTGCGCAGGAATTTGCCGATTTTGGGCTGCGTTCTCAGGTCTGGGGTCAAATCAATATTGACACTGCTGCTCTGATTGACCGCAAAGCGTTGCGTTTTATGGGCGACGCGGCAGCATATGCATACATCTCGATGGCGCAAGCCATTGCAGATGCAGGTTTAACGCCAGAGCAAGTCTCCAATCCACGTACCGGTTTGGTTGTGGGCTCTGGCGGCGCTTCATCAAAAACCCAAATTGAAGCGGCAGATATTCTGCGTGAAAAAGGCGTCAAACGTGTTGGCCCTTATGCCGTGCCAAAAACCATGTCATCAACTTGTTCGGCTTGCCTTGCCACGCCGTTTGAAATCAAAGGCGTGAACTATTCGATCAGCTCTGCCTGTGCCACCAGCGCGCATTGTATTGGCCATGCGGTGGAACTGATCCAGCTCGGTAAACAAGATGTGATTTTCGCCGGTGGCGGTGAAGAAGTGCACTGGACGCTGGCGATGGAATTCGATGCCATGGGCGCCTTGTCGAGCAAATACAACGAAACACCAACGCAGGCGTCGCGTACTTACGATGCGAGCCGTGACGGTTTTGTCATCTCTGGTGGTGGCGGTATTCTGGTGATTGAAGAGCTGGAACATGCCTTAGCCCGTGGCGCCAAAATTTATGCTGAAGTGGTGGGTTATGGCGCGACTTCAGACGGTTACGATATGGTGGCACCAAGTGGTGAAGGCGCGGTGCGTTGTATGCAAATGGCGCTGGCCGATGTGAAAGCCCCCATTGACTACCTGAACACCCACGGCACCAGTACGCCGGTCGGTGATGTGAAAGAGCTGGGCGCTATCCAGCAGGTCTTTGGCGGTAAGAGCCCGGCGATCAGCGCCACCAAAGCCATGACCGGTCACGCTTTGGGTGCTGCCGGTGTGCATGAAGCCATTTATTCCTTGCTGATGATGGAGCATAACTTTATTGCGCCATCGATCAACATTGGTGAGCTGGATGCAGCGGCCGAGGGCCTGAACATCATTACTAAACCAACTGCAGCGACGTTAAACACAGTGATGTCGAACAGCTTTGGTTTTGGTGGCACCAACGCCACGCTGGTGATGCAGAAGTTCAACGGCTAAGCCTTGATCCACTGTTAAAAAAAGCCACCTACGGGTGGCTTTGTCGTATCTGGCGCGATGAAATCTGTTGCCTGCATGGCGTAGGAGCGGCGTTCTGACATAGAATGCGGCGCAGTTTGTTGTACCCGTGTTGACTGGAGTTGCCGATGAAAATTTATGCCGATGACAATATGCCGCTGGCCCGCGAGTTTTTCGCCGACCTGGGTGATGTGACTTTATTCTCCGGCCGGAATGTGCAGGCGGCTGAACTTGCAGATGCTGATATTCTGCTGGTGCGTTCTGTGACTAAAGTGAATGCAGCGCTGCTGGATGCCAATCCCAATCTGCGTTTTGTCGGCACTGCCACCATTGGCACTGATCATCTGGATCTGGCCTATCTGCAAGCGCGCGGTATTGTTCATACCAATGCACCGGGTTGCAATGCCCAGTCGGTGGTGGAATATGTGCTCAGTTGCCTGTTTATCCTGGCGGAACAACGGGATAAGCCGCTGGCAGATTTCACTGTTGGGGTGGTCGGCGTCGGTCAAATCGGCAAGCGCTTAGTGGCAGCACTGCAAGCGCTAGGTCTGACCGTACTACAAAACGACCCACTGCGCGCGGCTGAAGACGATTTTCCACATCTTGATCTCGATACCTTATTAGCCAGCGCTGATGTGGTCAGTTTGCATGTGCCACTGCTGCGTAGCGGCGCCCATCCAACTTTTCATCTGCTTGATGCCAGCCGGTTAGCCGCATTACCGGCGACGACTGCGCTGATCAATGCCTGCCGGGGTGAAGTGGTCGACAATCAGGCGCTGTTGGCGCAAGCGCGCACCGGTGTGCGCCGGCCGTTATTTCTGGATGTGTGGGAAGGGGAGCCATCGATTGAACAGCAGCTACTGCCATACTGTGACATTGCAACAGCGCATATCGCTGGCCATAGTGTCGAAGGCAAAGCCCGCGGTACAGAAATGTTGTATCAGGCTGTCTGTCAACTGCTTGGCGTGACGCCGACGAAGACGCTGGCACAGTTTTTACCGGCTGGTGCGATAGAAAAGCTGCAAATTTCGCCAAATTTTAGACTTTTAGATGTCCAAAATCTGTGCCGTATGTTATATGATGTCCGGCGTGACGATGCGCTGTTCCGGCGTCATCTGGTCACGCACGGGTTTGACTGGCTCAGAAAGACCTACCCGCCAAGGCGGGAATTCAGCTCAGTGTGCCTGCAGGGGCAGGTACCCGATTATTTAATTCGTTTAGGTTTTAGCCAGAAATAAAGGGGAACAAACCACATGGCTCAGCAATTTGACGTCGCAGTATTAGGCGCTACAGGTTTGGTCGGTCAGCATTTGATCGAGATTCTGCAACAGCGCGATTTTCCGGTACGCAATCTTTACCCATTGGCCAGTAAACGCTCTGCCGGTGGCACAGTGACATTTCATGGTAAACAGGTAGAAGTGCTGGATGCTGAGACCTTTGACTGGACCAAAGCCCAAATCGGTTTGTTCTCAGCTGGCGGCAGTGTGTCGGCGGTGTATGCACCAAAAGCGGCCGATGCCGGTTGTATTGTCATCGACAACACCTCGCATTACCGCTACGAAGCCGATATTCCATTGGTCGTGCCGGAAGTGAACCCTCACGCCATTGCCGATTACCGCAACCGCAATATCATCGCGAACCCGAACTGTTCAACTATTCAGATGCTGGTGGCGTTAAAGCCAATCCATGATGCAGTAGGCATTACCCGCGTGAACGTGGCCACTTATCAATCGGTCAGCGGTGCCGGCCAGCAGGGCATTGAAGCGCTGGCTTCTGAAACAGCACAACTGTTAAATGGCCGTCCGATTGAAACGACTGGTAAATTTTCGCGCCAGATCGCTTTTAACGTTATTCCACAAATCGACGTGTTCATGGATAACGGCTACACCAAAGAAGAAATGAAAATGCACTGGGAAACCCAGAAAATCATGGGTGATGACAGCATTTCGGTAAACGCCACCGCAGTGCGGGTACCGGTCTTTTATGGCCACGCCGAAGCGGTGCATATCGAAACCCGCTCGCCAATCAGCGTTGAGGAAGTCAAAGCGTTGCTTGCGCAGGCACCAGGTGTGGTGCTGCTGGAAGATAACGCGGAATTCCCGACGCAGGTCAGCCATGCACAGGGTCAGGACGATGTATTTGTCGGTCGCATTCGCAAAGATTTGTCGCACGAGCACGGTTTGAACCTGTGGGTCGTCGCAGACAACGTGCGTAAAGGCGCTGCGACCAATAGTATTCAAATCGCAGAACACCTGATCCGCGACTATCTGTAATATCGCTGATGTTCGAACAAGGCCCTGCGGGGCCTTTTTGTTTTTCTGTGTCCTGATCAGGCTCCCGGGCTCTAGCCAAGCGCCCGCCAGCTGATCGGCCTTTTGCAGGCAGTCTGCGGCTGCTGGCAGCAGGATCTCTGCACTTTGCCTGCACCTTTTTGCCAATCTGGTTTAGAATCTGCCGCAAGAGCTGCAAATTGTGGAACATAGTTTGCAGAGCGACTATATCCAATGGCGGATACAGCACTCAGGTGTTCAGGCCGGATGCAGTGGGCATTTGGCTGGATCCAATGGTTGTTAGGGAATATTGCATGCTTCTGATGCGAATTTTGCTCATTCTGTTCACCGTCAATTTTATGACGGCGGCCTGGGCTGAATCGACGGCGCGCTTACGCGGTCCAAAAGAATTTGATACACCGGCGGTGACCCGGTTGGGGCCATTGTCTGCGCAGGACACTTTATGGCGGCTGGCGGAACAGGCCCGGCCGGATAAACGCGTCAATATGTATCAGATGATGTTTGCGCTATATCAGAACAATCCGGACGCTTTCCTCGACGACAACTTTAATCATCAGCAATACGT
>JAXHNX010000008.1:0-112563 GCA_034519945.1 Rheinheimera sp.
CATTGCACTATTGGTGGTGGCGGTGCTTTGGTACTCGCAGCTTCCCTGTACCCGTGGTCGCACCACCAAAGGCGATTGAAGCTTTTGTCTATCAGCCACTGCAGCCACTACAGCCACCACCTAAACCACCGGCTGCCAGTTCTGATGTGTTGCCGGCGGAACCAGCGCTGCAGCCTGAAGTTGTAATAAAGGCAGAAAAACCAAGAACGGCAGCTGCCAAAAATGAATCGGTCGCGGCACCGCCTATCGACAATCCAACCGAGGGGCTGGCCGACCGACTAACCGATAACAGCAATCTGGCAGCAGCAGCCACCCATGTCACCAATCCAACGCAGGAAACTCAAGCACCAATGAGTCTGGCGGAACGCAGTCTGGCGATTGCCAGCAGACGCCACACCGAAATAAGCAGCACCGCAATCACCGCCAGCCAACAAAGGCCGGATTTACGCGACCGCCCCGCCACCACCAGTAAGCCCAAGCTTACTGACCATGCAGCCGCCAATGTGCTGATGGAGCCTGGCGGACGCGCAGTTTTATTGAAAAAATCGGTGACTACTGTTATCAGCCAAACCCGGCGCCGATCTGCGCGCCGATATTTTCAAAGACGAAACCGGTGTCTTGTGGTGAAGATAAAGATGCTGCTTTGTTTGAGCGGATTATGCGTAAAGTTGACAGGATCGCTGATAACAACGCTAACGCCCCTTTCGGCAAAATCGGATCCGCGAGGAAGTTTACCGAGCGTTTTAAGTTTCGAATAAAAGCAGATGTGTTGAGCAACTGAAATCCTGCTTTTTTCTACAGGCAGGATTTCGTGGTCATAACCAGCTGCGTTTAGTTTAAATTCTTCAGGCCCTATGCTGAAACAGATTTGGCGTTAGCCTATGCCTTGCTGATAAGTAATGCAATAATTTGTCACTTTTTTATAATAAATTATTGATATTTATCTTATAAATAGAAAACTACGATGAAATGCTTCTTTATTGTGTAGTGAAATGGATTGTTATCATCCCAATAAGGAAACATGAATGAAAAGGATTCCCCTGCTTTATCGTTTGTCACTACTCTGTTGTTTGTTCAACTATGGTGATGAACACAGTTGACTGAGAGGCAGATAAGCTAGCGGATTAAAGGCTTTAGCCAAGCCGGCCGCTTTTATAAACAAATCAGCAGGAAATGCAGAGAGCATGAATGCTCATTTTTTAAACGACACCTTGCCAAGCCCAGCTTCTAACACTGTATCCAAGTAATCTTCATCCATCATCAGCGCGCGCATTTTGCGGGGAACGCTTAGTTTACGGCTCTTATCATTTCGTAAAATATTCAGCCCCAGATGGCGCACTACCGCTAACCCGCTTGATTGACCTGCAATATGGTGAGACATGTCAGAATTTCCCAGGCTGTGCTGTTTCCTTCATCTGACAATTTTCGAACTTGGCTTTGAAATTGGATCGGTACTTAAGACCAATTGATCATAAGCACCTTGTACTTAGACCAAAAGGTTACCAAGGGTTTTTACACAGCCTGTGCCAATTGCGGACATGTGCATTTCAGTTTTCAAAAGTTCGCTTTTAACTAAAAGCAGACAGACTGAACAGATAAAGATGAGTGACTCAGAGATTCTAAGACATTAGAATTTTTCAACTTAATTTAATGGTATGAATGTATTTTCTTTGTCATACATAAATAGAGTACAAATGATGCGTTTATTGCAGTTGGCACTTTGATAGCTGCTCCAGATACTGATTCGAATCAGATCCTCAATGGGCGCAGTGTGCTAATCATAAAAGTTGTAATCCAGGTTGAGGTTATGCAATCACTAAATACTTTTTCACTCCAATACCTACAGGCTTTTGTGCTCAGTGCTGAATTAGGGTCAATTTCTGCTGCGGCCAGAGTATTGGGTAAACGACAATCGCAATTAAGTGGTTGGATTGCAGACTTGGAAGCAGAGCTGAATTTAGAGTTGTTTACTCGAACTGGCAACAGTCTGCAGTTAAGTCCAGATGGCCATACTTTATTACCGTTAGCTCAGCACACAGTGGCACAATCAAATCGCTTACAAGCGGCAGCGCATGCTTTACAACAACATAAGCAACTTGTGCTCGTGATTGGTGTTGCTCCCCACATTCCACAACAACTTTTAACCGATGCCATTGTCGGTTTTATGCAACAGCAACCGCAGGTTCAGGTCCGCATCATTACACAGAACGAAGAAGAGTTAGCACAAGGCTTGGTCGAACGTGTATTTGATGTGGTGCTGTTGCACGAAAGTATCGAATTACATAACAGCAGTTACGACTATTGCCGCGTTGGCTATTATGATGAAGTCTTCACGGTACGTTCGAACCATCCGCTTGCGGGAAAGCCAAGTATTGGAGTTGTCGACTTAGCGCCATTTCGCGAGTTGATTTGGGCGGAGGATTATCAACAGTCTGCCGATGAGAGCGGTTACAGTGGCTATTCTAGTCAGATTGCTGACTTTAGTACGCTCAAAGGTGTGCTATTAAAAACTGACTGCGTTGCCTTACTCCCAGCCTTGATGGTGGCATCTGGCATTCAGGCAGGTCAATTAGCGTTGTTGCAAGTGAACACTGAGTTATCAACAATGCGCCGTCGTTTGGAATTACGCTGGCCTCTGGGAAGCCAGCACAAAACTATCATCAGCAGTTGGTTAAGGTTAGTTTGTCAGACTCTTAATAATCTGGACTCTGATACACCACCTGACCGTTGAGCATGGTTAATAAGAACTTCGCCTGACGGATTTTAGCGGGTTTAACCCGACTGATATCCTGATCAATCACCACCAAATCGGCAGCTTTACCGACAGTCAGTGAGCCCGTTTGTTCAGCGAGACCTAAAGCTTGTGCAGCATTAATGGTATAGGCCGCAATCGCTGTATCAACGTCTGGGAAGGACTGACCTTTTAACTCCAATGCGTTGGCAATACTGATCAGCGGATTGAGCTGATTGACGTTCCAATCGCTACTCAGGGTTAGGTTTGCACCGGCAGCAAGAAATGCTTTCACCGGCATTAAATGAGCGGCGCGCTCGTGACCTAACCATGGATCAGCCCAATGATGATCTGCATGCAAAGTACCTTCATTGCCAATTTGCATGTCTGCATCAACAGATAATTGTTTAAATCGGCCGAAGTCTTCAACTTGCACCAATTCAAGATGGGTTAAGCCATACAATTGCTCCGAACCTGCTTGACGGGCAGATTCAACCGCATCAAGTGCATTGCGTGTCCCACCATCACCGATGGCATGGATGTGAGCCCCATAGCCAATTTTATCCAGTTCCACTAACCACCATTTCATTTGATCTGGCGCGATGTAATCTAACCCTGTTGGTAAATCAGGATTAATCGTTTGGCGATATGGCTGCAGTAATCGAGCGGTGCCGTTTTGTAATAAACCATCGCTGTAGAGCTTCACCTGATTGATAACCAGCAACCGGGTTGCATCCGGTTGATAAACTTTGCGGAAAAATTCCAGCTGCGGTGCTGCAGGGTCAGCAGGATAAATCCATGGGCGGATACTGACACGCGCAGTCAACTGCTTTTGTTTCTCCAGCTGTTGCCAAGTCTCCAACCAGCCACGCTTCCAATAGAGCCGTCCATCACCAACAGTCGTAATGCCATTCTCAGCCAATTGGCGAAGTCCGTTGAGTAACCCGCGCTTATGCGCATTTTGTAAATCCGGCTGCTGATTCCATGCGATCTCAAACAAACGGTCTCCGGCATTATCCAGCAGAATTCCACTGAGGCTGCCATCGGTTTCACGTAAGATGCGACCACCTTGTGGGTCGGCAGATTTGTAATTAATTCCAGCAAGTTGTAATGCCTTGCTGTTGACCCACATGGAATGAGACGTTTGCTCCATAATGACCACCGGATTGTTGGGGTATAGGCGGTCGAGCATTTCTAGCGGAGATTCCTCTGACAGAGTCAGCAGCTTCGCCAGCTCATGGCCATAGCCCATTAACCATTCATCTGATTGGGGGGCCAATTCGCGCTTGCATTGAACCAGCGCTTGCTCATAACCACGGATACTTTGAGCATCAGACAAATCACAATCACCGCCAATCTCAGCGTCAGCTTCAAACACATGATTGTGGTTATCAATAAATCCAGGGCCGATAAATGCTCCCTCTAAATCCTGCCAGTTACTCAGGTTTGGATACTGTTTCTGCGCAGTTTCTGCTTTACCAATAAAAGCGATACGGCCATCTTTGATCACCAGTGTGTCAGCCGTTTGATGTTGATAAATAATGGCGTTGGTGAAAACCATCGCTGCAGGTTTTGGCTTAACAGCGGTAGTCTCTGCATCTTCGCCAGCGTCGGCAGGTTTGCAGCCGAATAAAAATCCGCTGGCAACGAGCATAGATAAGTGACTCAATTTCATTTTGTGGTTCTCAGCTTGATTAAACTTTCATCATTATAACTGGAAGGGGTGAGTCTAAAAGTTAGTCACTATCATGAATTAGTGATAGCAGTCGGCCTTACGAAAAGCGATGAACATAAGATTAGTATTTATGTGTTTGTGGTGCCTGCTTTGGTGAAGGCAATCAAGTGTCTGAAAATTCTATAAATATACCTTTGGATCGGACATTTTTATCATGTTCAGAAGTTACGAAAAACGAATCTTCGCCATGACGACTCAGTCGATATTTGTTTCTCGTAAGAGCCGAGGTGTAGTACAACCATAATTAGCTCAAAGCAGTGAGCCCCAAACGCGAGCAAAGCCAAAACCGGCAGCCAGAAAGTGACCGGTTAAGAGTAAGCGTGGTGTAGGTTTTCCGCTAAACAGGCGCTGCGTTTTGTGCCACCCAGCTCTGTCACAACGCGGTTTTTTTTGCAGTAAGGCAAAGCCGTTGATCAATCATGCTGGCGCCGGGCCCAAACCAAGCTCATTAAAATCAGCAGCGAGCCTGCGGCCAAAGTCCACCAGTTGACTGTATGTTGCCAAAACACAAAATTGACCAATAAGCCGGCCGGAATAAGCACGTTATTCATCACGGCGAGTTGATTGGCACTGACTTGCCGGGCACCGGCGTTCCAGAGCCAATATCCAAGACCTGAAGCAACCAGACCAAGCCAGAGCAAAATGCCATATTCAAGTGGCGTGTCCGGCAGGCGTTGCCAGTTGGCGAACAGTGCGGTGGCGAGCAGGCTGACTGTCGTTGCGCCGACAAAAAACCAGCCGAACTGTTGTTTCTGCGTATTAACCGAGCCTAATGCCAAACGCCGGTAAGCGACCTGACCAAAGGCAAAACACAAATTAGCGCCCTGGATCAGTAACAGACCGAACCAAAAGTCAGTGCTTAATTGCTGATAGCGCATCACCAGTGCGCCAGCAACGGCGAGCAGTGCCGGGCCCAGCCAGCGCCAATGTAGTTTTTTATAGCGCCAGAAGTAATCGAGCACTGAGATATACACCGGCGTCAGAATGGTGAATAACAGCACTTCCGCCACGCTTAAGATACAAAAAGCTGTGATAAAGCAGCAGATACATCAAACCAAGCTGTACGGCGCCAATCCCGGCAAGCTGCAGCGCCAGTAATGGGGCGGTACGATGCCGCATGAAAAACGGCGAAAATAACAGCAGCGCCAGTAACATCCGGCTGCTGACGGCCAGGTACGGGTCGACCGTCGCGGCGAGAAATTCACCAATTAAGGAAAAACTGAAAGCCCAGATCGCTGTGACCAGCCAGAGTAAGTGCATGCGATATTCCCGCAGATTGGCAAAACCGGCGCAGCATAACGGTTGTACGGTCGGCGCGCAAATGCAGTGAAAGCATGGCAAATGTGTGGCCTGATGAAGTTGCAGGCACGGCAAGCGCAGCGTCGCCGTGCGTCCAAAACGACAGTGTTAACTGAGCCGGATGGTTTTCCACGCCAGCAATGAGCCATCGCTGTTTTGCTGGGTAGTGAAAATAAAATCGGTGGCATTGCTGCCAAACACCGTATCACGGCCTGCGGCCAGCGTAGTGTCCTGCACACCGCGGCTTTTATAGTTGGCGTGTGTGGTGCAAATCTCCTGCGTCAATGTATCGGTAAAGCAAAACTGCGACACTACCTGATCGTTATTGTTATTGCGCACGCGAAAATGGATATGAATAGTGCGCCCCGAATACCAGCCCGGGAAACAGGTTTTAAAATTGACCCGGCCATTGCTGTCAGTGACTTGCGTGCCACGATACCATTTGGCTTTCACCGCATTGGCATTATTGCTGGTACAAAACGATGAGTTAAAGCCTGAACTGTCGGTGCTGCCACTGGTGTCACCGGAATAAAGACCTGCAACATCACAGTGCCAGACTTCCACTTCAAGACCAGACAATGCCTTACAGTTGCTGTCGACCACGCGCAAACACAACTGCATCGGCAAGCCGACCTGACTTTCAGAAATATCATCGCGGTTGGTCACGCTGAAATAACAGGGCCCTTCAGTCAGCGCTTTGGTTAAAGCCAGGCTGCAACTGGTGCCCAAATCAAACAGGCTGTCGGCCGGGAAGTTCGCTGTCAGCGCGGCAGTGCCGCCGGTCGCCCAGGACCCTGAACTGCCCGTGCTGCCACCTGTGTTTCCGCCTGAACTGCCAGTACCACTAGTGGTATCCGTCGACGTGGTAGCGCTTTCGGTACTGCCACCACCACAAGCGACAATGCCGACCAATGGGGCGGCAGCAAGGGCAAAACCCACCTGTTTGATAAAACTACGGCGGCTTTGGGCTGGTGCTGTTTCTGACTGTGCGATTTGTGAAGGTGCTTATTGTGAAGATACTACGGGGGAGTTTGGTTTGGTCATAGTGCGGTTCCTGCGTCTGCTTAAATGGACAATCTGTCAATTCTGAGCGCAGAAAAATGCAGAGGTTTAAAACCATACCTTACTTTACCTTTGGGCTGGTTTTGCTTAAGGATTCTTAACTGAAGCGGCAGAATGCAGCCGTCTGGTAGTTCCTTATGGCAGCTGCCAGCGCCAGATATCGATGCGCGGTACCGGACTGTATTGCAGTAACAAACGTTGACCGGTCTCATCATAAGCCAGATTAGCCGCTAAATCGGTTTGTCCGGCGGGCAAAACCACCAAACGCCGATGTTGTTTATTTGCCAGTTGCATCACCCAGACTTCAACGCCGTCTTTGACGGCCTGCAGATAGAAAATCTGCGTCGGGGTCGCCAGCCAGCTGTAACTTTCACTGAAGGCCTCACCGTTGATGATTTGCAGTGGTGCCCCGGTGGGTTGGCCTTGTTGCAGCGCTTGCCACCAAATGCCCTGGCCGCGGCCTTTGGTATAATAAAAACCTCGTTCGTCCGGCATTTGGGCGTAATTACCACTGCTTTGGGTCATGGCCTCTTTATGGCCATTTTGCAAGTCGAACCGCATCAGTTTGCCTTGCTCCGGCAACAATACCGCTTGGTCGTCAGAGGTCCAGCCTGGCCGGCCATGCACCTGCATACCTGTATCCGGAAAACTCAGTTTACCGGTCGCGACATCGAGGATCGTCAGCCGGTCATGCAAAGAATTGGCGCTGCGGGAGACAAACAACACCCGATCGCCGCGATGCGACCAGCGCGGATATTTGATCACGCCGTTGAGCCGGGTCAGTTGTTGTTTTTGCAGCAATTGCCGGTCTGCCAGCCACAATTCGCTGCTGCCGTTTTCGTTGCTTAAGTAGACCAGCTGGGCCCGGCCCTGATGAAAGTCCGGCGCCTGATAACTCAAATCGCCGGCGCTGAGCGGGAATATTGCACTGGCGGTGTGCAGCGGAACATACCCTAACTGGGGCACTGAGCTGTCGCGATGAAAAAACAACAGGTTGTCCGTCGTGACGCGGCTGACAAAACTCATGTCATCGACTGCAATCGCTGTTTGTTTGCCGCTGTGGATATCCAGCACAAAACCAAGGCTGCGGCCATTATTCTCGGTGCTGTAAATCAGCTGGCGGCCATCTGATGACCAGGCTATACCACGAATGTCGGACTGTCCGGCGGTTAACTGCCGTTCGCGGCCAGTTTGTTGATCATATAAAAACACTTCTTCCGACAGGCGGTTGGCGCGGCGGGTCAGCGCAATATAAGGCCCGTCCGGTTGTACCGCGATATCTCGCACCCGCTGTTCGCAATTGTCGTGGCACGGCATCGGCTCTGCTTTTGGCGTAGCTTGTTGTAAATCCAGCTGGTACCAGCTGCGGCCTGCTGCATCGCGGCTGCCATTAAAATACAGATATCGGTTGTCTGCTGACAGGTCGAGATAGACATCACCATGGCGGCCGCAGGTTTGTAGTATTTTTTCCTGCAGCGTCTGTAGCGAAATCTGGTGGATCTGGCAGCGTCCGTCCACCGGTGATTTACTGGAATAATACAAAGTTTGACCGTCGCTGCTGATCACGGGCCTGAGCTCATCCAGTGGCGTAAACGTCAGCTGTCGCGCGGCGCTGTCCGGTTGTTGCAAATCGCGGAAGAATAAATCCGCCGGTTGGCCAAAATGCTGCCAGCTATAAACCAGATAACGCCCATCTGGCGTCACTGTGGGGAACATCGACCAGCCCTGCTGGCGGGTGATCTGGCTGAGGCCAGGTGCAGGAGCTGGCCAGCCCCAGTACAGCAGTGAGCCACATAGAATAACCACCGCCACGATCCAACCAGACCAGTGCCAGCCAGACCAACGCCAGTACGACCAGGACTTTTTGACCACAGAACGTGGGTGAGGGGGGATCACCGCAGCAGCGGATGCACTGTCAGCGCTTACGATCTGAACCGCTGCGGGCATCAGCTGCGGTGCTTGTTGCAGCCGGTAGCCTTTTTTCCGCACCGTGGCAATCAGGTCAGCCTGACCAAAGGGTGTCAGCGCCTGGCGCAATTGCCAGATGGTGTTGGTCAGTGCTTTTTCGCCGACATAAACATTGCCGTCCCAGACGGCATCGATCAGCTGTTCCCGCGTCACCAGCGCCGGGTACTGGCTGGCCAGGTAACACAGTACTTCCATCGGTTTTTGCTGGATCTGCTGGCTTGCCGTCCCTTGTGACAACGTCAGTGTCAAAGGCACAACATGGATATCAGCAAGACAAAATGGCGTTTCAGCAGACACAAGCACGGGCTTCAGCTTAATCAGGGATAACTATGCTAACGGAAAAGGCGGGACATCGCTATGTCCCGCCGGTGGCTATTACAACTTGTATTCATACCCCAGATAAAACACCCGACCTACCGTGTTATAGCCGGCATCTTCTTCAAAATACGGATACACATTGCGGTTCGGGTGGCCGACCGGATACAGCGGTGGCATCTGGTCAGCCAGATTGTTGATGCCAAGCGTCACTTCGCCGTAACTGTCAAAGTCATAACTGGCATTAAGATTAATACGCTGAAAAGCGGCGAGCTTGCTCCAGACCTGCGTCTGGACATCTTTACCGGCCGCGTCTTTTTGCACCCAATTATTCCAGCCCTCTGCGCTGCCGAGGTAGTACCAGCTCAGATTGACGCTGATGTCCTGCAGCGACCAGCGCGCCGACATTTCGGCTTTCCAGGCTGGCAGGTAGTTATCGCGGGTTTCCTCGACACGCTCGCCACCGGCATAGGCCTGGTATTCCTTTTTCAGCAGGTAGCTGGCTTTGGGCGTCAGTTTTAATTTGCCAAAATCAGCGAGGTCCTGCTGGAAGCTCAGCTCAGCATCAATGCCCTGCGATGCTTCATAGGCGCTGTTGATTGTACCGCGGCGCACGCACAATAAGTCCTGATAAGTCTGGCCTGACGGCTGTTGCATGATGTAGCCAATGCCCGGCAGGTCATTACAACTCTTATACCCAGCGCTTTGGTTGTAGCTTGGGTTGGCCAGGATCCGGCTGGCGCTTTCACTGTAAACGGCGCCGTCTAAACTGATGCGCCAGACATCCAGGCTCAGGCTGGTATCGTCCGTCAGATTGGCGACCAGCCCCAAATTGACGAATCGGCCTTTTTCTTCAGTCAGCGCAATATTGCCGGCACTGATAGATTCATAACTGTCAGACAAACCAACCGGGAAATTCGGGTCCAGCTTTAACGTGGTTTCCGCAAAAGCACGGCTAAGGCCGGCATACATCCGGTGCAAGTCCGGCGCGCGGAAACTGCGGCCGGCGCTTAAGCGTAATAAAATATCGCTGTGTGGTCGCCAGGTCAGGCCCAGCTGTGGCGTTGTGGCGCCGCCGACATCGGATTTGTCGTCATAACGGTCGTAGCGCAAGGCCAGACTGGCATCGAGCTGGCCTGTGGCCGCATCAGCGCCGAAGATAGGCAGTGCCAGCTCGCCGGCTGCAGCGTAGCGTTTACGGCCGCCTTCGCCTTGGGTGCCGCCCTGACCCAGTAAATTCCCGCTTAACGTATCGGCGTCTTTTAAATCAAAGTACCACTCTTTCGCCCATTCGGCCGACGCGGCAAACTGCACCGGTCCGGCCGGTAAATCAAACCAGTCGCCGGTCAGCACTGCGCTGTATTGGTTTAGCCCAGAGCCTGCGTCTGTCAGTGTTTCGCCATACAGCTGGTCGCGTTGTGCTGCGGTCAGTGGATTCATCGGGTACCACTTGGCCGGATTGGCGGCGTCTGCCGGATTGAAGCTAATCAGTTTTAGCAGCTGGTCGGCTTTCATTTGATTGCGACCCTGGCGGGTATAATCGCTTTTGCCATAAGCCCAGCTCAGTTCCAGCTCATAGTCGCCAAGCTGTCCGGTCACACCTAAACTCGAGGTCAGGTTTTTTTGCTTGCCGGTATAATCGCGTTGCTGGCCATAATCATCCAGCCGGCGATAGACCCGGAATTCCCGGCTGCTGGCAAAATCGGCGGCGTTGTAGCTGTAACGGCCCGGGTTATTGCGGTCCATAAAAATGGTCGGGCTGATGCTTTTTTGCGCGTTACCGCGGTCGGTGGTTTTATCGCCGTATTGCAGCAACGCATTAAAGGCCCACTGGTCGTTTAACTCACCATGTTGATTCAGGATCAGGTTCCAGTCGTCTTTCGCCGTTTGCATACCTTCATCGCGGTTGGTGTTGTAGCGGCATTTATACCGGCTTTCGTTTTCCAGCCAGACGCCATAGTCGCCAAACAGTTGCTGACACTGCTGTTGATTGGCCATGACATATTCGTCTTTATGAAACACTTTAGAGCGGTCGCGGATATAAGCGGTGGTGGTGCTGTAGGTGTCGGTGCTGTCCGGGCCAAGGCCTGAGGTCAGATCTCGATCACCGCCGCGTAACATCTGATCTTTGCTGTAATCGACCACCAGCACCGTCTGGCCGAATTTGCTGTCAAAACCGGTGGTCAGCGCCAGTTTGCTTTTGTCGCGGCCGCCGTGTTGCGGGTTTTCATGTCGCAGATTCAACCGGGTGCCCTGATAGTCTTTTTTCAGAATAATGTTAACCACGCCACCGACCGCGTCTGAGCCATAAATGGCCGAAGCGCCGCCGGTCAGGATCTCAATGCGCTCAACGGCGCTGCTGGGAAAAGTTGAAGTATCCACAAAGTTAGTGGTACCGCCGGTGGCAGTCGGAAATTGTGGCACCCGTTTGCCATTGACCAGCACCAGCGTGCGGTTTTCGCCCATGCCGCGCAAGTTGATGGTATTCGCGCCCTGGGTCCAGCTCGATTCATTGCCTTCGACCGAGCGACCGGCATTGCCGATGCCGGCTTGTAAAATCTCTTCGACGTTGGCAAAACCGGATAAGGCGATATCTTCTGCGCTAATCACCGTCACCGGCGACGCACCGGCTAAATCGGTGCGTTTGATGCGGGAGCCAGTGACTTCAATGCGCTCGGTGGTTGCCGCTTCGGTTTTAGCGGCGACCTGGGCCTGAACTGGCAGGGCGAGCGCGCTGGTGATTGCCAGCGCCAGCACCTGATAACTTGTCTGATGTTTCATCTTGTTGTTCCCGGAAAGTGAAGGGCGGTTCAGGCCCATGCTTTGTTATTGTTCGCTGCAGGGAGACTGCGATCTCATCTTCAGCGCTGCCGGTTTCAACACAATGGCTCACAGCTCGTTTCTGTGCCCGTTTTATCTCTTTTAATATCTATTTCTATAAAAACAGTAGCTTAGGCTCTAATCTTTAGTGCTCGCAGGGGCTGGCGCTACTGGCGTTAACTGACCATCCAGACCTGATCTGAGATAGCGGCCGTCGATAAAATGCAGCACTGCACCGTTTTTGCCCTTTTTGATACTGCTGTCCACTGAATAAACCAGGCCGTCGTGGTGACTGTAGACGTCATCCATGCTGGTGTGACCAACCACAATCTGGTCCGCACCAAAGCGTTTTAACTGTTGTTGCAGTACAGACGGGGTAACCGGGCTGTCTTTAGAAAAATAGCCGCGATACCACAACGGGCCGGCAGAGCCTTGCAACAGTTGCTGTAGCGGCTGTAGCGCTAACTCAGTTTTGCTGCGGCCCCAGCTGTGCTGAAATGCTTGTTGCAACGCCTGGTTATCCGTCGGTTGCGCGGCAAATTCGGTGGAAATACCGCCATGGACAAATAACGTGTTATTGATCCGCACAAACAACGGCAACTGGCGTAACCAAGCGCCTAACACGCTGTGCTCGCCATACAGCGCCGGTAAAGTGGTGTGCAGCTTTTCAGCCACTTGCTGGTAGTCCGGATGCACATAACGTAAATCACCCCTAACGACCATAGTTTCGTGGTTGCCGGGCAATACATGCACGGCGCCGCCGGCGCGTTTTGCCTGTTGTTGCAGGTCGTACAGGAACCACAGCGCCTGAGTCACTTGATTGCCGCGGTCCATCACATCCCCGACAATCACCAGCTGATTGCTACCAAACTGCCAGTGCCGATTGGCGTCGACGATGTTGGCCGCTTGCAGCAAGCGGGTCATCAGGTCGTATTGGCCATGGATGTCACTGATGGCGGCCCAGCGTTTACTCTGAAATTGCCAGCCACTGGCAACGGCATTTTGTACCTGGAGCGATTTGTCATAACCACAGCGCGGTGCGACCGCTTTGGTCACATCCTGCTGTTGCTCAATCACTTTGCCTTCGCAGACCCACTGTGCCTTGAGAGTTTTGGCGTCTTGGTGACTAAGGTAAGGCCCATCTGACACGGCTGTCTGCAAACTCTGCAAACTCTGCAAACTCTGCAAACTCTGCAAACTCTGCAAACTCTGCAATGTGCCTTGCGCCGGTGGTGGCTGGTTTTCACTGGCCAAACAATCATGCGCAAGGCCTGCCAACAGTAAGGCGCCGGATAACCAATAAGAGGATAAATAGCTGTGCATCGGAAGCTCCTGAAAAAGACTCAGCATGCCAAAGCCTGGCCAAAGCGCCAACGCGCCGGACTCTGCTTCAGCTCGGTTTTGTCTCGTTTAATCTCGGTTGCGCTGTTTTATCGGCGAAACAGCCGGTTTGGAAGGGGGGCTGGCCTTCGGCGTGAAGCCGAAGGCCGCTGCGGGCGAGTGGTTGTGACCGCTTGCTGCGATTGTTGTTAACGAGCTGCCGGGCTGGTTTTTGCCGTACTGACCATGTTGCGCACATCGCTCAGCAGCTGCTGGGCGTCGTACACCACACCGTCTTTAATGGTGTAACGCACGCCTTTGGTGCGTTCCGGCTGGTTCTGTTCGTTGAGCTGATAATGGCCGTTGCCGTACAGCACTTTGAAGTTTGCCAACGGGTTTTCGGCGACGATCACCATGTCCGCTTTTTTACCCGGCACCAGACTGCCGATATCTTTTTCCAAACCCAGCGCTATGGCGCCGTTCAGCGTCGCCGCCTGGATCACTTCCAGCGGGTTAAAGCCTGCCTCCCGTAAAAGCTCCAGCTCCTGAATGTAAGCAAAACCATAAATTTTGTAGATGTAACCGGCGTCTGAGCCGGCAGTCACGCGACCGCCATGGTTTTTGTAGTCATTGAGGAACTGCATCCAGATGCGGTAGTTTTCACGCCAGGCGATTTCTTGATCTGTGGTCCAGTTAAACCAGAAAGAACCATGGGCATAACGATTGGGTTTAAAAAACTCACTGAGCACCGGCAGCGTATAATCGGCATGCCAGGGCGCATTGCGCTGTGCTTCGGCATTGCGGGTGGCTTCATAAATGGTCAGCGTTGGGTTGATGGTGAAATTAAGGCTGATCAGCTCGTCCCGCACCGCGTTCCACTTGTCCGAGCCCGGTGCTGCCGCTTGTTGCCAGAGTTTGCCGGCTTCGCCAAAACGGTCCTGCTCGTTTTGGTAGTTGTAATCAGGCTTGTAGTTTTGCACCACTTGCTTGGTAAACAGTGCTTCCGGTAAGCCATACCAGTGCTCCATCGAGGTGAGGCCAAGCCGCGCACTGTCGAGCGCATTCATTCGCATCACGTTAAGCTGGGCGTGATGCATCATAGTGCCCAACTGTTGTTTTTTCGCTTCATCCAGTGCTGCCGCCATAATCGCTGGCGTCGCACCAAAGAATTTAATGCCGGCGGCACCGGCTTTTTTAATGTTCTGCACCCATTCCCGCGCCTGTTGCGGGCTGAACACCGGTTTACTTAAACCCTGACCAAAACCGACATAAGGCACAATACGCGGCGCAACGATTTTATGCTCGTTCGACGCTTTAGCATGTTTTAACGTCCAGTCGAGGCCATTAAAACTGCCGGGTTCGCGCACTGTGGTGATGCCGTGCGCCAGCCAGAGTTTAAACACGTATTCGGCCGGGGTGCCGTTGGCAGAGCCACCGATATGGCCATGCATATCAATAAAGCCCGGCAGGATATACATGCCGCTGACATCCATTTCTTTGTCACCAGCTTTGGCTTTGGGCCGGCCTTCTGGCAGCACCGGCACTCCCGGATTGCCAACCGCGGTGATTTCGCTGATGCGGTCATTTTCAATGACGATATCCACCGGACCAACCGGCGGGGCGCCTTCACCACTGATAAAAGTGCCGCCGCGTAAAATCAGCCGGCTGTAAGGGCCGTCGCCCTGATCGGCGGCAGGGGCGGATGGTGTGCGTTCAGTAGCGGCGGCATTGGCCGCAACAGCGACGATACTCAGTGAGCAAAAAACAGCGGTACGCAACAAAAGTTGCAGGGGTGATTGGATCTGCATGGCGGTTCCCGGGATGGTGTGGATCAGCTTTTGCTAATCCTTGTTGTTTTTGTTTGTTTTATCTGGCTGAACACTTGGACACCAGCCAAACCCAGTGTGGCAACTGCGTAGCGCTGTCGCAAGCAGATCCGATTAACCGGCGGTTTGCTGCGATAACAGGTGAGGAGCAAGCACTGGTTGTTTGCACGGCAAGCTGCTTATAATCGACTGCTATCATGACCGCGGTCAACATAAGGAAGAACCCCATGCATCCGGATAAAGTGAACCGCAACCAACTGAAAAAACTGACTGATCTACCCAATATTGGCCCGGCCAGCGCCAAAGATTATGTGTTACTGGGTTATCACAGCCCACAGCAGCTGGTGGGTGTTTCCGCCTTACATTTATATCAGCAACTCTGTGCCGTGACGGGGCAACGGCATGACCCCTGTGTGCTGGACGTGCTGTTATCGGTGGAACGTTTTTTGGCTGGCGAGGCGCCACAGGTGTGGTGGGCTTATACCGCCGAGCGCCAGCAGTTACTGGCGGTAGCGGTTTGAACCAACACAGCGCCTGGCCGGCTTGTGTTGTTATTGCTTGCGCGACAAATCCCGCGCCGCTTTAAATTCTTTGCCTGGATACCAGTTTGGCCAGAGCCCTGAGTTCGCAAGTTCATTACCAACTGAATAAAACAGCCACAAATCCTGCTGCGAACCGCGTAAATCCCAGGCCGGACTAAATTCGTCGTTGACCTTGTGATAATAGTTCGCCGTGTAATCACGCCGCTGCGCCAGGCCCCAGTCTTTGCCATGCGCGATGCTATCGACACCGCCGCGGGCATACAACATCGGTACGCCATAGCGCGCCAGTTGAAAATGGTCTGAGCGATAATAAAAGCCATCTTCCGGTGTCGGTTCTGGCGCGATGTAGCGGCCCTGGGCTTTGGCGTATTTGTCGAGCATGGGTTCGAGTTCGGACGCGCCATAACCAAACACTTGCACATCCCGCATCGGTCCATAGACGTTCATTACGTCCATATTGATACCGGCGACGGTTTTATTTAACGGAAACAGAGGGTTGGCGGCATACCAGCGTGAACCCAACATGCCGCGCTCTTCGGCGGTCACGGCGATAAACACCACAGAACGTTCTGGCTGCGGTTGCTGTTGATAATGCTCGGCCAGCGCAATCAAACCAGCGATGCCACCGGCATTGTCCTGCGCACCATTAAAAATTTTGTCTTCTTTGCGGCTGAAATCGAGGCCAAAATGGTCCCAGTGCGCCATGTACAGCACCGCTTCATCGGGCTTGCTCTTGCCGGGGATATAACCAATGACGTTACTGGAATCGATTTCGCGCAGCTGGTTTTTGATGCTGATAGAGGCTGTGCCGCCCAGGGGGATCGCCTGAAAATCTTTTGCCAGTGCTTTTTTACGCAGGCTCTGGATGCTCTGGCCGGAAGCGGCGAACAGCTGCTCGGCGCTGTCGCCGGTCAGCCAGCCTTCGACGGCGGCTTTATGTTTGTTTTTGTTTTTGTCGGCCAGTTCAAAACGGATTGGGCTGGTGCCTGACACTACATTCCAGCCATAGGCGGCCGCATCGGTTTCGTGCACAATCAGCGCCATCGCTGCGCCCTGACGCGCTGCTTCCTCAAACTTGTAGGTCCAGCGGCCGTAATAGGTCATGGCCTTGCCGGTGAAAAGTTTGGCATCGCCGGTGGCAAAGCCCGGATCGTTGACAAACATCGCTAGAGCGTGTTGACGTTTCGAGGTTGATTTTTGTTCGTTCTGGCGCAGCTTTGAGTGCGAAACGAGGAATGAGGCATAGTTTCACTATGTGAATGACGAGTGACAAAACTCAAAGCTGCGCCAGACGAACCCTGCGGGCAGCGTTTGGCCATCTTTTCTGCGGCGTTAGTGCTCGCTTGTGTAGAATGACTACACTGCGCTCACACTGCCTTGCATAAAAAACGGCCAAACGGCTGCAAAAACAACTCTGAAACGTCAACACGCTCTACCGTTTTGCCTTTGACGTCGACATTTTTATAGTCGTTCCAGCCATATTCCGGCGCGACGATGCCGTAGCCGACAAACACCAGTTCGCTGTTTTTCACCTCAACCTGCGGCTGCATCCGGGTCGACCAGGCCATCATTTGAGTTTTATAGCCCAGGCTTTTGGGCAGTTTGTCGCCGCTAAGGCTCAGCGCCGATACCGCCACCGGGTCGATTTGCACCACAGGCACGGCCTGACGGTAGCTGTTTTTGGCAAAAGGTTGCAGGCCAAGGCGCTGAAACTGCTGTTCGATATAAGCCACAGTGCGCTCTTCGCCGACGGTAGCCGGCGCGCGGCCTTGCAGTTCATCGGAGGCCACTTCGGCAAAATAGCGGCCAAAGGCTGAGTTAAATTCGGTTTGTGGCAGCGGCGCATGGTCAGCGGCCAGTGCGCTGTGACTGAGCAGCAGACCGACACTCAGGCGCAACAGGGAAATGGATTTAAACATGACAACACTCACTGCAGGGGACGCTGTTGTTCACTGCGACCATCAATATCAGAAAGTCTGCATTCTGCCATGACAGTTGGCGGGTTGCTGTGCTTTTTCGCCGGACGACAGCCTTATCCGATGACTCTTCGTGTGTTTAAGTGATGTGTAGTGACTTCAGCTGCATGCTTTCCGCCACTAAAAATTTAAATAAGTGGAATACTCAAAACCAACAGCGTTGGTTTGACGGCCTAATACTTGAACATGATTGAAATTGAAGCCAAAGGCCTGATTCTGCTCAGGGAACCAACTTAAAGCGGCCGACAACTCTTGAAAGCGACTCGGTTCATTGGCTTTTCCGGAATGCGCTAAGTATTGCAGTTGTAATTTAGTGTCTGCGGCAAGGGTAAACAACAGGCCGGATTTGCCGTAAAAAAAACTTCGGCTATCTGCCAGATCGGTAGCCACACCCGCACCGGCAAGGCCATATACCGTTACATCTTTATGCAGTCGATAGCTTTTTCCTAAGCCACCCGACAACTCACCGGTTGACCACCTGGTGAAATCTTGTTTCCAGCCTGGCCTGTATCCTAAATAAAACTCACTGGACCAAACCGGAAATTCAGCTGAATCCGGCGTCAGCGAGATGGCGGAATACAAGGTAAATTCGCGCAGTTGCAGTGCAGTGCCCTTGTCGTTGATGGCTACACTGACTTTAGCAATTTGTAATTCAGATTCCGTCAGATACTGGCGATTATCGCCTTGCAACATATGCCCGGCGGGCAGGACATTGATCACCAATGCGCTGCCGTTGGCATCCTGTAACAGGCTGGTACTGAACGTGGCATCCTGCGGAGTCTTGGCCGGATGTTTGTAATGACTCAGATCTAGCGTTTGGTTCGCGTCGTGGCGCATTTGAGAGCGGATTTTCTCTGCTTGCTGCGGTGACATTTTGAACTGACTGACCGATTGTTCCAGTCGCATATCGAGGTATCGCTCTGCCAGTGGGTTTGCAAAAGCATGCTCTGCTTGGTTGAACTCATCGATATTGGAGATCTCGTCAAGCTGTGACTTTATTTGCGGTGGTAGCGAGTCTGCAATCGCATAAAACAACCAGGGATTGGCCGCATCGATGATGGTTGATTTGACCATTGATTGGTTTGTAGCAGCTTTAACAACGTCGATGGGGCTGACGATGGACTTGCGCTCTTGCAGGATCTCTGGTTGGAGAAGGGCGAGCATTTCCAGAGTCAGAGTGGCGCAGTTAAATGACTGGAAATAATAGGTAAGTTCTATTTGATGAAGCTCCCATATGTGCAGCTGGAGCAGGCGCTTATTCTGTGCCTCCGCAGACAATGTAAATTGCCAGAGATTGCGCTGTTCAATGTCTCGATATTGTTGCAGGTCTGCGGCAAAGGGCCTGACACTAAAAAAGCCTGGCGATGCCCGTCATGGTGCTTTCAACAATCAGTTTTGCCGGATTGAGCGTGGTGATTTCGGTAAAGTAAGCCAACGAGTGGGCAACAGCATTTCCTTTGGAATTAGTGCCGCTGACCTTGATAAAAATATGACCAAGCATGCTTGTTGCTGACGAAGTGACTTCTGACGCATAGACCAGTTCAATCGTGTCGAAAGGCACGTGTTTGATGAAGTTCCCGAGTTGAGGACAGCGTTCAAACCTATCCTCAGCCAGGGTTAAATTTAGTTTTTCCGCCAGGAAAGTGATGCGGGCCGGGAATCGGCAAAAGGCGAGTTGAGGATCTTGCTCAAACAGTTCCAGCGTTTTTGCCATCTCGGTTTCGGGCGAAAAAATTAGCGGCAGAGAGCAAAAAATCTTCATCGGTGATTTGTGCCTGGCCTTTATAGATATGCAGCAACAGTTGCCATTGCAACGTGTTTGCTGATGTTAAAGTGGAGTTTGCAGTGACACAAAAAGAAGTGGCTAAAACAAACAGAGCCGGTATCAACCAGCTCTTGATGCGATAAACAATCGGCACTTAAATTACTGAGCGGCGCAAGTGACTTCGACAGAGTCTGCATAATTCCACATTTTGCCGGTGGAACTATCAGTAGTTGAACCCAATACACCACCAATGATGATGTTACCCCAGAATACCGGTGCAACATTTTTCTTGATTGGTGTTGCAGTGTGGCATCCCGGCGTTGAGCTGGTCACGACTTTGTCTTTACCATCGCGTAACACAACAACAGTGCCAGGTGTTGTGGTCTTTTTATCATCGACCGTGACTTCGATTGGTTGATTGTTAGATGCAGTTACTTTGATGCTTTGTTCTTCTGCCGTCATGACACTGGCACAGCCAGTCAGAGTGAAAACCACAGCTGCAATACACAAATTTTTCATTTCTAGTCCTTAGTATTTATAAGAGCGCTTCCTAAAAGCGCTTCAAATGTATACGTGAGGAAAATCAATATCAATATTTTGTATGCATAAGGTGACTTGACTGGTTGTTTATTAGGCGGGTTAAGTGATCAGTGCTTCACACAAACAAACAACGCATTGCCGGAATGGCCGTCCCAGGCCACCAGTTTGTCGTAGTCGTGTTGCAGCATCTGTACGTCGAAATAAGGTGCCAGCAGTTGCTGTAATTCTGCAAAAGTGACGGCGACCATCGGATGGGCGTCTTGCCAGATTTCGGTTTGGTCGTTTTCGGTTTTTTCGATGCGCAGGCGCAGCTGTTGTTGCTCGCCCTGGCCTGCGTAAAACCAGCCGGAGCTGAAGTGAAATAGGCTGTTGCCCTGACGGGCCTGATGCGACACTGCGGTTTGGTTGTCGATTTGGCTTTTATCGACGGCATTAAAACAAAACACGCCGCCGACATTTAATGCTTGATGGGCCTGGCGAATACAGGCGCTGAGGCCCTCAATCGTCTGGCTGTAATGCAGTGAGTATAAAAAACAGGTGATGAGGTCCACCGGCTGGCTGATCTCAAATTCGCACATATTCTGACAGGAAAAATCGGCTTCAGGACAGCGTTGCTGCGCCAGTTCCAGCATCGGCTGGTTCAGGTCGAGCCCGGCGCTTTGATAGCCTAAATCCAGCAAATGGCGGATATGCGGCCCGGTGCCACAGGCTAAATCCAGATGGCGTTTGCCACCATTGCCAAAAAACTGCGTGATACGATGCACTGTGTCACTTTGCGCCTGATAATTGATGTCGGCACACATCAAATCATAATAACCAGACAAATCGGTGTAGAGGGCAGTGGCGGTCATGGCAGGTCCGGTCAGCGCAGCAAAAACGGCGCGCACGATAGCATAAATCGCCGTAAACTGCGACCTGAGGCCCTTATCCCGCTTCAATCCGCAGCTTTTTTGTCACATGAAGGAGAGCCGAATGAGAATCAAACTGATCCTGACGCAACTACTGTTATGGGTGTTGGCGGTTGGCGCTGCTGTGTTAACCGGTGCGCCGGATTTTTATGCATTCCTGTTGCTGCCGGTGATTGGCATGATTGCCATCGCTGCCTTGTGGCGGGCCACAGCGCCAAAAGCCGACTGTTGTAATTCATAATTGCCGCTGCGAATTCCATAAATGTAAGCGCTTTACAAAAACACGGCAGGCGGGTCACTATCTGGCAAACCGACAATAAAGGAACGTCAGATGAAATTGAAGCTTCGCCGCAGCGGGTTGCTGTTGGCAATCGGCCTTGTCACGGGCTTTGCGGTATTGCCTTTGGCTGCCAAGCCAACGTTATCCTTGCTGGACCCGACGCTGAGCCAGTGGGAAACTTACTTGAGTTACCGCCATCAAGAGAATTACAACGGCAGCCAGCCGACGGATGCGGCAGGTAAACCGCTGGCGCCGCTTGGAGTGTTTCCCGGACTGGATCCGCATGGTGTGTTCACGCTGGTGCAACAGGACGGGGAAACTGTGCTGCGTGTCAGTGGCGAAATCTATGGTGCTTTAACCTCAAAGCAATCCTTTCGCAATTATCATCTGACGCTGCAATACCGCTTCGGCGAGAAAAAATGGCCGCCACGGCTGGATAAGCTCAAAGACAGCGGCATTTTGTATCACGCCAACGGGCCACACGGGCAAGAGTATTTCCGCTCCTGGATGTTGTCGCAGGAATTTCAGATTATGCAGGGCCATACCGGTGATTATTGGCAGCAGGCCAATTCGGCGATTGATATCCGCGCGTTTCAACCCGAGGGTGAAATGAATGCGGTGGCAGATGTCACGCAGCCGTTTCTGAAAACCGGCCGGGGTTCAGGCGGCCCTGGTTTTGTCATGCGCCAATTCAATGCCGAAAAGCCTGACAATCAATGGAATACTGTGGAGCTGATTTGTTTTGAAGGCCAAAGCCTGCACATCGTCAACGGGCAGGTGGTGATGGTGCTGAAAAACTCCCGTTCTCAGCAGGACGGCCGTGATGTCGAGATGTGGCAAGGCAAAATTCAGCTGCAAAGTGAAGCGGCCGAAGTGTTCTACAAAAATATCCGGCTACAGCCACTGGATAAACTTCCGGCGCAGTACGCCGGGTATTTCTGATCCGCAATCGTGTTTTGACTGTCAGCACACTGCATACCTGACCGCCAGATATTCGTTGCACAATCCGGCCAGCGCGCTGAGTATATTGTTCAGTGTTGCTGAGTCGGAGTTTAATATGTCTTCATCTGCTATTGCGCTTATCACCGGTGCCAGTCGGGGCATCGGTGCTGCGACTGCCCGGCTGTTTGCGCAACAAGGGTATGCGCTGGGGCTGAATTATCTACAGGACCACGGAGCAGCAGCAGCACTTGCCGACGAGCTTCGCGCTGGCGGGACCCGTTGTG
Organism: Rheinheimera sp.; assembly: GCA_034519945.1. Taxonomy (GTDB): domain Bacteria; phylum Pseudomonadota; class Gammaproteobacteria; order Enterobacterales; family Alteromonadaceae; genus Pararheinheimera. The sequence continues at coordinate 22,314 of JAXHNX010000008.1, forward strand.
TCCTACTACAGGCCGATATCGCTGACGAAGCACAAGTGTTGGCGATGTTTCAGCGGCTGGATGCGGAACTCGGGCCTTTATCGGTACTGGTCAATAACGCCGGTATTTTACAACCACAAAGCCCGCTTATCGGTATTAGCGCGGCCCGCTTTTGCCGCCATTTTACAAACCAATGTGATCGGCACTTTTTTATGCTGCCAACAGGCGGTGCTGCGCATGAGCACTGATTCAGGCGGGCGCGGCGGCGCGATAGTGAATGTCTCGTCCGGCGCGGCTAAAAGTGGTTCACCCAACGAATATATTGATTATGCTGCGTCCAAAGGCGCGGTCGACACGCTGACCCGGGGCCTGGCGCTCGAAGTGGCAGCGCAGGGCATTCGCGTCAACGCAGTGCGGCCAGGTTTTATCTACACCGACATGCATGCCGCTGGCGGCGAACCGGGCCGGGTCGACCGGCTGAAAAGCCGCATTCCACTGGGGCGTGGTGGTGAAGCCATTGAAGTCGCACAGGCGATTGCCTGGCTGGCATCAGATGCCGCCAGTTTTACCACCGGTAGCTTTATCGATGTCTGTGGTGGGGTTTAACGTGCTGAATTTATTGAGGACTACAACGATGTTACCACGCGGGATAATATTACTGGTTGTTTTAGGACTGCTGTTACCGGTACAAGCGATAGAACAAACCAAGGCAGTGAAAGTCAGTACAGTGCTGAAAACCCAGACCAGCTGGGATGGCCAGCCGCTGCAATATCCGGCGGGGCAGGCGGAAGTCACCGGCATGCTGATTGAAATTGCACCCGGCGGTGAAACCGGCTGGCATCTGCATCCGGTACCTTCATTTGGCATGGTGCTGGAGGGGGAACTTGAGGTGACGCTAAAAGATGGGCGGAAAAATAGGCTAAAAGCCGGCGACGCGCTGGCTGAAGTGGTCAACACCGCACACAACGGCCGTAATGTCGGTACTGTGCCGGTTAAGCTGGTGGTGTTTTACGCCGGCAGCAATGGCCAGCCGTTGTCGCAGAAAATCCCCGCTGCTGCGGTTGCGGCACCGCAACCTAAAAAAGCGCCGCTGCCTAAAAACTAATCGGACGCTGCTGCCGCACTTGCCCGAAAAGCGCCCGGCGTTGTGCCGGTGACGCGGGCGAACTCTTTGTGAAAATTTGATTTAGTGGCAAAGCCGGCCTGATACATCACGTCGGTGACTGGCAGGGGTGGACTCTGCAGCAACAGCTGTTTGGCCTTTTCGATACGTTTGTCATTTAACAGCACGGAAAAACTGGCGCCATAACATTGATTAATGGCCTGCGACAATTGCCGTGCCGGCACTTGCAGTTTGCGCGCAGCCTGTGCCAGCGTAATACCAAATTCCAGCTGGTACAGCTGTTGTTGCTCCATGAGCTCCAGCCAGCGCTGAAACAATTCCCGCAACTTTTCAGCGCTGGCCAGATTTTCGTCAGGAAGTGGTGCCAGGCCATCGACAGGAATGTCCTCGCTCAGGCTTTGCGTAGCTTGCAGTTGTATCTGTGGTTTTTGCTGACTGCGTTGATACAGCCATTCCAGCATAGGGCTGCGCTGCAACGCGAACAATAATGTCAGCAGATGGAGCAGCAAAAACAGCGCTGCCGCCGGCAGCAATAAGCTTGACGACATCACAGTGCCACCTTGTTGTAACTCGAGATAAAGCATGGCTTCCACCAGCAGGTTGGCGCTGAGTAATGCGCCTTGTAGCTGCAAATACCGCCGCGCCACCGGTGCCGCGTCACCGAGCGGGGCCAGCCGCGCCGGATCACGTGACACTGTCACGACCACGGCCAGCAGATACCCGGCATAACTCAATAGCAAAAACAGGTCGAGATAATCCAGCAAGGCGGAGCCACGCAGCAGCAGAAATAACGTCAGCACGGCCGGGACCAAATGCCAAAGATCGCGCCAGCGCAGCCCGGCATCGGGTCGTTGCAGCAGCTGAAAAAAACACCAGAATAACGGCGCCAGCAACATGGCGCCGACAGGCCGTAACAGGGGCTGTGCACTGAAAAACTGCATATGCTGCAGGGCCAAAACGAATAACAGGCTTTGGCAGCCATACAGCAGGTAAGTGGCGCCGGTGAAGCGCAGCGGCCAGGGCCGGCCTTGTGGACTGAGCAGAAAGTGCAGCCCAAGCAGCAGACACAATAACGCGATAGCGCTGTGCAGCAAGACTAATTCATTCATCAGAAAACATCGGTGTCGTTAAACGTAAAAAACCAGTGTAACGCGCAAAAGCGCCCGACAACAGGCGAAGTTTATGTCCTCAAACGTGTTTCAGGACGCCACAAACACCGCAACAGCTTAGTCTGACCGCAGTTAATCAAATGAGGAATTCGCATGTACGGCACAAATCCACAACAACACTTTCGCAGCTGGCTGCTGGTCATTTTGCTACTTTTGCTGAGCGGGCTGTTCGCGCCGGCAGTTCGTGCCGAGGCTGCGTCAACTAAAGCAGCGCCCGCCAATGCTCAGCTGCTGTTTGGCGGTTCGCGCGCCACGCAATGTGTCGGCGCAGCACCTATGCGCCAGCAAGGTTATGTCAGCGTTGGCGGTATTGAACAGTGGGTGAGTCTCAACAGCAGTGATTGTACTTTACCGGTGATCCTGTTTTTACACGGTGGACCGGCGAATCCAATCAGCCCTTTTGCTGATGCAATCTACGCCGGCTGGGAGCGGCAGTTTACGCTGGTGCAATGGGACCAGCGCGCCAGCGGCAAAACCTGGCTGCGTAATCAACCTGTGCCCGGGGAGCGGTTAACATTGGCACAAATGACGCAGGATGGTCTGGCACTGGTGCAGTATCTGCAACAAATTCTGGGCAACCGACCGCTGATTTTAATGGGCAGTTCCTGGGGTTCAGCGCTGGGCATTAAAATGGTGCAACAACAACCAGACTGGTTCGCTGCTTATGTCGGCAGCTCGCAACTGGTCAGCGGCCCGCAAAACAGCCTGGCCAGCTATCAGGCGGTGTTGAAATTAGCGACCGCAGCTCAGGATCAGGCCACATTGGCGCAGCTTGGTAAACTCGGCCCACCGCCGTATGCCAAACCAAACGGTATTCTGCGTCGGCTGAGCCGTCAGTACGAAGCGAAATTTGCCACGCCGGCGCCGGCTCACTGGTGGCAAGCTGCAGCTGAATTTGCGCTGGAGCAGCATGCAGCCGCTTATGAAGCAGCTGAAGAGTACTCATTTTTACAGTTTATGGGGTTTGACGCGGAAACTGGCAATACCAAAGGCGGCATGTACCATGATATCGAGCTGCAGCGTGATGCCAAAGTGCTGAAGGTGCCGGTGTATTTTATTCAGGGCGAAGCCGACCTCGTCACAGTGCCGGCCGTCACTGCTGCTTATGTCAACGCCATCAAAGCGCCGCATAAGGAACTGATTATGGTCGCCAAAGCCGGACACGGCCCGAATGCCGCCAGTATTGCTGCTGAGTGGCAGACTGTGCAGCGCATCCGTGCGCAGCTGTCGGGCAAATAAAGGGGGGAGCGGGTCGCAACTTTAGCCCGGTAACATTAACCCGGCAATTTAAGCGCCGAGAAATCTGGCCGGCGCAGCCGGGGTGCCAAGGCATAACAGCCCAGCACCAGCGCACAGAGACCGGCACTGATCGCAAACAGGGCCGGTCCACCGAGGGCGTCGAGGATAAGGCCACCAATCAGCGGCGACAGGCTAAAACCAATGGCATACAGGCTGGCGGCACCGAAATAACTGCCCCGTAGCGCCGGATGCGCCAGTTGGTCCAGATGCACATTCATATTGGCAAACAGGATGGCTTCGCCAATGCTGAGCACGGCCATCGCACCTAACCAACCCCAGAACCAGTCGACAGGATTCATCGCAAACCAAATCTGCGACAGGCCTAATAACACCACACCAAGATGAATGCGTTTAATCACCGGCCAGTGCCCAAGCAGGCGTAATAACGGAAACTGGCAAGTGACAATAATCAGTGAATTGACCATCACCAGACTGGAGATCAGCGTGACCAGCTCAGGGAAATCAGCCCGCGTCAGGTATTGGATCAGGCTCGAGTCGGCATGGGCGTAGATAAAGTTAATCAAAATATTGGCAAGGATAATGATGGCAAACAGCTGATCCTGCCGCAGCAGATGCAGGATGGCAGTGAAATTCAGCGTATGTGATGGCCGGCTGTTCGCTGTGCTGCTGGCAAGTTTGCCCGGACGATATAACCACAACAACCCCAAGCCCAAAGCGCCATATGACGCGGCAGTGATAAAAAAGCCATGCGGATTGCCGCTAAGACCAGCCCATAATCCCAACACCGGACCACAGGCCGCGCCGGCATTGACCATAAAATACAGCCCCTGCAGTGCCAGCTCGCGGTCTTTGCTGTCGGGTAATAAATCGCCGAGCCAGGCTTTGCTTGGTGCATCCCATAACGCACGCGGCAAGGTTGCCAGAAAAATACAACACAGCATCAGCGGTAACGTGTCGGCCAGCGCCAGTGCGGAAAACGCCAGCACGCCGGTGACAGCACCGGCCAGCATCAGCGGTTTACGGCCAAAACGGTCAGATAAATGGCCAGCATAAAAGCCGGCGACCACCGCAGTGAGTGCCGCAGCGGTCAGCCAGAAGCCGGTTTCGGTTGCCGTTAAGGTCGTAGCGCTGATACAAAATGACAGCCAGAAAAGGCCAGACCATAAAATAGCTGCCGCGGACAAAAAAATTGCCCCACAACATTAACCAGACCGGGGCCGGTAGTTGTTTTACCCGCTGCCACGACAACACTTGCGCTGACATTTTGCCTCCTGCATATTCGAGCGCTCAGCATGCCGAAAAAGCGCAGGCGAGGCCAGTCAGGAAACTTCTGTTTACAGAAAAGCTGTGTTTCCTGACGTGATATGGCCGGTTTGTAGCGCGGCGACAATCCAGGGAGGCAACATGTATCAGGGCAGTTGTTTATGTGGCGCTGTGGCGTATCAGCTACATGGCGCGCCGCGGCGGGTGTCGCATTGTTATTGCCGGATGTGTCAGAAACAACATGGTGCTGCTTTTGCCACTTATCTGAGTCTGCCAGCGACTGAATTGCAATACACGCAAGGCAGCAGCGCTGTCATCCGCTATCAGTCTTCAGCCACAGTGACGCGCGGCTTCTGTGGCCATTGTGGCTCATCGCTGGAATGGCGTGACAGCTTAGATCCGGATGGTTATGTGGCGCTGACCGTGGCCACGCTGGACAATCCGTTTGATGTTGTTGATATCCCGCATATTTGCACTGAAAGTAAAAGCAGCTGGTGTCCTTGCTGACGCTGGACTTCCAGCTCTTTTAGACACTGGACTTCCAGTCCTTGCAGTGTTAAACATTTGTTTTAGAAAAAAATTCAGAACTAAGGAAGCGCCATTGCCCTATAAAATTCGCGCCGCCACAGCGTCAGACCATGCCGCCATCAGCGCATTATTACTGCCGTTGGTGGAAAAATTTATTGCGCCGGACTGCTCGGCCGAAGGCACTGTTTTATTGCTCGGGTCGATGCAACCCCAGGCGATCCTCAGTTATCTGCACGGCGATCACCGCTATTGGCTGGCAGAAGACGAGCAAGGGCTGGCCGGTGTCGTCGCCATCAAAGGCTGTAATCATCTGTATCACCTGTTTGTGGCTGAACGGGCACAAGGACAAGGACTGGCACGGCAACTCTGGCAATATGCGCTGGCGCAATGTGCCGACCGTGATGCGCCGGATGAATATACTGTCAACGCGTCGTTATATGCTAAGTCCATGTATCAACATTTTGGTTTTGTCGCCGAACAAGGCCCGCGTGAACGGATGGGGATCACTGATGTACCGATGCGGCTGATCCTGCGCCCCCGTTTTGCCGGCGATACACAAGGGTGAAGCTCAGGGGAAGCGTTAGCGGGAATAGCACTTTTTAACGGCGTTGGCGTGAAATACTACCGCACAAAATCTCCGCCTGCTGCTAACTTCAACAAAGTTATTGAACTCAAACAAAAACAATGGAGAGACAAAATGACAACATCGCGAAGTGGTTTATCCGGTGCTAATGCTTGCTTTGTTGTGGAATTTAATGGGGCTGTTTGTATTCTGGACTGATCTGAATATGACAGCGGAGCAAATCGCGGCGATGCCGGCAGCGATGCAGGAAGTCTATCAAAGCCGGCCTTTGTGGTCGGTACTGGCGACTGCGGCGGCAGTGATCGGCGGTACGCTCGGCACTGTGTTGTTGTTATTGCGCCTGCCGTTGGCAATGCCGCTCTTGCTGATTTCTTTGCTGGGAGTGGTGCTGCAGGACATCAGTTTTGCGTTGAACCCGGCTGCCCGCGCCTTGATTGATCAAACAGCAATCATTTTGCAAGGCCTGGTGTTATTGATTGCCGTAGCATTGTTGTATCTGGCGCGTGTGGCCGGTCAACGCGGCTGGCTGAAAACCGGCTGAGCAGTTAACAGACTGCGGTCGGCTGGGCGGACACCAAACATTGATTTTGTTATGCTCCGGTTTTTTCCTGCAACCGGAGCCTTTATGCAGTCTGTTATCGAATTTATCCTCGAATTGGACAAGCTCAAAACCGTCACTCGCAAAACCAAAACCCTGCACAGCGACCGCTATGAAAATTCGGCCGAACACAGCTGGCAAATTGCCATGCTGGCCTGGTCTTTGGCGCCTTATGCGCCAGCCAATACCGATATCCATCAGGTGATCAAATTGCTGCTGGTGCATGACATCGGCGAAATCGATACCGGTGACACCATTGTTTACGCCAATGCTGACTGGTCGGCACTCAAAGCAGAAGAATTAACTGCAGTGCAGCGGATTTTTGGTTTGCTACCGGCCAGCCAGACGGCAGAGCTGTTAGCGTTATGGCAGGAGTTTGAAAACGGCGAGACCGTCGAAGCGCAATTTGCTCATGCCTGTGACCGGGCGATGCCAGTGTTGCTGAATCTGGCGAACAATGGTCAAAGCTGGCGGGAAAATGGCATTAGTTACCAGCGGGTGGTGGCGCGGATAGAAGCGCCAATCAGGCAAGGTTGTCCGGCTTTGTGGTCATATCTCAGTGGCAAACTGGCTGAGGCAGAGCAGGCTGGTTGGTTTGGCGTTTAAGGTATTACAAAATATAGGCTTTTCATTGCCGGTTATTTTGACCTATAGTCGTTTTTGTGCAAGTGCCGCTCAGCGCCGGGTCGATGGAGCATCGATGGCAAGCAAGGTTCAGCGTCGCAGGATATAAGGACATAGCATGAAATATCGCATCGAACAGAAGATCCTCAGCCTCACCGACAGTTTCGATATTGACGATGAGAATGGCAGGCTGGCTTATACCGTCAAAGGCAAATTTTTTAGTATCTCCAGCAGCCAGACCATGTACGACCTGGCTGAGCGCGAAGTACTGAAAATAAAACGTAAGTACCTGACTATTCTGCCAGCGTGCCGTTTGCTGGCCCCTTCTGGCGATGAATGGCTGGTGCGCAAAAAGTTCTGGCCATTCTGGCGTGCATCTTTTTCGGTACAAACTCCGCTGGGCACTTTAGACATTGATGGCAATCTGTGGCAACGCGAATACCGCATCACGCAAAACGATCAATTAGTGGCGCGGGTGTCTAAAGCCTGGTTCAGCTGGTCAGACAGCTACGGAGTCGAGATTTACCGGCCCGAATGGGCGGTACCTTTACTTGGCACTGTCATTGTGATCGACCGCATCCAGCATGCCGGCACCAATTCTGTGTTAACTGATGACTAAAATCAGGCTTCGGTATACCAACTGCTGCGGTGTTTCATCGCAGCAGTTCTGTTGTTAGTCGCAGCCTAAACTGTAGCTGACGGCTGCGCCTGATATAACCTTGCAGCAACAGACCCTGCTCGCCCGGCGCGTGGCAGGCAAATTGGTGTGAGGACAGTATGTACCAAATCCGACCAGATGATTTGCAAGGCCCGGAGATCGCCGCCTTCCTAACCGCGCATATGGCTGATATGCAAGCGACCTCACCACCGGAAAGTGTTCATGCCCTGGATTTGACCGCATTACGCCAACCCGACATCCGGTTCTGGACGCTGTGGTATCAACCCGACAGCACAGCGCCTGCCACGCTGGCCGGATGTATCGCGTTGAAACAGCTGGAAGCACAGCACGGCGAAATCAAATCAACCCGGGTGGCCCCGACCTGTCGTGGCAGTGGCTGCGGTCGTTTATTAGTCGAACATCTGCTGGCAGAAGCCAGACAACGAGGGTTTAAGCGCGTCAGTCTTGAAACTGGCGCCATGGCGTTTTTTCAGCCGGCGCACGCTTTGTATCAGGCCTGCGGTTTTGTTGAATGCCCGCCTTTTGCGGACTATATCGAAGATCCAAACAGTGTTTTTATGACCTTAACCCTGAGCTAGCGGAAAGCACTGTTTACAATTTACATTTCGACGCTGCAAACATTTCAGCGTAATTTAGCCCCAGCATGCTGCTGGCAACGCGCAGTTAAAACGAGAACCGGCCTATCCGGACCCAACACAGAGGAACACTCCAGTGCGACATACTTTATTAGCCTTTTCCATTGCTGCGGTATTGACCGGCTGTAATCCGGCGCCAGACAGCAAAGACAGCACCACAACTTCACCGGCGCAGGCCGAAGCGGCCAAGCCAGCTGAAACCGCGGCCGTGCAACAATCCGAATCTGAGCGGATCAATCAATGGTTTGAGCAGAAATACGAAGAACAATTGCAAATGAGCCCGCTGCAGATGACGTTCCAGGGCCGCAAAGACAAAAATGACCAGATTGACGACGTGACCGAAACCGGTGAAGACAAAATGTTGGCCTGGTACGCCGGTACCGTTGAAGAGCTGAAAGCAAAATTTGACTACAGCAAGCTCGATACCGAAGCCAAAACTTCATATGACTTATGGATTTACCAATACGAAGAAGTCCGCGATGCGGTGCCGTTTCGCGTTAATCAGTATGTGTTTAATCAAATGCAGGGCATTCATGCCTTGTTACCACAGGTAATGATCAACTTCCATAAAGTGGAAGAAGTCAAAGACATGGAAGCTTATATCACCCGCCTCGGCGGTATTGCCAAAGCAATTGCCGAATTGCAGCAACGGGCGAAAAAATATGCCGATGCCGGCGTGCGGCCGCCGCGTTTTGCCTATGAAGGTGTGATTGAGCAGGTCAATAACCTGATCACCGGTGCACCATTTACTGAATCTGATAAAGAATCACCGTTGTGGAGCGATGCCAAAGGCAAAATTGAAGCGCTGAAAAAAGCCGACAAGCTTGATGACGCCACGGCACAAAAGCTGACTGACGATGCGAAAAACGCCCTGACCAGCCAGTTCCTGCCGGCATATCAGAATCTGGCAACTTTCCTCACCAGTGAACTGGAGAAAACCGTCGTCAATCCAACCGGCGTATCAACACAACCCAATGGCGTGGCGTATTACAATCTGCGATTGAAGCAGTCGACCACCACGGATTTAACCGCTGACCAAATCCATCAGATTGGCCTGGACGAAGTCGCACGTCTGACCAAAGAGATGAACACCATCAAAGATCAGGTCGGTTTTAAAGGCTCTTTGCAGGAGTTCTTTAAGTTTATCAAAACCGACAAACAGTTTTTTTATGAAGACACCGACGAAGGCCGTCAGGCTTATTTAAAAGACTCAGAAGCCTTTATCCGCGAGATTGAAGCCAAGTTGCCGCAGTACTTCGGTATTCTGCCAAAAGCACCTTTAATTGTGAAACGGGTGGAGGCATTCCGTGAACAACCGGGCGCGGCGCAGCATTATTTCCCAGGGACTGCCGATGGCAAACGTCCGGGCATTTATTACGCGCATTTGTCTGACATGAAAGCGATGCCAAAAAATGAAATGGAAGCGATTGCTTATCACGAAGGCAGCCCGGGTCACCATATGCAGATCTCGATTGCACAGGAACTGATTGGCGTGCCGAAATTCCGCACTCAGGCTGGTTTTACCGCATACCAGGAAGGCTGGGCGCTGTATACCGAAACGCTGGCCAAAGAAATGGGTCAATATAAGAACCCGTACAACGATTTTGGCCGGCTGATCACCGAGATGTGGCGGGCGATCCGGCTGGTCGTAGACACGGGGATGCACGCCAAGGGCTGGACCGAACAGCAAGGTGTCGAGTATATGATGGCCAACTCGCCGGTCGCCGAAGGTGCAGTGAAATCTGAAATTCGCCGTTATCTGGTATGGCCGGGGCAGGCAACGTCATACAAAATCGGCATGCTGAAAATTCTCGAACTGCGGGCCAAAGCGAAAGCGGATTTAGGCGACAAGTTCGATATTCGTGGTTTCCATGACACTGTGCTTAGCGGCGGTGCGCTGCCACTGAAAGTGCTGGAACAACGCGTACAAAACTGGGTCGACAGCGTCAAAGCCAAAGGCTGAGTTCGCAGAGCGCCTAAGTAGTGCAAATTCAGTAGTGCAAAATCAAAAGCAAGTTATCCGTAGTGTTGGGCGTCCGCGAAAGACTTCGGGTGGCAGTCGTCGTAAACGACCAAGCGCTGAAAGAACAGTAACGACGGATGAAACTGATGTCTCTATTCTTGGTTTGCCGGTTCTTCTCACGCCTGATGACATACTTCGCGTTCCAGAGGCTGTTGCTCCAACTGTCCTGTTGGAAGTTCAACCTGATGCGAAATGGAGTATAAATCGTCTTTCTCTTGATGTTATTGAAGATCCTGGCATAACACGAGTTCATGCGATAGGTATCACGCAGCGGTTAGTTCAAGCCAACAACAAATCGCTACTCAGTACCAGTATTCTCCAGCCCGACGAAATCCTTTTTTTGTTGAATGCTCTACTCACCCGTAAAAGTGAAAGCACGGTCGACACCAATTGTCAGATGGCAATCCTGCTGATGTTATGGACCGGATTTGACCTCGAGCAACTGCTTAATTGGCAGTTTTGCGGTGATGGTACTGGTTTAGTTCAACATGCAGAACATTGGTATACACAATGTATTATCGAACCAGTACTGATGAAGGACGCCCGGCAAAAGATTGTATTAAGTTGCCCATTGGCGGTTTCAAAGTTGGCACTAGCGCTGTCGACAGAGAGAAAAAATAAGCAATTGTTTACTTTTTCGAAGGAAGTCGAGCCGAAACAGCTAGTGAAGGATTGGTTGGCAAGACTCAGTAAGCGACATGGCATGAGTATCGCACTTGATCGAGTGGAACAGTTTCTGGCGAATCGGTTGCAATGCTCGCCAACGTTGGATCCAGTTTTTCAACGGTTTGCATTTGGCGTTGAACGTTTTCAGTATCGTGTGCAGCGTTACTATACGCAGATGACCGGAGAGCAAATTGCACGCGGGATCTCGTCCATTTGGTGGCAAGTTGGTCAGGAACTGACCGAGCCAAACTGCCTTGATTCCAGTTTTTATCACGTTCATGCATTGGACCCTGATGTAGAATATGGAAGCCAGCGAGCCGGTAATCTTTTGCAGCAACGCAACCTGGTCGACGATTTACTTAAAAGCTGCCGCAAATTCAGTCGCCCGCAAATCGAACGTGATTTAACGGCATTGGTTGACTATCACAATCAGTACGCAGAATACACAGCATTCATGCTGCTTGCTGGCACAGGGTGCCGAGCGGTCCGCAATCCATTTCCATCACTCGCGTTGATTTTTGATGCGATCATGTTTGTTTGCGATAAAGACGATTCCACAGTCGCAACCCGGCTAGTCAGTCTGTGGAGTCACAATAAGTGGCCCTTTGTTATTTTTAGTGCCGATGTTTTTAATCAGCACGCTGATTGGCAGGAAGTCAGAGTATATCTCTGCTGCTGAGGTGTCTGTGGTTTGGCAGACTACGGCGGATGAGTTAGTGCAACAGGTCAAATTGAACGTTATAAAAAAATTTATTTTAATAACTTAGCGAAATAAGTTTGACAGGGTCGCCAAAGACTATACAATGGCCTTGCTTTGTTAGTCTGTTCAATATTTATGCACCACAACGAATGTTACTGTTGTTTTAGTACCTCCTGTATCCATAAGTTTAAACATCTCTTTCAGCACCATCGCCTGACACCAGGCACAATAAATTTAATTAAATACAGGTAATTACCATGTCTAATACAACTACCGGCACCGTAAAATGGTTCAACGAAACTAAAGGTTTTGGCTTCATCGAACAGGCTTCAGGTCCAGACGTTTTCGCTCACTTCAGCGAAATCGCCAGCACGGGTTTCAAAACTCTGCAAGAAGGCCAACGTGTACAGTTCACTGTGACACAAGGTCAAAAAGGCCCACAAGCTGAGAAAATCGTTGTTCTGTAATTTGTAATTACAGTGACCGGGATCTACAGAAAAATCTGACGTTCTGGTAACAACACAAAAAAAGGCAACTGCATCGCAGCTGCCTTTTTTTATGCTTGTATTTTTTACACCGGACCAAGCCAAGGTCGCTCTGGCCCATTGCGTCTGACTCTATGCTGGCGCTATGGTAGATCCGGTAAAAAGCGGGGCAGGAGCTACAGTGGATTTAGTTTATGGTTTTTTGCTTGGCTGTGTTTTATTGGCGACAGGCACTGTTTATTGGTATTGGCTGAGCCAGCTACTACCGCCGCGGCATTGTTATCCGCTGGCACTGTCGGTGCCGCTGCATCAGTTATGCACACTGTTATTGGTGTTTGCGCTTGGCGTGACTCCGGCTCAGGGCTGGTTTAGTTTTGCTTTGTTTTGTTTGTTGTGCGCCATGCTTCTGGGTTTGTTGCTGCTGCCTTTGATGATATTTGTCCGCTATGTCGGTCGATGTCGCCCGCTGCAGGACAAGATATAGCTCTTGTTAACCATTTAACCGGTAAAAAACGCTGCTGAACCTGCTTTGCCACAATTCGCTTGTCACGCGGGGCTTGCTCTTTTAGTGTTGATTTCATCAACTCAGGGAGTGTTATTGTGTTTTCAGTTAAATCGCGTTCATCCGTTTTTTTCCAGGCTGCAGGACTGAGCGTCGCAGCCGGTGTTTTTGGCAGTTTTAATCTGTTGGCAGCGACAGCGGTTCCAACCATGGCCGCACCGCTGGTTCAGCCCGCCTATTTTGAATCCGAAGATATTTTTGGCCTGGAATGGGCCAGTGATCCGCAGTTATCGCCAGATGGCCGTACCATAGTGTATGTGCGCAATAGTAACGACATCATGACGGACCGCGCCCGTATGGCGTTGTGGCAAATTGATGTGGCGAGCGGCCAGCATACGCCGCTATATGCCGATAAGTTTAATTACAGCCAGCCACGCTGGGCGCCGGATGGCAGCCGGCTGGCGTTTATCTCCGATCAAAGTGGTAAAGCGCAAATCCATCTGCATTGGGTCAAAACTGCGCAAAATACCCAGCTGAGCCGGTTAGATAAAAATCCATCGAACCTGACCTGGTCGCCGGATGGCAAACAACTGGCCTTCACGATGAATCTGCCGGCGACACCGTCAAAGTTAACGACGCTGGTCAAAATGCCGAAAAAGCCTAAAGATGCCAGTTGGTCTGAACCGGTAATTGTCATTGACCGTGCGCAGTATCAGGCCGACGGTCAGGGTTTTTTGAAATCGGAATACCGTCACCTGTTTTTACTCAGTAGTGACGGTGGTACGGCGCGTCAGCTCACCAGTGGTGATCGCAGTTATGGCGACGATCTGACCTTCAGTCCGGACGGCAAAGCCCTGGTGTTTTCCGCCAATCTGGCACCAGACTGGGAGTATCAGCCACGTGACAGCGATTTGTACCAGCTAGACCTCCGCTCGGGAGCTCTGAAACAACTGACCGCAGTGCCAGGGCAGGAAACCAGTCCGGTATTCTCACCGGACGGCAAAAAGTTGGCTTACCTGTGGGGCAGCAATGCCAGGTTGCCGTTCGCCAATGGCAAGCTCAAAGTGCTGGACGTCGCGTCCGGCAAAAGTCGCGACATTGGTGCCGCGCTGGATTTAGATCTGACCGCGCCAGACTGGTGGAGCAATGACGAGCTGACGGTACAATATGATGAAAAAGGCCTGCGTAAAGTGGCACTGCTGGATTTAGACGGTGAGTTGAAGCAGCTGACCGACCAGTTATCCGGCACCGGCTTACCGCAGCCGTATTTAAGCGGTGAGTATCAGCAAAGTGCAGAAAAACTGGTGTTTACCAAAGGTGACGCGTCGCGTCCGGCTGATGTTGCTTTGTGGCAGGATGGCAAGGTGCGCCAGCTGACTCAGCTGAATGAAGATTTACTGGGCCATAAAAAACTCGGCCAGGTACATGAAATCAATTACAAATCATCCTTTGATGGCGAGCCGATGCAGGGGTGGTATATCACGCCACCAGATTTTGACCCGACGAAAAAATATCCGATGATGTTGGAAATTCACGGTGGGCCACATCTGGCTTATGGCCCACATTTCAGTGCTGAGATGCAGCGGTTTGCCCGTGAAGGTTATGTGGTGTTTTATGACAACCATCGCGGCAGCACCGGTTATGGTGAACGTTTTGCACTGTTATTGCACAACAAATACAGCTCACCGGAAGACTATGCCGACCATGACTCCGGCGTCAACGCGATGATCGCCAAGGGTTTTGTTGATGCCGACAACGTTTATATTGCCGGCGGCTCAGCCGGCGGTATTGCCACAGCCTATGCCATTGGTCTGACTGACCGCTATCGTGCGGCGGCGGTGATCAAACCAATTATTAACTGGGTCAGTAAAGTGCTGACCGGGGATAGTTATTTGTATCAGACTTACCACCAGTTCCCTGGTGTGCCCTGGGAACATCTGGATCATTATTGGCAGCGTTCGCCGATCGCCAATGTTGGTAAAATCAAAACGCCGACAATGATTATGACCGGTGAAGCTGACCGTCGTACACCGATCAGTGAATCTGAGCAGCTGTATCAGGCGCTGAAGCTGCAGCATGTGCCGACCGCTCTGGTGCGGGTACCGGGCTCACCGCATGGTATCGCCGGCCGGCCGAGCCGGATGATCGCCAAAATTGAACACACACTGGCCTGGTTCGAGTTGCATAAAAAGCCATAAGGCCTTTCGGCGCTGTGGTACTGAAAGAAAGGCGCTGTGGCGCCTTTCTGCTTTCTGGCAAAAAATTGCGCCAGCTCATAGCTTTAGCGCAGAATTAATGCTGAAATCATCCCATTGTGCTTTAAATCACTGCAGGTTTTAATGCAAACCGAACTGCTCCTGTTACAGAACTTCGCCTATGCGCTGGCGATCGGCGCATTGGTCGGTATTGAGCGGGAAAAACATAAAGTCAGTAATTTGAGCAGTTTTGGCGGTGTGCGCACTTTTATGTTAATTGCGCTGCTGGGTGCCGTCGGCGCCTGGCTTGGTTTGCAGTTGCAGCAACCCTGGCCGGAACTGGCCGTGTTGGCGGTGGTTGCGTTGCTGGTACTGGCGGCCTATAACCGCAAGCAACGTGAAGAGCCGTCAATGCCGGGCCTGACCACCGAACTCAGCGCCGTGCTGGTGTTCTTGCTGGGAGGCGCTGTCATGCATGGCCATGCCGGGATCGCGGTCGCACTGGCGATTATCACTTCGGCCATTCTTGCTTTTAAACAACCGCTGCACGGTCTGGTCGATAAAATCGGCAATGACGATCTTTATGCCGGGCTGAAACTGCTGATCGCCACTTTTATCGTGTTGCCGTTATTACCGGATCACTCAATAGACCCCTGGCAGGCGTTTAATCCTTATAAGATCTGGCTGCTGGTCATCTTAATCTCGTTGTTGTCGCTGGTCGGCTATATTGCGACCCGGCTGTTAGGTCCTGCGCGTGGCACGGCGGTGGCCGGACTGGCCGGGGGCTTGGTTTCATCCACTGCGGTCAGTCTGAGTTTTGCAAGACTCAGTAAACAACCAGAGGCCGCGGACAATCAGGACGACGCATTAGCCTGTGGTATTTTGCTGGCGTGGTCCGTGATGTCATTGCGGGTTTTATTAATGGTAGGGATTGTTTATCTGCCACTGTTGGCTCCGTTGTGGCCTGCGATCAGCGCGATGGCGCTGGTGACCTTATTATTGGCCGCGTACTTTTATCGCCGGGCGCCCCAACTGCAGGCGAACTCAGCAACCAGCGTCAGCAACCCTTTTAGTTTGTGGGCCGCCAGTCAGTTTGGTCTGATGTTTGCGGCGGTGTTGCTGGTGGTGAAGCTGACTGAACACTATGCTCCGGCGGAAGGCTTATATCTTGTATCTGCTATCGCCGGTACGACTGATGTCGATGCTATCACTTTATCGATGGCGCAATATGCACAGCAGGCAGGCAGGGAACAGCTGGCTGCAACGGCCCTGGTGATTGCCGTGCTTAGCAATACGCTGGTGAAGACCATATTGGTCTGTACGTTGGGCAGTGCCGGATTGCGCCAGCGGCTGTTACGCGCCTGCACGCTGATCCTACTGACTGCAATTCTGGTGCTGGCGGCGCTTTAAAGCGTGTGATTTGTTATGATGCGCGCCGCTGGTAAAAGGAGTCATCATGTCCAGAGCGGCCCGGCCTTCCGAAATTACCTTACCACCCATCAATCAGGGCTGGGACAACCTGTTTCAGTTTGTCTGTAGCCAGTTTCCGCGTATTGCGCCAGAGATTTGGGCCGCGCGTTTACGCGATGGCAAAATGCATTGGCACAGCGGTGAGCCGGTGACAATGGCGACGCCATTTTTACCCAGCCGGCGTTTGTGCTATTACCGTGAAGTGGTGGCAGAGCCAGTGGTGGCGGCACCACATCAGATCCTGTATCAGGACGAACATATTCTGCTGGCTTGTAAACCGCATGGCTTGCCGGTGATCCCGGGCGGAGAATTTGTCAATGAATGCCTGCTGGAGCGGCTGCGCCGCGATACCGGACTAGATGACATCGCTGCGGTGCACCGCTTAGATCGGGATACGGCCGGACTCGTGTTGTTTTCGCTGAATCCACAAAGCCGGCCGGCGTATTACCAGTTGTTCGCGACCGGGCAAATCAGCAAGACCTATCAGGCCGTGGCGCAACTGCCAGTCACTCTGCGCGACGCATTGTTGCCACAGCAATTTGAATTGCACAATCGCATCGAAAAAAGTCAGCCACGCTTTCTGATGCAAATCATCCCCGGCGAACCGAACGCCCATTCGACGCTGCAACTGCTGGATCGTCGCGAGCAACTTGGGTTATTTCGGCTGACTCCGCATACCGGGAAAACGCATCAGCTGCGTCTGCATATGCAGGCCATTGGCTGTCCAATTTTATATGATCCTTATTATCCGCATTTACTGAGTAAAAATGTGGCGCAGCCCGGGCCGCTGCAGTTATTGGCGCAGCAGTTGCAGTTTATTGATCCGGTTTCTGGGTTGCCACATGCTTTTTGTTCGCCCAGACAGTTGGATGCCTGGCAACGTGCTGATGGTTAACAGATTGCACCTCGCGGCGCATTGGAACCGGTACTGCCACAAGAAAATGGCACTTTGAACTGATTGCGGCCATTCTGTGCGCTTCGTATCATAAAAAAACTCAATATTTATCCATTATTTAACAAAATTCACCTCAATGAAGGCTTTACCTCAGTCTTGTAACTGCTTACATTGATTCAGTAATAGCTGATATTGGTGACTGATGATTTCTGCGATGCGATTTTCCGCTGGTTCTGCCTTGTTGGCGATCCTGTTGTTATGGTCCGGCTGGGCGCCCTTTGACCGGACAACCTGGCTGTTGGAGATTTTCCCGGTGCTACTGGTGTGGCCGCTGCTGTGGCGCAGCCGGCAGTCTTATCCGCTGACCCCTTTGTTGTATAGCCTGATCCTGTGCCATGCCGCAGTATTAATTCTGGGCGGTGCTTATAGTTATGCCCGGGGGCCGCTTGGCTTCTGGCTAATGGATTGGTTTGCGCTGGACCGTAACCCCTATGACAAAATTGGTCATTTGATGCAAGGCTTTGTACCAGTACTGGTCGCCCGTGAGATCCTGCTGCGCGGCAGCTATGTACAAGGCAAAAAGATGTTGCAGTTTCTGTTGCTGTGTATCGTGCTCGCGATCAGTGCCGGGTATGAACTCATTGAATGGGCCGCTGCGGTGATGTTAGGGCAGGGCGCTGATGAATTTCTCGGCACGCAGGGTTATGCCTGGGATACGCAGGCAGATATGGCCTTTGCATTGCTCGGTGCGGTGCTGGCGTTGTTGTTGCTTAGTCGCTGGCATGACCGGCAACTTAGTCAGCTTGCATCGTCTGATGTTTAGAGATATGTTAAAACAATGTTTAATTGAGGTTGTTTTTGAAAAGGGTGGCAGGATGCATTGCTGTTGGACTTTGCTGACATTGTTGTTGCTGAGCAGCTTGCCGCTTCATGCCGAAAGCCTGGCACCAATTGTCGAATTTCTGCCGGAGTGCAAGCAGGACGACGTGATCCCGGTGAAGACCACCTTGAGAGTCCGTAACAGCAACCTGCTGCGTTTTCCACAGTTACGCGACGTACCTGAAGTCGCCCGTTATTTGCAACAAATGCGTGAGAATGCCAGCGCTCGGCGCTTTGATGCGGTGTTATTACAACAGCTGAAACAGTCTGAATATAAAGCGCCAGGCGGTAATTCTGAAGTGCATGTGCAACTGGAATTGTTTCGGTTCTGTGATGGCAATGATGCACTGTCAGATACCAGCGCAGATCCCGGCAATAGCCGGCAGATCCGGCAGAATCTGGGCACGCTGGAAATCAAAACCTCAATCAATACCGTGGTCGCTTTTGCCCGGGCTGAGCCGGAATACAAAGCGATCACTCCGCCGCATATGCATGTGTCCCTGACCGAAGGTGCAATGGGCGTTAAACCGAAAATGACGGCCGCACAAGTGCAGGCATTGTGGGGCACGCCTTCCGCCGACCTGGTGTTGCAGGATGGCGCCAGATTGCTTGGTTATGGCCGGCGACTCTGGGTCTTATTGGATCCGTTGGTAAAAGTGGTGTTTACCGACAGCGAGGTCCTCAGTGGTGTCGGGCGGAATCTGCTGGAATTTCATCCGGAGTTTGACGAAAAGCCCTGGTTGGTTGATGGCAAAGTGCCTTATAAAGCTGATATGGTCCAGGCCGGACTGCAGCTTGGCTCCTGGCAAAAAAAATCAGCATTATTGTGGCGACGTCAGCTGGGGACGCAGCAACTCACTGTGCGGTTTGAAGAGTTTAATCCTGAATCGGTACAAAAAAACACGGCGTTGCTGACCACTTTCCGGCTGAGCGGTCAACCAGATCAGCTGGTGAAGAGCCCATTACAACAAGCAAAGCTTGGCGACGTGCTGACGTTTGTCGAATCAGTGAATGTCCGCAATCTTCGTCAGCAACCGCTGGCCAGCCAACTGCTACCGAATTTGCGTGTGCATCAGTTGGCGCAGCGCCGCAATTTAATCTGGTGGTTGCCGACCACACAGCTGCATGTGTTGATGCAAAAAGACAAAATCAGCCGGCTCAAAGTAACTACACCGATCCAACGCAATCCGCAGCAACAGGACCAAATCCCGCAATTGCTCAAAGCACTGCAAATTCCAGTCAGCAAAGCCGGTCTGCGGCTGGCGTTTCCGGACATGCAGGATTATGGTGACCGCTTTCAGTTATATCGCGACGACTTTGATATCGTCATTGAGTTCGCCTCTGACGAGGAGCATGCGCCCATTGAGTTAGTGGAGATCATTTATCATTATCCAAGCTGAATGGTCTGGCGTTGCACAGCGCTGATACAGCGGGCATACTGGCAACTCTGCCGAATACTGGTCTTTTCACAAGGTTTTCCTGTTGTCCTGGTTGTTGCCGCGTCCCGATCGTCGTTCTGTCTGGTTATTACTGGGCTTAAGTCTGTTGTGTTCTGTGCTGGAACTGGCACTGCTGCAGCACAAATATCAGTTGTTCAGTGGTGGGGGCTTTTTACAGCCACATAGCTTTGTGCTGACATCAGAACGTGTGCTGTATGTCTTTAGCCGGCTGGCTGGCCGATCTCAGTGCATTAATCTGCGCCTTTATGTTGTACAACCTGCTGTGCCGGTTTCAGACCAGCAGCCGCAGTCATTTATGGTTCGCGCTGTTTGTGCTGCTCAGTTACGGCAGTTACAGCTGGGTAGGCACTGAGTTATATCAGTATTTTGGTGATAATCTGGACTGGCAGGTATTGGCAAATCTTGGTGGTGGCAGTGTACTCGCCGCGATCAGCATGGTGCTGACGGAGCTGAGCCAGCATTTGTTGCCGGTGATGTTTGGTCTGCTGCTTGGCATCGCCTTGTTATATTGCATCCATCTGGCATTTCGCCGCTACCGGACACCGATCAATGATGCGCAGCACTGGTGGGGTTATACCGCACTGTTGGTGTTGCTGCTGTTTCCGTTACAGCTGCAATGGGTGGCAACAGCGCAACCTTATCGCTTTGGTCTGGAGAAGAAACTGTCGCAGCAGGTACTGGCACAGTTGCTGAACCGGCTGACCGATGTTGATTTTGATGGGTATGGTGCTCTTGGCATAAAAGCCGACGGTCAGCCGCTTAATGCCAGCTTGTATCCGGGCGCGATGGATGTGCCGGGCAATGGCATTGATGAAGACGGCATTGGCGGTGATCTGCCGTTGCTGCCAGCAAACTCAGCTGATGCGTTGCTGCAGCTGCCACTGCAGGCCGGTCAGCATATTTTTTTAGTGGTGCTGGAAAGTGTGCGGGCTGATGCGTTGTTTGCCAAAAGCAATGGCCAGGCCGTGATGCCACATCTGGCGGCGCTGGCCCGGCAAGGTAGTTATAGTGAGCATGCTTACAGCCATACCGGCTTTACCACCAGCTCTTTAAAAGCCTTGTTTAACCGCAGTCTCAGTTATCATCCGCCACAGCAGAATTTCTTGGATGCGCTGCAGGCGCGCGGATATCAGTTGAATGTGCTATCAGCGCAAGCTGAGCGTTTTGGCGACGTACTGGCAAGTGCCCGGCTAAAACGCCAAGGCCAGTATTATTTTGATGCTGATTCGGCGCTGTCAGACCGGTTGGATCCTTCGCTGAATGCCGGAGCATTGCGGTTGAGTGAACAACGCTTATTGCGCCAGCTGCAACAGCGATTTGGTGCGGTGAACTGGCAGCAGCCACAGTTTTTTTATCTGAATGTGCAGGCAGCACATTATCCATATCACCACCAAGAGATGTTGCCGTTACTGACCACGCGGTCGATTAACCGCCAGCAAATGCAACCGGCAAATAAGACGTTGTTGCAACTGAGTTATTACAATGCCGTAGCCAATGCCGACTGGTTGATTGGACAGCTGCAACAGCTGATGCAACAACAAGGGATCGCCGGACAGAGCACGCAGTTTTATACCTCAGATCATGGTGAGTCTTTATTTGACGACGGCTTTCTCGGCCACGGCCATCAGCTCAATGATACCCAAACCCGTGTGGTGCTGGTCAGCAATCGCAAGGTGACTTATCCCGGGGTTTTTGGCCATGCTGATCTGGCGCCATTGATCCTGGCTACGGCACAAGATGTGACATCACCCGCGACGGCGGAAGGGGTGTTGCAGGTCGTCGGTTTGGTACGCTCGCCACAACAAATTGCCAGAGTCGATGCGGACGGTCGGATGTTATATGACTTTCGCCAGCAGCATTTTCGGCGCAGCGACGCTGCGCCGTGGCAGGATTTTGCACAGCTATCTGCAGCAGATCAGCAGCGCGCGCAACAGCTGATTAATCAGTGGGGCTGGTTAAGGTATCAACAATCTGAGGTGTATCAGCAGCAAAGTGACTAAACGCTGATGGTGCCGGACGCGCTAGCGCCAGCTCAGCGATTGAGCGGCGCGAAATTGGCTTCTGCCTGTGCCATACGGATCTGCAGCCGGCCAATTTCCTGATTGTAGCCTTCCATCTGATAGCGCAGCCGGTCAGCCTGATTTAACAGCGCCGCCCGGGCTGATGCATTTTGTTCAACAGCAATACGCTGATTAATCGCATAGATATCTTCACGCAGTGTCAGATTCCGGTTTTGCAGATCGTTGATGGCCAACGCGATATCGTCGACCACCTTTTTCGCTTTATACCAGCGTTGTCCTTGCTGATAAGCCACTGCGAAATGCCGGTTCCATCGGTCCGGTACAAGCGGTATTGTAGTCCTTACCAGCACGACCCCAGGCTTCGCCGTGTGGAAAATCACAGAAAAAAACCAGCCCCTGGCTATGACCCTGCTGATAAGTTTTAAAATCGGGCGTAACGCCATGGTCGGCGCAATCTTTTTGATAGTCGCGGAATTTACTGCTCAGTTCGCCGGCTTTGCCATCGTTGACGCCAAGGCTATACCAGTCGCCCAACAAACATTCGTTTTTGCTGATGCTGGCGCAGGCCAGCAGCTGACTGGTCAGCGTGATCAGAATAAATTGACGTAACATATTGATCCTTATAAACCTGCACCGGCCAGACAACGACGCCGGTCCCGTCGCATGCTAACGAGGGGATCCGGCTTTGTAAAGGGTCAGCAGTGTTGTGTGCCAACGGCTGGACGCTTGCCGGCCTTCAGCAGCCTCCACTATAGTATGGAGGTGTGGTGAACCGGAGCTGTTGATGCGATTTTTATCTGTCCTGATCTTGCTGTGCAGTTTATGGCTCGGAGCTGCGCCGGCGCAGTCTGTCCGCATTCTCGGGCTGCAGTCCAGTTCGGAAGCCAGCGTGGTGTATTACCGCGATTTGTTACAGCTGGTGCTCGACCGCACAGCCGCCGAATATGGCGCTGCCAGGTTGGAACTGGAGCCGCCACCGCCGCTGGGTGATTATCGTTATTTGCTGATGAAACAGGATTTCATTGATGTACA
The DNA here is from genome assembly GCA_034519945.1 of Rheinheimera sp. GTDB lineage: Bacteria > Pseudomonadota > Gammaproteobacteria > Enterobacterales > Alteromonadaceae > Pararheinheimera. The sequence goes on from JAXHNX010000008.1 coordinate 45,083, forward strand.
TCACTTCGGCACGTCGCCGGAATTAGAGCGTGATTTGTTGCCGGTGCGGGTGCCATTGTTGGCCGGGGGCCTTGGCTGGCGTGGGTTTATCATCCGCAAAGTTGACCGGCTGGCTTTTGGCCAAATCAGCGATTTTGCCGAGTTAAAGCGGCTGATGGCCTGTCAGGGCCAATTGTGGCCTGATACGGCCATTATGCGGGCCGCAGGTCTTCATGTGGTCACCGCAGAGCGGCATGACCAGATGCTGGAGATGCTGCGACGGGAGCGTTGTGATTATTTTCCCCGCAGCCTGTTTGAAGGCCCGATCGAACAAAAAGCTTTTCAGTTACAGTATCCGGATCTGGAGTTCAGCAGCAGCGTGTTATTACATTACCCCTTTGCGATGTATTTTTTCGTCAAAAAGAACAACACTGCGCTGGCCAGCCGGCTGGAAAAAGGCCTGGACCAACTGGCACAAAGCGGTGAGTTATTGCAATTTTTGCAGCAACATCAAATCGCCCGGCAGGTGTTTCCGCTCAGTCGATTTAACCAGTCGTTAGTGTTTCACCTGGACAATCCCCTTCTGCCGGCCAACACGCCGCTGCAACAGGCCGCCTATTGGTTGAAAATGCCCGCGGTGCAGCGCGAAATCAGCATTGCGCCGTCGCGCTGAGCGCAGCGCCTTCTGATATACTGCGCGGCTTTATGCGACTGCTGGGTGTTAAGATCTGGCGCTTTGTCGCGGTCAATTTGCAGGATAATACCGATGACCCAAGCCGATATTTCTGCCGAGCTGGCTGAATTCATTCAGCAGTTTTGTGCAGCATTTGAACAAAACCAGCTGCTTCGTCTGGTGTTATCCCGCTATGAAGGGCCGCAGACCGAACTGCAACGATTGCAGATCCGGCCGATTTTATTAAAAACCGGCACCCAGCTCAGTGTGTTGTTTGAAAACAAAACCTTTGACCAGACGAAAAACCTGTCACTACAAGCGCTGCAACCGTTACTGAGTGAATGGCTCGGGCCTCAATTTAAAGCCGCGTTGCTGGAATGCAATGGCATGGAAATCCAGCTGACGATATCGAAAAAAGGCAAAGCACTGCTGAATAAACGCAAAACCAATCAGCAGCAAGATATGCAGCCACAGCAGCACAACCGCGAAAAACAACGCTGGATTGATCCACAGGCACCATTTTTACGCGAGCTGGGCATCAATGGCAGCGATGGCCAAATTGCGCCGACGATGCAAAAAAAATGGAAACAAATCAATAAGTTTATCGAGATTTTTGCCAGAGCTCTGAAAGAAAGTGGTCTGGCACAGCGCCCGGCTTTGCAGGTGGCAGATTTTGGGTCTGGTAAAGCTTATCTGACGTTTGCCATTGCCCACTATCTGCAACAGATCGGCATCCAGGGGACGGTGATTGGCGTTGAACTGCGCCAGAGCCTGGTGGATTTATGCAACACCACGGCGGCGCGGCTGAATCAGACCGGCATTCGCTTTGAGCAAGGTGATGTGCAGCATTACCAAAGTACCGGTCTTGATGTGATGATTGCGCTGCATGCCTGCGATACGGCCACTGACCATGCGATCCATATGGGCATTCGCGCCGGCGCCAGTGTGATCATGTGTTCACCTTGTTGCCATAAACAAATCCGGCCACAGATGCACAGTCCGGCCGTGTTGTCACCGCTGTTGCAACATGGCATTCACCTGGGGCAGGAAGCTGAAATGCTGACGGATGGCATCCGCGCGTTGCTGCTCGAAGCGCACGGTTACGACACACAGGTGTTTGAATTTATCGCGCTGGAACACACCAGCAAAAACAAAATGATCCTGGCGATTAAACGCCAGACGCCATTGTCAGCGGCCGGCCAACAGGCGGTGCTGGCGCAGGTCAGTGCACTGAAACAGTTTTATGGTGTCAGCGAGCATTGTCTGGAAAGTCTGTTAAGTCCAGATGCGTCTGCTTCGACCAGCTAAACAGTTGAATAGGTTACAATAGAGTTTTGCAAAAATAGGGAAATACTATTGATGAGCAACTTGTTTTCGCTGGATTTTAAAGTGCGGGATTACGAGTGTGATATGCAGGGCATCGTCAATAATGCCGTGTATTTTCATTATCTGGAGCATGCCCGCCATGAATATTTGTTATCACGCGGTGTTGATTTTGCTGCCCTTGCCCGGGAAAAAATTAACCTGGTAGTGGTCCGCTCTGAGATGGATTACAAAGCATCGCTGCAAAGCGGCGATCGATTTATCGTCACGGTCGAATATCAGCCGGTGTCCAAAGTGCGGTTTGGGTTTCGCCAGCAAGTACTACGTACTATTGACGGTAAACTGATGCTCGATGCATTAATCACCGGCACAGCCCTGAATGCCAGCGGCCGGCCTTTTGTGCCGGACTTTATCAGCCAATTTGCTGCGGTCGCAGGTTAGGCTGGTCCACTGATGACGATATGCAGGATCCTGATTTGGTTTTTGTTGGTGGGGGCTGTTCTGCCGGCCCGCGCTGCAGCGGTGCGCATCTGCGTGCAAAATATCGATTATTACCCACATTATGATTTCAGCACGCTGCCAGGACGTGGTTATGCAGCTGATTTGTTTGCTCTTTTTACTGCTAAAACCGGAGTGAGAATCAGCTTGTTGCCACTGCCGGTTAAGCGGTTGCAGGATAATCCGGATTGCCAGTTGGTGTATCCGGACAATCCGCAGTGGCATAGTGCCAAAGGTGAGTCGCAGCCGCTGTATTTTAGTCAGTCAATCACCGGAATTATCGGCTCTACGGTGGTTCGCCGCGGCGAAGGGCACATAGAGTTATCCGCTATCCGGGCTATCGCCATACCACGCGGCTTTACGCCGGACCACCTGTTGGCCGTGCAGCAAAATTATGCCTTTGATCTGGTTGAGACTGGTGATGCAACCACAGCCTTACAAATGCTGTTGAAAAAGCGTGTGGATGCGGCCGATGTTGAATGGCATGTCGCCAAGCATTTGCTAAAAAAGCTTGGACAGCCTGATGCGGTGGAAATTGGCCGGTTGCTGCCACTCTCGAGCGTCGGTTTTCATTTATCCAGCCGTGATCAAGGCGACCTGTTGCGACGTTTTGATCTGTTTCTTCTGCAATATCAAGATGAAATCGCCCAGCTCAAAATGCGTTATCAACTACAAACTGTCGAGCAGCTCAAAATAAACCTGACTGAAGTACAATCTCCGGTCCCTGCAAGCCGGTGATAATCGCAAGGCGGCTGATAGTGGCCAAAACCGTGTTTCAACGCAGCCAGCTTAAAAAAGTTCAAACTTTTAACTGATTATTTTACGAACAGGCTTGACTGTTTTTTTTAGATGTTCTAAAACGATTAAGTTGAAAGTATTTGACGCATACGATGCAAAATTACTGACGCATAGCAACAACATCCAGCGACGCTGAGAATGTTGTTTTTTTGCCAAAGCAACTTAAACGATTAAGATAGATTAAACCTGCTGCTGACGACAATGCCCGGTAAAAAGCCGGTAAACAATGCCCGGTAAAACAAAGTCAGCAGTAACGGCGGCCGCGCAAAACTATACAGACCCGTGCCGCGTACGCAGTTACAGAGTTAAGTAAACACAACACACTTATAAGCAACACAAATCGACAAGGGATAACCAAATGAGAACACAACTATTTAAACCCGCTTTACTGTCACTCGCAGTCTCGTCCGCCATCTGGTCGGTGTCTGCAACTGCGGCAGAGCAACAAGCTGCCGCGGCTGCAGGCGAAATCAGGTGAAGCCGTCGAAGTGATCGCAGTACGCGGCATCCGCGGCTCGTTGATCCGTTCTCAGGCGGAAAAAATGGATAACTCATCCATTGTCGAAGCCATCTCGGCAGAAGACATCGGTAAGTTACCGGATTCATCGATTGCTGAATCTTTATCGCGTTTGCCTGGCCTTGCCGGTGAGCGTGTTGGCGGCCGCACCTCCGGCATCTCGGTGCGCGGTTTTAAAGAAGATTTCACCGGCACCTCATTAAATGGCCGTGAACTGATTGGGATTGGTGACAACCGTGGTGTTGAATACGACCTGTACCCGTCAGAAATCATGACCGGCGCCACCATCTACAAAACCACAGACGCCACGCTGATGGTGCAGGGCATTGGCGGTACTGTCGATTTACGCACCGTGCGTCCGCTGCAGGCCAAAGAAACGCTGACCGTGAACGGCAACTATGAATCGAATAGCCGCGATTCTGACAACCCGGAATTTGATAACAAAGGCAAACGTTATGCGTTGTCTTTTGTCGAGAAATTCGCCGATGACACTTTAGGTCTCGCTGTGGCACTGGCATCGACTGAATCACCAAACAACCAGCGTAAATACGGCGTCTGGGGTTACAGCGCCAATGCGGCCGGGCAGGTGTTGCCAACCGGCCTTGATATTGCGTCTATCAGCACCAAGCTGGAGCGCGATACTATTTCTACAGTGCTGCAATATCAGCCAAACGAAAAACTGAACATCGTATTTGATGTACTGGATATCGATTATTCTGATTCCGGCGTGTTACGTGGTTTTATTGAACCGTTTTCGTCTGCCAATGTAACGGGCAGTGGCACCAACACTACTGGCACGCAAGTTGGCGCCAATCCGGTACTGCGCACAGATCCGCTGAAAAAAGACGGTGATTTGCAGACATTTGGTCTGAACGTCGAGTATCAGCTGAACGATAACTGGCAAGTCGAATTGGATCTCGCCAGCAGTGAATCGAGCAAACGTGATTTACGCGGTGAGTCATATGCCGGTTTAGCCCGCTCCGGTGCGCTGGACGCGTCACAGTTAGGTTCCCGTGAATTCACAATGAGCCCGGATGGTGTGTTCTTCACCAAGCTGACTGGGCTGGGAGCCTTTGCTGATGCCAAAGCATTGCAATTGACCGGTCCACAGGTGTGGGGCGGTGGTATGGCCAACATTGCCAGCCAGTTTGCGACCAATGTGAAACAAGCCAACGGCGACCCGTATAGCTATTTCAACGCACAAGACGGCTTCCTGAACTATGCCGATTTCAGTGAAGAGTTGAAAACCTACCGTTTAGAAGCTGTGGGTAATATTGAACTCAGCATCTTTAACAAATTAACGGTTGGCGTGAATTATTCCGATCGCTTTAAAGACAAAGACAACAAAGGTTTCTTTGCCACCGCTACGTCTTATCCGTTTTCAACCGCTATTCCAAGCCAGTATCTGTATAACGGTCTGGCGGATTTAACCTGGGCAGGCCTGGGTCAGGTGGTGGCTTATGATGGTTTCGCGCCTTACAACGACGGCACCTACAAACTGAACGACGCAGGTTTGTTAGAGCCGGATCGCCTGGGTGATTCTTACGAGGTGAACGAAGAAGTCACAACTGTGTACTTCAAATCAGATTTTGAAACACAGGTTGCCGGTTTGCCGGTCACTGGTAACGTCGGTATGCAATATGTCAAAACCGATCAGTCTTCCAGCGGCTTCATTGGTGTGGTTGGCGCTAACTTTGCGGTTTGCGATGCCAACAGCGACAAACAAGTGGATGCTGACTGTATCACCGAACAAGGCGACAGCTACAGCCATGTACTGCCAAGCCTGAACCTGAGTATGGAAGTATCGGACAATAACTTTGTGCGTTTTGCCGCCAACAAAACCATCAGCCGCGCCCGTATCGACCAGATGAAAGCGTCCGGTTTTGTTAAGTTTGACCAAAACATCGACCTGATTGCGATACCAAACAGCACTGCCGCCGTGGAAACTTACGGTTCACCCTGGTCGAAATTTGCCGGTAATCCGCTGTTAAAGCCGCTGGAAGCGAATAACTTCGACCTGGCATTTGAAAGCTATTTCGAGGAAGAAGGGTACTTGTCGGTCACGGCTTTCTACAAAGATTTAGTCAACTGGACCCGTGACGGTAACAAACTGATTAACTTCACTAATGATGAAACCAACAGTGGTGCCAACTATTTTATCCCTGGCTTCCATGACCGCATCATTGATCAGGCCGGCACTTATGGCCCGGCGGACATCTTCTTTGCCGCCGGCGCAAAAGCGACACCACCGAACTACGGGTATTTCTCCTACTTTGAAGATGGTTTGACCGGTCGTGTGCATGGCGTGGAAGTGACTGCCAACGTGCCGTTCAGCAAGTTCTCTGATGTGCTGGAAGGCTTTGGTGTGGCAACATCGGGTACCTTAATCGACGCCAAACTGAATGACGGCAGCCGGATCCCTGGCCAGTCTGACAAGATGTTTTCGTTAACGGCGTACTACGAGAAAAATGGTTTTGAGGTGCGGGTAGCCGGCACGGACCGTTCCGACTTCCTGACCTACGAGCGTGGTGGTTCGAACAAAATTTCTACTGCAAGTCGCAATGGCGTGACGCTGGTCGATGCACAAATCAGTTACGATTTCTCCGAAAGCAATTTCACGTCGTTACACGGTCTGCGCGTTTCGCTGCAAGGTACCAATCTGACCGATGTGGATGAAGAAACTGTCAATGATGATGGCATCGTCACCACGCGTCGCCAGTTTGGCCCGACTTACATGCTGAACGTGAACTACGCGTTTTATTAGGAAGTAAACCGACCCGGTAGAGGCACAGGTCAGGCGATGCCCTTCGTGAACTGACTTGTGTAGCAGGCCTCAATAAGTATTTGGTATTGAGGCCTTTTTTTAATGTATTGGTGTAGTCTTTCAGTGATGGCAGAGTCCAGACCCATACATTATTTTACAACGGAGTTGTTATGCATCAAACACCAGCAACCGGTTCTGCCGGTAAACCAATCCGTAAAGTGGTGATTGCCGGTGGCGGCACGGCTGGCTGGATGACGGCGGCACTGCTGAAAAAAGTACTGGCGGACAGCGTTGAGATTGAACTGGTGGAGTCGGACGACATTGGCATTGTCGGTGTTGGCGAAGCCACTATTCCGCCGATCCAGATTTTTAATCAGTATCTTGGCCTGGATGAAAAAGCCTTTTTACGTGACACCCATGCCACGATGAAGCTGGCCATCAAATTTGAAAACTGGCGAAAGCCGGGCGAAAGCTATTACCACACCTTCGGCGCGCCGGGCGCCAGCCTGGGTTTTTGTAATTTCCAGCATTATTGGTTACGCGCGAAGCAAGCCGGGCTACAGCAATCCTTATGGGACTACGATTTAAATTACCTGTGCTGCGAAGCCGGCAAATTTAATATCATCAAAACGCCGAATCCGGTGTATGAAATGCCGTATGCCTATCATTTTGATTCGGCATTGTATGGCCAGTTTTTGCGTAAAATCGCTGAAACTGCCGGTGTCAAACGCACCGAAGGCATGATTGAAGCAGTGCAGCAGCATGGCGTTTCTGGTCATATTGAAGCGCTGCAACTCAAAGATGGCCGCAAAATTCACGGCGATTTATTTGTCGACTGCACCGGTTTACGCGCATTACTGATCCGTCAGACGCTTGGCGTCAGCTATGAATCCTGGGCCAAATACCTGCCGGCCAATAGCGCTTTAGCGGTACCCAGCGAACGTTTTGCCAAAACCTTGCCATACACCCGCAGCATTGCGCACAAAGCCGGTTGGCAATGGCGTATCCCGCTGACCCATCGCAATGGCAATGGCATGGTCTACAGCTCGGATTATTTAAGCGATGACGAAGCCTGCAGCACCTTAATGGCCAATCTTGACAGTAAAGCATTGGCGGAGCCGCGTAAAATTTCGTTTGAAACCGGCCGTACCAGCACGCAGTGGGCGAAAAACGTGGTGGCGATTGGTCTTTCCAGTGGTTTCCTTGAACCGTTGGAATCGACCAGTATTCATCTGATCCAGTCTGGCATTGTCCGCCTGTTAAAAGTTTTTCCGAATCAGGGCATCAGTGACGCAGTCGTCGATTATTACAACGCTGATTCAAAACAAGAGTTTGAAACCATCCGCGATTTTATCATCCTGCATTACCACGCCAATGAGCGCGATGATTCTGAGTTCTGGCGCGATATGCGTTATATGGCGGTGCCACCACGGCTGCAGGACAAAATGGCGCTGTTTCGTCAGTCGGCGCAGGTGTTTAACGATCACAACGACATCTTCCGCGACGCCAGCTGGATCCAGGTCATGCTGGGCCAGGGCATCATGCCGCGCGATTATCACCCGGCCGCTAAGGTGCCAACTGAGAGTGAGTTGTTAGCGACCCTGGCCAAAGTGCAGGACGCTAAACAACAGCCGCTGGCGCAGATGTTGTCGCATGATGAATTTCTCAATCGCTACAGCAAGGCCTGAACCATGAATGCCGCAGCGGGCTCGACAGCACAGCCGTTTCATTTTGTCATCGTCGGTGGCGGTACTGCCGGCTGGATGACGGCTTTGCTGTTTGCCAACAAATGGTTAAAGCCTGCGGCTGAACAGACAAGGCCAGTGCAAATCACGCTGCTGGAAGCGCCGGACATCGGCATTATTGGCGTTGGCGAAGGCTCAACGCCGTCACTGCAGCGGTTTTTCCAACAGCTTGGTATTGCCGACAGCGAATGGATGCCGGCTTGTCAGGCGACTTACAAAACTAATATCCGTTTTGTGAACTGGAGCCCGGCGGCCCAAGCGATGGGCTTCAGTGCCGACTACAGCCATCCGTTTATTTCTCAGCCGGACCTGCACAGCGAAACGGCGTTTTACAGCAATTGTTTTAAACGACGGCTGGGGCTTGCGGTGGAAACAGCGCCAGAGAAATTTCTGTTAAACGGTTATCTGGCGGCGGAAAAACTGGCGCCTTTGCCCAGTGCGAATTTTCCGTTTCGGATTGAATATGGCTATCACTTTGACTCGGGGTTATTAGGCCAGTTTTTAAAACAAAAAGCGTTGGCGCTTGGTGTGCAGTATCAGGCGCTGACTGTGACGCAAGTCAATCAGTTAGCGGATGGTCGCATTGGCAGCCTGACCGGTGAAACCAGGGTGGACGGCGGCACCATGATGCAGACGATTGGCGCCGATTTTTTTATTGATTGCACTGGCTTTCGCGCCAGCTTAATCCAGCAGACGTTGCAGGTGCCGTTTGAATCTTTTGCCAGCAACCTGTTTAACGATGCCGCCGTGGTGCTACCCACTGATGCTTTTGCCATACCGCCGGTGGAGACCCGCGCCACGGCGCTTCGTCATGGCTGGGCCTGGCAAATTCCACTGCAGCATCGGACTGGTAATGGTTATGTCTACAGTTCGGCGTTTATATCCAAAGACGCGGCTGAGCTGGAATTACGTCAGCACCTGGGGTTGCTGGAAAGTGACGTCAATGCCCGCCATCTGCAGATGAAAGTCGGCCAGGTGACACGCAGCTGGGAGAAAAACTGCCTGGCGCTCGGGTTATCGCAGGGTTTTATTGAGCCGTTGGAGGCCACAGCGCTGCATCTGGTGCAAAGTTCAATTGAGCAGTTTATCGACGCTTTTGCTGATTTTTCTCTCAAAGGACAAGCCGAATTTAACCGTCAGGTGCATCAGCGCTTTGAGGCGGTGCGCGATTACATCGTCGCGCATTACAAACTGAGCAGCCGCAGTGACAGCCATTACTGGCGGGCGAATCAACAAAATATGCAGCTGTCTGAGTCACTCAGACAAATTCTGGATGTCTGGTTTCGTCAGGGTGACTTAGCCAACGAACTCTCTCGCCAGCAAATCGACAGCCACTTTGGCGCCACATCCTGGCATTGCCTGCTGGCGGGGTATGGCGTGTTTCCGCCGCTGCGCCAACCGCAGCCGGCCGGCGTTAGTGACGCTTTTGCGGACCTGGGCTTGGCTGCTTTTTTTCAAGGCTGTAGGCTGAATTTTCAGCCGCAGCATTTGCTGTGGCGCGCTTAATACTGCAACCGGAACAAACGAAACCGATGAACAAAAAGGGAGCAGCTATGGCGTTTTATCCTCAAATCAGTCGTATGTTGACGCTGAGCTTACTGCTGCTAATTGGCGCAGTGCAGGCCAAAGAACCATTAGCACAGCCGCAGCGCTGGCAGTTGTTATCGCCGGACCAGCAGATTAACGTTGAGCTGGTCTTATCTGGCGAAGCGCTGACTTATCAGGTCAGTTATCGCGGCAAAGCGGTGTTAAAGCCGTCAGTACTGGGGCTGGTATTCAAAGGCCAACCACCGTTAAAAGCAAGTTTGCTGGCGGGTAAAGTCAGCAGTCGCAGTCAGGATTTAACCTGGCAGCCGGTGTGGGGGCAACGCAGTAAGATCCGTGATCATTTTAATGAGTTGACGCTGCAGCTGCGTGAGTCCAAAGCACCGGGCCGCCAGTTCTCGCTGGTGTTTCGAAGTTATGATGATGGGGTGGCGTTTCGCTATCAGCTGCCGGCACAAACGGCATTGGCAGGGGATCTGGTGATCAGCGATGAGCTGACTGAGTTTGCTTTTGCCCGTAACTTTTCCGCCTGGTGGATTGAAGCCTACCGCAATTTAAGTTTTGAATATCAATATATGAACTCGGCATTATCGACGGTGTCGGTGGCGCATACGCCACTGACGCTGACTGATAATGGCATTGCAGTGGCGGTGCATGAAGCGGCGCTGGTCGATTACAGCTCGATGACGCTGCGCAACATCACCGACAACCATATCACACTCAAAGCCGATCTGATGCCGTGGCACGGCGCCAATCCCGCCTTGGCAAGCGACACTTTGCCTGATCGTGTGTACATCAAAGCGCCGTTTGTAAGCCCGTGGCGCACCATTCAAATCGCGCCGACCGAAGCGGCACTACTGAATTCCAGCCTGATTTTAAACCTGAATGAACCGATGGCTGCCGGTACAGACACCCGCTACATCAAACCCGGTAAATATATGGGCATCTGGTGGGAGATGCATATCGGTGAAAAAGACTGGTCACCGGGCCCGAAGCAAGGCGCAACGACAGCACGCGCGCTGCAATATATTGATTTTGCAAGTAAACATGACATCGATGGCTTATTAGTCGAAGGCTGGAATCAAGGCTGGGAAGGGCAGTGGTGGCAACGGCCGCCGACATTTAGCTTCACCAAACCAGTCAAAGGTTTTGATATCGACAAAGTGGCTGCTTATGCCAATGCCAAAGGCGTGGGCCTGATTGGCCATCATGAAACCGCCGCTGGCATCAGTTATTACGAGCAAAAAATGGCCGATGCTTTTAACTATTATCAGCGCCTTGGCGTGCACAGCGTCAAGATGGGTTATGTCGGCAAACGGCTGGACGGACGTGAGTGGCATGATGGTCAGTTGATGGTGCAGCACTTTAAAAAAGTGGTGGATACCGCCGCCGCGCATCAGGTGATGGTCAATGCACATGAAACGGTGAAAGACACTGGTTTAAGCCGCACTTATCCGAATCTGATGACGCGCGAATCGGTGCGCGGTATGGAATACAACGGTGGCAGTCCGGATACCGGCAATGCGCCGAATCACACCGTGATTATTCCATTCACCCGTGGTTTGTCCGGGCCTATTGATTTCACGCCGGGCATTTTTAACTTTAACTACCAAAAGCACCGGCCGAATAACCGCGTGCCGAGTACACTGGTGAACCAGCTGGCGCTGTATGTCACGCTGTATAGCCCGCTGCAGATGGTGGCGGATTTACCGGAAAATTATGCGCCGGGCGGCAAACAGCATCCGGCCTTTGCTTTTATCGACGCGGTACCCACCGACTGGCAACAAAGTGTGGCGCTTGACGGTAAAATCGGCCAGTACCTGGTGGTGGCGCGGCAGGACAAACACTCCAACCGTTGGTTTGTCGGCGCCACCAGTAACGAACACGCGCGCACAGTCAAACTGCCGCTGACGTTTTTAGATGCTGATAAAACGTATGACGCGGTGCTGTATCTGGATGCGCCGGACGCGCACTGGCAAACCAACCCGATGGCGTATCAAATTCAGCGCCGTGCGGTCAGCCAGAGCGATGTGCTGGAACTGGCGTTAGCGCCGGGTGGTGGCGCTGCGCTGGAACTGATCCCGCGCTGACAAAGCGGTCAGTACTGAGTGATTGAGTTATTGCCGGCAGCGCTTTAGGATCAGGTTTTTTCGCGGACAGGATGTGGTGTTGGCTTTTTTCAGTAAGTTCGCAGCAGCGCTCAGTAAATGGTACACGCAACAGCTGGAACCTTTATGGTTTCGACGGCGTCGGCCACAACGTTTAAAAAGTTTTGCCCCGCAGGCCGAATTGCCACAGCTGCCGATTGCACAGCTGCAACTGACCGGCGATCTGGGCAGCGATTCGCCCTTAATCCCACGTTATCAGCGTTATTATCAGCAGTTTTTACAGGTCGGGGCATTACAATCCGGGCTGTTGCAGCAAGGCGGCATCGCGATGTTGCTGCCGTTGCATCAGTACGCACAGATCGCCGATTTCAACCGACAACTAAAAAAGAACGCCGGTAATTTCTGGCGGGAAGCGGATAAAGCACGCCGTTCTGGTTTCACCTTTCAGCCGTTGATGATGGCCAATCATACCCCTGATCTGCTCGAGATCCGTCGCTCGCGCAAGGTCCGTGCTTTTGGACCTGTGCTGGATGCGTTCACACTGCAGCTTGCCGATCTTGGCGGGGCACCGGTCGCGCTGCAGCCATTGCAGTTACCGGTATTGGCCGAACATTGGGATCTGTATGTTGGTGTGTTCAGGCCGCTGGCCGGATATCAGCAAGGCGCAGTCAGCACAAATCAGCAATTGGTGGCTTATGCCCGTTTGCACCGGATTGGCAACATGTTGCGCTACGCTGAACTGATGGGGCATGCCCAGTTTCAGCGGCAGGGCGTGATGAGTTTATTGCATTTGCAGGTGGTCGAACTATTGTTGACCCGCAATATGCCCTGGTTGCAAGGCATTGAATATTTGAGTTATGGCGCACTGGAGCAAGGCAGTGACGGTCTGCTGTTCTGGAAGCGTAAAGCACAATTTTTACCGCACTTGCTTGCCTCAGGTGCATAAGGACTGCGGTCGGGCCAAAAGCAGTCAGTCTATATGGAGGGTCCGTTGCTCGCGGCTGCTTTGCAGAGCCAACTCTATCAGTTCAAGCCCTGAGATCGCCTCTGCCAGTGGTACTGGTGCCGCCCCTTGGTCGCGCAAAAAAAGTGCCAGTTGTTGATAAAAACCGGCGTAATCGCTGGTTGAAAAAGGGCTGATCTCAGATCCGGTTGCACGCCAGATCTCGCCGCTACGTCCCTGAGCACGCTGTTGCCAGGTGGCGGACTGAAAGACCGCGGTCAAGGCGGCAGGACTTTGCTGCAGCGCGTCGCGCAGGATCTGCTCCTGTGGGTCTAACCGGTAGCTGACAAAACTGCCGGCAGTGCCATGCAGCTCAAAACGCGGCGCCGGATGGGCGCAATAAGGCGATGAACTCAACAAGACCTGTCGTGCCGGTGTCGCCGGACTGGCCAAGCCTGCAGCAGTGTCTGCACTGACGGCCGGCTTCGCGGCATAATCAAGCTGTAGCAGAAAAGTGTCGATAGCAGCTGTCATGCTGTCATGAGCGCGCAGACACTGGCAGCTGGCCGTAATGGCATCAGGTTTACCAAACAGCGCAATTGCCTGGTCCAGCAGATGCGGCGCTAAATCATATAACACGCCGTTGCCAGGATCTGCTGATTCTTTCCAGCGTGCCTGAACTGTGGGTCTGAAGCGGTCGAACCGTGAATACATCAGCTGTACATCGCCCAGAGCACCAGATTGCACCAGCCGACGCACCGCTATGAAATCATCGTCAAAGCGGCGGTTATGAAACACCGCAAGTTTGCGTTTTTGCCGTTCCGCTAACTTTTGCAACTCGATGGCTTCCGCCACCGTCACCGCCAGTGGTTTTTCCACCAAAACATCTTTTCCGGCGAGTAACGTGGCTTTGGCCAGTGCAAAGTGTGCCCGGTTAGGCGCGGTGACCACGATCAGGCTGGCGTCGCTGTGGTAGATCAGGCTGTCAGCATCCGGGAAAATCTGAACGTCAGGCCAGAACTTTGCCGCATCCGGTTGTGATGTGCTGATGCCGGTCAACGCAAATTGCGTGGAGCTGGTGATAAACGGCAGGTGGAAGACACGGGCAGACAGGCCAAAACCAATCACAGCAGTTTTTATCATCAGGCGCTCCGGCAGCGGTGTTGCAACTGTGCAGGATCATACTGGCCTGGCGCGGATTTGTCCTTGGTTTCAGCCGATCCAGGTCAAACAACAGTACCGGCGGTCAGACGCCGGTACTGGTTTTGTCGTTGGCACAGATCCGACATTAGCAGATGAGCCATAGCACCTGATATGCAGACAGCGGGACAGCGCCTGATTTCACTGTGGCGCCGGTCAGCGTATCTGTGTATGTCTGACTACTGTCGCTGTGCCAATATTGCGGATGTTCGCTGAAGTTGGCGACGACACGCAGATGTTGGCCGTCCAGTTCCCGCTCATAACTAAACAGATGCGGGTTGTCGGTGGTTAAGATCCGGGTGCTGCCGTCGCCGAGGACAGGTAAAGTTGCACGGGTTTTTACCAAATGCTGCAATTGCTGGTAGATGCGACCCGACAAGGTCGCCGGCTGTGTCGCTGCGGCCAGTTGTGCGTCGGTGACCGCCACCCGGTTAACCCAACGGCTGTCGTCTTTTTTCGCCGGGTCCTGCAGATAACTGTAATCGTTACGCAGGCCCAGTTCGTCGCCCATATACAACAACGGCAACCCGCCAATACTGAGAATAATGGCGTTCAACAGATAAATCCGCGCCAGCGCATGCTGCAAATGCGCATGATCTTGCCCGGCCTCGGCTTTATCGACGCCGGAGAGGGACGCCAGCATACCGGCGACACGGCAGTCGCCAGTCAATGGGTTTTGTTGAAACGGCACGCCGCTGGCAAAACTACCGGGGAACTGACCGGTATAAAAATGATTAAGGAACTGGCGGTGATGATCCGGGTTGATGCCGAGCTGCCAGGCGATATTGTCGTCAAAGGTCCAGCCGATGTCGTCGTGGCAGCGGATGTAATTGACCCAGCTGCACTGTGGATTGATGGCAAAGCGCCGTTGCAGCGATTCGGTCAACAGCCGGGTTTTCCGTGTCGCCAGAGAATTCCACAGCAGCGCCATCAGTAGTGGGTTATAAGACAGCTGGCACTCGTTCGGTGCAATGTATTTCACCACTTCATCCGGATGGACGATCGCTTCGGATTTAAACTGCAACGCTGGCGCCGCAATGCGAGCCACCGCATTAAATGCTTTGATCAGTAAATGCGCCTTGGGCAGGTTTTCGCAGCTGGTGCCAGCTTCTTTCCAGACAAAGGCCAGCGCGTCGAGACGCAGCACCGCAGCGCCCTGATTGGCGAGAAACAACATCTCTTCCGCCATAGCGCTGAAAACCGCCGGGTTGGCGTAGTTCAAATCCCACTGGAAACTGTTAAAAGTGGTCCAGACCCACAAGCCCGAGCTTTTATCCTGGGTAAAACAACCGCGGCGGATCTCCGGGAAAATTTCGCGCAAGGTCGGTGCATAACGGTCGCGTTCGGCTTCTGTCAGGAAAAAATAATAATCGCGGTAAGCCGGATCACCGGCTTTGGCTTTTTCCGCCCAGCGGTGCTCGTCTGAGGTGTGGTTAAAGACAAAATCCAGCACAGGCCGGATGCCTTGCCGATGCAACTCCTGCATCAGGCTGGACAGCTGCACCATAGTGCCAAGAGATGGCATCGTACTGCGATAATCTGACACAGCATAGCCGCCGTCACTGTTTGGCTCCGGCGCTTTAAACAGCGGCATCAGGTGCAGATAATTAATGCCGGTTTGTTTTAAATAAGGGATCCGCTGTTTTAAGCCGTCAAAATCGCCGGCAAATAAATCGACGTAACAGGCCGAACCCAGCGCCTGATTGCTTTTGTGCCAGTGTTGCGGCGCAGCATCTTCCGCCTGCAGATATTCCGGCCGCTGTGCCGCGCTTTTCGCCAGCAGTTTCAGCAATTGTTCGAGCTGATGGTAACAGTCAAACAAATCGCCATAGAGTTGCAGATACAGACCAAGCAGTTCCGGCAGCACCTGAGCCAAACGTGGTTGTAAGGCCGGCCAACTGGATTTGGCAGCGGTTTTTAAACTGGCACTGTGGCGTTTGAGAATAATCTCGGCTTCGCGCTGCAGTAATGCCGGCTCAGCCAGCAACTGGGCAATAGTGTTTGGCATAACGTCTGGTCCTGGCCTGGTCGGCACTGTTTTTTTATCTGTTCTGAGATGGCAGGCAGAAGGCCCGCGACTCGTAGTTCTGTAGTTTTACACTGGATTAATCACGGTGCATAGCAGAATCTTAATCGATTTAGAAAAAAGCGCAAGAGGGAGCGCATGTAAAGCCCAAAGCAAGATGCTTTGGGCTCTGTCTGGACGGGACTCGCATGCTTAACTGGGGCGAATACTTATCGCTGCGCCCATATCAGCCGTGGCTGCAGGCCTGGCTTACAGCCCGATGCAATGGGTAAGTGCGATGGTTGGTTACGGCAACTTTTTGCGAATGCGGTAGCCGACGGTGGTATGTACATCGGAACCTGTGCACGCCGTGTTTTGTTGCATCACGGTCCGGTCACACTCATCGTCAGGGCCAACTTTAGCGGAGACACAATACTCGAAACGGCTGGTGGTTTTGACCGGCGCCTGCAAAATACCTCCCGGTAATTCCTGCCAACGCCAGCGTTTGACCTGCGCCATCGATTCTTTGGCAAAATGATTACTCGTTGCAGTGATCACACGCAGATCCTGGATTTGATAATCCGGGGTAATGACATATTCCACCGTCGCGCAGCCATTGCGGCCTTTGATGGCTTCTTCGACCGGGTATCTGGGTTCAAAACGTTTTAATGCCTGCCACTGTGGTTTTAATAATTCAGCGTCAGTGACTGGCAGTGCACTAAACGGGCTGGAGTGTTGAGTTGGCGCCCGTTCCGCCGGGGCCTGAGGAGGTGTTGTGCGGCTACAGGCGCTGAGGCCGGCAATAACTAACAGAGGGAGAATTGGCTGCACATGTTGCATCGGAACTGTCCTTGTTATCGAAACTTGTTGATGTCCAAGGTATTGCAGGCGATCAAAAAAAACAAGCGTCTGCGCTGCTGCTTGTTGCTGATTGCAGATGAACTGATGGTCGGGAAATCGTGTTAATGTGAATTCTTTTCAGTGAGTTGAGAAGATAAATGCAGGGAAATCGTAAATTAACTTTGTCGTCAGACCGGGCGCTGGCGGGTGTTTGCGGCGGTATTGCTGATTTTATCGGATGGGAGCCGCGCGCGGTAAGGCTGCTGTGGCTTGGACTGAGTTTTGTCTCTTGTGGTCTGGGGTTTGGGGTCTATACGGTGCTGGCCATCGCAATGCCCGGGCCAGAACGTTAATGCAACAATTTGAGATACCCGCCGCAATTTTAGCCGACAGCGGTTATGCACTGCCTTGACCAGCAATGTGCGGCACATTGCAGGTCAAATCCTGTCCCGGGGTCAGCAGCAAAAATTGCCGCAGAAGCAAAGCCGATAACAGAGCGGATTATTTTGCTTGCAGCACCTGCGATAGCGCCTGAAAGCCCTGGCGAATAGTGGTGATGCGGTTCGCTGAGTTGTCATGTTCGACAAACTGATGACGAATACCGGCTTGGTCGGCTTTGGCGAAAATCGCTTTAAAATCAATAGTACCAGTGCCAACGTCTACCATAGCGCCGTCTTTGGCCATGTCTTTGACATGCACCAGTGGGAACCGGCCCGGATTGGCAGCAAAGAGTTTTAGCGGGTCAACACCAGCTTTCACCGCCCAGAATAAATCCAGCTCCATTTTGACTAAATCTTTATCGGTTTCACCAAGCAGCACGTCATACGGCAGGCCACCTTTGACCGGCGTCAGCTCAAAATCATGGTTGTGATAAGCCAGCTGCAGGCCGGCGTCTTTGATCGGTTTGGCAAATCCGTTCAGTTCAACCGCCAGCTTTTTATAGCTGTCGACCGAATCGCCGCGTTGTTCTTCAGATAACCAGGGCAGCACGATGTAGTGATGACCAATGACTTTGGCATCCTGGATCACCTGCGTCAGCGCGCTTCTGAGCACGTCCAGCGGCACATGCACTGATGGTGCGGCCAGGCCGTTGGCATCGAGTAAGGTGCGGATATCTTTAGCGCTATGGCCAAAATAACCGGCGAATTCGACATCGCCGTAACCCACACCCGCCACCAGCTTCAGCGTATCAGCGACACTTTTTTCCATCATGTCCCGCAAGGTATAAAGCTGCAGACCGGCTTTTTTCGCGGAGTTGCCTGAGTCAGCAGCCAGCGCCTGCAACGGGTTGCCGAGCAGAGCAAAAGCGGCGAGGCCGGCACTGCTGTGCTGCAGGAATTGGCGACGGCCCGGTGATGACAGTTTTTCGGTCGTGAACATGATGAAGCTCCCTGTTGTGGTGGTGGTTCAGATTTGGTTTGGCTAACTTTGATTGGGCTGAATGTGTTGCTGGCCCTGTGCCAGTCCTGGCGCAGGCCCGGTACTGGCGCGGATCACCAGGCCAAACGGCAAAATCACTTTCGGTGCTTTGCTGAGTTTGCCTTCCAGCACATCAATCAGCAATCGCACCGCAGTGCGGCCGAATTCTTCGGCGGGCTGGGCAATAGTGGTCAGTGGCGGATCGGCAAAAGCGGCAAAAGAAATATCGTCAAAACCCGCGACAGAGATATCTGCCGGTACGTGCAAGCCTTGTTGCTTAATGCGTTGCATGGCGCCAATCGCCATCTCGTCGTTTTCACAGAAAATCGCCGTCGGTGGATTGGGCAGTGCCAGTAAATCTCCGGCGGCCTGAAAGCCGGATTGCAACGAGAAGTTGCCTGGCGACAACAATTCTTCAGCAAATGGCACGCCAGCGGCCTGCAATGCATCACGATAACCGGCCACCCGGTCGCGGGTTAGTGGGCTGCGTGCCGGGCCTTTGATCATCGCGATGCGGCGGTGACCGAGCGCCAACAGATGTTCGGTCATGGCACAGGCGGCGGCGCGGTTATCCAGCACCACGGTGGGGCAAGGCGCTTTGTCCAGCACTTCACAGGCATTGACCATCGGCAGCAATGCCTGGCTGTCGTCACTGGCATCCGGCTGTTGCAGCGTATCAAATGGGTTGTGCGCACGTAGCTGGATCAGACCATCAGCTTGCGAGGTTTGCACCATGCGGGCATAGGCCGCTTCCATCTCATCATCACCGAGCGTGTTGCCAAGCAGCAGCGCATATTGCTTTTCATGTGCGGCTTCCTGCATGCCGCTGATCACGCGGGCGAAGAATACGTTGGCGACTGTTGGTACCAGCACCACCAGATTATGCGTTTTGCCGGAGCGGAAGCGTACTGCCATTAAATTAGGTTTGTAACCGGCGGCTTTCACTGCCGCCAGTACTTTGTTACGGGTTTTCAGCGACACCAAATCGGGTTGCTGCAAAGTCCGGGAGACTGTTGCTACGGACACTTCGGCCAGACGGGCCACTTCGCGGATATTGGACATAGGCGTTCTTTTTGTGGGATCCAAACCGGCATTCTACTCAGTTCCGTGACTGATGATGCAATAGCTTTTAATGTAACCGGTATCATTTATAAGGGATATTCTGTGCACTGTGAAGAGGGGCAGTAGCATTTTTACGCAATAAATTAGTGCAAATGCTCGTTTTTAGTGCGGCACTGATTTTGCTTTTGCGCAAAAATGCCGCAAATATTTTGCTATTGGCCGGTTTTTAGGTTGACGCGGTAAAATGTAATCCGTTACATTTTTTAAAGAAGGTCGGGCGGGGGGGATATCAATGGAGTGCTTCATTGCTGAGAACCCCAAGACCCAATACCGATTTCCGTTTACAGATGATGCAGGATAGCCAGATGACCCAATCCGTCCGACCCCGTTCGCAGAAAATTCGTTTAGGCATGCTCGGTGGCGGTGAAGGCGCTTTTATCGGCGCTGTACATCGTCACGCTGCAGCGTTAGATGGTCAGACTGAATTGGTCTGCGGTGCCTTCAGCCGCGACGCCGGCAATAATCTGCGCACTGGCCAAAGTCTGGATATCGCGCCAGAGCGTCTCTACGCCAGCTGGCAACAGATGTTAGCCGCCGAAGCCGCACTGCCGGAACAGGAGCGGATGCAGCTGTTGGTCATTGTCACGCCGAACCAGCTACATGTGCCGGTCAGCCGCGCCGCGATCGCAGCCGGTTTTCATGTGTTTTGCGAAAAACCGGCCGGCGTCAGCTTAGCGGAAACGCAGTTACTGGCCGCAGAACTGGCGCAAAGCGACCGTCTTTATGGTCTGGCGCATACATATCTTGGGTATCCAATGGTGTGGCAGGCCAAACAGCTGGTGGCGGACGGTGTGCTTGGCACCTTGCGCAAAATTTATGTCGAATATCCACAAGGCTGGCTGACCGACAATTTAGAAGCCAGCGCACAGAAACAAGCAAGCTGGCGCACTGATCCGGCGCAGGCCGGCAATAGCGGTTGTATGGCTGACATCGGCACTCATGCTTTTGGCCTGGCTGAATTTATCAGTGGTCAGCGTATTCAGCAGCTTTGTGCCGAACTCGCCAGTCATGTGCCGGGGCGGCGGCTCGATGATGACGGTGCGGCGTTATTTAAAACCAATGGCGGCGCCAGTGGCGTGCTCATTGCCAGTCAGATTTGTGCCGGCGAAGAAAACGCGCTGAAAATTCGCCTGTATGGTGACAAAGGCGGGCTGGAATGGCAGCAGATGGAGCCGAACAGCATCGTCGTGCGGCCACACGGCGCGCCGTTTTATGTGCTGCGCGCCGGGGCCGGTCAGGCCGGTTTAGGGGCTGAGGCCTTAAAACGTTGCCGGTTGCCGGCAGGGCACCCGGAAGGTTATTTAGAAGCGATGGCGAATTTATACCGTGATTTTGCGCAGGCGATCCGCGCCGGCGAGCGTGGTACGCCAAGCGGAGTGCCGGGTATCAGCGCGGGCTTACGCGGCATGGCGTTTATCGACACCGTCAGCACTGCCAGCAGCGAAAAATGGCAGGCCGTGCCGGACGTGGGTTAGTAGATACGCGGGTTAAGCGGTGCATTTGACGAATTTTGGTTTGAAGGACACACAATGAACAGTATTCAAGGCCCGGCGATTTTCCTGGCGCAATTTATGGGCGACAGCGCGCCTTTTAACAACCTCATCACGATGGCGAAATGGGCGGCCGATTTAGGTTACAAAGGCATTCAGGTGCCGACCAATGACCCGGCGTTGTTTGATTTGGAACTAGCGGCCAATAGCCAGGCCTATTGCGATGACATCAAGGCGCAATGCGCGGCGGTCGGCATCAGCATCACGGAGCTGTCTACTCATCTGCAGGGCCAGTTGGTGGCGGTGCATCCGGCCTATGATGAGCTGTTTGATAACTTTGCCCCGACGCATTTACGCGGCAATCCCAAGGCGCGCACCGAATGGGCGATTGCACAGCTGAAACTGGCGGCCAAAGCCAGCCAGAATTTAGGTTTGAAGGCGCACGCAACTTTCTCCGGCGCCTTGTTGTGGCATCTGGTGTATCCGTGGCCACAGCGCCCGGCGGGTTTAGTCGAGCAGGGTTTTGCCGAGTTGGCCGCCCGCTGGTTACCGATTTTGGACGCCTTTGATGCGGCCGGTGTGGATGTTTGTTATGAAATTCACCCCGGTGAAGATTTACACGACGGCGCCAGTTTTGAGCGTTTTTTAAAGGCCACCAACTTCCATCCGCGCGCCAATATCCTGTTTGATCCCAGCCATTTTGTGCTGCAGCAGCTCGATTATCTGGCCTTTATCGACCGCTACCATGACCGGATCAAAATGTTCCATGTCAAAGACGCCGAGTTTCGGCCAGACGGCCGTGCCGGGGTTTATGGCGGTTATCAGGACTGGGTCGACAGACCGGGCCGGTTTCGTTCATTAGGCGACGGTCAGGTCAATTTTAAAAGCATTTTCAGTAAGTTAACTCAGTACGGTTATCGCGGTTGGGCCGTGTTGGAATGGGAATGTTGTTTAAAAGACTCCGCGCAGGGCGCGAAAGAGGGCGCACCTTTTATTGCCGCGCATTTGATTGAACGCGCCGGCCGCGCTTTTGACGATTTTGCCGGTGGCAGTTCGGATGCGGCCCGCAACAGACGGATCTTAGGCCTCGACTAGCAGTTTGTTATCGCGGACTCGAAACACAAAAAAGTAGAACAGAATAACACAACAACAAAAAATCACGGGGATGACGATGAGTACGATAAAAATACGCCTCAGTACGATGATGTTTCTGCAGTTTTTTATCTGGGGTGGCTGGTTTGTCACGCTGGGCACTTTTTTAAGCCAAAACCTTGGGGCCGACGGCCCGCAAACCGGTATGGCGTTTTCCACGCAAAGCTGGGGCGCCATTATCGCGCCGTTTTTTATTGGTCTTATCGCCGACCGTTTTTTTAACGCCGAACGCATTTTGGCGGTGCTGCACCTGATAGGCGCTGTGTTGATGTATCTGATGGCGCAGGCGACTGATTTCGCGGCGTTTTATCCACTGGTGCTCGGCTATATGCTGGCTTATATGCCGACACTGGCGCTGGTGAACTCAGTGTCTTTTGGTCAGATGCAACAGCCGGAGCGTGAGTTTGGTCAAATCCGCGTCTGGGGTACCATCGGCTGGATAGCGGCGGGCCTTGTGATCAGTTACCTGTTTGGCTGGGATGCGGCCGATGCGATTGCCGCCGGTGCGCTGCAAAACACTTTCCTGATGTGTGCGGTGGCGTCTTTGGCGCTTGGCCTGTACAGCTTTACCTTACCAGCCACACCGCCGGCGGCGCGCGGCACTCAGGTCAAGATTGGTGAGTTACTGGGGCTGGACGCATTGAAGCTGTTAAAAGACCGTAACTTTGCGTTGTTTTTTATCTCGTCGATTTTGATTTGTATTCCACTGGCGTTTTATTACCAAAATGCCAACCCATTCCTGACCGCGGTCGGCGTTGAAAATGCCACCGGCAAAATGACGCTCGGCCAAGTGTCGGAAGTGGCTTTTATGCTGGCGCTGCCACTGTTTTTAAACCGCTTTGGCATTCGCTGGACATTAATCCTCGGTATGGCGGCCTGGGTGCTGCGTTATGTGCTGTTTGCTTACGGCGATGCCGGCAGTGGCATGGCGTTGTTATTGGTCGGTATTGCATTGCATGGCATTTGTTATGACTTCTTTTTTGTCTCGGGCCAGATCTACACCAACAGCAAAGCCGGTGTGGCCTACAAAAGTGCGGCACAGGGTCTCATCACGCTGGCGACTTACGGTATCGGCATGTTGATTGGCTTTAGCGTAGCAGGGCAAGTGACACAGGCCTACACCAGTCCGGCAGGCGCCGACTGGATGCAGATCTGGTTATTCCCGGCCGGTTTTGCCGCAGTGGTGCTGGTGCTGTTTGCGCTGATTTTCAAAAACGAGACATTGGCAGCAGTTCAGGATGGCCGTCATGACTAAACAGCCGCAATCTACAGACGTTGAGTCTATCAACGTTGAATCTAATGGCGCGTCCCGTCGCAACATGCTGAAGCAACTGGCGGCTGGCAGTGTGGCGCTGGGCGTCGCCGGGCCGTCGTTGTTATTGAGTGGCTGTGCCGCAACTGCTCAGCCAGCGCCGGCAACAGCAAATAACGCTGCGGCGCCACTGAAAGGCCGGGTGCGGCATTCAGTTGCCAGCTGGACTTATGGCCATCTGTCGATTGATGAGCTGTGTCAGCTGGTCAAATCCTTAGGTTTCAGCGCTATTGATTTAGTCGGGCCGAAAGACTGGCCGACCTTAAAAAAATACGGCATCGACTGCTCGATGTGTAATGGCGCTGAAATTAACCTGGTCAACGGCTGGTGTAACCCAGCGTTTCACGCCGAACTGATTAAACGGTATCAGGCCCATATCGATTTGGTCGCTGACGCCGGTTACACCAACCTGATTTGTTTTTCCGGCAATGCCCGCGGCATGGACCGCGAAACTGCACTGAATCATGCGGTGATTGGCTTGTCGCAAATTCTGCCACAGGCAGAAAAACGCGGTGTAGTGCTGCAGATGGAGCTGTTTAACAGCAAAGTCGACCATCCCGATTATCTGGCTGATAACTCGCGCTTTGGGATCGAGCTTTGTAAGCGGTTGAAATCAAATAACTTTAAGCTGCTGTATGACATCTACCATATGCAAATTATGGAAGGCGACATTATCCGCAGCATTCAGGACAACCATCAGTATTTTGGCCATTACCACACTGCCGGGGTGCCGGGACGCCATGAAATTGATGACACGCAGGAGCTGTATTACCCGGCGATCGCCAAGGCGATAGTCGCAACCGGGTTTAAAGGTTATCTGGCACAGGAATTTATTCCGACGCCGGCAACGCCACAGGGCAAGGTGCAGTCGCTGGCGGCGGCTGTGCGGATTTGTGACGTTTAACCTGATACAGCTTTAACAACCGACCCCAGGCGCCGGCAGAGCGCTCACACAACAGATCACAGGTAAAACAGATGACAACTGCGCAAAATCATTACGACGCCATCGTCGTCGGCTCCGGCATCAGCGGTGGCTGGGCCGCCAAAGAGCTGACCGAAAAAGGCTTAAAAGTATTGCTGCTTGAACGCGGCCGTAACATTGAACACGTCAAAGACTATACCAATGCAATGAAAGAGGCGTGGGACTACCCACACCGAGATCGGCCGACCGAGCAGATGAAGCAGGACTATCCGGTGCTCAAGCGTGACTATCCGCTCAACGAAAGCACTTTTGGTATGTGGGCCAATGAAAAAGATTCACCTTACACCGAGAAAAAGCGCTTTGACTGGTATCGCGGTTATCACATGGGCGGCCGCTCCTTGTTATGGGGCCGGCAAAGTTATCGCTTCAACGAGCGCGATTTTACCGCTAACCTCGAAGAAGGCGTGGCGGTGGACTGGCCAATCCGTTATGCCGATTTAGCGCCCTGGTACGATTATGTCGAACGTTTTGCCGGTATTTCCGGCAACCGCGATGGCCTGGACGTATTACCGGACGGCCAGTATCTGCCGGCGTTTGAGCTCAATATCGTCGAAAAAGACGTCGCAGCCCGCGTAAAAAAAGCTTTTGGCGGCAGCCGCCAGCTGATTTGTGGCCGCACTGCCAATATTACCCAGCCAAAACCAGAGCAAAACCGCGTCAATTGCCAATACCGCGCTAAATGCTGGTTAGGTTGCCCGTTTGGCGCTTATTTCAGCACTCAATCGTCGACGTTGCCGGTCGCGATGAAAACCGGCAATTTGACAGTGCGGCCCTATTCGATTGTGACGCAGGTGCTGTACGACAAAGACAAAAAACGCGCCCGTGGCGTCGAAGTGCTGGACAGTGAAACTAATCAAACGGTTGAATTTACCAGCAAAATCATTTTCTTAAATGCGTCGTCGTTTAATTCCACCTGGATTTTAATGAATTCAGCCACAGACGTCTGGGCAGGCGGTTTAGGCTCCAGCAGCAATGCGCTTGGCCGCAATGTGATGGACCACCACTTAGGCGTAGGCGCTTACGGTGAAGTCGAAGGGTATCTCGACAAATACCATTTTGGCCGCCGGCCTACTGGTTTTTACGTACCACGGTTTCGCAACTGGGGCGGTGACAAACGCGATTATTTACGTGGTTTTGGTTATCAGGGCGCGGCCAGCCGGCAAAACTGGCGGCGGGATGTGGCTGAATTATCGATTGGCGCGGACTTAAAAGCGGCGCTGACCGAACCCGGCCACTGGACTATTGGCATGGGTGGTTTTGGTGAAATGCTGCCACATCATGACAACCGGATTTACCTCGACCCCAAAGTGAAAGACAAATGGGGCCTGCCGGTGCTGGCGATGGACGTCGAAATGAAAGCCAACGAACTTCGCATGCGCAAAGACATGATGCAGGACGCGGTCGAGTTCTTTGAAGCGGCCGGTGTGAAAAACGTGCAGGGC
This sequence comes from Rheinheimera sp., assembly GCA_034519945.1. GTDB lineage: Bacteria > Pseudomonadota > Gammaproteobacteria > Enterobacterales > Alteromonadaceae > Pararheinheimera. Next base: position 70,940 of record JAXHNX010000008.1, read on the forward strand.
TATAACGGCGATTATGCGCCGGGTATGGGCATTCACGAAATGGGCACAGCGCGGATGGGGCGTGACCCGAAAACCTCGGTATTAAACGCCAATAATCAGGTGTGGGATGCACCCAATGTGTTTGTCACCGATGGCGCCTGTATGACGTCAGCATCCTGCGTCAATCCGTCGCTGACTTATATGGCATTAACGGCGCGTGCTGCCAATTTTGCCGTCGAAGCACTGAAAAAAGGGGAGCTCTGAGATGGAAAGACGTGACCTGTTAAAAATGATCGCCGCCGCCACCGGCCTGGCTTTTGTCGGTGGAGAAGTTTGGGCCGCAGGCCCGGTTGCAAAAACTGCAGCAGCGGCAAAACCATTATTTGGCGCCGGCGACATTATGCTGCTGGACGAAATTGCTGAAACCATTTTGCCGCGCACAGAGACGCCGGGCGCAAAAGACGCTTCTTGCGGCGCGCAGATGGCCGTGATGGTGCAGGATTGTTATGACGCCAAACAGCAGGCACTGTTTGTCGCCGGCCTGGCTGCGCTCCAGGCTTCTTGCAAACAACAATATCAGCGTGATTTCCTGCAACTGAGTGCAGCCGAGCGCACAGCCTTGCTGGCGCAGCTCGACAAAGACGCCCGCGCCCGCACTGCCGGGCTGGAGCCGCATTATTTTACGCTGTTAAAACAGCTCAGTATTTTTGTGTTTTTCACCTCCAAAGTCGGCGCCACTGAAGTGCTGCGGTATGTCGCAGTGCCGGGCCGTTATGACGGTGCGATGCCGTACAAAAAAGGCGATAAAGCCTGGGCGACCTGAGGCCAGACCTTGGTTTTTATAGCCTTGGTTTTATAGCAACAGACGGCGCTGCTTTTAGCAGCGCACCGAATCACTTTGTGAGAGTTTTTTATGCAGCAATTATCGGTTTTATTCAGCGCTGCGCTGGTGTTCAGCGTGGTGGCGCCAGCTTCGCAAGCGGCGAGCGGCACATTCCCAACCGCGGCGGAACTGGCCAAAATGACCGACGCCGAGCGCCATGCAGAGGCCGCCCGTACTGAAGTCTGGACGCCAGTGCCTGCCGTCGTCAGTTTTGATCAACAGAATGTGCCTTCGGATGCTATCGCTTTGCTTGGCAAAGATTTGTCGGCCTGGCGCGCAGTCAAAGATGGCGGCGCGGCGCAGTGGCAAGTCAAAGACGGCGTGATGACAGTCACGCCTGGCAGTGGTGATATCCAAACTGTGGAAAACTTCTGTGACATTCAGCTGCATCTGGAATGGCAGTCGCCGCCGGCAGATCCGGCTAAAACCGGTCAGATGCGCAATAACAGCGGGATTTTTCTGCAGGATAAATACGAAGTGCAAATTCTGGATTCGTATCAAAACCCGACTTATCCGAATGGCCAGGCTGGCGCTGTCTACAAACAGACTATTCCGCTGGTGAATGCGACAAAACCAACCGGGCAGTGGCAGGTGTATGACATCATCTACAAAGCGCCGCGTTTTGACGGTGATAAACGCGTGAGCCCTGGTTATGTCACCGTGCTGCATAACGGTGTGTTGCTGCAAAATCATACCGAAATTTTAGGCACCACCGAATGGATCGGCCCGCCACAGCAGCCTGCACATGGCTGTGCACCACTGAAGTTGCAGGACCATGGTGACAAAGTCAGCTTCCGCAATATCTGGCTGCGTAAGCTGTAATACCGCAGAGCGGGGGCCTGTTGTGCCCCCGTCCGCCGGTTGGTTGGTACTTTTATCCGGCCAAAGCCGCCGGATCCATCCAGAACACTTCCCAAATATGGCCGTCCAAATCGAGCGCGCTGCGGCTGTACATAAAACCCAGATCCTGTAGCGGATTGACATCAGCCTGACCACCGTGCGCGCCGGCTGTGGCGACAAATTGATTGACCGCCTCAATGTCGGCGACATTGAGCGCCAGCATGACTTCACTGCTGTTTTGCGCCGGGATCGGCCTTTGGGTAAAGGATTGCCATTTGGCATGGCTCAATAGCATGACAAAGATACTGTCGCTCCACACCATACAGGCGGCAGTGTCATCACTGAACTGCATATTCTGCGTAAAGCCAAGCGCCTGATAAAAGCCGATACTGGCGGTTAAATCCGTGACTGGTAAATTAACGAAAATCATCTTCGACATCACACACTCCTGTTGGTTTTGGCAAATGACACTGGGCTTGTTGCCACAGTACCTGTTGCCTGTAGTCGACTGCCAGTGTTCCATCTCGACAGGGATGCAGAATTTTTTTCTCTCGGGCTTGTTGGTGTTAATACCAGTCTGGTGTTAATACCAGTCTGGTGATAAAAACGGGATCAATGCCAGGACCAAGGCCTGCTGATACACGCTGCTGCGGCTGAGTTTATGCTGTGTCAGCAGGCCAATAGCGCCACCGGCTTGTTTGATATTTTGTGTGCCAAACAGCGTGTCCATCACATCGCCGAGCTCGTCGCCGTTGTCCAGCTGCTGCACCACTGCAGCAGGTAATTGCAATGAAGCGGAGCGGGCGCTGCCCTCGCGTTTGCCGTCAGTGATGCGCATCCAGGCGAACGTCATGCCATCATCCAATCCCGCTTCAATCGCCACATAAAAATCTGCCGGCTGCTGTTGCAACTGGTGTTGTAAATGGCGCAGCCGGTTGTCGGCGCCGAGCCGGGTTTCGGCAGCGCTCATCGGCTGTGCAGCGACTCCCGAGGCGGTTTTATAGCCGCTGACATGGCACGGCACATCAGGAAATGCCAGCGCAAAAGCATCGCGTACGGCGTTAATTTTGGCGGGATTCGTGGAGGCAACGGCGATCTGCCAGGATGCGATTTGATCAGACATACTGAAAATCCTTGCGGGCAAAAAAATCAGAGTATACCGACCAGCGATTGGGCTTGCATCCATCGTGCTGTAGTTGGTCGGATTTCTGTTTCAGGCTACTTTGTGTTTACATGGATTTTACCCAGTACTACCTACTTGCCGGAGCCTTGCGATGGAAACCCAATACCCACTGACCGACTTTATTGAATATTCCGCGGCTGAGCTGCAACAACGTGCCAGCGATCATCTGGCGCTGATGCAGCGTCGCCATACTATTCGCAGTTTTTCCGATAAACCGGTGCCGCGACAGGTGATTGAACAGCTGATACAAGTCGCGGCTGGCGCACCCAGTGGCGCCAATCATCAACCCTGGCATTTTGTTGCGATCAGCGATCCGGCAGTAAAAAAACAAATCCGCCACGAAGCGGAGTTACAGGAAGCCGGTTTTTACAATGGTCGTGCCGGCGACGAATGGCTCCATGCGTTAAAACCACTTGGCACCGACGCGCATAAGCCGTACCTTGAGACTGCGCCGTGGCTGATTGTGATTTTTTCGCAAAAACGCGGTGGCATCGATAATAACGACAGCGACACTAACTACTATGTGCATGAATCTGTAGGCATTGCGACCGGCTTTTTGATCCAGGCGGCGCATCAGGTTGGTTTGGTGTCGTTAACGCATACGCCAAAACCGATGAGTTTTTTAAGTAAAATCTGCGGTCGGGATAACGACAATGACCGGCCTTATATGTTGCTGGTGTTAGGTTATCCGGCGGCTGACGCCACGGTTCCGGCGCATGCACTGAAGAAGAAACCGTTAAACCAGATCTGTACTGTGGTGGAATAACACCAGGCTCAGCCCCACAAATCCGAAAAAAGCCGCCAGCGGCAGGAGAACACGATGCGCACTGATGCACTCAGCCGGTTGGATCAGCATTTATGGTTATTATTGCGACTGACATTAGCAGGTTTATTGGCCGCGCATGGCTGGGCCCGCCTGCTTGACGCTGGCGTGGTGCCTTTTGGTGAGTGGTTACAAACGCAGGGGCTGCCTGCCGGGTTTTATCTCGCCGCCGCAATCACTGCCTATGAGATTATTGCCACCATACTTTATGCGCTGGGGAAATGGGTCTGGCCTTTGACCCTTGGTTTTGTCGGCATTTACAGCACCGGGCTTATCATGGTTCATGCACCTTTTGGCTGGTTTGTCGTGGGTGCCGGCCGCAACGGTATGGAATACAGTGTGCTGTTGATCCTGACGTTGTGTTGTGTTGGTTATCGCGCCTATGTTGCCGGTAAACAACGTGACGGCCAGTTTTAGCGGCCGCGTGCCAGCTGGATCGTGATCAGCAGCGTCAGCTCGAAAAAGCCGCTGGACAGCCACAAACAGGCGGGCTGTCTGGCGGCCTGATACACAGCCCCGGATAACAAAGTGCCAACTAACAGGCCCATCGTAGTGGCATGCGAGCGTGTTGACATGCGATCGTGTTGACATAATAGGTGGCAAGATAAATACAGGGCGCCGGTTTATTTACAGACACGCAATTCACCTTCCTGCGCCAGCAATAACAACGTGTGCAGCCGGGTTTCGACCGCAAAAAGTCAATACTGCGACGCTGCTCAGCAGACCAGGCAAAAAAAAACCGGCTGGCGCCGGCTTTCTGTTTCACAGATCCACACTGAATTATTCAGCCAGACCGACGTAGACGTGTTGCACGTCATCGTCATCTTCGATTGCTTCAAGGAAGTGTTCAACTTCGGCCAACGCTTCAGCCGACAGCGTCGCCATACTGACCGGGTTATTCGGTTTATAAATCAGTTTGGCGGCCGAGACGGTAAAACCAAATTCCGGCAGCGCTTTGGCAACTAAATCCAGATCGGTCGGCTCGGTGTAAAACACCGCATCGCCTTCTTCACCGGCTTCAAAATCCTGGGCACCGGCTTCAATCGCAGCCATTTCGATATCGGCGTCTGCATTGGCAGGAGAGGCATCAATCTGGCCTAAGCGTTTGAAGTCCCATGATACTGAACCAGAAGAGCCTAACTGGCCTTTGCGGAATAATACGCGGACACTTTGTGCGGAACGGTTTTTGTTGTCAGTCAGACATTCAACAATCACCGGCACCTGATGCGGCGCGAAACCTTCATAAACGATATGTTCGTAGTTCACCGGGCCATCGAGCAGACCGGCGCCTTTTTTGATGGCGCGCTCCAGTGTTTCTTTTGGCATCGACGCTTTGCGTGAGGCTTCAATCGCCATGCGCAATTTGGAATTCATTGCCGGATCAGCGCCGTTGCGCGCTGCAACCATGACTTCTTTCGCCAGTTTGGTAAAAAGTTTGCCTTTTGCCGCGGAGGCATCAGCTTTGTGTTTGGATTTCCATTGCGCGCCCATGGCTGCTCTCTCACTTATTTTAACTTCGGAAAAAACCGCCGTAGTCTAGCCAATCCGACAGTCTGAGGCAACATTACTGACCGGCTGTGGTAGACTGCGCCGATCATTTTCTGGAGTAGTCATAATGAAACGGTTGTCGTTATTTGTTTTGATGTCGGTGTTTTCTGCAGGGTTGTTGGTGCAGCCTTGGAATGTAGTCGCCGAAGAACCGGTTGCGGCCACTGTGGCAGCGACCACCGATGTTGAAGCGACGATGAAAAAAATCGGTTTTAATTTCAAGCAGGCGATGCAGGCGACTGAAGTGCCGGTGATGCAGGAAAAAGTGCTGGCGATGGCCGAACTGGTGGCGTCAGTGCAGGCTTACCAGTTTACCCCAGAAAAGCAGGCAGTATTTCAGCAGGGGCTCGACAAAGTCGCCGCCCAGCTGACGCTGGTACAAGACGCGCTCGCCAAACAAGATCTGGTTACTGCTAAGCAGCTGTTGGGCGAAGTCGACAGTCTGAAAAAGCAATATCACAAAGAAAGGTCGCCGTCGTTCTGGCAGTTAATTTTTGGCGGTTAATCCGCCGCAATGCCAAATTAAGCATATAAATATTTATATACATTTCAATAGATTAATTTAATTCAGCCATAAAATTTGCAACCTTAATTTGCCTTAAGGTTGCTTTAAGTTTCCCCCGCCAGAATCAGCAACATCAGAGAAAACCTGTGGAGAGGTTGAAATGACTGCTGCTGTAACGCTATCCCCGGTTGAATACCTGCCACCACTGGCTTACAAAGACTGCCAATCTGGCGTTGTCACTGACACCCACGTTGCGCAATTAAAGTGGTGTGACCGCAATCACATCGATCGCCACAGTCTGGAACAATTTATCGCCGGTGGTTTTGCTGCCGCGTATGACGCCCATATCAGCCAATTTATGCCGCATTTGCTGGCCGTCACCCTGCATGGTCAGTGGCAGGCAGTGCTGGGCATTCGTAGTGGTCTGGCGCCACGTCTGTTTGTTGAACAATACCTCGATGCGGATATCTGCACAGTGCTGGCTGGCGCCGGCATTCAGACGCAACGTGCGCAGGTGGCCGAGATTGGCAATCTGTACGCCAGCGGCCGGCAACAAACTTTGTTGCTGTTTATCGCGATGGCCGTTGCACTGTATCAGCAGGGTTACCGCCATCTGGTGTGCTGTGCCACACCGACAGTGATGTCGATGTTAAGCCGCCATGGTCTGCAATTAAATGTGCTGGCTGAAGGCGACCCAAGCCGGTTAGGTGATGCCGCCGCCGATTGGGGCAGCTATTACCAGCGTCATCCGCAGGTCTGCCAACTGGATTTAACTGCGGCTTATCAGCTGATTATGGCAAAACCACAACTGCAACAAATGTTGAGCGGTTTTCTGCCACTGCTGCAAAGTGTTGGCGCCAGTCTGTCTGAACAAGCCGGGCATTGAGGAACTATCTGATGAAGTTAAATATTCCTGCAAACGCCCGTTTAACCGATTTAGTCAGTGGACAGTCACTCGATCAAACCGCCATTGCGGCCGCAGTAGTGGAGTGGCAACAATTGTTGCACGACCTGGCAGCCAGCCGCTTAGTGCTGTGGGCGGATACCAGCCTCGATTGGGTGTTGTTAGATATCGCCTGTCTGAACAGCCAACAGTTGTTAGTGCCAATGCCGCTGTTTGCCAGTCAGGGCCAGCTGGCCCATGTGTTAGCCAGTGTTGGGGCCGAATTTTTATTCAGTGACCGCGAAATTTTAGCCGAGAGTGCGCGCCAGCTTGGCCTGACTTTGCGCGGTCGTTGCCGTAGCTTTTATCTGTACCAGACGTCGGCTGAGCTGCAGCAAAAAGCATTGCCTGTGCCGGCCGGCACGCAAAAAATCACCTTTACTTCTGGTTCAACCGGTCAGCCTAAAGGCGTTTGTCTGTCGGCGCAAACGCAGCTGAACACAGCGAACAGTCTGGTCGAACGGATCGCGCCACGGCTGCAAAATGTGACGCGCCCGCGGCATTTGTGCCTGCTGCCTTTGTCATTACTGTTAGAAAATATCGCCGGCGTGTATGCACCGTTATTGGCCGGCGGTGAAGTGTTGCTGATGCCGGATGCCGGCCGTGGTTTTGCCGGCAGCAGTCTGGCCAATCCGCAACAGTTACTGGGTTTGATTAGTCAGACTCAACCGCATAGCCTGATCTTAGTGCCGGAACTGCTGCAACTGCTGGTACAGGCGGCATTAAAAGGCTGGCCAGTGCCTGCCAGCCTGCAGTTTATCGCGGTCGGTGGCGCCAAAGTGGCGGTCGACACCTTACGCCAGGCGGCGGCGCTCAAACTGCCGGTGTTTCAGGGTTATGGCTTAAGTGAATGCGGATCTGTAGTGGCACTTTGCAGTGTCGATGCGGCCCATGCTGACGATGAAGCATTACAAAGCGCCGGCAAACCGCTGGCGCATCTGGAAGTGCGCATTGAGCAAGGTGAAATCCAGGTCAAAACGCCATTGCTGGGTTATTTGGGCCAAAGCGAAGCACAGGCCGGCGAATGGGTCGCCACCGGCGATTTAGGCCAGTGGAGTGCGGACGGCGATTTGCAAATCCTGGGCCGGCGTAACAACTTATTGATTTCGAGCTTCGGCCGTAATATCTCGCCGGAATGGGTAGAAAGTGAACTGACCAAAACCGGCTTGATCCAGCAGGCCGTGCTCTGTGGCGATGCCAGACCTTATTGTGTTGCGCTGCTTTATGCTGCCCCAACGGTCAGCGACCAGCAGCTGGCGGATTATCTCGACTGGCTGAATCAGCAGCTGCCGGATTATGCCCGTGTCGCGCGTTTTCATCGCCTGAGCACCCCATTGTCACAAGCGGAAGGCACCTTAACGACCAATGGCCGGCCACGCCGGGCCAGCATTATGCAGACGTATCAGCAACAGATCGCCGCGTTATATCCCGTTGAATGATTTTGGGTATACCGGCTGACTGAACTACTGAATCAAATTTTAAGCGGACTACCGCTGTTTCCGGAGTGAGTTATGAGCTTTTACCAGACTTTATTGCAAGCCACTGAACAAGACCGCCAATACCTGCTGGGCGCACCTATTATTGCCCGTTGCTTTCATGGCGATATCAGCCGCGATGACTATGTCGCTTTCCTGACGCAGGCTTACCATCATGTCAAACACACAGTGCCATTGCTGATGAGCGTTGGTGCCTTATTACCGGAAGCAAAAGAATGGCTGCGTGAAGCAGTGGCGGAATATATCGAAGAGGAACTGGGTCACCAGGAATGGATCCTGAACGATATCAAACGTAGTGGTTATGACAAAGAAGTGGCACGGCACAGTACGCCGTCTTTTGCCACTGAGATGATGGTGTCTTACGCCTATGACATGGTGCGCCGGGTCAACCCGGTTGGTTTTTTTGGCATGGTGCTGGTGCTCGAAGGCACATCAACAGCCCTGGCAGAGAACGCCGCCGAAACCATCGCCACTAAATTGCAGCTGCCTAAATCCGCCTTCAGCTACCTGACATCTCACGGCGCGCTGGACCAGGACCACATCAAATTTTATGAAAGCCTGATGGACAAAATTGCTGATCCGGCGGATCAAGCCGTGATAGTGCATGCTGCCAAACGTTTCTATCGTTTGTATGGCGATATTTTCCGCACGCTGACGCCGGAGCATGGCATCGCCAAACTGGCAGCTAAAACAGATGCTGCCGCAGAGGAGGCGGTGTAATGGAACTTCGGGGCAAAACGGTATTACTGACCGGTGCCAGCGGTGGTATTGGTCAGGCGATCGCGCTGCAGCTGGCTGCTGCCGGCGCCCGTTTAGTGCTGGTTGCGCGCAATACGGCGCGTTTAGCCACACTGCAGGCGGAGCTTGTGGCTAAACATCCGGCCGACCATCAGATTTTCAGTGCTGATTTAACCAAAGAGCAGGATCGGCTGGAATTGCTGAACTTTGTCCGCGACCTGCAGGGGATTGATCTGCTGATTAACAACGCGGGTATCAGCCAGTTTGGTTTGGTGGCACAGCAGGATTATGCCACGCAGCTTGGCACCAACCTGCTGATGCCGATGTTACTGACCCAGGTCTTATTGCCGGAACTACAGCGCAAAGCTGCGGCGATGATCGTGAATGTCGGTTCGGCTTTTGGCAGCATCGGCTACCCGGGGTTTACCGGCTACAGCGCCAGCAAATTTGGTTTGCGTGGTTTTACCGAAGCGCTGAAACGTGAACTGTCAGATAGTGCGGTGCAAGTACTGTATTTCGCGCCACGCGCCACTGATACGGCGATCAACAGTGATGCGGTGGTCGCGATGAACCGCGAACTGGGCAATCAGAGTGATAGCCCGGCCTTAGTTGCTGCAGCTCTGATACAGCAAATTCAGCAAAATCAGGCCCGGCGTTTTATTGGCTGGCCAGAACAATTATTCGTGCGGGTTAATGCAATCCTGCCCGGTATCGTCGACAAAGCACTGGCCGCCAAGCTGGCCGTGATCCGTCGTTACGCCCAACTTTCCCAACCTTAAGGCTTATCACCATGAAAGTATCTATCAAACACTTATTCGCTGCTGTGACCTTATTGGCCAGTTCTACTGTGCTGGCTGATGTGTTGGCTGACATTAAACCGCTGCAGGACCGCTGGGCGGAGGTGAACTACGCGCTGTCGGAAGATGACCGCGAAAAAGCCTTTGCCGAACTGCTGGCGAGTGCAGACAAAGTGGTCGGCAGTAATCCGGATAAAGCCGAAGCGCTGATTTGGCGCGGCATTATCAAATCAAGTTACGCCAATGCCAAAGGCGGTTTAGGCGCATTGTCGGTAGCTGAAGCATCAAAAGCCGATCTGGAACAGGCGATACAGCTGGATCCAACCGCACTGCAAGGTTCCGCCTACACCAGCCTTGGTGTGTTGTATGCGAAAGTGCCGGGCTGGCCAATCGGCTTTGGTGATAACAAAAAAGCCAAAGAACTGCTGTTAAAAGCGTTGGAACAAAACCCACAAGGGATTGATCCGAATTACTTTTACGCCGATTATTTAGCAGGAAAACGCGACTGGGCGCAGGCTTTACGTTATCTTGAAGTAGCCAAAGCAGCAGCACCACGGCCGGGGCGTGAGAGTGCCGATGCCGGTCGGCAGCAGGAAATCGCTGCACTGCTGGCAAAAGTGCAGAAAAAACTGAAAAAATAACTGTCAGTCATATAGATACAAAATCACTGAAGATCCGGCTAGGCGACGAGAAGTCGAAGGCCACAACCCCGGATCTTCAGGGATGACGGGTAAACATGCGGAGAACGGATGCGGGTATTGTTAGTTGAAGATGATCAGGCGCTGGCGCAAGGGGTGCAGTTAGCCCTGAGCGACCAGGGCTTTGCCGTGAACCACGTTTATACCGGTGCCGCGGCATTGTCCAGTATCCGTAGCGGCGATTGCGACGCTGTGGTGCTGGATTTAGGCCTGCCGGATATGGATGGCCTCGACGTATTAAAACAAACCCGTCATAAATTTCCGCGTTTGCCGGTGTTGGTATTGACCGCCCGCGACGGTGTTGATGACCGCATCCGCGGCCTCGATTTAGGTGCCGACGATTATCTGGTCAAGCCCTTTGCCTTACCCGAACTGTTTGCCCGGCTGCGCGTGATTGAGCGCCGGCTCGGTACCGCCACCAGTCATCTGATCACGGTAGGCCCTGTGGTGCTCGACAGCAGCGCGCATCAGGTGCAGGTGGATGGTGAAGCGTTGACCTTGTCGCGGCGCGAATATGTGCTGCTGAAACTGCTGCTGGAATCGGCCGGCCGCATCAAAACCCGCGAGCAGATCGAAGCCAGTCTGTACGCCTGGGGCGAAGAGGTGGCCAGCAATGCACTTGAAGTGCATATCTCGAATTTACGTAAAAAATTACCCAAAGACTTTATTAAAACCGTGCGTGGCGTGGGTTACAGCGTGAGTGCGGCATGACCTCTATCCGGCGTTATCTGGTGACATTACTGATTGCCTTGCTGACGCTGACCAGCTTTTTAGCCGCACTGCAAAGTTACCGCCAAAGTAGCGCGCAGGCGCAAAAGTTGTTTGATGAAGATCTCAAAGCACTGGCCGCCAGCGTGTTGGCGCCTTATCAACAGACCAGCACACCGACCGAAGCCAATATGGCCGAAGCTAACGCCATCCAGTTATGGCAGGGTGGCCGTCTGCTTTATCACAGCGCTCAGACGCCAGAGACACTTATCAGTCCACAGGATGGCTACACTGAGCAAAACTTTGCCGGCAAACGCTGGCAGACCTTTCGCCAGACTGTGGAAGATTTGACGGTGATTGTCGCACAACCGTTACAGGACCGGCTGGCGCTGTCGGACCAGGTGGTGCTGGCTTCGATTTACCCGGTGGTGCTCAGTCTGCCGCTGCAGGCGTTGCTGATTTGGCTGCTGGTCGGGCGTGGCTTAAGGCCGGTGCTGGAACTGGCCCGTCAGCTGACCCAAAAAAAGGCCGACGATTTATCCCCGCTTAAACTTGAACAGACGCCGCAGGAACTGGACCAGATGCTCAATAGCACCAATCAGTTGCTGGCGCGGCTGGATGACGCTTTTGCCCGCGAAAAACGTTTTGCCGCCGATGTGGCGCATGAACTCAGAACGCCGCTGGCCGTATTACAAGTCAACTTGCACAATGCGCAGCAGCGCTGGCGTGATGCCGGTCTGGCAGATCCAGACCAAATCATGCCGGCCCTACAGGATGGTGTCAGCCGGATGAGTGCGCTGATAGAACAAATTATGTTATTAAACCGGACCAATCCGGCGCATTTTTCGGCCAAACTGCAGACGCTGGATTTGGCCGTATTATGCCGCGCTGTGGTGGCTGAGTTATATCCGCAAATTGAACGGCGTCAGCAACAAATTGCGCTGGAAGGCGAAGAGCAGGTGCTGCTGGATGGGGATGCCTTTGCACTCAAACTGTTAGTGGTCAATCTGGTGGGCAATGCCAGCAAATACACGCCAGAACAAGGCCAAATCCAGCTGACTTTGCAGCAAGACGCCGATACAGCCCGGTTGCTGGTGGAGGATTCTGGCCCTGGTATCGCACCGGAGGAATATGCACGGGTGTTTGAACGTTTTTATCGGGTCGGTGGCGACCGGCACCAGTCCGGCCAGCCCGGCAGTGGTTTGGGCCTGGCGATAGTGCAGGATATAGCGCTGTTGCATCAGGGCCGTCTGACGCTTGGCCGCTCAGTGCTGGGTGGATTAGCCGTGACATTGGAGTTGCCGTTGTGCCATCAAAGCCATTGATCAATCAGGTGATGCGAACACCTGTTCAGCAGAGCCGGCGTCTGACGCTGTGGCTGCGCTTGAGTGTGTTACTGAGCGGATTCTGGTCAGTCTGGCTGAGCGCTGAAGAAATCCCGGTATTTCGCCTGACGCTGAAAGAGCACTTGTTTAGTCCCAGTACGTTGCAGGTGCCGGCCGGGCAAAAAATTAAGATCATTATTCACAATCAGGACCCAAACCCGGAAGAGTTTGAAAGCTTTTCGATGAACCGGGAAAAAGTGATTCTGGGCGGCAGTTCAGGCGTGGTATTTGTTGGCCCGCTGCAACCCGGCACTTATCCGTTTAGCGGCGAATATAACCCTGACAGTGCCAAAGGTCAGCTGATTGCGCTGCCTAAAGCGCAATGGCAAGCCCTGCAGGCCGGAGGCGATAATGCTGATTAATACGGTGGTGTTGCTGCTGCGGGAATTATTGCCGGTGGTGTTATTGCTCAGTTTGTTGTTGGCGGCGAACCCGTCAGCGATGCGTGCCATTTTGCTGCGGGTGTTGTTGCTGGGCGCGCCGTTATTGATGGTGCAAAGCAGTCAGTACAGCATGTTGGCTGAGCAATTTGACGGCCAGGGTCTGGAGTTCTGGTATGCCTGCTGTTATGGCCTCTGCGCGTTGTTGATAGCCGTTTTGTTGCTGCAAAAAAAACATCATGTCTGGCTGGCGGCCACCGCAGTAGTGGCGTTATTGCTGATTAACGGCAGCAATCTGGTGCTGTATTTGTTTTTGTATCCCCGTCAGCTGGATGACAGCCAAAGCCTGTGGCTTGGCGTTGCGCTCGGTAGTGGCATCAGCCTGAGTATTGCCGTGTTGATTTATCATTTGGTGCTGGAATTGCGGCTGTACTGGCGACAGATCGCGGCCGTGCTGTTGTGTTTTAGTGCGGCGCGGCAAATCAGTGCGGCGGTGTTTATCCTGCATCAGATGGATTTGCTGTGGGGCGCGGCGCCGCTCTGGAGCCAGCATCTGTGGATCGATGAGAGTTCTGAATTGGGTTATTTTCTCAATGCACTGCTCGGCTATAAGTCCAGTCCGAGTCAGGGCCAGTTGCTGGCGTGGAGCCTGACACTGATTTTGTTGCTGGTATTACGCCGGCGGGAGTTGAAGGCATGAGCAGAACATCATGGTTAACATTACTGAGTTACGGCTTATTGTTGACTGGCTTTTCCGGCCAGGCGCTGGCCGATGGCCGCGTCGTCGATAAGGTGTATCACCCTTATGTGCAGCCTTATGAGCAGGAATTTGAATATCGGTATGTCTATCAAAAGCAGAACGCGCATCAGAATGACAACGATATGGCGCAAAAACTTGGTTATGGCCGGGCTATTGCTGACAAAATGGCGCTGGAGCTGTATGTGATGGCCGAGCGACGCTCACCACAGGATTATCATATCAGCGGCTATGAACTGGAACTGCGCTGGATGTTAACCGAGCAAGGTCAATACAGTGCCGACTGGGGTATGTTGTTTGAGGTCGAGCGGGAAAACCATTTAGGCAATTACGAATTCACCAGCGGGCTTCTGATGGAAAAAGAATTCGGCCCAACCAGCCTGACATTAAACGCGCTGGCGGTGTACGAGTGGGGCAATACTGTCGAAAATGAACTGGAAGGCGAATTTCGCCTGCAATACCGCTATCGGTATCTGCCTCAGTTACAGCCAGCGTTTGAGTTTTATGCTGGTGAAAACTACAAAGGCGCCGGCCCGAGTCTGATGGGTGTGCAGAAATTTGAGCAAATGAAAATGCTGAAATGGGAGCTGGCGGTGATTTTTGCCATTGACGCCTCGACGGTCAATAACACGCTACGGTTTGCGCTGGAGTATGAGTTCTGATTTGAGTCGCCTGAGGGCGCTGGTCTGCGGAGCAAAGGCTTGCTGTGGCCAGTAAATTTGTGTAAGTTTTGTGACGCTTTGTGTTTGCCGGTTTCTTAAGGTTGATTTAAGAAAGCTCCGGCACAATGCCCAATGTATAAAAATAACAAGTTGCAGGGTTTAGATGTCACAGCAGTCGTTGTCTGGGCCGCCTCAGCGGTCCTTATCTGGTATTCACTCATTTTATTATGCTGGCACTTACTGGCTTAACGCTGAGCCGGTTGGCCTTGATGTTGTGGCAATGGGAACGGGTGCAGGCGGCCGGCAATCCATTGTGGATGTTGTTGCAGGGGGTGCGCGCAGATCTCATTCTGCTTGGTTTGTTACTGGTGATCCCATTGTTGCTGGCACCGCTGCTGGCGATCTCACGTTTTCAGCAATTCTGGCGTCGTTTTAGCTATATCTGGTGCCTGATTGCACTGACCTTATTGATTTTTATCGAATTATCGACCCCTTCTTTTTTACTGCAATACGACGTACGGCCGAATCGTTTGTATATCGAATATCTGAAATATCCCAAAGAAGTGTTCAGCACCTTGTGGCATGGCTTTCGCGTGCCACTGATTTTGGGCACTGCTTTTACCGGTCTGTTGGTATTTTTAGCAATGCGGCGTTTACGCACGGTGTCGGCACAACAAGGTTGCACTTCAAACAAAACACTGTGGCTGAGCTGGCCGCTGGTGGTGGTGTTGGTGTTTATCTCTATCCGTTCAACCACCCAGCACCGACCGGCCAATCCGGCGTTGTTTGCTATTACACCGGATGCGATGGTTAATTCGCTGATCATCAGCTCCGGTTATTCGGTGCTGTATGCGATTTACAGTCTGCGCCATGAAGCACGCTCGACTGAAATGTACGGTAAGCTCGATGAAGCGACCATGTTAAAACAAGCGCTCGACTGGCCCTGGCTGAAACATTATCAGTTCAGCGATCCGGCGTTGCCAACCTGGCACCAGCAGCAAGCGACTGTGAAACGCGATAAGCCACTGAACCTGGTGATTGTGCTGCAGGAAAGTATGGGCGCAACTTTTGTTGAGTCACTTGGGGGTGTCCCGGTCACACCTGAGCTGGAACAGCTGAAAAATCAAGGTTTGTGGTTTAATCAGCTGTACGCGACCGGCACCCGTTCAGTGCGTGGTATCGAAGCCGTGGTGGCAGGCTTTGCCCCCACGCCGGCGCAAAGCACGGTGAAGTTGTCAAATAGTCAGCAAGGCTTCACCACACTGGCGTCAGTGCTCAAAGCCGCCGGTTTCCATACCCAGTTTATTTATGGCGGTGAAGCGCATTTTGACAATATGCGCAGTTATTTCACCGGCAATGGTTTTAGTCAAATCGTTGATATCAATCAGATAAAGCAGCCAAAATTTGTTGCCAGCTGGGGCGCCAGTGACGAGGATTTGTTTGATAAAGCTGATGCTGAGCTGACCCGCCTGCAACAACAACGCCAGCAAAGCGGCCAGCCATTTTTCAGTCTGGTGTTCACGTCCAGCAACCACGAACCCTTTGAATTCCCCGATGGTCGCATCGACTTACATGAAGAGCCAAAAAATACTGTCAATAACGCGGTGAAATATGCTGATTGGGCGATGGGGCAGTTCTTCAAAAAGGCCCGGCAAAGCAGCTATTGGCAAGACACGCTGTTTTTAATCGTCGCCGATCACGATAACCGTGTGTATGGCTCGAACCTTATTCCGGTGGAGAAATTCCGCATTCCTGGCCTCATTTTAGGTGCAGATACCAAAGCCGGTACTATTGATTCGCTAAGCAGTCAGATTGACCTGGCGCCGACGTTATTGTCGATGTTGGGGGTCAGCAGTTGTCATCCGATGACCGGTCGGGATTTAACGCTCGACAGCACGTCACCGGGCCGTGCGTTGATCCAATTTGACCAGTATTTTGCGCTGAAACAGCCGGATGGCCTGACTATCTTAAAACCGGACGGCAGCGTGGTGCGCGGCACTTATGATGAAACGAAAAAAGCGCTGTCGTTGAGTGATTTACCGGCAAGCCGCCTGCAATATGAACAAGCGCTGGCGCAAGTACAATTGCCGTCCTATTTGTATCGGGAAGGTAAATATAAAAGCGCGCATCACTGCGACACACCAGTAGTCGCACCCTAACGTCGATTGACAGGTAAAGGCTGGTGTTGGCGGACTGATCAGATTTAGCGTCAGTGTCGTAAGGAGTTGCAGCGTAGACAACTTCATAAAAACAGCACAGGAACCTTGCCAATGACACTCTCTGTTCGTTTATTCCCCGTTATGGCGCTGCTTGGCGGCGCTTTATTTAGTTTTTCTGCATTGGCCGCCGATGCGCCCAAAGTTACCAGCCAGCAACTGGCACCGCAGCTTTATCTGGTGAAAGGCAGTGGTGGCAATATCGCGGCTTTGCTTGGCAAAGACGGCGCTTTAGTGATTGATGCCCAGTTTGCGGCCACCGCGCCTTTGGTGAAAGCGGAACTGAACCGGCTGCAAAGCGGCGTTGCGGTCAACACCCTGGTTAATACCCATTTTCATAAAGACCATACCGACGGCAATGCCGCATTGGCCGGCGGCGCCCGGATTATTGCGCACCAGGCGGTGCTGATCCGGTTGCAAAGCGATGCCAAATTTAACCCCGCCGGCTTACCGACCGAGACTTTCAGCGGTGAAAAAACACTGAGCCTGAATGGCCAGCAAGTGATGCTCAGGACCATGCCGGTCAGCCATACCGATGGTGATTTAGTGGTGTGGTTTAAAGCACAGAATGTGCTGCATATGGGCGATTTGTTTTTCGCTGACCGTTTTCCGTTTATCGACCTGAACAGTGGTGGCTCGGTCGGCGGTTACATCGCCAATACCAAGACCATCCTCAGTCAGGTAAACGACACCACCAAAATTATTCCGGGTCACGGTGACTTGATGGATAAAGCCGGTCTGCAGCGTTTTCTGACGATGATGGAGCAGACTTTGGCTGAAGTGCAGGCGATGAAAGCCCGGGGGTTAAGCGCTGATCAGGCGGTGGCCAAAGGCTTGTCGGCACAGTGGAAAAAATGGAGCTGGAACTTTATCACGGAAGAGAAGTGGATTCGGACTTTGTATCAGGCGTGAGGGCTGACTGAAAGAAAGGGCTTGAAGGCAATGCCTGCAAGCTGGCAGCTTGGCTCGAAAGCACATCGGTAAATCAACCGGCTGCGGCGATCTAACGTTATCTTTTGCAATACGAAAAAGCCCGCGGTGCGGGCTTTTTGCTTTGCGGGAGTATCGAGACTACATCAGCTGTGGCGGTGTTTTGATGCCGCGGGCGTTGCGTTTGCCGGCCAGTTCCAATTCAGCCAGATGAAACAGATTGGTGAACACCAGCGGCGGGGCCGGATAACCAAATTGTTCGATAAAGGCAATACGGGCCTGTTCCAATAATTGGTTGCAGATCTGGTCGTAGCTGGAATAACCGTCATAACTGAACGGTTCCTGCAAGGTCGCCAGGCCATGCTGTTGCTGCATCCGGATAAACCAATTCAGTAAAAACTCATATTCTTTAACGTCGAGAATTTCCCGGCAATCCAGTCCCATCAGTGTGCTCCGGCCAGTATCGATAACCGTGAATAATGAAGCCTTTATAGTGCGACCTGAGCCTTGTGGATCAACCGCCGTGCGCTGAAAACCACGCCAGCGGATAGGTTATCCGACTCTGTCTGGGCGCACAAACCCGAACTTAAGTGCCACAAAAAGTCTGGTAGTTGCAAAAACTCGCCGGCGGCAATTCAGCCCAATGCGCATCATCGTTAAAAGGGGTCAGGCTGGCTTTGACAAAAGCCTGCGCCGGACCGAGATCACCATGCAGTGCGCTATCGATAATTTGTTCAATACGGAAATTGCGCGGGATAAAGGCCGGATTTGCTTTTAACAACTGTTGGCTCAGCGCTGTCGGGGCCAGTGCCGCTTCTGCCAGTCGCTGCAGCCAGCGCTGTTGCCAGATGCTAAACGTGGCAGGTTCAGCAAACAACGCACTGGCCGCGGTCCCCGGTAAAGCGGCAGGGCGCGATAGTTCGCGGAAAAACAATGTGAAATCAATTTGTTGCTCTGCAAGTAGCTGCAGCAGGTCATCAATCAGCGGCAGATCAGACGCAAGCGGGGCTTGCAGCCCTAACTTCGCGGCAAAGCGTTGCAGCCGCGCCGCCTGGTACAGCGCAGGAAAGTCGTTCAGCACTGTCATCGCTGCGGCGATGGCTTGTTGCTCGTCTTCGTGCAGCAATACCAGCAATGATTCAGCCAGCCGCGCCAGGTTCCACTGCGCAATTGGCGGCTGATTGCGATAAGCGTAGCGGCCTTGCGTATCAATTGAGCTGAAACTGGCGTTGGGGTTAAAGCCATCGATAAAAGCACAAGGGCCATAGTCGATGGTTTCGCCGCTGACGGTCATATTGTCGGTATTCATCACGCCATGGACAAAACCCAGGCTCATCCAGTGGGCGATCAGGTCGGCCTGTGCGGTGGCGACAGCACGTAACAGCGCCAGATACGGCTGTGCTTCATCGCGTAATTCAGGGTAATGCCGGGTAATGACATAATCGGCCAGCGCTTGAACATCCGTACTGGTGCCATGCATCGACGCATACTGAAAAGTCCCGATCCGGATATGCGAGGCGGCCACCCGGGTTAGTACTGCGCCGGGAACCCGGGTATCCCGGTAAATGGTTTCGCCGGTGGTGACCGCAGCCAGCGCACGACTGGTGCGAACGCCAACGGCCGCCATCCATTCACTGATCAGGTATTCCCGTAGCACAGGGCCAAGTGCAGCGCGGCCATCGCCACGGCGGGAAAATGGTGTCGGGCCTGCGCCTTTTAACTGCACATCAAAGCGCTTGCCGCTGCAGGCTCAGCACTTCGGTCAGTAACAAAGCGCGGCCATCGCCTAAACGCGGGGCCAGCGAGCCAAACTGATGGCCGGTGTAAGCCAGGGCTGTCGGTTGCATCCAGGGCGCCAGCTGATTGCCGCAAAAATACTGCAGGCCCAGCAGCGTCTGTCTTGCATCTTCTGGCCACTGCAACTCTGTCGCTAAAGCGTCGTTAAACAGCAGCCAGTCTGGCGCGGCGACAGGCGTAGGTGCCACGGTCTGATAAAACAGTGGCCCCAGCGTGCGGTAGGTCAGTTCAGCAGTAAATGGCATCAGTGGTGGTGATGATCGCAGTCATCGTCGCATTCATGGTCGTGATCGTCAGCGAATTCGTCGTCGCCTTCCTGATGTTGCATCACGCCCCAGCCGTCGTTATGGCCGCTGAATTTTTTGGCGAACTTGTCGAGTTCAGCTTCTTTGGCGGTGATCACGGCATGATCAGGCACCATGTTCAGCGAGACGATCAGTTCCCATTGCTCCAGATCGTTTAAATTCAGTTCAACTTCACCGGGTTGCTCCAGTTTGCTCATCGCTTCCAGCGCTTTTTCGGCTT
The DNA here is from genome assembly GCA_034519945.1 of Rheinheimera sp. Classification (GTDB taxonomy): domain Bacteria; phylum Pseudomonadota; class Gammaproteobacteria; order Enterobacterales; family Alteromonadaceae; genus Pararheinheimera. The sequence goes on from JAXHNX010000008.1 coordinate 90,733, forward strand.
TGTCGCGATTGGGGAATACCAGGTAAAAATCCAGGTCCAGCGGTTTAGTTAAATCCATGCCGGAATCGTGCATGGCTTGCAGCATATCGCCGTTGCCGTCGTCAGGAAATTGGCTCATATCAGCTCCGAATAAAAAGGGGGAAGGAAATTGCAGCTAGTGTAACATTTTTTTCTGGCAGTGCAGGCGCTTTAGCCGGACGCTGAGCTGGCCGTCAGGGCGATTTGTTCCGGCCCCAATTGTCGGACAAAGGTTTGCAGTTGTGGGTAAAACTGCAAAAACAGCTGGTTTAATTCGCTGTAATGTAAGCGGATCTCGTCAATGCTGCCGGAAAACTGGTTGGCAAACCGGATACGGCTGGCGATACGGTCCAGCGCCAGGCCGATGTCTTCAATACTGCGATAGCTGGCAAACCAGTCATGTTGCACGATGGATGTGACGGTGGCCGCCATTGCTGCGGGCATTGTGGCACGGAGTTGCCACAGGTCCCGATAAATCTGCTGACACAATGTTGCATAGGGCCGTTGTTCGAAACGCAGCCAATGTTGCAACAAAAAATGGTCAAACAGCACGTCGACTATCACCGGGGCAAAACGGCGCCGCTGTGCGCTGAATAAGGCTTTGGCCGCGCGTACTTCAATGGCTGCATCGGTAAAACGGTCGATAGCGCGATGGCGCAGCAGGCCGGCATGAACCGCCGGCGGCAGTGCGCTGATGTCAACACCATGGCAAAAATCACCGAGCAGGTTCCCCATACGCGCTTCTGCGTTCTCTTCTGCCAGCACCAAATGCGCGAGGAAATTCAAGGTTGCGGCCTGGGCTGCGGTTCGATCTGTCCGGATCCCTGTTGCTGATGCAACAACGATTGCACCAGGCCAGCCAGTAATATCATCGCCACGCCGCCCAGTTGCAGCAGGCTCAGCGTTTCACTAAACAGCCACCAGCCGGCGAGGATCACGGCGACAGGCTCGATATAAGCCAGGGTACCAAACACCCGCGTTGGTAAATGTTCCAGCGCCACAATCGCCAGATAAATTGCCAGAAAACCCGGAAAAAAACCGGCCAAAAATACCCACAGCAACTCGTTTGTGTTGGGGATTGGGGCGGCATTCAGAAATGGCAACACACATAAAGCGCCGATGATCAGCTGATAAAAAGCCCGTTGTAATGGCGATTCGGAATTGCCGCTGTGGCGGTTCGCCAGTAAAAATCCGGTGTAAGTAAAAAGCGACAGCATGCCGTAAACAAAACCCGGCCACTGCGCTTCGGTCAGCACCAGGTCGAGCTTAAATTGCTGCAGCATGGCAAAGCCCAAAAACGACAGTGCAATCAGCAGCCCTGAAGCCAGATCCAGTTTTTCATGAAACAGGAAATGCGCGGCAATGGCCGCCAGTGCCGGCGCCAGATAAACCAGCATAATGGCGTTGGCCAGACTGATAAAGCTGATGGCTTTGAGAAAACACAACATAAAACTGGCCAGCAAGACGCCATTGAGCACAATACGCCGATCCGGCTTTTGCTTCAGTTCGGTCTGTTTTCCCAGCAGCAAAACCAGCGCCAATAAACACAAGGCGCCGACAAATAGCCGGTAAAAAGTCAATTCTGCCGCCGCCAGGCCCGACAGGCGGGCAATGACGCCGCTGCTGGCCATCGACACGGCGGAGATTAAGGCAAGGATCAAATACAGGTTCACGCTAACTCCAAACAGACTTTAAAGCCCGGTCGCGGTGTACCGGGCCTTCGATAACGGCAGGCCGATGGGTTATTCCGCCATCGGCTGGATCAGCGCTTTGTGGATCACGGCCTGATTCAGTGGCCCGGTACGGCCGCCTTTACCGCCGGTATAGAGATTAAAATGCTGCAGATAGCTCATATTAAAACCGTCGGCAATGGTCAGCTGGCAAACCTCGCCGGCTTTGGCATTAAAATCGGCATGACTGGACCAGCCGGCTTCCAGCGCTGTTGCCAAATGTGGCATCACCAGCGTGGCTTGCTGTTTGCCAGACTGCGGGCAGTCTGCGCGCAGGCGTTTGACCACTGCAGTGATGCCGGTATTGATCGGGCCGTTGTCGATAAAATACTGCAGGCGCAGCGCATGACGGCCATCCTGGCTGGCTTTAAAACTCAGGTTCAGCTGTTGCTCCGGCGCCCCCCAGTTTTTGAATACTGGTTGTTGCAGATAGTCGCTGATGTCGTGATCCGTGCTGATCAGGCCCTGACCCGCCACCAGTTCGACACTGGCGCCCGGCGTACACAAGGTGCGGCTCGGTTGTGAGCTTAAGCCGGTATCTTTGTAACTTTGCGTCAGCGCATAACACTGGCTGTATTCGGCCTTGGCTTTGCTGTCGGTCCAGTCTTGCTGGCGGGGTTTAAGTTTTACCGGCACGCCATTTTTATACAAGGTAAACCGGGTGTCAGTTTCAGCGGCGGCATCAAACTGCAGCGTCGGGATCCCTTTGTCACTGAGGTTTAAGCTCAGCTGCGGCTCTTTTGGTGCCAGCAGTTTGCGTTTTTCGCTGCTGCTGAGGCTGCCAAGCGGGCCGCTGTTATTGGCGCTGCGCAGCTCAGTCAGGCGGGACACCGGCGCATCCAGCGCCTGCAGTTTCAGCACCAGCTCGTTACGCTGCTGGCTGAAATCATGCAGGTTGATGCTGAACTGCTGGTTGCCGGTCAGCACTTGGGGCTGACCGTTCAGACTGATTTGCGCCAACCGGTACACCTGGCCACGACGGGCCTGCGCCGGTAACTCCAGTTGTAAGTCCAGTGTGGTGCCGGCCAGGTTCAGGTTTTGCAGCTGAAGACTGCTGCCAAGATCCAGTTCACGCGCCAGATCCGCCGGAATATATGGATTGATGGTCAGCGTGCCGGCATTGAGCTGCGCGCCAAACAGCTGACCTGCCACCAAATCACCATAAGCGGCAACGGACCAGAGCTGTCGTTCCGAATTAATCACCGGACCGGATAAAGCGCCATCTTCAACATGGGCTTTTTGACTGAGCCATTCCAGATTTTCCATATTGGACTGATTGAGCACGGCGCCCTGATACAACGACACGGCGATTTTGTGGAACAGACCGGCCTGATTCTGCTGACGCGCCGCGCGCAGCTGATAAGCGCTGACAAAAGGCCAGATCGCACGGTTATGGTAAATCGGTACATCAGGCAGGGCCGGGAAAATCACCGGCGGTCCGGCCTGCGTCAGCGGGTAATTCTGCAAAATCTGCTCGGCTTGCAGCGGTGAGGCTACGCCGTGGGTGATAGCCAGTGACAGGCCAAGTAAATCGTATTGTTCCACTGGCATTGGGTTATGCGCGGGGCCGATGTAACGGGCGTATAAACCGCGCTGCGGCAACCAGAACCAGCTGTTGATTGCTTGTTTCAGTGCCTGCGCCATGTGCGCCAGTTCCTGAGCGCGCGCCGGTTCCTGCGTTTTGGCAGCCTCGGCGGCGCGGCTTAACGCGACATAATGCAGCACGTTGGTCGACAGCGAAAAAGACTCGGCGAGGAACAGGGTATCTTTGGCGGTCCAGCTTGGATAGCTCTGCTCGCGCCAGTCGAGGAACGAGGTTTCACCGCGGTACAAACCCAAGCGGGCATCAAAAATATAAGCCCGGTCCTGTAAAATCGTATTGCGGGCAATGGCGTACCAACGCTGTTGCCAGGCCTCGCCGGCAGCCTGATTGGATGCACCGGTTGGGTCTTGTGCGGTCAGGCCACTGGCGGCCAGCACCCAGACCACGCGGTCGGAGCTGACCGGCCAGCTGCCACCGGAGCCGGTGTCCTGCAACGCGACTTCGGTGTTGTCAACACCACGGGCAATTAGTTCAGGCCGCACCACTGAGGTCTTAAACAACAAGGAGGTTTGTGCCCGCACCGGATCCAGTGCGCCGAGGCCTAAATCCAGCGCGTAGGATAAATCGCGGGTCCAGACATAATGCCACTTGGCGCCGGTTTCAAAACAGGGGCAAGGCAGCGCCTGCTGGTCATTAAAGCCCCAGTCGGTGATTTCGCTGACACTGTTCTGTTGGCGCTCTTGCTGGCTTAACGCAAAAGCGGCATCGAACAGTGGGTTTTTACTCAGCAGCAGCGCGTCGCCAGCGGCCGGGCTGATGGTTTTTTCCACCGGTGCGGTAATGGCGCCTGTTTTCAACATGAACTGGCGGCTGTTGACGCTGCCATCATCGTTTTTCTGCGTCAGGGCTTCAACGCTGACATTGCCAAATTTGCTTTGAAATTGCCGGCTTTGCAGCTCGCCGGCCAGACGGGGTGACTTGGCTGGTGCGGTTTGCGCGTCAGCGGCACCCGTCTGTGCTTCGATCGCAGGCTGGGCTGTCGCAGGCTGCGGCATAACCTGCTGCGCTTGCGTCAGTGCAGAGTAGAAAAATAGTGGCGAGAGCAATAAAGAGGCCGGCAGCACAGCGCCGGCACTGAAACGACACAGGCTACGGGTAACAGAATTCAGCAACATGGAGAAACCCAATAAAAACCAACAAGAAGATGCTTGAGTGTACTCAAAGGGGACGGCTTAGGGTACACCTGGCACAAGCTTTTTACCGCGAATAGCGTTGGCAGGCTTTGGCGTTGCAGACTGATGTCGGGGCTCGGCAGCAATCAATCGAAGTCCGTCTGCGCAGGCGGTGCCTGCCAGCAGCCAGCTAACACTTGCGCGCGCTCGGTTTCGGTCAGGATCCCGCGTAAACGGGTGCGCCGGCGATGCTTACAGGCTTGTGGCTCCGGACTTAACAATGCGGCTTTGAACAGCTGCGGCTGGTCGATCGCCGCAAAAGCGCAGCTCCAGAATAAATAGGCACTGTGGCGTAATAAACCTTGTTGCTGTTCCTGCTCCAGTTGTGCCACCACCGGCGGAAGCAGCGCCGGGTTGGCGAGAATTTTATCCACCATGGCACTGTGTAGTTGCAATATGGTGGCGTCGACGTTTTTTTCCTGCCGGCCTTTTGGGCTGTCGTAGCGGGATTGGCGCGGTGTGCTGCTATTGCTATCTTGCAACGCGCCGCTACGGCGTTTTTGCAGGAACTGGTCAAAACGTTGGTATTTATTCGCGTCAGTCATCTCTTGTCAGCGTTTTGTTACTCAATCAACCGGCTCCATCATACTTGATCCTATCGGGCCCGGATCAGTGAAAATCGCGGCTGTGTGTCTGAAAATGCGGTAACAAAGTATCCAGACTCTCCATCCGGCCAACCACCAGATGGCAAACCAGACCTTCGCGTTGCAGCACACCATGCACCAGCCAGAGCCGGCTACTGATAAAGGTTTGTTGCTGTGCCAGCGCGGTGGCCTGCCAGACAATCAGATTGATCTGACCGGTTTCATCTTCCAGTGTGACAAAAGTGACACCACCGGCAGTACCGGGGCTTTGCCGCACTGTGACCAGTCCAATCGCTCTGAGCAGTTGGCCGCTGCGACAGGTTGCTAAGTCACAGGCCCGCTGCAGCGACTGTTTCACCAGTGTCGGATGCTGGCGCAACAACGCCACCGGATGCTGTGCCAGACTGAGGCCCAGACTCTGATAATCTTCGCCGAGTTGCTGCCAGGCATCCGGTGCCGCTAACGGGCAAGGCGGGGCTGCCGGTTCTGTGGGCAAATCCAGTCCCAGCTGCTGTAACAATAAAGGCCCATCACTTGAAGGCTGTTGGGCTGGCTGTCGTACTGGCTGGCGAAACAGCGGTAGTTCATCCAGCCGGTCCAGCAATTGCCAGCGACTGGCAAAGCGATGGCCGGATAAGGCCTGCAGCGCATCACTGCTGGCCAGTGCCGTCAGCTGATCCTGGCGCAAACCGCTGTGTTTCAGGCTGCTCAGGCTATCAAAGCCCCCGGCTGGACGTTGTGCGAGCACCGGCTGCAGTAAATCCTGTTGCAGCCCTTTAACCTGACGCAGCCCCAGCCGCAGCGCCGGGCCTGTTGTGCTTTGTTCGATGCGGTGGTCCCAGTCGGAGTGCTGGATACAGACAGGCAATACCTGTAAACCATGACGTTTGCCATCCTGCACCAGCTGTGAGGCGGAATAAAAGCCCATCGGCAGGCTATTGAGTAACGCGGTCAGAAATTCAAGCGGGTAATAACATTTCAGCCAGGCCGAAGCGTAAGCCAACAAGGCAAAACTGGCGGAGTGCGATTCGGGAAAACCATATTCACCAAAACCACAAATTTGCGCAAAGATCTGTTTGGCATAGGTTTCGGCATACCCGCGTTGCTGCATGCCGTTGATCAGCTTGGCTTCAAATTGCAGCAGCTCACCGTTTTTTTTCCAGCTGGCCATGGCCCGACGCAGCTGATCGGCTTCGCCACCGGAAAAGCCGGCTGCGACCATCGCCAGCTTAATCACCTGTTCCTGAAAAATTGGCACGCCCATGGTACGGCTCAAGACGGCCTCGACGGCAGGCGAAGGGTAACTGACCGGCTCCAGACCATCGCGGCGGCGCAAAAACGGGTGCACCATATCGCCCTGAATAGGGCCGGGCCGGACTATGGCGATTTCAATGACCAGATCATAAAAACAAGCTGGTTTTAGCCGTGGCAACATACTCATCTGAGCACGGGATTCAATCTGAAACACGCCGATAGTGTCGGCCTGCTGGATTTGCCGGTACACCGCGGGGTCGTCGCCCGTCTGGCTGATATCGGCCAGCGTCAGCGGCGTCTGTCGTTGCAGGTTGACCATCGCCAGGGCTTTGCGCAGTGCCGATAACATGCCAAGTGCCAGAATATCCACTTTCATCAGGCCCAGCGTTTCTAAGTCGTCTTTATCCCACTGGATCACGGTGCGGTCAGCCATACTGGCATTTTCCACCGGCACCAGTTCATGCAAAGGACCGGCGGAGATCACAAAACCACCGACATGCTGCGACAAATGTCGTGGTTTGCCGCGGATTTGCTCTACCAGCATGATCAGCTGCTGCGCCGGCAGGCTGTGAATATCCAGACCATGTTGCGCCAGTTGTTGCCACCAGCTCAGATCGGGGTGTCGCCGGTTCAGTTGTTTTAGCCAGTACTCGAGCTGGGTGATGGCAAACCCCAGCGCTTTGCCAACGTCACGGACGGCGCTGCGCAGCCGGTAACAAATTACCGTGGCTGTCAAAGCGGCGCGTTGCCGGCCGTATTTCTGGTAAATGTACTGGATCACTTCTTCACGGCGTTCATGCTCAAAATCGACGTCAATATCCGGCGGTTCATCCCGCTCTCTGGAAATAAAACGTTCAAACAGCACTGAAATTTTTCGTGGATCAACGGCGGTGATTTGCAGGCAATAACAAACCACTGAGTTCGCCGCTGAGCCGCGGCCCTGATATAAAATCTGCTGTTCGCGGGCAAAGCGCGCGATATCGGCGATGGTCAGAAAATAATAGGGGTAGTCGAGTTCGGCGATCAGCTGCAGTTCGTGTTCTATTTGTGCGGCGATCGCTTTGGGCATGTTATCGCCAAAGCGTAAAGCACTGCCTGCAGCGACCAGTTGCCGCAGATATTGCATCGCCGTCTGACCGGCTGGTACCAGCTCGGCCGGATATTCATAACGCAGGCTATCGAGATTAAACTGGCAGAGCGCGGCGACCTGACAACTTTGCGCCAATAAATCCGCGTTGAATAAATGTGCCAGCTTGGTGACAGATCTTAAGCTACGTTCGCGGTTGGCGGACAAGTCGAGGCCAACGTCTGCCACGGGCTGGCCCAGCCGGATCGCGGTCATCACATCAAGCAGCGGTTGCTGCGCGGCTTCATGCATCAGCACCGCGCCGACAGCACAGGCCGGTAACTCAAACTGGAGACTCAGCTGCTGGCAATGTTGTTGATAGTCATAATCGCACGCATCCAGTACACGCTGCTGTGCCAGATATAAGCGCGGGCCAAACTGGCGTTTCAGCCAGGCGCCCCAGTACTGGTCGCTGGCGGGGATGGCACTGGGCAGCCACAGCACCAGGCAGTCCCGACAGCTTTTTAAATCCCATTCTTCCAGCTGATATTGGCCTTTGACGGCACGCCGTCTGCTGTTGCTGATGATCCGGCACAGCTCGGCATAAGCCCGCCGATCCGGACACAGCAGCAGCAGGCGCAGATCTGCGGCGTAGCGAAAATAAGATCCGATGATTAACCGGATCTTGAGTTGCTGTTGTTTGATCTGGCGATGCGCCCGCACCACGCCGGCAACTGAACATTCATCGGTCAGTGCCAGCGCCTGATAACCCAGACTGTCGGCCGTACTAACCAGCTGCTCCGGGCTGGCTGCGGCGCTCAGAAAGGAAAAGTGGCTCTGACAAAACAGTTCGGCGTAGTCCATCAGGCAAATACACCATGCACAAACCACTGTTGTTGTGCTGTGCGATAAATCCACAACCAGCGGCCATCAACACTTTGCGCCGTCAGGTAATCACGGGCTTCGGACGGCCCTTGCCACCATTGGCTTTGGATCCGCTCCAGACCTGGTTGCAGTTGCACTTGTTGCTGCAGCGGCTCTGGCTGCGCGAGCAAAAACGCCGGCCGGTGTGGCGCTGGCAGACCGGTGAACGTGCCGATTGTGCTGGGAGCCGGCCCAGTGTGATAAGTCGCTGCTGTTTGCGCGACGGATTGCGCCACAGTTTGCGCCGCTGTCTGCGCGACGGTTTGCGCTGGCACTTGCGCTGGCTGTGGCCGTGGTGGTGGTTTTACACCGGCTGGCGCTGTGCTTTGCAGTGGCATGCTGATGCCTGCCATCTCCGGCAGATAAGCGGCCACCTGCGCTGGCCGGCAGACTTGGGCGCTGCCGAGTTTGGCTTGCAGCAAGCCGACCAGTTGCAGCGGCGTATATTGGCCACGGCGGCCGGCATACAGGTCGTCGCTGTCGGTATCACGGCCACAGTATTGGCTGGCACTGAGCGACAGCGCCAATACCGGTGCGGGCAGTCGCAAGGCTTCCAGTTTCAGCTGCCACAGGTTCAGCCAGCGGCATGCCAATGCCTCGGCCTGCGGAGACTGCAGTTTGAGCGTTAGTGGCGGTTGATCCCGCAATGTCAGTTCCAACTGCAACTGATAACACAGCTGATCACGGCGTTGCAGATAATGTTGCAGTTGCAGCAGCAGATGCTGCAGCGGTTTATGTAGCTGGGGATATTGCTCCAGCTGGTATAGCAGTTCGAGGCGGGCACTGAACTGCTCCGGTGGCTGGTAATACTGCAACAATGGCGGCAGTTTGCCCTGCAGTCGTTGTAGATAGAGGTATAAGTCGGCACCAAAGCGCCGGCTCAGCTCCGTTGCCGGCAGTAGCAGTAGTTGGCCGAGCTGACTGATCCCAAGGCGCTCCAGCTGCTGGATGGTCGCCGGCGTAACCTGCAGGAACGACACCGGACAGCCAGTTAACCGCAGTTGTTGTTGCGCCTGAGTTAAGGCTGTTTGCCCTGGCTGACTCAGACATAACAGGCGTGCCGCTTCCGCGCTCAGGGCGACACCGTATTGATATTGCAGTGGTCGTTGCTGCAGCTGTTGCTTCAGCTGTTGTAAAAATGCCGGCAGGCCGCCATACAGCTGCAACATCGGATCAAGCCGTAACCACAATGCGTTCGGTGGCGCCTCGGCAATATCGGCGCACAGCTGATAACAATCCAGCGCCAGCATGTCCAGCAGCTGTTGCTCCAGCGCCGGTTGCCACGGCATCACCTGCAACGCTGCGCACAAGGCACAGGCTTGCGCCAGCGTCTGGCCTGGTTTGATACCAAGCGAGCGTGCCGGCGCATTGGCCTGATGTACCCGCAGATCCTGTGGGTGCAATAACACCGCCGGTTCTGGCGTGGCTGCTTGCTCAGGGCTGATATCATTGCTGGAAAGGTCCAGCTGCAACTGTGGGAACAGCAGATATAACCATAATGTTTGCATCAGAGCCCTCCGTTGTTCAGTTGCGTGGTGGCAGATCGTGTCGGTTACAGCTTCAGGTCAGTGCCGTATCAGGCTATTTCGCCTGTGGCCTCAGATCGCAACCGCAGTGGTGTTTTGATCGGAGGCTGGCCCATACTGTGCCGGCCGCTGGGCGTGCTGCTGCACCAGTCGTGGCCAACGCCCGGAGAAATTGACCAGTTGCCGGGCACCCGGCCAGCCGCCACGACGTTTTAATACCCGCACTTCAATGCCCTGAGCGGCGGGGCTCAGGGCCAGACTGAGGCCTACCGGTAAACTGAGTTGTGCCTGACCGGCGGGACGGAGCAGAAATAATTCGGCCTGGCCTGCGGCGGCGGCCAGTTGCAGGCGCTTCAGCCGGGCAATATCCAGCGTGTGCTGCCACAACAACACGGTGCTGCAACAGCCACTTTTCAGGCATTGTTCCGCCGCCCACAACGCATCACGATCCTGCGCCCGCACATCCAGCAATTGCCAGAGCGGCAGACCCTGACTGCTCAGGAAAGGCGCATGCAGCTGAGCCGGTGTGTTGATATACACCTGTAACTTGCCCCGGCTGACCTGTTGCTGCAAATAAGGTAATAACAGCCGGAATTCGCCAATACCAAAAGCCGTGCGCAGTTCAATCACCTGTTGGGTGGGCCAGCCACCGCCAAGGAGCAGGTCCAGCTCGGCAAAACCGGTCGGAGCCAGGGCTTGTTGCGCCGGAGGGGGATCATTCAGGCACCAGATGTGGCCTTGTTGTTTCAGATCGGACAGTTGCATATCAACACCAAAATACTGTTTATATATACAGTATATGTGTTCTGTTTTGTGCCGCAAGGGGGCGGGGGAAAAAAGCTGGCGGATAGTATTGGCTGGAAAATAGCTGCGGCTCTGTAACCAGAGCTGTCCCATTTTTGCTACCACCTACAGGAAATCTGTTAAAAATGAAGCAGATAAGTATTCAGCACGTCCTGATGCCTGCAGTGTTTGTTACAGTCTGCAGCCTGTCATTCACAACTAATTTCGGCTGATATGCGACTCTGTAGATGATGTTGCAAACAGGAGAGCCATCATGCGTATTTTCACCTTTATCGTTTGTTGTATCGTCAGTAGTGCAGGCGTTGCCGCCGAACCGTTGTATGTGGCAGCAGATCCGTCAATGGAAACAGCATTATGTATCAGCGCCGCTACGTCAGACCGGCTGGATTTTAAGCAGGATCTGCAACACAATCGCATTCGCCCGGCGGTTGCCGCGAACAAACTGCTGTGTAACGACCTGCCGGTCGCCAGTTTTGCCTTTCAGGCCGGCAATACCGCGGTGTATCAGCATCTGAAAAAATATGTCAAAGGCCATGTAGATATTCAGGATATTGCTGCAGTGCCCGGGCAAAGTACTGTGCTGGTGCGTGGTCGCTGACACTTGCCGACAGTAAAAACATCAGGCCCGCAATGCTCGCGGGCCTTTTGTTGATCGCCGGGTCAGGCTCAGGGTAAATCAAACAACAAGGCAAAGACTGGTTGCGTACCGCTGACAAACTGCCAGTCAGTCAGATCGGCGATTTTTACACCATCACCATCCAGCAGGCTGACCTCAGTCCCGGCACTTTGCAGGCTGAGTGGCCCGGAAACGAGATGCACGTAGAGTTTACGGCCCGGCGCCGCCTGATACTGCAACTGACTCTGTGCATCCAGTCTGAGCTGGTACAGCTTCGCATCCTGCTTTAACAGCAGACTGCCGGCTTCGCCGGTTTTTGACGCCACCAACGTCAGGCCAGGCGTTTGGGCAAACGGCTTTTGCTGATAACCCGGTTCACCGCCGACGCTGTCCGGTTCAATCCAGATCTGCAGGAAATGCAGGTTTTTGTCCGGATTGGCGTTAAATTCACTGTGCATAATGCCACGGCCCGCACTCATCAGCTGAAATTCACCGGCCGGCAGTGCTGCCACTTCACCGGTTGAGTCGCGGTGGGCGATGATACCATCCAGTACCAGACTGATAATTTCCATATCGCGATGGCCATGGGTATCAAAACCGGCGCCGGGTGCAACCTGATCGTCGTTGATCACGCGCAAAGCGGAGAAGCCCATTTGCGCCGGATCGTAATAACGGCCAAAGGAAAAACTGTGGCGGCTTTGTAACCAGCCAAAATTTGCACTGCCACGTTGGCTGGATTGTCTTAATTCGATCATTAGGTAACTCCTGAAAACCTGTTTAAGAAGAAGCACGGCAACCGGGGGGTTGCCGTCGTGTGTGGGGCCCGCTTATGCCAGTTTCTTCGCCAGCCAATTATCGATGGCAAACCGACCAGCGCCGCTGAAGGTCAGTGCCACGCTGACAGCGAGCAGCGACAGGGGCAAATTCATAGCCGTAGTTGCTCGTAAACAGACCGTTGGCAAAGTGCACGCTGAAAATGGCGACCAACATGGTGATGGCCAGTACAAAGGCGGCCGGACGGGTCAGCAGACCCAGGATTAACGCCAGGCCACCAAAGAACTCGGCGCCACCGGCCATTAATGTCAGTGGAATGCCCGGGGGTCAGACCTACGCTTTCCATCCAGCCCGCAGTGCCTTGCAGGCCATAACCGCCAAACCAGCCAAACAGTTTTTGCGCGCCATGGGCAGCGAAAATGATGCCGGTCGGCACCCGCAGCGCCAGGCTGGCGATGCTGTTGGTTGGATCTTGTGTGTTTTGTACGAAAGTTTTGATTAAGTTTTTCATTTGTCTTGCTCCAATATGCTGTTGAGGTTTTGCTGCATTCGCCGTTACTACCTGCGCTACTACCTAAGTTACTGCGTGCGTTCTGCTGCGTTGAGTTCAATGTAACCGGCTTGCTATGTTGAAAAAAGCGGAATAAATTGACACTTATGTTCAAAATATTTGAATTAACGGGATCCCCCAGATGGCCCTACAGCCCGTACTCACTCTTGATGCGCTCCGAGCGCTGGATGCTATTGATCGTAAAGGCAGTTTTGCCGCGGCCGCTGAATCTTTATATAAGGTGCCTTCAGCGCTGAGTTACACCATCGCCAGGCTGGAAAGCGACCTTGGCGTGCAATTATTTGACCGCAGCCGGCAAAAAGCTCAGCTAACCCAAGCGGGGACGCTGTTATTACAACAAGGCCGGCATTTGTTGCTGGCGAGCCGGCAATTAGAAGAAGCGGTGCGCCAGCTCGATACCGGCTGGGAGCGCCAGCTGGTGATTGCGGTGGATTCAGTGGTGCCGTTGCAGCCGTTGTTCAGCCTGATTGACCAGTTTCATCAGCTTGGCCGGCTGACGCAGATTATGCTGACCGAGCAAGTGATGGCCGGCGGCTGGGAAGCGTTACAAAGTGGCCGGGCTGATGTAGCCGTCGGTTTATCCGGCGAAGGCGTATCCGGTCAGTTTCAGTTAGAGCCGATGGCGCAGATGGATTTTGTTTTTGCCGTGGCGCCGCATCATGAATTGGCCCAGCTGGATCGGGTGGTAACACAACAGGATTTGCAGCAACAAACCGCGATTGTCGTCAGTGATTCGGCGCTGGATCTACCGGCACGGGACTCTGGTTTATACGACAGCCGCCGCCGCGTACTCGTGAGCAGCATGCAGGCCAAAATCGCCGCGCAGCAGGCCGGGCTTGGGGTTGGTTTTTTGCCCAAACATCTGATTAGCCAGGCGATCCAGGCGGGGTCATTGATTGATAAAGCCTGCGAGGTGCCGCGGGCCGGCACCATGATGTATCTGGGCTGGCGCCGGCAGGCGCAACCGGGTCAGGCACTGCTGTGGTTCACTCAGCAACTGAGCCAATATGACTGGACCGCCGTATTCCACAGCGACATAACCAAAGGGAGAGACGTCCATGCAATTGGGTGAACATCAGGGGGTGATTTTTGATTTAGACGGCACGCTGGTTGATTCAAAGCTTGATTTTAGTCTGTTATGTCAACAGCTTGGCTGGCCGGCCGGCACGCCGATTCTGGAACATCTGGCGACTATCACAGACAAGCGCGAACATCAGCGCGCGGTGACGATCATTGAACAATTTGAACTGGCAGGGGCGCAGTCTGCAGACTGGATGCCCGGTGCAGCCGAGTTGCTGGCGCTGCTGCAACAATATCAAATTCCGACGGCGATCCTGACCCGCAATATGCGCAGTGCCACGCACCATTGCCTGCAACGGCTGGGGATTGCGGTTGATTTGGTACTGACCCGTGAAGATGCACCGGCCAAACCGGATCCAACCGGTTTACTGATCATTGCCGCGCATTGGCAAAAAGCCCCGGCCGATTTATTGTTTATTGGCGATTTTCATTTTGATCTCAGTACTGCGCGCGCGGCGGGTATGCCGAGTTGTTTATATCTGAATCCGGACAATGGCCATTATCGTGATCAGGCCGACTTTGTGCTGCAGCATTTTGCTGAGCTGGCGCAGAGTTATCAGCAAAAAATGACACCGCTTACATCTGATTAGATAACTGTTTTCATTTAAGTTACATCTCCGGCATCTGCATGGCAAAAACCGTGGAACATCAGTCAGATCAAAGACATTTATGTGATAGATTGCTAGACTCAGTGCAGTTCCAGTAGTCATTTCTACCCGGCATCAATGAATTTTGTGCCGAATCAAGGGTGTGGCGTGTCAGTTGCGAAAATAAGTCCATCTCAGGTCAAAATTGGTTATTTCATTCAGTTACCGGTGAACTGGATGAAACACCCTTTTCTGACCAATAAGTTCAAAGTAGAAAATCACGAACAAATCGCCATTATCCAAACTCTGGATTTGGAGTTTGTCTATTTCTTTCCTGATAAAAGCAGTGTGGAAAACAATGAAAATGCGGCACCCGCCGCAGAGTTGGCACAGCACGCCAGTGAATTGCGTTATCAGCTGGAGCGGGAAAAAAACGAGCGGATAGAACAGGCGAAAGAACAGCGCCGGCAATTGCAGCGCACCGAAAAGGCGTTTGAGAAGTCGATGGTGCAGGTGCGCAATGTGATGTCAAAAATTGGCAGCCGGCCCTTGCAGGCGGTGGATGAAGCCACCGAGCTGGTGCATCAAATAGCCGATACCATTATCAATGCCGATTCGTTAGTGCTGCATTTGATTTCGCAGGCCAGCAAAGAGCAGGAAAGCATTTATTTTCATGTGCTGAACGTCTCGGTGTTATCAATGATGCTGGCGAAAAAATTTAGGCATGAGTGCAGATCAGGTCAAGCTGACCGGCCTTGGTGCCTTATTCCATGACCTTGGCAAGCTGAAGATCCTGACGCAAATCCTGCGCAAGACCGAGCCTTTAACCGCACCGGAAGCAAACTTGCTGAAAATGCACACCCGTTATGGCATTGAACTGCTGAAACTGACCGAATCTTTCCCCAAAACGGCCTGGCCCGTAGTGGAACAACATCACGAGTATCTGGACGGCAGCGGTTATCCGCTAGGCCTCAAAGATAACGAGATCGATGCGATGGCTAAAGTGGTGGCTGTGGTCAACGAGTTTGATAATCTTTGTCATCCGGTTGATGTAACCAAAGCGCGCTCACCGCATCATGCGATGTCTTATTTGTTTAAAACGATGAAGGGCAAGCTGGGCGCCAATGAAATGGGCCAGCTGATTAAAATGATGGGCGTATATCCACCAGGCACCATACGTACAGCTCAGTGATGACCGCGTTGGATTGGTGATGTCGGTGAACAGTGACCAGTTGCTGTATCCGAATGTACTGGTGTATGACTCACAAATCCCCCGGCTGGAAGCGCCGGTGATTTCATTGCAGGAAGGCAAACTCAGTATCAGTAAAGTATTAAAGCCTTCCGCCTTACCTCAGGCTGTCTACGAATATCTGAATCCGCGGGCACAAGTCAGTTATTTTATTCAGGGCAACGAACGGAAATAGCCGCAGGTCAACCTGGTACCATCGTCTTGCGTTTAGTTCCAACCTGCTAACCACCAGGCCTGAACTCTTTGCTGCAATACTTGCCAGCGCGGTTCAGGCTGCGGAGTCCGTCCATGTTGCAATCCAATCTGTTACTGCTGTGCGCTGCGGCGATCTGGGGCTTTGGCTTTGTTGCACAGCGGCTTGGCCTGGAGAATTTAGGCCCTTTTGGTTTTAATGGCGTGCGTTTTCTGATTGGTGCGCTGAGTTTATTGCCATTGTTGCTGTGGCAAATACGCCGTGATGGTTTGCAAGGCGCAGAGATCAAAACCATGTGCCGCGCTGGGTTGCCGGTTGGCTTATTGTTGTTTGCCGGCGCCAGTCTGCAGCAGGTGGCGTTGCAGTTTACCACGGCTGCCAAAGCTGGTTTTATCACTGGCTTGTATCTGGTACTGGTGCCGGTTTTTGGTTTATGGCTGCGGCATAAAACCAGTGCAAATACCTGGGTGGGTTGTCTGATTGCGTTAGCCGGCTTGTATTTTTTGTCGGTAGACAGTGATTTAGCCGTGAATCCGGGTGACTTACTGCTGTTCGTCGGTGCTTTTTTCTGGGCGGCGCATTTGCTGGCGATCGATCACTTTGCCGGCAAAATGTCCCCAGTATTACTGGCCATCGATGCAGTTTTTGGTCTGTGGTATTTTAAGTCTGTTGCTGGGATTCTGTTTGGAGTCTGTCAGCCTGACAGCTATTGCTGCCTGTGCGGTGCCGTTGTTGTACGCCGGTGTCGTCGCGACAGGAGTGGCTTACACGCTGCAAATTGTTGGCCAGCGTGCTGCACATCCGGCCCACGCCGCGATTATTCTCAGTCTGGAGACCGTATTTGCTGCGATTGGCGGTGTCTGGTTATTAGGCGAAACGTTGACTACCAGAGCATTGCTCGGTTGTGCGCTGATGTTAGCCGGTATGTTCATATCACAGTTACCGCTGCGCTGGTTAGTACGGGCCTGGCGCCTGCCCGGGAAAAACGGTTGAGTTCAGAACTGCAGTTTAAATAACAATTCAGCCAAATCCGGCTGCCAGTGATATTGCGCCGGCACTTTTAATCCCGCGTAATAACACGCCTTCGGCCCTTAATAACGCACTTTGTTCCGCCGCGTCCGCACCGCCAGGCGCAAAAGCCAGACTCAGGTTACTACGCACGACCCGATACCAGGGCAGTGGCAACGGGCTATAACCCAAGGCCTTGCCGACCAGACGGGCGCGGCCGGGCAGGCCGGCTAAATCAGCGATTTGGCCATAACTGGCCACCTTGCCGGCAGGGATTTGTTGCACCGTCTGCCAGATTCGGCTGTAATGTGGGTTCATCTGCACCTGATACCAGTAAAGTTTTCGGAGTCTAGCTATAAAAACGTCAAGAGTATATAATTGTAAATATTGTAAAGAAGTAATAGACAGAGATTTAAATAGTGCGAGATTAATACTAATAAAAAATAATTAATATGTAACATATTAAAAAAAGGATTGTTCCTCATAATTTTATATTAATATAAAATTATGAGCCGTTGTTATCCTTAAAGCATAGGTGATATAGTAAATCTAATATTTTAGCAATAGAATATAAATGCTATATTGTTAAAAATTAAAGTAAAGTAAAAAAAGAGTCATTGTATTAGTAAAATAATATAATCAATGAAATACTTTAATATACCTGTGAATCTAACGGAAAAATGAAGATTTTTATATTGTTAAAGCTAATAAAGTTGAATTACTAGCATCATTTCTAAATTTTGCTTTATTATGTTTTATTATTTATATAGTTATTTATGCTTATCTAAATGAATTAGAAGTAGTTTATAAAGCTAAAAAAGATAAAGATGTACCAGAATATAAAATAAATTTTATAAATATGTTAAATAATAATTATGCTAATACAATTAAAGTTTTAGTATCTGGATATTGTGGTATATTAACTTTTTGGTATTTCTTTAAACGGACAACACGATCATGTAATAATAAAATAGCCGTATCAGTCGAGTCGATACTGATGATACAACAGATAGATCAGGGATAGAAAAATAATATAAATTTAATTATTTAAAATGTATTATAAAAATTTTGAATTTTAGAATCTACATATATATCTTTTTTTGATACATTTTTAATTTTAATTGTATTAAGACTAACACCCCTAAAAGAGCAGTGTAAAGATGTCCCGAACTAAAAGAACCACTACTAAAATCGATTTCTAAATATTCTATAGTTAATGATTGTGATTTATGAACTGATATACAGTATCCTAATTTTAAAGGAATATAACTATATAAAATTTCTTTTTTTAATGTTTCTGTTTTTTCGTCATACATTTCATTATATTTATTAATATAAGTTAAAATATATTCATATGGTTTATTATTTCTATCATATAATTCTAAAACAATGTTTTTATTGAATTCATCAATATCTTTAATAATAGCAATTTTACCATTTATAATATCACATGCTTTATCAACATTATATGTAATAATAACTTGAGCACCTACACAAAGACTAACATTTTCAACATTATATAATTTTTTAGAAGTATTATTAATAGGATTAAATGTATAAATTTTTTTATTTAAACTTGTCATAATTTCAATATTTTCTTCATCAGCTTTTTTTATTAACAGTATAAAGTTTAATAGGTGTAATATTTTCAGGAAATACATTTTTATCAGTATCTAATAATGTATTTAAATCTTCATCAGAACAATTACCATATCTTACTCTATTTAAAATATCTAAAAATACTGAATCATCTTTTTGTCTAAAATTAAAAAGTTAAATTAAAACATTTAATATTTGCTTTTGTCCATGATTCGGAATCAAAACATAATTTATTATTTTTACCGGTAATAATTGATAAAAATCACCAATTAAAATTAATTGAACACCACCAAATGGTAAATCATTTTTTTTAATTAATTGTAAATATTCATCAATTAATTCAAATAAATCACCGTTGATCATAGAAATTTCATCAATAATTAAAATTTCTAATTTTTTTAATTTAGTATGAATAGGAGATTTGTACCTTTTATCTATTAAATCTTTATATAAAACACTTGCTGGCATAATACTGATACCGATACCTAAAAAACTATGCAAAGTTGTACCATTAATATTAATAGCAGAAATAGTAGTAGAACTAGTAACACCAATTTTTTTATTTTTAAATAAGAAATTTTGAACTATAACCTGTGTGACCTTCGATTTACCAACTCCAGCATTTCCAGTAATAAAAACATTTTTTTGTAGAATTGACATAATCAAAAATAGTTAATTGATCTTCATGTAATGAATCAATTAATTTTAATAAATCAGATTTAGATAATATAATATCTCTTTCTTTTGTTTTTTTAAGTTTTTTAATTTTAGGTTTAATAATTATTGAGTTAGTATTATTAATAATATTTTCATATTCATCATCAATATTAGAATTGATATATAAATTATTTTTAAGAATATTATTAATTAAAAATAATTTAATTTTACTTTCATTAATTGGTTTGATTAATGTATTTAAAATATCATTATTTGAATTAATATTAATATAATCAATCATAATATTCTTAAATAAATTATCATCAAAATTAATAATTATATTAATAAATCATTAATAGTATAATTTTTTAAATTATTCATATTTAATAATCTTATATTACTAATTTATAATAAAAATATCAAATTTAAAAAAAATAAAATTTAATAATTATATAAACTTTCAATAAAATCATAATCAATTTCATCTTGATCATTTACAGGTAATGATAATTCTAATTTTTGAATATATGATTTATTTATATTTCTTGCTGTAAATAAATGTTGTCTAAGGTAAATAATAAATAATTAATATTATTAAAATATTTTTTATTTTTATAATAATAATATTAAATAAGAATCAATAAATAATTATTTTTGGAATAATGTATTTTCTATAATATAACATAAATAATTAAGAATATTATTAGAAACATCATTTTTTATTTTTATAATAAATACATGATTAGTAATACTAAAAAGCGGTATAGATTGTAAGAAACATACTGGATCTTCAACACAATCACTTTAATTGAAATACAAATATCATCACAATCCATAAAATCAATTTTTTTAACAATACCTGAATTAATTTTTGAAGATGAAATAAGATTATATATACCAATATTTTTTATATCTTTAATACAATGTTTCTTTAAAGATATAAAATTAAAAATGTCAATTAATTTAAATTTATTATATTTTTTTTAATATTAATTTGATAATTTGTATTTTTTATTTCTTGTATTTTTTATAATATTCAAATTCAATTTGTTTTAATTTAATATTTTTAATTATTTCACATGCTTCAATAATAATTTCTTTTGTTTCATTAATAGATATCCAATTATTTTTAATTGTTAATTTTTTATTTGTAATATTATTAAAAAGATTATTATATATTTCTTCATGATTATCTTGTTTTACTAAACCATGTTGTCTTATTAATTTATATCCATCATCGGTATAATCTATTATATTTGTTAATGTCTTTTTCATTAATTTCTTTTTATATGTATAATTGCTGTTTTAACGCCAGCATTAGGGTAAAATAATGTATTTCTACAAATAATAATGTTTTTAACAATACAATTTTCTAAAATATTTTTTTTAAAATATAAACTTCCAAAATTACTTAATGGTATAATTGCGCATGCTTCTCCTTTATCTCTAAACTTTCTATTGTTTTAATATAAATTCTAATTCTTTTTTATCTTTCATACTATATGGTGGGTTTATTATACTCTTTGTACATCTAAATTCTTCATTAAAACAATCATTTAATATTATCTCATATTTATTTTCTGGTATATTTCTTATTATCATATTACATTTTAATAATGTATATAATTTATTTTGATATTCACAACCTATTACTTTTAATGGTTTATATTTTAATGCTTCTAATATAAATGATCCTGTACCTGTACATAAATCTAATACTATATCATTAGATTTAATATTTAATAATTTTACCATTAATTTAACTATATGATCAGGTGTTAATACTATACCTAAAGATTTACCGTCAGTATTACTATACTTAACAAATTCAGAATAAAATTGATTTAATAAATCAATATCAGGGTTTTGTTAATAAATATTATTAATCATATTAAAAATATTAAATAAATGAGTTTTATCTAAATTATTTTCTAAAAAACTAAACATTGAATCGTCAATATGATATTTATTTAAAATAATTTTTAATAAAGGATAAATATCATCTTTTTCATTAATATTATTTAATAAAATATTATTTTTTAAACCAATTAAAATAAAAGCAATAAACAAACTTTTATCTTCATTACTAATTTTAGTATTATTACGAATATAATTATTAATCTTATGAATTTCTTTATTCATATCAACTATACAATATTATTTTATTTTTTAAAATAAAAAAAAAGTTTATATAAAATTTAATAATTATATAAACTTTCAATAAAATCATAATCAATTTCATCTTGATCATTTACAGGTAATGATAATTCAATTATTTAATCTTTCATTATTAATTTTAAAATTATAATCAAAATTAGTAGTACATAATTTAGTTATTATAATTGAAAAACAAATATAAATAACATCACTAATATCTTCTTTATATTTTAAAACAATAACATCTGTTGTTTTTACAAAATTTTTCATTTTGATAAAAACAATATCCAACACTTGCCGTTTTTATTTAATGTTAAACAATGTTCATCATAATCATAACTATTTGATTTATATTTATATATACCGTTATTAAATTGAGATGATGAAATAATATTATATAATAATGATTCATCATAATTTTCATTAATATCTTTAAGTTTAATAGATTTATTTGAAATATTATCAAATAAATCTAAAAATTTGAATGTTTATGTTTAATATTATTATTATTATTTAAAATATTATTTTTCATATTTAATAATTCATTTTTTTTATTGTGCCTAATCTATTTCTAATTTTTTTAATTTAATTTGTAACATTAATCAAAACTATTAAAATTATTTTCTATTATATTAGCATCACTAATATTCCAATTATTC
>JAXHNX010000017.1:0-68430 GCA_034519945.1 Rheinheimera sp.
TCGGCATGTGGCTCTTGAACAGGGCAAAAGACTGCAGCTGCGGCTGATGTTATTGCTGACAGTATTGCTTGGTGGCAGTTTTCTCGCACTGCAGGCATATGAGTATATGCATGCTTATCAGGAGCTGAATCTTCGTCTCGATTCCGGTATTTACGGTAATACCTTTTTTCTGCTGACCGGCTTCCACGGCCTGCATGTGACTTTAGGGGCGTTGTTTCTGGCGGTGATTTGGTTGCGCATTATGCTGAAGAATCATTTTACCGCGCATAACCATTTTGCCTTTCAGGCGGCTGCCTGGTACTGGCATTTTGTTGATGTGGTCTGGTTATGCTTGTTTGTGTTTGTTTATGTGTTGTAGCTGAAACAGAACCGGACGATTTCAACAGATTTCGTCCGTGCTTAGTGGTTGTTGTCAATATGGGCGCTGGTGCGGCTCAATCCAGCCGAGAGCCAGTGCCAGAATGATTAACCCCATGACCAGCACAGAGAACATCACGCGCCTGCCCAGATGTTTGGACATAGAAGCCTGATTAGGGTCGTTTTTTAACATCAGCCACAAGGCCCGGAATAACTGAAACACTACAAAAACTAACAAACAAACCAAAACAATTTTGATCAGCATGGCAGGTGTCCTTATGACGCATTTACCTGGGAGTTCAGCGCGTGGTGCCGGTATTCGCTGGCAATATGCGGCTGTGCTGATAACTGTGGCGGCATTTTTACTGTTAAGCAAGCTGGCCTGGTGGCAATGGCAGCGCGCTGAGGAAAAAACACAACAATTACAGCAAATTGCTGCGTGGCAACACCAGGATGGAGTACCGCTGCAACAGCTTTCTGTCGCTGAAATAGCCCAATTTGATGGTGCGCCGCTGCAAGGCGAAGCATTCTGGGTGTCCCCTTATATCTGGTTAGTCGACAATCAGATTCTCAACGGTGTTGTCGGTTACGACGTGTTAATTCCGGTGCAGGCCAAAGACAGCAATCTGATGCTGTTGGTCAACCTCGGCTGGACGGCCGGCATGCCTGATCGCTCAATTTTACCAATGGTCGAAGTTCCCGCATCCTTTGAATTAAACGGTGTGTTGCGCGACGCACCACGTCCTTTTGTTCTCGGACAAAATGTTGAACTGAGTCAAAATTACCCGCAACGGGTGCAGGCTATTGTGCCGGCAGATTTAGCGGACACCAGCGGGCTGGCGCTGGTTGACGCTGTGTTTTATCAGCAGCGCAGCGAATTCCAACCGCATTATTTGCCGGTGATTATGCCACCGGAAAAACACCGCGCGTATGCCGTGCAGTGGGCCCTGCTTGCGATCGCGGTGGTCTTTGTTGCAGTAGCAGTCCGATATCAGAAGGAGAATGATATGAACGCCCCCACTTAGTTCGGGGTATGCAGGTGAAAGTGGATACCCCAGGTCAACGGCATCAAAAGTGCCAAAATGGTTGTGAGTCACAACAGACAAGGGGTATCCGAGATGAACTCTAGCAAATTTGGTGTTGATATCGCAAAGGACGTTTTTCAGGTGCACTTCGTGGATGAGACCAGCGGCAAAATCCACTCTGAGCAGGTAAAGCGAGCCCATTTTCTGGCGATGTTTGTGAACCAGAAACCGTCATTGATAGCGATGGAAGCTTGCAGCGGCTCGCATCATTGGGCCAGAGAGCTTGGCAAAATGGGGCATGAAGTGCGGTTGATTGCAGGTCACAAAGTGAAGCCTTTTGTCACCGGCAATAAAAATGATGCGCTGGATGCCAAGGCCATCTGGACAGCGATGCAACAACCGGGGATGCGGTTTGTGGCGGTGAAAACCGAAGCGCAGCAAGCAGTGCTGGCACTGCACCGAATGCGAGAGTTGCAGGTGAAGTTCAGGACTGCGCAAATCAATGCGGTGGGTGGGACTGGTCAGTGAGTTTGGTGAAGTGATGGGCAAAAGCCGCGCGGCCTTTGCGGCCGAAATTGGAGCGGTTTTGGCAAAGCTTTCGGCCAAAGTGCCAGCCCAGTTGATTGACAGTTTACGCAGCCGAGTTGCGGAGATAGCTCAGCTTGATGGCGGGATTAAAGAGTTGGAACGTCAAATCCGGCAATGGTTTAGCGAAAGCCCGGATAGCAAGCGTCTGGAAAAAATTCCCGGCGTGGGAGTGTTAACGGCGACTGCACTGGTGGCCAGTATTGGCGAGGTGAAGCAGTTTAAAAGTGGCCGGGAATTAGCCGCATGGCTGGGTTTAGTGCCGAAACAAACGGGCTCAGGTGGCAAGGTCAAACTGCATGGTATCAGCAAACGGGGGGACACCTATTTGCGAACCTTGCTGATACACGGGGCCAGAGCGGTGTTGACGCACCAGAAAAATCCAAGTGAATGGTTAACGAATTTACGCTGCCGACGGCCAATGAATGTGGTGCTGGTTGCGCAAGCGAACAAAACAGCGCGTGTGGTCTGGGCCTTGTTAGCACATCAGAGTGACTATCAGGCCCCACTCAACGCATAGATGATTTTTAACTAACAAAGGATGTACGCTAAAAGTTTGCCGTGGCGCAATAGACGTGATGAAGATTGGGAAGACCATGCTTTAGCAGCCTGAATCAGAACCTGGGTGAAAGCCCGCGAGGAGAATGAGGACTAAAGCAGCGGAAATCATTAGGGTCGGCAGACTTGTCTGCATCAAAGACCGGATATAGAACTGCCGCCTGACCAACAACATCACCACATTGCCCTCGCAAATGGGGAGGCGTTCATATAGAGTTGATGAATAAGCAGCGTTTTCTCAGTTTGTTTCTGTTGGTGGGGGCGCTGCCATTGCTGGCGGCTTTTGTTTTGTTGAAAACGGGCTGGTATCAGTCTGGTGTGAATAATAAAGGCATCTGGTACGCGCAGGAGATCCGTTTGTTGCCTGCCTCAAATCCAGCTGCAGCGCATTGGCGTCTGGTCTATCTGCAGCCCGATACCTGCGATGGCCATTGCCAGGCCGTCGTGCACTTAATGCAACAAATTGATCTGGCACTTGGACGCAAACAAGACCAACTGGATTTGTTGATACTTGCCGCCCAACCAGCAGCGTTGTCGACAGAGAGTGTTGGCATCACAGCAAAGGTGCCTGTTATGCAAAGTGCGTTTGCCGGGCTACCGGCCGGCAGCCTGATCATCGTCGAGCATCAGGGGTTGGCGCTGCTGCATTATCCGCTGCCGGCAGCGGTCGAACGTTTGCCGTTATTAGGCAAAGATGTGATGGCAGACCTGCAGAAACTGATGAAATTTGATCGGGGGCCGGTATGAACAGCTTAAAACGGTTGGTTAGCTTTGCCATTGTGCTGACGATGGTGGTGATTGTGCTGGGCGCATATACCCGCTTAACCGATGCTGGCCTGGGATGTCCGGACTGGCCGGGCTGTTATGGTTTTATGCAGTTGCCGCAGGATCATCATGCGGATATCGCCGCCAGTCGCTATCCGGAGCGACCGCTGGAACCGCATAAGGCCCGCAATGAAATGGTGCATCGTTATTTTGCCGGTACATTGGGACTGGTGATCGCGGCGATATTTGTGCTCAGTACATTGGCAGAGCGCAAAGTCAGGTTGTTACCGGCGACGCTGCTTGCGCTTGTAGTCTTCCAGGCGGCGCTCGGCATGTGGACGGTGACGCTGAATCTGTTCCCGTTGGTGGTGATGGGCCATTTACTCGGCGGCTTCAGTTTATTGACGCTGTTATGGTTGTATCGCCGCCAGCTGGCGACAGCACCACCGGAGCCTGCCGTGCCGTCGCGGCTGCGGTTGCTCGGCACCTGCGCCAGCCTGGTGTTGGTGTTGCAAATTGCACTTGGCGGCTGGACCTCTGCCAATTATGCCGCCATGGCCTGTGTTGAACTGCCTTTGTGCCACGCCGGCTGGACCGAGCAGCTGAAATTCGATGAAGCCTTTGATTTGCATCTGGGGCACGACAATTACGAATTTGGGGTGATGAGCAAAGAGGCGCGCCAGACCATTCATATCAGCCATCGGCTGGGTGCCGTGCTGACCTTGTTGCTGGTCGGTGCTTTTGCCATCCGGCTCTGGCGCTTTGGTGTCCGTAATCAGACAGAAGGAGGCAACTACCGCCGGCAAGCGCTGTTGCTGTTGTTGTTATTGAGTTTGCAGTTTGTGCTGGGTGTTTTAAACATCTGGTGGCTATTGCCACTGCCAAATGCCGTAGCGCATAACTTTGTCGCGGCCAATTTGCTTGCTGCCACTATTGTGGCGCGGGTGCAGTTAAGCCGGTCTGTGCAATCCGCACGACTACGCTCTGCAATGCAACGACCATCATCTTCAGGGAGTCTGGCATGAATATCAGCAAGGTGTTATTAACGCAGGAACGGCGGCAAAACTGGCGGGATTATTATCAGCTGACCAAACCCAAAGTGGTGGCGTTGTTGTTGTTGACTGCCTGGGTCGGCATGTTGCTGGCACCGTCGGCGCAGTCGCGGCCTTTACTGATGCTGATAGCTTTGTGTGGCATCGGTTTGTTGTCTGCAGCGGCGGCGGCGCTGAATCATGTATTGGATCAGAGCATCGATGCGAAAATGGCCCGTACCCAACGTCGGCCCGTCGCGACTGGCCGGGTGAGCAGTCAACAGGCCTTGTGGTTCGCGCTGACATTAGCTGCAATTGGTTTTACCGTGTTGTATGGCTGGGTCAATCCGCTGACGGCCTGGCTGACGCTGGCCAGTCTGTTTGGTTACGCCGGTATCTATACGATGTTCCTGAAGCGTGCCACCCCGCAGAATATTGTCATTGGTGGTCTTGCCGGTGCTATGCCACCACTGCTGGGCTGGACCAGTATCAGCGGGACTTTGTCGGCCGAACCTTGGTTGCTGGTGATGATTATTTTTGCCTGGACCCCGCCGCATTTTTGGGCGCTGGCCATTCATCGGCGGGATGACTACGCCAAGGTCAACATGCCGATGCTGCCGGTGACCCATGGCATCGAATTTACCAAGACGGCAATTCTGTTTTATACGCTGATCCTGACGCTGGTTTGTCTGATGCCCTATTTAGTTGGCATGTCTGGGGTGCTTTATCTGGCTGGCAGCTTGCTGCTGAATTTGGGTTTTATCAGTCATGCCTGGCGGCTGAAGTTTGCAGACGATCCAAAACAACCAATGCTGACGTTTCGCTTTTCCATTTACCATCTGATGTTGTTATTCTTGCTGCTGATTCTGGACCAGCAATGGTTTTGGCGCTGGCAATAAGGCCGGCGCAGCAAGATGATGGTGATAAGGAAAGCGGACATGCAAAAAATCTGGGCGACGTTGTTGTTGCTGGCGGCAGTGGTCGCGGGCGTGTTGGTGTACCGGCAGCTGCAACAGCCGGCTGAGTTTGCCAACGTGCTGGTCTATCCGGCGCCACGGGAGTTGAAATCTTTTAACCTGACCAGTCATACGGCTCAGCCGGCGGGGCGCGAGCAGCTGAATGGGCACTGGACTTTGGCTTTTGTCGGCTACACTTTTTGTCCGGATATTTGTCCGATGACGATGGCGATGTTGTCGGGCAGCTACGCCGAGCTTGCCAAGGCGCTGCCTCAGGGCCAATCGTTGCAGCTGTGGTTTGTCTCGGTCGACCCCAAACGTGATACCGTGGCGCAGCTGAATAACTACGTTGGTTATTTCGAGCAACCGGCCATCGTTGGGGCGACGGCTAACCACGACCAGCTATTTCCGTTTGTGCGTGAACTGGGGCTGATGTACGCGATCAGCACCACAACCGATGAAGATTATCGCGTCGATCACAGTGCCTCTATCGTGCTGATTAATCCAAAAGGTCAACTCGTTGCGATGTTTAAACCGGAGCTGAGTGTTGAGCAAAACAGTGTGCCGGTGGTGACCAAAGCGCAGTTACTGCGCGATTTCCCTATGGTAATACAGCAAGTTGCTCCTTGAACTGTTGCGGATGCTTATTTGTCGCTGACAAAAACCCACGGCTGCGAAAACCAATAAAAATAACCAGGTTTGCTGCGACTCGGTGCTGTGCAGTTGTATCTGTTGTGATTGAGTTTTAGTGGCGCGGTCGCTTGTACCCTGAAGGTGTCGGCGTCCAGCCATTCTAATGGCAATGGCTTGCCGTCAAAAAAGCAATTCAGGCTGGTCGTGCGAAAATCCCGGCTGTCGACACTGAGGGTCAGCTGTGGCGGATTGCGGTGGCTGACCGGATCGGCGCCGCTGTAATCGGTAACGGGTAGCGCCAGAGTTTTTAGTTTTGGCACAAAATGTTTCATCGCCGCAAATTGGCTGGATGACGGGTAACGCGGAATGCGGGTCAGTGATACACCGGGGCCAACTGCGCCGGATTGCTGACCGATGCCGATAAAGCCGAGTTCGCTCACCAGCGCTTCAAGTTCCGCACTGAAATCGCCATATGGATAGGCCAGCCATTTGCGTTGTTGTCCCAGCTTTTCCTCAAGCTGTTGTTGCGCCAGCAGAATGTCGGTTTTAACACGCTGCCGCCACTGCGCTTTACTCTCGCCTTTGTTCGGGACCGCAAGACGGTGATGATAGGAGCTATGGTTGGCGATGATGGCGCCTTCTTGCTGCATCGTCTGAATTTGCGGCCAACTCAGTACCGGACCTTCGCGCCGGTCAATCAGTGCCGGCCCAAGAAACATCGTATAGGGGTAATTAAACTCTTTTAAGATAGGTCTGGCGTTGGTAAATACATTGGCAAAGCCATCATCAAAGGTGATGGCGACAGCATTATCCGCTAGTGGCTGGTTCCGGACTAATGCATCGATAATCAAATCCAGACTGACCACCTGATAGCCCAAATCCTTTAAATGCTGCATCTGTTGGCGAAATTCGGCGGGGGTCACACTGGTGGTACGCGGCGTGTCGGTGGCGACATGGTGATATTGCAAAATGACAGCAGCCTGCGTGGCAAATGCAGCGACCAACGTACAGGCAAGTAACAGCGATTTATTCATCATCAGACTCCTGCAGCAACGATATACCGATGCGTTGCAGCAATATCAGTATGTAGCTGGTCAGCGTCAGCGCAAAACTGCTGAGCCAGGCCCATTTTAAGCCGAGCAGTAAACCAGTTTGTTTCGCCGGTACCAGCCAAATCGCCAGTAACAACAGCCAAAACACACAGAGTCCTGCTACAAAAAAGCGGCCACATTGGGCCGCTGTTACAGGAAGTTTGGGCATGTTGTTAATAATACGAGTGTTCGCCGCGTTGATGGTCGGTGACGTCCCGCACCCCATTCAACTCACCGTGAAAACGGTTCAGCAACTCTTTTTCAATGCCTTCTTTCAGTGTCAGATCAACCTGAGAACAGCCGTTACAGCCGCCGCCAAATTGCAGTACCGCAACACCGGTATCGGTCAGTTCAACCACAGAAACCCGGCCACCATGGTTGGCCAGCTGCGGATTAATTTCGGCATCGATGACATATTGCACCCGCTCTTTCAGCGGCGCGTTGTCACTCACCTTGCGCACTTTGGCATTCGGCGCTTTTAACGTCAGTTGGGAGCCCATCTGATCGGTCACAAAATCGATTTCGGCATCCAGCAGAAACGGCTTACTGTCGGCATCGATGACGGCATCAAAACCATTAAAAGGCACGGTCAGGTCAGTTGATTCAACCGCGTCGGGCGGGCAATATGACACACCACATTCCGCGGAAGCCGTG
The DNA here is from genome assembly GCA_034519945.1 of Rheinheimera sp. Taxonomy (GTDB): domain Bacteria; phylum Pseudomonadota; class Gammaproteobacteria; order Enterobacterales; family Alteromonadaceae; genus Pararheinheimera. The sequence continues at coordinate 7,656 of JAXHNX010000017.1, forward strand.
CCGGGATTGACCACAAACACCCGGATGTTGGTGCCACTGGCCTGTTTTTCTAACAGTTTCACAAAATGCGCTTGTGCCGATTCGGAGATCATGATCATCGGTAGTACCTGACTAAATTACTAGGTTAATGCCTATGATACGCCCGCAAACCGGCCTTGCCAAGCCTGCTTGAGCGGAGCTGGTCTTTATTGCTAAGGTGGAGCGTCGAATTGATGGAGGACGGCTGGTGCGAAATTTAGCTCTTATGGTGTTGCTGGCAACATCGGTATTTCACAGTGCACTTTCTGCGCAAACCGCGCCGACGGTGCCGGCACCTGCAACAGTGTTGGGTTTTGAACCCGGCCAATGGCACGCCCGTCACGATCAGATAGAAGCTTATCTGCGCGCAGTCGCGGCTGCCGCACCCGAGCGGACTCAGTTTGAAGTGATAGGCCGGACTCATGAACAACGGCCGTTATTGCAACTGACGCTGAGCTCAGCCAGTAATATGCAGCGACTGGAACAAATCCGCGAAGCACATTTGGCGGTTAGTCGTGGCGAAAAACAACCAGATCCGTTGTTGCCAGCTATTGTCTGGCTCGGCTATAGCATTCACGGCAATGAAGCGAGCGGCGCCAATGCGTCAATGCGGGTAGTGCATCAGCTGTTAAGCTCTGATGATCCACAAGTGAAGGCTTTGCTCGATAACAGCATTATTCTTCTGCAGCCCAGCCTGAATCCGGATGGCAATGACCGTTTTGCGACCTGGGTTAATATGCATCAGGGCACCTCGCCTGTTGCTGATCCGCAACATCGCGAGCATGTCGAGCCCTGGCCGAATGGCCGGCCGAATCATTATTGGTTTGATTTGAACCGCGACTGGCTGTTACTGCAACATCCGGAAAGTCAGGCGCGGATCAAGCAGTTTCACCGCTGGCGGCCGCAAATCGTGGCGGATTTCCACGAAATGGGCACCAACAGCACCTTTTTCTTCCAGCCGGGGATCCCAAGCCGCAACAGTCCTTTTGCGCCGGAGTCCACCATCAAACTGACCAATCAGCTGGCGCAATTTCATGCCAAAGCACTGGATGAAGTGAACCGGCTGTACTTTACCGAAGAAGCCTTTGATGATTTTTATGTCGGCAAAGGTTCTACCTATCCGGATGTGCATGGCAGCGTCGGTATTTTGTTTGAGCAGGGCAGCAGCCGGGGTCACTTGCAGGAAAGTCTGCAGTCTGATTTAAGCTTCCCCTTTGCTATTGATAACCAGTACCGCACGTCGTTTTCGACGTTAACCGGCGCGGTGGCGCACAAAAAGGATCTGCAGCAGGCACAGTTCCAGTTTGCACAAAACTCCAAAGAGCAGGCGCGGCTGGACGTGGTGCGCGGTTATTTATTGCATGAATCAGCGGATAAAAGCCGGTTACAGAGCTTGCTGACATTGCTGCAACAACATCAGATCCAGGCTTATGCCCTGACGGAAGATTTTCAGATCAATGGTAAAACATTTGCCGCGGGCAGCAGTTATTTTGTACCGGTGGAGCAAAACCAGTACAACCTGATCAAAGCGGCGTTTAACACCGACACCAATTTCCGCGACAACACTTTTTATGATGTATCGGCCTGGACCTTGCCATACGCCTACAACATCGATTTTGCCGCCAGCCGCAAAGTACCTTCGGCCTTGTCCGATCAAGCCTGGACCGCGCCTGCGGATCAGCCGGTGGCACTACCAGAAAATGCGTATGCCTATGCGCTGCATTGGGCCGATCAACAAGCTCCGGTGCAGACCGCCAGGTTGCTGCAGGCGGGTTTTCAACTGCGTGTGGCGCCAAAAGCGTTCAGCGCGCTGACATCAGCAGGTCCGGTTGAATTTGCCGCGGGCACTGTGCTGTTACCGGCAGGTTTGCAGCAAGACGGCTGGCAACAAAAGCTGGCGACTGTGCAGCAGCAACATCAGTTACCGCTGGTGGCGCTGACTTCGGGGTTAACTCCGAAAGGTCAGGATCTTGGCAGCAACCAGGTGAAACCATTGATTTTACCGCAAGTATTATTGATCGCGGGGCCCGGCATGAATTCTACCGAAGCCGGTGAGTTGTGGTTTGCCACCGAACGGCTGGCGGGCATTTCTCCGTCGATGGCAGAGCCGGCGCGGCTGAAAAAGCTCGATTTGAGCCGTTATACCCACCTGTTATTGCCGGACGGCAATTACGGCAGCTGGGGAGAGGCCGAAGTCAGTCAGTTAAAAAACTGGCTGGAACAGGGTGGTGTGCTGTGGGCGCAAAAAGCCGCGGTCAGCTGGCTGGTTGACAAAAACCTGCTGCAGGCCAAAGTGAAAAAAGCCAGTGAACTCAAAGCACTGGTGACCATGGACGCCCCTGCATATGGCGACAAAGAACAGCTGGCGGGCCGCCAGCGTATTGCCGGTGCGATTTTTCAGACTGAGCTCGATTTAAGCCATCCGCTGAGCTTTGGTATCGCACGGCCGCAACTGCCGGTGTTTAAGAATGATTTGTTATTGCTGGAGCCATCCACCCAGCCATTTGTTACTGTGGCACGCTACAGTGATCAGGCACAGTTGGCCGGTTATGCTGATCCGGCCTTGGTCAAGGCGTTTCGCAACAGTGCGACGGTGCTGGCACAGAATGTCGGCGACGGCCGTATTGTTGCGATGACCGATAATCCGGTGTTTCGCGGCTATTTCGTCGGTTCGGGCCGGTTGTTGGTCAACAGTCTTTATTTTGGCAAATTGTTTGATTCCGGTGACGACAGCGGTGACGGCGAAGAATAGAGCGTGGTGCTGACTCCCGGCGCTGGCGTGATTGCGAGAGTCACCACGCCAATCTGCGGTACACCAGCTTTACGCAGCAACCGGCTGAGCTGATTCAGCGTCGCGCCAGTAGTCAGCACATCGTCGACCAGTAAGATGCGTGATGGCAAGTCGTCGACCGCAGGCTGCAACCGGAATTGCCGGCGCAGCTGGGCGCGCCTTGCACTGGCACTTGCGCCTAATTGGTGCGGTAGATGACTTTGTGCCAGAAACAGATCCAACAGCGGCAGATTGGTGCAGCGGGCCACTGTCATTGCCAATTGCCTGGATTGATTAAAGCCGCGCTCGCGCAGGCGTTTGCGATGCATTGGTACATAGCTGATCGCGTCATAATGCTGGTGCAACGCCCAGTCTGGCAAAGCTCTGGCAAGTTGTTGGCGCAACATCACGCCACAGGCCAGATCCTGTTGCAGTTTCCACGCGCTGATAAAATGACTCCAGGGCTGCTGATACCAGCTTAAACTCCACACCGCATCAAACAACGGAGACTGCAGACCACGCCGTACCGCTGGCAAATGCAACGCTTGCGCGCCAGCGGGCCAATGCAGGCGCGGCAGGGCGGCCTGACAGTAGTCACACAGCTGTGCTGCTGGTTGTTGCACGGCAAAATCACACCATAAACAACAATTCGGCAGACAAAAGTGCAAAAAGCGCTGCGCTAGCGGCAACAGCGCTGGCACAATAGCTTGTCGTGTACGCATACCAATCCCTGTAGTTGCCTGAATATATTAATTCACAAAAAATTAACTATGACCCAAATCACCGAAAAGACCAAACCGACACTGGTGCTGCTGCATGGCTGGGGCCTGAATCATGCGATTTGGCAACCCGTCGTTGCGGCACTGGCTGATGAATGTACTGTACTGACACCGGATTTGCCCGGTTATGGCCTGGCCACTGCTTATCCTGAACCATATTCGCTTGTTGCTCTGGCGGATCAACTGGCCGCGATCATTCCACCACAAAGCCTGCTGCTTGGCTGGTCACTGGGCGGACTGGTCGCAACACAACTGGCGTTGCGTCATCCGGCGAAAGTCCGGGCGCTGGCGTTATTGGCAAGTTCTCCCTGCTTTTTACAGCAGACGGACTGGCCGGGCATGAATGCCAGTGTGATGCAGCAATTTGCCGGCGCGTTATCTGCCAACCTCGCACTGACGGTGGAACGTTTTCTGGCGATCCAGGCGATGGGCAGCACAACAGCCCGGCAGGATATTAAACAGCTGAAGCAGGCCGTACTGAGTTTGCCGTTGCCGGATGCGAAGGTTCTGGCTGGTGGGCTGGATATTCTGGCCAGTGCTGATTTGCGCCCGGAATTATCGCGCCTGCAGATGCCATTGTGGGGTTGTTTTGGCCGGCTTGATTCGCTGGTACCCGTGGCAATGACACAGCAATTAGCGGCACTGGCACCGCAGGCCGACATCGCTGTGTTGGCCAAGGCTTCGCATGCGCCATTTATTTCTCATCCGGAGGAGTTTCTGAGCTGGTTGCGGCGGTTTCTGCAGGCCGGTTCGATGATGTAAAGATCCCGGGCCGGTATTTACATCTTAATCCGGCATAAAATTGCCGCTTTTGTGGCGTTAAATTGCCATTGTGCTTGTCTCAATCACATCGGTTGGTTACTATTTAATCATCCGTTCATGTTGTGGAGATCCGTCAATGGAAATACAGTCCGCTTATGCCTCAGGTTTGCAGGGCTTCCAACGTGCTTCCAATGGAATTACGGAAGCCACTGTGAATATCAACCGGGAAACCATCAATCAGCAACGGGTGCAAAATGCACAAGACAACAACGCTGCTGCACAACAACCAGAACCAGCTGTTGCCGCGCCAAGAGTGCCGGCACTGGAGCAAAGTCTGGTACAACTAACCACCGAATCTGTGTATGCCGAGGCCAACGTCCGCTCGATCAAGACCGCCGACGAAATGCTCGGTACGCTGATTGATGTCAGTGCCTGAGGTGTAAACAATGGCCATCACTTCGGTTTATCCCAATGTCACGCCTTATGTCGGAAATCCGGCAGTGGATCTGGCACGTCGGGAAAATCTGAAGCGCGATATCATCGAACCTGTTGCACAGATGGAACGCAGTGCGGCGGAAAAAGGCGTTATCTCCGAAGATAAAAGCCGCAATACAGCGCAAAACAATCCAACCTACAGCGACGAAATCAAAAACCGCGGCACTGAACTGAAACAAGCCGTCGAAGGACGCTCGCAAGAACGCGATCCGGAAGGTCGTTCGGGGCAAGACAGTTCAGGTCAGTCCGGGCGTGATTCTCAGCAGGAATCGACTGAACAGCGCAAACTGGCTGAACTGAAAAAACGCGATGCCGAAGTCCGGGCGCATGAACAGGCGCATGCCAGTGCCGGTGGTGATTTGGCTGCCGCTCCCAGTTATGAATTTGAGCTCGGGCCGGACGGTCAGCAATACGCCGTGGGCGGTGAGGTTAATATTGATTTAGCGATGGTTCCTGGTGATCCGCAGGCCACTATCGTCAAAATGCAGAAAGTCAGAGCTGCGGCATTGGCGCCAGCGGATCCATCATCAGCTGATCGTAACGTGGCATCTGAAGCGACCAAGCGTATTTTGCAGGCACAATCAGAGCTGACGCAGCAGAATGTGGCGTTAAACGACCCGCCAGCGGCCGATGCCGATTATTGGCTGGAACAAGCCGGTGCCAATAGTCAGCTGCGTGGAGCTTCCAGTCAGGCGACAGCGGATGCTGAAGCACAAGCATTGGCACCGGGCCAGACGGTCAATAAAGGCCCGCAGTTGGAACAACGTAGCCTGGAGTTTGCTGCGCTGATGCAAAAGCGCAGCAAAGTGATTAGCGGTTTTTACCAACAGGCTGTGCAGCCGCAGGAACGTCCGTTGTTACAAACCGCCTGATATTTTCTGCGAGTGAAAAACAAAACCGCCGTCAGCTGACGGCGGTTTTTTTATCTGCGATCTACGGTGAAATCACTTTTTCAGCTTTGCCAGTGCCGCAGCAAATGCATTGCCCATGGCCGCATTGCCATTGTCTTGCTGACGCGGTGCTGACGGACGGGTGCTGTTGCCGGCAGTTTTTACCGGTGCTGAACGTTCCTTGTTACCACTGGCTGCTTTTGGCTGTGGCTGTTCGTCCATCCGCATGGTCAGCGCAATGCGTTTGCGATCGACTTCCACTTCCAGCACTTTAACTTTGACGATATCACCGGCTTTGACCACCTGATGTGGATCTGCAACATATTTGTCAGTCAGCGAAGAAATATGCACCAAGCCGTCCTGATGTACACCGATATCAACAAAAGCACCAAAGTTAGTCACGTTGGTGACGACGCCTTCGAGCAACATGCCAGGGGTTAAATCAGAGAGTTTTTCAACACCGTCTTTAAACTGTGCGGTTTTAAATTCTGGTCGCGGATCACGCCCCGGTTTATCCAGCTCTTTCAGGATGTCGGTGATGGTTGGAATACCAAAATGCTCATCGGCAAATTCGGCCGGATTAATCGATTTCAGAAAACTGCTGTTGCCAATCACTGCATCAACCGGTTGCTGGTGTTTGGCGAGAATTTTCTCGACCAGTGGATAGGCTTCCGGGTGCACTGCAGACGCGTCCAGTGGATTGCTGCCGTTATTAATGCGCAGGAAGCCGGCGGCCTGTTCAAATGCCTTAGGCCCAAGTCTTGGTACTTTCAGTAAATCACGGCGCTGATTAAACCGGCCATTGCTGTCGCGGTACATGACGATATTCTGCGCCAGCGTTTTATTCAGACCTGCCACACGAGCCAACAAAGCCACAGACGCCATATTCAGGTCGACGCCGACGGCGTTTACACAGTCTTCCACCACGGCATCGAGTGATTTGGTCAGCAGGCTTTGGTTCACGTCATGCTGGTACTGGCCAACGCCAATCGCTTTGGGTTCAATCTTCACCAGCTCTGCCAGCGGGTCCTGTAAACGGCGGCCAATCGAGACTGCGCCGCGCAATGATACATCCAGATCCGGAAATTCCAGCGCGGCCAGTTCGGAGGCGGAATATACCGATGCACCTGCCTCAGAAACCATGATTTTACTCAGCGCTTGCTCGGGTAATAACTTGATCACATCGGCGGCCAGTTTATCGGTTTCGCGTGATGCCGTACCGTTGCCGATGGCGATCAACTCCACTTTAAATTGCTTACAATAGGCAGCCAGCGTTTTGACTGATTTGTCCCACAGATTCTGCGGCGCATGTGGGAATATGGTGGTGTTGGCCACCAGCTTACCGGTCTGATCAACTACCACCACTTTTACACCAGTGCGTAAACCCGGATCCAGTCCGAGGGTTGCACGCATACCGGCCGGCGCGGCCATCAGCAAATCTTTCATATTGCGGGCAAAGACGGCGATAGCTTCTTCTTCTGCTTTTTCACGCAGCTCGCCGAGCAGGTCGTTCTCCAGCTGCAGATGTAATTTTACTTTCCAGGTCCATTGCACGACGGTGCGGATAAATGCGTCCGCGGCGCGGCCTTGCTGGCGCAGATCAAAGTGGCTGGCCACCATTTGTTCGCAGCTGGCATGCGCGCTGGCTTCGTCGGCATCTGGTTGCAATTGCAGGTTTAAAATCCCTTCATTGCGGCCACGGAACATGGCTAAGGCGCGGTGTGACGGCACGTTTTTCCACAGTTCAGTATGCTCAAAATAATCGCGGAATTTTGCACCTTCTGCTTCTTTACCGGTGACGACACTGCTTTTTAACACCGCATGCTGTGCCAGATGGCGACGCAGCTTGGCCAACAAGTTGGCATCCTCGGCAAAACGTTCCATCAGAATGTATTTGGCGCCATCCAGTACCGCCTTCACATCAACAAAACCGGCGTCGGCATTGATATAAACGGCGGCGGCTTGTTCCGGCACCAGATTCGGATCTGCCAGCAGCGCGTCTGCCAGTGGCAATAACCCGCCTTCGATAGCGATCTGACCTTTGGTGCGACGTTTCGCTTTGTAAGGGCCGTATAAATCTTCCAGACGGGTTTTGTTGTCGGCCGCCAGAATGTCTTGCTCCAGCGTTGCGGTCAGTTTGCCTTGTTCGGCAATCGTTTTCAGGATGACATGACGACGGTCTTCCAGTTCGCGCAGATAATTCAGGCGCTGTTCCAGCGTACGCAGTTGAGTGTCGTCGAGGCCGCCGGTCACTTCTTTGCGGTAACGGGCAATAAAAGGCACAGTTGCGCCTTCGTCGAGTAACTGTACTGCAGCATTAACCTGGTCCGGGCGGGCGGCAATTTCTACTGCGATCTGTTTGATAATCATCGACATGGTTTGTTTGGGTTCCTTGCAAAGCGGCATGATAGCTGGCCGCTTCTGATAAAGTAGTGGCTATTGTCATACGGCGGCGTAAAAAAATCCATCCTGTGGCGGCTGACAGCGTCCGCGCTGCTTGGTATAAACCGCCATTCAGTCGCAAAGCAACCGGCAAAGTGGTGTCAGATGAGTGGCCAAAAACAAACTAAAACTAAATTAATCACCCGGGAAGGTTATAACCAGCTGAAAACTGAACATGATGAGCTGTGGTTTAAAAAACGGCCGGAAGTCACCAAAATTGTCAGTTGGGCCGCCAGTCTCGGCGATAGATCTGAAAACGCCGATTATCAGTACAGTAAGCGACAATTAAGGCAAATAGACAGTCGGATCAGGTATTTACGCAAAAGATTAGAAGATCTGCAAATCGTCGATTATTCGCCACAGCAGGCGGGAAAAGTGTTTTTTGGTGCCTGGGTTGAAGTGGAAGATGAGGACGGCAACAGTCTGAAATTCCGCATTGTCGGGCCCGACGAGATCTATGGCCGTACCGATTACATCTCGATTGATGCGCCGATGGCTCGTGCCTTATTAAAAAAACAAGTCGATGACAGCGCCATGGTTCCCACACCGGCTGGCGCAAAAGAGTGGTGGGTTACTGAAATATTTTACCCGCAGCCAGGCTGAAGCGACACCATTCAGCGGCCGATCAGCCAAATCCACGCAATTTACTCCGGATCTGACACAAAAGGAGAATGATATGAAAATACTGTGGATAGGGTTGTTGGTGGCTTTTGCCTGGGACGTGCAGGCAGATGACGCAGCTTATCAGCAATGTCTGTTGCAATATCAAAGCAAAGTCGAGGTGCCGCAAGTGGTGGGGTTGGTGCGCAGCGCCTGTGATCATATGCACCGTGAACTGGTCTTATTACCACGCAAAAAAGCCTACTGGCAATGTGTATTGGATTACATACCGCCGGTGAAAACGCCGGAAGTGATTGCCGATTTATTACAAGTGTGCCGCGAACAACATGATTTCAGGAAATAATATTGAATTAATTCAATAAGATAAAAATATTTTAAAATAATGATTTTCTGTCATCTACGTGTCACAAAAATATGCTGGCTTACCGGGGCAAGCGTTCGCTATATTCAAACTGAACCTAACCGCCGGAGACAGCAACATGATGAAAAAAACTGTATTCACTGTCGTGGCCGTTGCAGCTGTGTTGCTGAGCGGTTGCGCCACCGTCAAACCCGATTATGCCTTTGTCGTTGACCAGGATCAGGTCAGCAAAGCGGACAACCTGAAGCGGCAACAACGTCAGGTGGCCCATGTGGTCTGGATTAATCCACCGCTGCGGAAAGTCGCGCTGGCGGAGCAACCAAAACCCTGATTGACCAGTGGAAAGAATTTGTAACACCTGAGCCCGCAATGTCTCGTCAACATTGCGGGTTTTTCGTTTATAGTGAGGAAATTTCTGTATTAAGGACCCTTCTGATGCAAACACAGGAAACCACCAAAATTCTGGTCGTTGATGACGATATGCGGCTGCGGGCATTGCTGGAACGGTATCTGGTCGAGCAGGGTTATATCGTGCGGACTGCCGCCAACTTTGAACAGATGAACCGGTTGATGGAGCGGGAAAATTTCCATTTGCTGGTACTGGATCTGATGTTGCCTGGTGAAGATGGTCTGTCGATTTGCCGGCGTTTACGGCAGCAGGAAAATGAAATTCCAATCATTATGCTGACCGCAAAAGGCGACGAAGTCGACCGTATTATTGGTCTGGAAATGGGTGCCGACGATTACCTGCCTAAACCTTTTAACCCGCGTGAACTATTGGCCCGTATTCGTGCCGTGTTGCGGCGTAAATCGAAAGAGCTGCCGGGTGCGCCAACGCAAGAAGAGACTATGGTGAAGTTTGGCCCGTTTAGCTTCAACCTGGCGACTCGTGAGATGCATAAAGGCGAGCAACTGATGCCACTGACCAGCGGTGAATTTGCTGTGTTAAAAGTACTGGTGAGTCATGCACGTGAGCCGTTGTCACGCGACAAGCTGATGAATATGGCGCGTGGTCGTGATTACTCCGCTATGGAGCGCAGTATCGACGTGCAGGTATCCCGTTTGCGCCGGATGATCGAAGATGATCCAACCAATCCACGTTATATCCAGACCGTCTGGGGCCTGGGTTATGTATTTGTGCCGGATGGTGCGGCCAGCTGATGCGTTTTTTACCGCGCAGTGCGTTTGGCAAAACGGTGTTTTTGATCGGTCTGTTGCTGCTGATCAATCAGCTGGTATCGTATTTTCTGGTGGCCGTGTATGTGATCCAACCGACATTGCAGCAAACTAACCATTTGATCGCCAAGCAAATTAAAGTGGTGTTTATCGATGTCGGTGGCGAAGACCGTCTGCTGTCAGAAGAGCTGACAAAACGTTTTCAACAGGCAACCGGTATTGATGTGCTGACGGAAGCACAGGCATTACGACAGGGTCTGAACAACGCCATCCATTACCAGTATTTCTCAGACGAGATGTCTCGTGAACTCGGTGGGCCGGCGGAAGTCCGGATTGAACAGGATAAGCAGTTTTCGTTTTGGGTGCGGCCACCCCAGGCTCCTCAATACTGGATCAAAATCCCGCTCACCGGTCTCAATGAAACCGATTTTTCTCCACTGCAAATTTACATATTGCTGATTGGCTTTTTAAGCGTGGCCGGTGGCTGGTGGTTTGCCCGGCAGTTGAACCGACCGCTGCAACAATTGCAGCGCGCGGCTATCCTGGTGGGGCGCGGGGATATTCCGGATCCGTTGCCGGAAGACGGTTCCACCGAGATTATTGCGGTGACCCGCGCTTTTAATCATATGGCCAATGGCATCCGCCAGTTAGAGAAAGACCGCAGTCTGTTGATGGCCGGTGTCTCACATGATTTACGTACACCGCTGACGCGGATCCGGCTGGCCAGCGAAATGGTCAGTGAGCAGGATGCCTGGATCCGTGACGGGATTGTCAGTGATATTGAAGATATGAATGCCATCATCGATCAATTCATCGACTATATCCGCCATCACAAAGAAGAAACGCTGACCGAAGAAGATTTGAATCAGCTGGTGCTGGAGCAAGTCGACGCGGATCGGCTGCAGCAACGGCAGATTAGCACTGAGTTGTTGCAGGCTTTGCCGCTGGTGCCAATCCGGCGCATTGCGATTAAACGGGTACTAAGCAATCTGATCGAGAATGCGCTGAAGTATTCGGACGGTGCCATTGAAGTGCGCACTGGCTATGAGAAAAACCGCCAGCGAGTCTATGTACAGGTGCGTGACTATGGCCCCGGCATTCCGGAGACGCAGATGTCAAAGATGTTTGAGCCTTTTACTCAGGGTGACACTGCGCGCGGTAGCGCGGGCTCGGGGCTGGGTCTTGCGATCATTAAAAAAATTGTGGATATGCATCATGGCGAGATCCGCCTGCACAACCATGCATTTGGCGGGTTGGTGGCAACAGTGTATTTGCCGCTGAAAAAAGCAAAACAAGCCTGAGGCTCTGGTAATACCGCTGCAGCTTGACCTGACTCGTCTGTATTTAGCACAAAAACAAAGGCCGCAATTGCGGCCTTTGTTATGTCCAGAATCGAGCGGTTTACCAATAATCAGCGTCAGGCTTTTGGACCTGCATCGCGGATCGCCGCAGAAACGTCGTATTTCTTAAAGTTGTTGGCAAATTCGGCCGCCAGTTTGGCTGCGAATTGATCATACTGCGTTTTGTCAGCCCAGGTTTCGCGTGGGTTCAGCAACGTGCTGTCGACGCCCGGAATAGCCACTGGCACATCCAGATTCAGCTGTGGCAAATGGACGGTCGCCACATTGGCCAGTTCACCAGATACGATCGCGTCGATGATGGCGCGGGTCGTTGGGATGTCAAAACGCTTGCCAACCCCATGTGGGCCGCCAGTCCAGCCGGTATTGACCAGGTAAACTTTTGAGTTGAATTCACGCACACGTTTGATCAGCAGCTCAGCATAAACACCGGCCGGACGCGGGAAGAATGGTGCACCAAAACAAGTCGAGAAAGTCGACTCAATGGCTGAGGTAGAGCCAATTTCAGTTGAACCGACTTTCGCCGTGTAACCAGACAGGAAGTGATAAGCGGCTGCTTCTTCTGATAAAACCGAAACTGGTGGCAGCACACCTGATACGTCACAGGTCAGAAACACAACAGCACGTGGCTCACCAGCGCGGTTGGCTTCGACGCGTTTTTCCACATGGGCCAATGGGTAAGCGGCGCGGCTGTTTTGTGTCAGGCTGGCGTCTTTGTAATCCGGCGTGCGCTTGTCATCCAACACAACGTTTTCGAGGATAGTGCCAAAGCGGATCGCATCCCAAATTACTGGTTCGTTTTTCTTCGACAGGTCGATACATTTCGCGTAGCAACCGCCTTCAATATTAAACACACTGCCTGGTGCCCAACCATGCTCATCATCCCCGATCAGGAAGCGTTTCGGATCGGCAGATAATGTGGTTTTACCTGTGCCTGACAGACCAAAGAACAATGTAACATCGCCTGCTTCACCGACGTTGGCCGAACAGTGCATCGGCAGCACACCTTTGGCTGGTAACAGGAAGTTCTGCACCGAGAACATGGCTTTTTTCATTTCGCCGGCGTAACGCATACCGGCTAACAGCACTTTGCGCTCAGCAAAATTGATCATCACAGTGCCGTCTGAGTTGGTGCCGTCACGCGCTGGATCACAGGCGAAACCAGGCACGTTCAGAATTTGCCAAGCTGGTTTGCCGGCTGCGTTCCATTGCGCTGGGGTGATAAACAGGTTTTTAGCAAATACATGTTGCCAGGCAGTTTCGGTACGCACGATTACCGGCAGGTAGTGTTCAGCATCCGCGCCGACTTCCAGATGAGAAGTGAAGTGCTCACGGTCGTTCAGAAAGTGTTCTACTTTGTTCCACAGAGCGTTGAAAACGTCAGCTGCGACGGGTTGATTCACATTGCCCCACTGAATATCGTTTTCAGTGCCGGCTTCACGCACAATAAAACGGTCTTTTGGTGAGCGGCCTGTTCTGTGACCGGTGCGCACTACAAGGGCGCCGTTGTCTGCCAGAACACCTTCGTTACGGCGGATGGCATGTTCAACCAGATCTGCCACAGATAAATCTATGTGGCTATTAGTTTGCGTGGTCATTCTCAACAGACTCCTTCGGGTACAGAGCAGGGATAGGATTTCCTGATCATTGTATCGTAAGTCGACATTTCGGGCGACAAAAAAATGCAGAGTAAACTGATCGGACCTGCGAATTTTGCGCATAAAACCGCATTAATCGCATATAAATGCAGCTTTAATTGCATTTATTGCGGATTTTGCTGATTTAGGCGATTAATTATTACCAAATGCATTTCGTAATCTAACGTGTCGTAAAACAAAAAGCCCGACGCAAGCATCGGGCTTTTTCAGTTGCAAAGGTCAATTGACCTCAGCATGGACAGCTAAGGTGTTAACCCCGGCGATTGCGACGCATCCAGACCAATGGTAATAACAGCAGAGACCACAGGCCCGTACCACCACCGCTGCTCTTCTTCTCCGGAACCACAACTGGCGCCGGCACATCAGTGATGTTCAGCGTCACAGTGGCAGGCGCTGAAGACAGCTTACCATCACTGGCTACCACGCTGAATGTCGCGACAGTGTTTGCAGTGACAGCCGGTACCGAGACGCTGACTGAAGCGGTGGTACCAGTGACAGTCATCGCCGGGCCGGATGTCTGGGTCCAGGTGTAAGTCAATGCATCACCATCTACATCTGCACCGGTTGCCGCTAAGGTAGCAGTGGCGCTTTCGTTTGCGGTGACAGTTGCACCTGTCACTGTCGGCGCATCGTTCACTGCAGTGACTGTCACTTCGACTGTCGTCGGTACCAGTTTCAGACCTTTAGTATCTTCGGCGGTGTAAGTGAAGGTATCTTTTCCGTTGAAGTTGGCTTTCGGCGTATAAACCACTTTGCCTTCAACTACTTCTGCAGTGCCGTTAGCCGGTTGGGCAGCAACAACGACTTTAGACAGTGCACCGTTAGCGCCGGCTGCAGCTTTGTTGATGGCTTTAGTAGATTTACCATCGCTGGTGACTTCCACATTGATAATCTTCACAAATGAAGCTTTCTCATTGGCTAAGACATCAATAGCAGCCGATTTGGTATCCTCGGCAGTGGTTGCGGTATCTTTAGTACCCAATTCCAGCGCGCCTGTCAGGTCCAGTGCGTATTTCAGATCTACAGAACCCGGAGCCTTGAAGGTAACACCTGCGCCTGAGCTAGAAGCTGGCGCAGTGCCTGTGCTAGTGGCACCGTCTGCAAAGTAAATTGAATTACCCAGAGTGCGGCTTGCATCTTGTACACCTACTGTCAGTGCTGAAGGCGTTGCACCTAAGTTGAGGTAGTTAAACATGATGTCTTCAGGGCCATTGATCGCCATCCAAGTCTGGAAGGTATAGGTTTTACCTGGCTCGTCATAAACCTCAACACCGTTCCATTCGACGATGACATAGTCTGTATCACCAGCTGACACAAGACCGACATGGATTGTCCCTGCGCCTGAAGTACCCCCGGCTAAGTCAAGATCTGTCCAGAACGGTGCCAGCAAGTTTGCTGCCGCAACAGTGCTAGGTAACTTGGCATTCCCAGCAGCTGCTGACGGCGCCGTGGCACTATTGCTCAACTGAACAAAGCCGTTGGTTGATACATGCAGGCGACCGTAAGCAACGCCGCCGTAGTTGATAGTGATACCGCTGCCGCCCAGGTTATAACTGATGACGTTATCATCACATTCACCTGAACAGGTCGCTGCAGCAACATCGCCTTTCAGGACCATTGAGCTTGGGCTAGCTGTCGCCGCAACGCTTAAACTTGGTTTTTGCACTAAACCAGTCCATGCCACACGGCCATTGGTGGCATTACCATCCAATAGGAATTCTGTCGCGCCTTTTAAGACTGCAGATTCCGAGTTCGCAACCAGTTTTGTCCCTGTCGGCGCTGTCGCGACAATAGTGACTTGTTTGTCATACAGCTTATTGCCGAAAGTTGCGTTGACTTGTGATGGTTCACCGGATTTCATCACAGTGCTGCTGGCGGTTGCCAGTGTGGTGGAGTCTGCAGTATTGGCCACGCGTACCGCGATTGGCATGGTTGCGGTAGGGGCTGTGGTGTCTGACGATGTCCACAACACATTGCCAAATGCCCAGCTGCCATAAGTAGACATGGTGCCATCGACACTCAGTACGAAATCTGCTTTATCGCCGGCGGTGCCATATGGCTTCAGCGTGATAGAAGTTTTATCCAGCTTGCCTTTGGTATTGGCATCAGTGAACTGTACAGTGCCGGTCCAGGTCACTTCTTTGTCCGACATATTGCGGATAGAACGGGTGAAGTTACAGTTAATCACACAAGGGTTTTGGGCAAAAGAAGGCTTGTCAAAAGTCGCGGCAGCTTTAACAGCGCGGCTTAAATCCAGACGACCGGCGCCAATATCAAACGGCGTCGTTGCCGAGACAGAATCTTCTTTTTTCAGGCCATTGACTGCAGTAGAGGTCAGCGCCGTTTTGATTTCAACAGCAGTCCATTTCGGGAATTTCTGCTGCATGATCGCCGCAGCACCTGCCACATGCGGAGCCGCCATTGACGTGCCGCTCATCAGCTGGAAGCCACGTTTGTCGTCAAAAGCATCGGGTGACGTCGCAGACAGAATATCACTGCCCGGTGCGCCCATATCCGGTTTCAGAATGTTGTTATCCCCATCCGGGCCACGTGATGAGAAATCACTCATATTGTCAGCAAATTGTGCAGACACTACGCGGCTGGCAAAACGGCTGAGGGTGGCGGTACTGTTAGGCGCACCTTCTATGGCTTTGGCCAACTTGGCGCCATCGGCTTTGCTGATCATCAGCGATGGGATCGTGGTATTTGGGTTAGACATCGAGGTCGGTTGACCATCGTTGTTCTGCACCATAATCACGCCTTTAGCACCAGCGGCCATCGCATTGTTGATTTTGTCGGTAAACGCACAAGTGCCGCGCGAGATCAGCGCGAAGCTGTCTTTAAAGGTATCTGCCGGGAAGGCAGTACAAGCCAGCGCATTGGCCGGTAATGCTTTAGCTGCATCGATGACTTTCGCTACCGGATCCGCCGTCAACCCGGTGATCGTGGCGCCAAATTGTGAACCGGCGATACCGAGCATTGCCGCATCAGAACCGAATTTCACCGTGTTGCCGAAGAACCGGCCCGTCGTGGTACTTGCGATGGTGATACCACTTTCAATACAACCCGGACAACCCACAGTTTGTGCAGCAGGCCCGCTGTTACCGGCCGAAGTGACGACTACAACACCAGCTTCTTCTGCGGCTTTAAAAGCAGTCTGATAAGGACTTGTGGCTGGATCTGCACCGGCGCTGCCACCCCACGAATTGTTGATGACATCGGCGCCATCTTTTACCGCCCAGTCCAGCGCTTCCAATAACATCACGTTGGAGCCACTGCCTGTAACGGTGCCGTCGGCACGGAAGACCTGAAATAACGCTTTGTATGCCATCAGATAAGCGCCAGGTGCAACACCTGACACCGTGACTTCAGTAAAGCCACTTTCGTCTGGTGTGCCACCAACGCTGGGAATGATGTTAGTTGAACCATTGAATTTGATTTTGGCAGGTACACCGACCGAAGTACCGGCTGTGTGAGTACCGTGACCACCATTGCCGAGCGGGCTCATATATTCTTGTGGCACTGTCGCGAAAGTTGGCGTACTGAAACGGGCAACAATCAGTTTGTTATTACAGAAAGTGGGCTCGACCGTCGAACAATAATCGTTATTTGGCTTGCTGGCTGGAGCAGAAAAGCCGGTGTCTTTAAACAGCGGGCTTTCCGGGCGGATACCACCATCGATGACCGCGACTTTGATGCCTTTGCCGGCATTCATGTCGCCACCTAATTGTTCCCACACCGTTTTGGCTTTGATCAGATCCAGTGAGGTATCCATTTGCTCATAGTACATTTCTTCACGGAACACTGCTTTGACGCCGGCAACTTCCTGCAGTTGCTGGTAAATGTCGTCCGTGGAAGTTACGACTACGGCGTTGATCACTGTATCAAAGTGACGGTCAATTGCGGCATTCGGTAATGCTTGTTTTAATGCTGCAGCAAAGGCGCTGCGTTCCTGCGCCAGCACGTTGTTTTGCTTCTGTGTGGCAGACGCGCTGAGGTCCAGCTTATTGCCCGGCCCTGATTGTTCAGTGGCAGCGGCACTTGCTGCTAAAGGTTCACTTTGCAGTTGGACGATAAAATACTGCGGGAACTCCTGTTTCAGCGCTTTTTGTTTGACCGATGTATCGAATTGCAGCTCGCCGGAGACTTCTGGTGAATAACTTTGTTTGATTTCGAAATTGGCGGAGGCTGGTGCAGCCAGAGCTGCAGCGACAGAGATCGCCAGCAAGGTTTTGGTTGAGGGTTTGACCAACATGTTGTGCTTCCTGAATAGTTTTGTTTTTTTGATGCCGACGACAGTCGCAATTCTGTTGCCGGACAATTTAGCTAGCTGCAGAGGTTGCGAAATCAACCTGACTCTGAGGTCAGCCATGTAGATTTCGGAACTCTGCATGCGACACAACTATAGTAGAAAGCCGAGATATTTGAACACAAAAAATCAGCAGAGATGCGACGAAGTGTAAGTTTAAAGTAGCGTCTGTGCAGCGACAGACGCCAGCCGGTGATTAGAAATTTTGCTTGATCAAGCGCAGTTGTGCGGCATCGAAGTGGTAGAGCGTATTGCAGTATTCACAGCTGATATCCAGTTTGCCTTCGGCAATATGCTCGTCAATCGCCTCGGTCCCCAGACTGACAATGGCGGCTTCTGATTTTTCGCGTGAACAGCCACATACAAACTGGACGGGCTGCGCCGGGAATAACTCAACAACTTCCTGATGAAAAAGCCGGTACAGACTTTCTTCCGGTGTTAATTGCAATAACTCCTCACGCGTCAGCGTGTCGGCCAGCACTTCAAGATCGGCAAAATCTGCGCGGGATTTTTCTGCATCAACCGGCAGTACCTGTAACAACAAGCCCGCAGCCTGACAATGTTCAGCGCCAATCTCGGTGTGCAGATACAGGCGGGTCGGCAATTGCTCGGACTGATTAAAATAGGCTTCCAGGGTGGCGGTCAGACTGTCATCGACCAGTGGAATAATGCCCTGATAACGCTCGCCCTGAGTAGGCGTGATAGTCACCAACAGATAACCCTGGCCAATCAACTCGGCAAAGCTGGCGCCCTGAACTTCTTTTTGGAGCCGGGCAACGCCACGAAATTGTTGCTGGTCATTGCCATTCACAGCGATAAACCGGACCGGGCCGTCGCCCTGCAGCTGAACAGCGATCTGCCCTTCAAACTTAAGGGTTGCGGTCAGCAAGCTGGTTGCGGCCACAAGCTCGGCCAGTAGTTGCTTCACAGGTTGTGGGTATTGATGACCGGCCAGCATGGCGTCGAGACTGGCGGATACTTTGACCACTTCACCACGCACATCGCGTTCGCGGAATAAAAAACGTAGCAGCTGATCAGACTGGTTCATGACAACCTCAATTTTGTGACTTCAGTAATAACAATTGCCGGCGCATTTTTTTATCCGGTTTAGTTTCCGGATGCGGGGCAAATAACAGATTTAATTTGCGTAATTCGGCACGTTCAGCACGAAGTTGCAGGCTTTCGGCGGTTTCTTCATAGAGCTGCTGCGCCAGTGGCGCGGCCTGACGTTGTTCGCAGAGGCCACGCACTACCACAGTCCGTTCGTCGGTGCCTTGTGTCAGGCGAATAGTTGCACCAACCTCGACGGATTTACTGGCCTTACAACGCTGGCCATTATACTGAACTTTTCCACCGTCTATCATGTCTTTAGCCAGGCTGCGGGTTTTGTAAAAACGACAGGCCCATAACCATTTGTCCAAACGTAATATAACTGTGGTATTGTCCTGATTTTGGGTGAGTTGAGTCATCAGATGTTTACTCCGGCAATGCGCGCGACCATAGCATAAACACCGCGTTGGCTCCAGCGTGACGGTACTTTGGCACGGCGATCTGGTTGATATCAGATGTTTATCATCTGTATCGTATTGGTAAATCGTTTGCTGATCTTGTTGCGGTGAGTCCAACTGAGTAAGATAAAAACAGAATAGATACAGAATCATCATCATGAATTGGCAACAAGTCTCCAGCCTGGATTGGGCAGCACAGTGGCAACAGTTTTATGCACGTCTGCCAGTCGTGTTACTGAACCGTATTTTTGCATTTATGTTCCTGCTGTTGTTGGCCTGGCTGGCGGCGCGGGTCAGCTGGCTGCTGATCCCGGCGGGTAATACGTCACAAGTGGTAGTTCCTGTTGCAATGACCCAGGCCCCAGCCAGTTCAGCGCAGGATGTGCAACGCGTGATAGATGCCAGTTTGTTTGGAAAGTATCAGGAAAAATCAACAGAGCCGGTTGCCGTCCAAACCGTAACTGATGCACCACAAACCAGTCTGAGCCTGAAATTGACCGGCGTCGTCGCCACATTGACCAAACCGGAACAAGGGACTGCCGTGATTGAAAACAGTGGCGCGGAACAGGTGTACGCCATAGACGAGCAAATTGAAGGCACTGCGGCCGTGCTGAAACAGGTGCTGGAAGACCGGGTCTTATTACAGGTGGCGGGCCGGATGGAAACATTGATGCTGGATGGTGTTGAATACCAGAAACTCAGTGAAGCCAATAGCGCTGTGGGCGAAGAAGGCCTGCAGGAAGTTGCGCCGCCGCCTGGATCTTATAGCCCTGCCGCAGAAGATGTTGCCAGCATGCGGCGCGAGATGCTGAACGAACCCGCCAAATTTTTTGATTATGTCCGGATCACGCCACGTCATCGCAATGGGCAGATGTATGGCTATGCGTTGCTGCCGGGCAAAGATGCAGAATTATTTGCGAAAATGGGCTTGCGGCCGAACGACGTGGCCATCGAAATAAATGGCGTGCGGCTGAATGATATGCAGCAAGCTTATGGTGTGATCAATGAATTACGTGAAGCCAGCCAGGCTTCGATTAAAGTAGAACGTGACGGTGAGATCCAGGATATCCAGGTAAACCTGTCACAACAATAACCAGTACAGAATGGCTTACTTCCAATGAAATCAACTATTTTCCGCCTTCCGTCTCTGAAGCTGCAACTAGGTGCCGGTGCCCTGGCCTTGCTGAGCTTTTTCAGTGCTGCTGTCGAATATCAGCCGAATTTCAAAGGCACTGAAATCACAGAATTTATTAATATTGTCGGCAAAAATCTGAACAAAACCATCATTGTCGACCCGCAGGTACGTGGCCGGATTAATGTGCGGTCATACGAAATGCTCAATGAGCAGCAGTACTACCAGTTTTTCCTCAACGTACTGGAAGTTTATGACTTCTCGATTGTCGAGATGAAAAGCGGCGTACTGAAAGTCGTACGACAAAAAGACGCCAAAATGTCGAACATTCCGGTAGTCAGTGACAATAACGGCGGGGTTGGCGATGAAATGGTCACCCGCGTGGTGCAGGTCAAAAACGTGTCGGTGCGCGAATTGGCGCCACTGCTGCGTCAGTTCACTGATCAGGCCGGTGGTGGTCATGTGGTCAACTATGACCCGTCGAACGTGATCATGATGACCGGTCAGGCCGAAGTAGTGAACCGGTTGGTTGATATTATCCAGCGCGTCGACAAAGCCGGTAATCAGGATATTGAAATTATCCGGCTGAGCTTTGCTTCTGCCGCTGAAGTGGTGCGTATTTTAGAAAATATCTATAAAAAACAGGGGCAAGGTGACCAGCCAGAATTCCTGATCCCAAAAATTGTCGCCGATGAGCGCACCAACAGTGTGATTGTTTCCGGCGAATTACAGGCTCGTCAGCGCGTGTCAGATATTGTCAAACGCCTCGACGCTGAGCAGGAAAGCCAGGGCAATACCCGGGTGTATTATCTGAAATATGCCAAGGCCGAAGATTTAGTCAAAGTGCTGCAGGGCGTGTCGAACTCGATGGTGGCAGCAGCTAATTCTGCGCAAACCCAGCAAGCGGCCCAGGGGGGCGGCGGTTCGCGTGGCAGCAACCGTGAGGTCAGTATTGAAGCGCATGCCGAAAGTAACTCAGTGATTGTCACGGCGCAGCCGGATATGTTGCGTAATCTCGAAGATGTGATCCGTCAGATTGATATCCGCCGTGCGCAAGTACTGGTTGAAGCCATTATTGTTGAAGTTGGTGAGACGGCCGGTATTAACCTGGGCGTGCAGCTGATTTCGGCTGAAGGTGGGATCACACAGTTTAACAATGGTGTGGTGCCAGTGTCTCAGGTCGGTGCTGCAGCATTGTCTGCCCGCAAAGTGACACCGCAAAAACGGGTTGAGCAGTCCACCATTGTTGGTGTACCAAGCACGACAATTCAAGATCCTGATTTGCCCGGTGACTATACCAAACTTGGCGAAGTGTTAGGGCAAGTGAGCGGCGCGATGCTCGGCGTGGTCAAAGACGATTGGGGCGCGATTATTCAGGCCGTCAAAGCCGATACTGACTCCAACATTCTGGCCACGCCGCATATCACCACGCTGGATAACCAGGAATCGTTTTTTATCGTCGGTGAAGAAGTGCCGGTTGAAACAACCACCAGCCCGGGTCAAAACGGCAATAGTCCTTTTACTACCAAAGATCGCAAAGAGATTGGTATCAAACTCAAAGTCACGCCGCAAATTAATGAAGGCACTGCCGTGCGTCTGACTATCGAACAGGAAGTTTCCAGCCGCGCCGGCAGTATTGACGGTGACCTGATTATCGCAAAACGTGAAATCAAAACCACTGTGATGGCTGACGATGGCGCGACTGTGGTGCTGGGCGGGCTGATTGACGAAGACGTACAACAAAGTGAATCCAAAGTACCATTACTGGGTGATATTCCGATCTTAGGTCATCTGTTCCGCTCCACCAGTACCAGTAAGAAAAAACGCAATCTGATGGTGTTTATCAAACCGACCATCATGCGCGACGGCGGCGTGATGAATGAAGTCAGCCAGCGTAAATACAATTACATGCGTGCGCAGCAGTTAAATAAACAAGACAATGGCGTGTCATTGATGCCGGAAACGGTAACACCGGAAATGCCGGTTTGGGGCAAAGACAAAACCTTACCGCCGGAAATTCAGCAGCGTTTAGAACAGATGGATAAGGGTGAGACCAATCCGCCGAAAGGTGACCAGCCAGAGGGCAACCAATAAATGGCCGCGGTCGACCTGCCGGAAGGCAACCCCCGTATCCGGTTGCCGTTTGGTTTTGCCAAACGGCACAAAGTTCTGCTGCAGGCCGGCGTGGCCGGTCAGTGGCAGTTGCTGATCTCCCCAGACACACAACCTGCGGCACTGCTTGAGATCCGTCGGTTGCTGAATCAGTCATTTGTCATTCAGCGGATGAGTGCGGTGGAATTTGAAGCCATGCTGGAGGCCGCTTATCAGCGTGATTCCAGCGAAGCGCAGCAAATTATGGAAGACATCGGCAACGAAGTGAATCTGGCATCCTTAGCCGATGAAATTCCGGAAACCGAAGACTTGCTGGAAAACGAAGACGACGCGCCCATTATCAAATTGATCAATGCAATGCTTGGTGAAGCCATTAAACTCGGCGCTTCCGATATCCACGTCGAGACTTTTGAAAAAGCCTTAGTGGTGCGGTTTCGCATCGACGGTGTGCTGCGGGAAATGCTACGGCCAAACCGCAAGTTGTCGAGCCTGCTGGTGTCGCGGATTAAGGTCATGGCGAAACTCGACATCGCGGAAAAACGCGTGCCGCAGGATGGGCGGATCAGTCTGCGCATTGCCGGCCGTGCCGTTGACGTACGGGTGTCGACGATGCCATCCAGCCATGGCGAACGCGTCGTGCTGCGGTTACTCGACAAAAACAATTCGCACCTGAATCTGGCCGATCTGGGCATGACGCTGTCGGTGCAACAAGCTTTTGCTGAGCTGATTTTAAAGCCACACGGCATTATTCTGGTGACCGGCCCGACCGGTTCCGGTAAATCCACCACGCTGTATGCCGGCCTTACCGATATCAACACCAAAGATCGTAATATTCTGACGGTGGAAGACCCGATTGAATATGAACTGGAAGGCATCGGCCAGACCCAGGTCAACACCAAAGTCAGTATGACCTTTGCCCGCGGCCTGCGCGCGATTTTACGGCAAGACCCGGACGTGGTGATGGTCGGTGAAATTCGCGATCTGGAAACCGCGCAAATTGCGGTCCAGGCCAGCTTAACCGGTCACCTGGTATTATCGACGCTGCACACCAACACCGCATCCGGCGCTATCACCCGGCTGGAAGATATGGGCATCGAGCCTTTCCTGTTATCGAGCAGTTTACTTGGCGTGCTGGCACAACGACTGGTGCGGACTTTATGCCCGCACTGCAAACAAAGCCACGAGCCGGACAAAGAAGAACGTGCACTGCTGGGCGTGAAAAAAACCGATGCTGCGCCGATTTTCCGCGCCATTGGCTGCGACCAGTGTAACCAGACCGGCTATCGTGGCCGGACCGGTATTCATGAGCTGATCGTCGTCGATGAACATTGTCGCGAGCTAATCCACAACGGCAAAGGCGAGCAGGCGATTGAGAAATATATCCGCAGCCAGAGCCCCAGTATCCGTCAGGACGGTTTTTCCAAAGTACTGGCCGGCATTACCACCCTGGAAGAAGTGCTGCGTGTCACGCGTGAGGATGCATAGTGGCGGCTTTTGAATATCAGGCGCTGGATGCGCGTGGCAAATCAAACAAAGGTGTGCTGGAAGCGGATAACGCCCGGCATGCCCGCCAGTTACTGCGTGAGCGCAAGCTGACGCCAGTCAGTATTGAATTGGCGTCACAGCAGGAAAAAATCATTGCCAGTGGCCGTAACTGGCTGCAAAGCGGCATCAGTGCATCAGATCTGGCGCTGATCACGCGGCAAATTGCCACGCTGGTCGAAGCGGCACTGCCAATTGAAAACGCCTTGCTGGCGGTGGCGGAGCAATGCGAAAAACCGCGGCTGCGTAACATGATGATGGGTGTGCGTTCCAAAGTGGTGGAAGGCTACAGTCTGGCCGAAGGTTTAAGTGAATTTCCGTACGTGTTTGACCATTTATTCTGTTCCATGGTGGCTGCCGGCGAAAAGTCGGGTCATCTGGACGCGGTATTAAACCGGCTGGCTGATTACACCGAACAACGTCAGCATATGCGCAGTCAGCTGATGCAGGCGATGTTGTATCCGGCCATTCTGACCTTTTTTGCCGTTGCGGTGATCAGTATCTTGCTGGCTTTGGTGGTACCGAAAATTGTCGAACAATTTGACCATATGGGCCAGTCGTTACCCGGCTCCACGTTATTTTTGATTGCCGCCAGTGAATTTATTCGTAGTTATGGCCTTTATCTGGTGGTGTTAATCATGCTGGCAGTGACCGCATTAAAACGCGCATTACGCCAGCCAGCGCTGAAACTGAAATATGATCGCGGCATCTTGCGGATGGGGTTGATTGGCAAGGTCGCCCGTGGGCTGAATACCGCCCGGTTTGCCCGCACCTTAAGTATCCTGAATGCCAGCGCGGTGCCGTTGTTAGAGGCGATGCGGATCAGCGCGGATGTGCTGGATAACAGCTATATGAAACAAATGATCGCCGAAGCGACTGGCCGGGTGCGCGAAGGCACATCGCTGCGGGCTGCTTTGGATCAAACCAAATTATTCCCGCCGATGATGCTGCATATGATCGCCAGCGGCGAAAAAAGCGGCCAGCTCGACGGCATGCTGGAGCGGGCGGCCAACAGTCAGGATAAAGAATTTGAAACCCTGGTCACTGTCTCGCTCAAAGTGTTTGAGCCGGTGCTGGTCGCGGTGATGGCAGGTATGGTGCTGTTTATTGTGATGGCGATTTTGCAGCCAATCCTGGCGCTGAACAATTTAGTAGGAGGAGGTTAATACAATGCAACGTTCACGTGGTTTTACCCTGTTAGAAGTGATGGTGGTTATCGTTATTCTCGGCATTATTGCCAGTATGGTGGTGCCCAATCTGATGGGGAACAAAGAGCAGGCCGACAAACAAAAGGTCGTGGTCGATATTCAGCAGCTGGAAAACGCGCTGGATTTATACAAGATGCAAAACGGTTTTTATCCAACCACCGAACAAGGCTTACAAGCGTTAACCGCGCAGCCGACCTCTGAGCCAATGCCACGGCAGTACCCGGAAGGTGGTTATATCAAACGGCTGCCAAAAGATCCGTGGAGTGGTGAATATCAGCTGGCAAGTCCTGGTGAGATGGGCAAAATCGATATTTTCTCGGCCGGCCCTGACCGCGCCGCCGGCACCGAAGATGATATCGGTAACTGGAATCTGGATGGTGGCCAAGAGCCGCAAAACTAATGACAACACGCCGCACCGGAGGGTTCACCCTGATCGAAGTGTTGCTGGTGATCCTGTTGATTGGATTACTGGCAGCCACAGTGGTGTATTCCTTCAGTGGTGAAAGCCGGCAACAAAAGCTTGGCAAAGAAACCGAAAAACTGCAGGCACGCATTCAGCTGGCGGCTGAGCTGGCGATGCTGAAAAATGTCGAACTGGGGCTGTTTATCGATGATAAAGGCTACCGGTTTATGCTGTTTGAACTGGATAAATGGCGCACGATCCGCGAACCAAAAGCGCTGGCGCCTTATGAGTTTAAGCCGGGATTCAGCGCAAAAATTGAATTAGAAGGCCTGGAATGGGCCGAGCAGAATCTGCTGAGTCGGGCCGAGTTCGAGCCGGAAGATGATGGCTTGTCTGAAGCCAACAGCTTTGATGAGCTGGATGCTGAAAAACAGCTGGCCGAAGCAGAAAAGGAACAGGCGGATGCCAACAAGGCGCAGGCGGATGGCAAGGTGAAAAAACCGAAAAAGCGCCAAACCGGTATTCTGACCACGCCGCCGTTGAAAAAAGACCCGCGCTACCCGAGCGTGTTTATTTTATCCAGTGGTGAGATCAGTCCTTTTTTACTGGAGCTTAAAGAAAACAGCGAACGGCCGGCGCTGCGACAAAGTCTCAAAGCGGTATTCAGTATTCCGCTGGAGCGGGGGCAGATTGAACAGACGCGCTAACGGCTTCACGCTGATTGAACTGATGATCGCGATGGCAGTATTTGCCATTGCTGGCGTGGCCGTGATGCGTGCGACCACCGAGCATATCCGTGCCATGGGCATCATTGAAGAAATGACGATGGCCGGTTATGTCGCCGAGAATCAATTGCAACTGGCCAGACTGGAGACGCGCTGGCCACCCCAGGCGCGCGACGGTGAAGCTGAGATGGCAAAAAACCGCTGGAAATGGGTGTTGGAAGTGGTGGAAACCGACGATGCTGAATTTCGCATGTTAAAAGTCACGGTGCGGCCGCTGGAAGAACCTGAACGCGTGGTGGCGACGCTGCAGACCTTTATCGGGCGGCAACGTGAACAATAACCGCGGTTTTACTTTTATTGAGATGCTGCTGGCGGTGGCGATTTTTGCACTGGTCGGCCTGGCTTCTGTCGCGGTGCTCGACAGTGTTACCCGCAGTGACGAGGCCTCGCGTGCCGGTACGTTACGGCTGCAGCAGCTGCAGCGTGCGATGATGTTGTTAGAGCGGGATTTCTGGCAAATCAGTGCCCGGCAAATCCGCGTCAATGGTGAAGCGCCGGTAGCACAGACGCTGGCCGGCGCGGTGAACTGGATTGAAAGCGACGACGATGGCATTACGTTCAGCCACGCTGGCTGGACTAATCCTGGCATGGTGTTGGCGCGCAGCGAAGTGCAGTTGGTGGGTTACCGTTTAAAAGAACGCCAGCTGCAGCGACTGTATTATTTATATCCGGATGCGGTGACGGGCACTGAACCCAATGTACAGCCCTTACTCGACGACATTGATGAACTGAAATTCCGCTATCTGGTAAAAGAAGATGGTCAGGAACAATGGAAAGAATTCTGGGACCAGGCGAATTGGCCACTGGCAGTGAAAATGACCTTTAAATCGCCACAGCTTGGCACTATTGAGCGCATCTTCAGTCTGCCGCTGCGGGAGGCCCGATGATGGTGCTGCATCGTCGGTCAGGCCGGTCACAGCGCGGCGTAGCGTTGATCGCTGTGATGATGGTCGTGGCGTTTGTCGTGCTGATTGCCGTTAGTATGAGCGGGCGGTTGCAGCTGGAATTGCAACGGCAGATTAATTTGCAGCAGCGTCAGCAGGCGATTTGGCTGGCGCTGGGGGCAGAACAATTTATCCAGCGGCTGCTGAAAAAATCGGCAGCAGGCAAAGAAACGGTCAACCTGAGTCAGGAGTGGGCGACGCAAGGCGCGGTCTTTCCGGTCGAACAGGCAACGATCAGCGGCACTGTCACTGATCTGCAGGCGTGTTTTAACTTAAATTCACTGCGGCCGGCCACTGGCAATACGCCAGGTGGTGGTACAGATCCAAATAACGGCGGGCAAAACCCGGACAATAACAACGGTCGTGGTTCTGCCGCTGAAAATGGCGCGGAAAAAAAAGCAGATGACAATAATAACCGTAACCCAAATAAGCCGTCCCCGGCGCAGCAGGCCTTTTTAAGATTGTTGGAACAAAACGCGGTGGAGCTGTCGATGCCGCCGGACTATCTGGTGGCACGGGTTGCCGACTGGCTGGACGCGGACAGTACATTGCAAAGTGCCGGCGGCGCCGAAGAAAACGATTATGCCGCGCTGGAGCTGCCATATTACAGTGCAAACAGCCTGATGGTCAGTAAGTCTGAACTGCGGGTGATTCTGGATATGACACCCGCGGATTATGCTTTGGTCGCGCCGTTGGTCTGTGTGATCCCACAAGTTGGGACCTTGCAGATGAATGTGAATACGATGACAGAACAACAAGCGCCGGTGCTGGCTGCGTTAATTCCGGGCCTGACCGAAGACGATGCAAAATCGCTGATTAGCAACAGACCGGACAAGGGTTACGACAGTGTTGATGACTTTTTCAGCAGCAATAGTTCGGTGTTCACACAAACGCCCAGTGCCGAAGTGAAGAGCTTGTTTACGGTGAAATCTGAATATTTTCAGGCAGAGATTAGTATTGATACTGCCGACAGTAATTTTAGTCTGACCAGCCTGCTGAAACTTGAAGATGATCAGGTGCAGGTGGTCGCGCGGCGCTTTGGAGGCCCTGGGTGAGTGAACAATTAATCATCAGACTTGGCAGTACGCCACAACAACCGCTGTGGTGGCTGATTTGGTCGGCAGCCTCCGCTGAAGTCATTGCCTCCGGTCAGCTGGCAGACGCCACTGAGCTGAGTGGACTGGCCGAACGCATCGGGGTGAACCGGCCTTTAACTGCATTGTTACCCGCCTGTGATGTGGTCCTCAAAGAAGTGGCGCTGCCAGGCAAGCCAAGCCGGCAAATTCTGCAGGCGCTGCCTTATATGCTGGAAGAAGAGCAGGCCGAAGATATTGAGCAGCTGCTGGTACTACCGGCGCAGACAGTACAACGGGATAACCAATATCTGCAGCAGGTCGCCGTGCTGCGGCGCAGCTTGCTGGAGCAATGGCTGAGCCTGTTACAACAGGCTGGTTTTGCACCACGTCGTTTGTTACCCGACGCGTTATTGCTGCCTGCGCTGGAACAACCAGTCGCGCTGCAGCTGGGTTCACAATGGCTGTTACGCCAGAGTGAATGGCAACTAAGTTGTATTGATGACAGTTGGTGGCCGGATTATTTGCAGCTGGCCGCATTACCAGAAGTGCTGAGTTACAGCCCATGGCCTGACGACTGTACGGCACAGCCACATCAGCTGGCACCGGCCGAATTGCCACTGGCTTTGCTGGCACAACAGCTGGATGCTGTATCCTTTAATTTGCTGCAAGGTGCTTATGCACCGAAAAAAGCCAGCAACAAACATTGGGCGCAGTGGCGGCTTAGTGGCAGTCTGGCGGCGACCTGTGCGGTGCTCTATCTGACTGTGATTGGCGTCGAGGCCTGGCAATACAGCCGTCAGGCGGACCAGGCCCGCACAGAGGCCAGCACTTTGTATAAACAACAATTCCCGACCGAGCGTGTGGTCAACCTGAAACGTCAGGTCGAACGTAAACTGGCGGCCAGTGGGGCGCAAGGTCAGCACAATCTGACGGTACTACTCGGCAGCATTGCACCTGCTCTTGGCGGGACTGAACCGGTACTGCTGAACAGTCTGAAATATGAAAGTAAAAAAGCTGAGTTAAAGTTACTGGCCACCGCCGCCAGTTTCCAACGGTTTGAAGCGTTAAAAGCGCAGCTGCAACAACAAGGTTTTCAGGTGGATCAGGGCGCGCTAAGCCAGATCGAAGGCAAAGTGCAGGGCACGCTGACGCTGCGGAGTAAATCATGAAAGCAGTTTTATTATGGTGGAACAGCCTGCAACGGCGTGAACAACAACTGGTCAGTGTGCTGGGGGTTGTTGGTGGCATCGGTTTATTTTATGCGCTGATTTGGGCGCCTTTACATCAGACGCGTGCAAGTCAGCAGTTGGCTGCGATGACGGCGTCTGAACAGCTGGTCTGGCTTAAAGGCAAGTTACCACAGCTGGCTGCAGCGCCTGCGTCTGGCGCCGGTGGTAGTCTGAATGACAAAGTGTCACAGACCAGCCGGCAGTTTCAGATTAACGTCAGCCGGATGCAACCGAAAGACGAGCAGCTCGACCTGATGCTGGAAGACGTTCCTTTTGAGCACCTGTTGCGTTGGTTACAGCTGCTGCAGGGCGAGCATGGCGTGCAACTGGTACAGCTGGAAGTGACAGATACGGATGTACCGGGTGTAGTACGGGTGCGTCGGCTGGTACTGGAATAAATGGATCTGAGATCACAAGTCTTGGTATCAATCGGTTTGTGATAAAACCGGCACGGGATAAGAGTACATTTGATGAAGAAGTTGTGGTTTATTGGCATTGGCGCGCTGGCCTATCTGTTGTTTATGGCGGTGCTGACGCCGGCATCGGTCTGGTTAAAACTAGCGCCGCTGCCGCCGGAAGTGCAAATCGGTAAAGTTCAGGGCAGCCTGTGGCAAGGCCAGATTGACGCAGTCTCGCGTCCGCCGGTCTATTTGACCAACGTACGCTGGCAGCTTGATCTTACCAGCCTGTGGCGCGGCCAATTAGGCGTGCAGCTGTCTGCCGGAGATGTCAAAGACGACAGTCAGCCGTATCTGCAGTTACAGGGCAGTATCAATCCTGCCAGTTATGCTTTGCAGCAAGCCACAGTACGCTGGCCAATTGGCGGTATTATGCAGAATCTGCAATTGCCGATGCCGGTCGATGCCAGCGGCGCTATTGTTTTAAATATCAAAGAGTTTGTTAAAGGCGAGCCTTACTGCGCCAGCTTAAATGGTGCGGCCAGCTGGCAACAAGCGCGGTTTAAATCACCGATCGGCTGGTTAGATTTACGTCAGATTGATGCCACATTGAGTTGCGAGCAAGGCAATCTGCGGCTGGTGACCAAGCCGGACAATCCGCTGGCACTGGCAGTCACTGCCGACGTGATGGCGGGCCGGTATCAGTTAGCCGGCACGTTAAAACCAGATGCGTCCTTGCCAAAAGAAGTGCATGAAGCCATGCGCTTTGTGTCGCAGCCAGATGCGCAAGGTCGTTATAGCATTCAGTTCGGTGGTCAGATCCGCACCCAATGATAAGGTGAAGGACGGCAAAACAAAGCCAGCATGCGCTGGCTTTGTTGTTTCTGCAGCTATAGCGTTAATTTGCTGCGACGGGCGACCTCAGAATATCTGCCACTAAATCACGATAATCACTGATCGCCGGAAACTCATCGATGTGCCGCACCGGTTGCTGACTGTCCGGATTGGCGACAGCCAATAAATGGCCAATACCAAATTGCTGGGCGGCCTGCAAAATGGGCAGGCTGTCGTCCACAAACAGCGTGCGTTTGGCGTCAAAGCCGAGTCGGGCCTGCAGCTGTTGCCACAATTCTTGCTGTTCTTTGGTCACGCCAAATTCGTGCGTTGAGATCAGTTCATTAACATAAGTCGCCAGCGGCGTCAGTTCGACTTTCAGTGACAGACTGTCAGGATGGGCGTTGGTGACCAGCACAATGCGGCGACCACTTTGTTGCAATGCTTGTAAAAAAGCCGGGGTGTCAGCGCGCATGGCAATTTTGTCGCTGATCTCGCGTTTGAGTGCGGTGATCGGTAAATTCAGCCGGCGTGTCCAGTAGTCGAGACAATACCATTCGATCTTGCCGTGCAACACAGCATATTCAGCTTTGAGTGTGGCGCGGGCCTCGGTTTCGGCAATACCGGTCAACTCACTCCAGCGTTTTGGCAAATGTTCCAGCCAAAAATGGTTGTCAAAGTGCAAGTCGAGCAAAGTGCCGTCCATATCCAGTAAAACAGTGTCGATCGCCGACCAATCCAGCATAGGTTTTTCCATCTTTCCGATTTATAGTATCGCAGGCAAAGTGAAGTGCCATTGTAGCAGAGGCAAAGCTATGGCGGAAAAACCGCAATCCAGGCAAAAACCGCGCATTCTGGCGCAGGACATCGTGGCGCAAAGCCGCCTGTTTAAAATTGAGCAGGTGCAACTGCAATTCAGTAACGGTGAAGAACGTTTCTTTGAGCGGATGCGTGGCTCAGGCCGCGGCGCTGTGATGGTAGTGGCGTGTCCGGACCCTGAACATTTTTATCTGATCCGCGAATATTGCGCCGGTACCCACGACTATCAGCTGGGATTTCCCAAAGGCCTGATAGACCCTGGTGAAACCGCTTTACAGGCGGCCGATCGTGAATTAAAAGAAGAAGCCGGTTTTGGCGCCAGCATGCTGCAGGAGCTGCGGACAGTGGCGCTCGCCCCCGGATATTTTAATGCTACAATGCAAATTGTGCTGGCCACCGGCCTTTATGCCGAACAGCTGGAAGGTGATGAGCCCGAACCACTGGAACTGGTGCTGTGGCGCTGGGATCAGTTGGACGAGTTGCTGGCACAGGCGGATTTTACTGAAGCGCGCAGCGTGGCCGCCTTATTCCTGGCCCGCAAATATCTGGACAGCCACCCTGATGTTTTTAAGTAAACTGCTCGAACCGGTCAAAGCCACGGCACAACAAGCCGGAGAACGTCTCTGGCAAATGTATCTCAGTGGCGAAGCGACGACCGAAATCAAAGCTGACAGCAGTCCGGTAACATCGGCGGATCACGCCGCCAATCAGATTATTATTGAACAACTGACTGAGCTGACGCCGGACATTCCGGTGATCTCCGAAGAAAGTCATTTGGTGCCATTGACGCAGCGCCAGCACTGGCCACGGTATTGGCTGATCGATCCGATGGATGGTACGCAGGAATTTGTCGCCCGCAGTGGCGATTTCGCCGTCAGTATTGCACTGGTTGAACATGGCTGGCCGGCGCTCGGCGTGATTTACTGGCCAAAAGAACAAATCTGGTATTACGCCACCCGCGGTCATGGTGCTTTTAAACAACAACGCCATCTGATTAATCACATTAAAGTACGGCAACATCAACAAGGCGATCCGCTGCGGATTGCGGTGAGTCGTCGCCAGCCGCAGCATCTGATCAGTGCCTTATTGGCACCAACGCAACAAGCTGAATTTATCGCGCTCGGCAGTTGCTCACTGAAAAGTTGTCTGGTCGCTGAAGGCGGTGCCGATTGTTATATGCGGCTTGGTCCGACCGGCGAATGGGACACCGGCGCAGTACATATCATTGTGGAAGAAGCCGGCGGCCGAATTCTCGACAGCCAGTTTTTCCCGCTTAGTTACAATCAACGTGAAACCCTGGCCAATCCGGATTTTATGGTGATAGGTCAGTCCAGCGTGGCCTGGCGCGACCTTATCCAGCCACATCCGACTCCACGGCAGATAACCGACTGACTTCGTGTAGTGTTGGTTGCTGGCGTTCCAGTTGCGCATGCCAGTGACTGGCTGGCGCTGGCCGGCCAAACAAATACCCTTGCATCAATGGAAAGCCCAGTTTGGCGAGGAATTTACGCTGAATATCGGTTTCCACACCTTCCGCGACTGTTGTCAGATTCAGCGCCCGCGCCAGTTGTAACGTGGTATGCAGTACTTTCACCTGTTGACGGTGATGCGGGATCGCTGCGACAAAACGCCGGTCGATTTTCAGCGTGTCTGCCGGCATGTCGACTAACTGGCTCAGCGACGCATGACCGGTACCAAAATCGTCAATGGCGATACTGAATCCATATTGGCTTAAGGCCCGCAGCCGGGTGTGCAACGCTGCTTGTTGCGAAGCAAAATGGGTTTCAGTGATCTCCAGTTGCAGCCGTTTGGTCAGCCACGGATAAAACGCGCTTTGCGCCAGCAAATGGGCAAAAAAGCTGTCATCGAGTAATTCTGGTCCTGCCAGGTTAATAGCGATCGGATAAAACCAGTGTTGTTGCTGCCATTGCGCCAGAATGTCGATGGCCATCTCCAGTACCAGCTGACTCAGCGCTTTGATACAGCCATGTTGCAACGCCAGTTCTATGAACAGATCCGGCGCTATCCACTGACCTTGGTGTTGCCAGCGACACAAAGCTTCAAAGGCTTTGATCTGGCCTTCACCGTTTACTTTGGGTTGTAAAAACAGCTGCAACTGGCGCTGACGGATCGCATCTTGTAACGCATTGGCCAATGCATAGGTTTGTTGCAACTCGGTGGCTTGTTCTGGCGCAAACTGCACGATCGGCACGTTGTTGTCGGCCTGTTCCAGCGCAATCTCGCACTGTTCTAATAAAGAGGCAGCATCGGCAGTGCCTTCGCTGAGGCAAAACCCCAGCTGATAACGCAATTGGACCTGCTGACTGCCAATCATCAAGGTTTCCGGTAGTTGTTGGTACATGGCTTCTGCTTGTTGCGCCGGGCTGAGCGGTTCTGGCTGGACTGGTAACAACAGGCCAAACTTGACGCCACGCAAGCGTCCGAATAAAGCATCAGGCCGCAGTGATTGCCGGCATTGACTGGCGAATTGTTGCAACACCTGACTGCCAAATTCATAGCCAAATTGTTGATTCAGCGTTTTGATATGACAGAGCCGGATAATCACACAGAGCTGGAATGGCCATGGCTGGGTTTTGCTCAGCCGTTCATCGGCCTGCTGGCGGAAAAAACTGGCTTTGGGCAGACAGGTCAGCCGGTCGTAGAGTTGCCAGATATTTTGATGCTGCTGGTCGAGTTGCAGTTTCAGCTGATACATCGCCGTGACATCCTGCAGCTGCAAGACATGGTGATGTTGACGCGTGCGCACCATATGTTTCAACTGCAAATGCCGGCCTGGCTGATTGCGGGCGATACAAGGTAAATCCTGCGCCAGCCAGAATGCACTGCCCGGGGTATCCTGTTCCGGGATCAGCACCTGGCTCAAATAGCCATGGTTGTCTGCTTCAATTCCCAGCCACAGGCAAGCCTTGGTATTAGCCTTAATAATCCGGCCATTGCTGGCGCACAGCAGGGTTGCTTCACCGTTGTTCTCAAACAGTTCGGCATAAAAATCATGACTTTGCGACAGCTGCTTGTGGGTTTGCTGCAATTCACTGCTATGCCGTTGGATCGTGCGGATAATGCGCGCTGAAGCCAGTGGCAGGCACAGATTAAAAAACAGGAATATTAGGCCATGCAGATAAGCATGAGTCGACGGCAGGGAAATCGAGAAATCGAATAGTGCCGGTAATGGCTGGTTATAGAGCAAAAATGCAAACGGGATAAAATTCAGCAGCATCAGGCCAACCATCACCCGCAGTGGAAAAAACATCAGCGCGATGGTCGGTAGTGCATACAAAAATACAATGCCGAGCTTGGCCATCTCAAAATCAGGGTTAAACAGCAGGATCGCCAGGCCGGCACAGATGACCAACAGCAAAAAACCGACGGCACTAAAACCCAAGGCGGCCTTAGATCGACGCAGTAGTAACAACAATGCCAGATAAAATGCCGAAGTGAGAGCGATGATATGGTAAGCCCCCAGTTGCCAGGCTTGCCACGAGCTATGCAGGCAGATCACCAGTACCAGCAATAAGCCGGACAGCACCATAATACGGAACACACTGAGCTGCCAGTTATCCGGGCTTGCCGTGGCTAAGTCAGCGGGAGTCAGTTTGAGGTAATGACGCAAGGCGCGCAGCACAACTTAAATCCTTGCCAGATGAATATTGTATCCTGAACAGGCACAATACCAAAGTTAGCCGGCTATCAGCAACAGATTGCTAATCTGTTGCCGGATCATTTTGTAATAAATGCTGATATTGCTGCCGGGTTAACAAATCCACAGACTCATGCAGTTCTGAATACAGGATCAGCACCTGGCCGCGCTGAATTTGTTGCAACACTGCATTGGCCTTATCGGCTAAAGACACTTCTTCAGCACCATAATCGGTACCCTCACGCAGCACATAGCTTTCGATCAGTCGTTGTAAGGTTTCGTCGTTTATTTGTTGCCATGGAATAAGCATCAGATCTGTTCCAGTTGAGAGGTTGCGCAGAGCCACTGCGGGACTACCTGATCCAGCCAATATTCAGGTTGCCACGGTGTGCCAGAGAGAAAACCGACATGGCCGCCATGGCGGCTCAGATGTAACTGTACCTGTGGTGGCAAATGCTGCGGGATCGCTGCGGCAGCCAAAAATGGGTCGTCCAGCGCGTGGATCAGCAACAATGGACATTGCACCGCCGGCAGGAAATTTAACCCGCTGCAGCTTTGGTAATAATGTTCGGCATCGCGAAAACCATGCAGAGGGGCCGTTAAGCAGTTGTCGAACTGGCGGATACTGCGAATATTACGGATGTCGGCGGCACTGAGCGGTAGCGGAAAATCAGCATGCGCCGCCAGTTTCCGTTGCATCGTGCTTTTCAGACGGCCAAGCAGATAACGCTGATAGACTTTGCTGAAGCCCTGATTGATGCGGTCACTGCTGGGTGCCAACGCCAGTGGCGCACACACCGCCACAGCGGCACTCAACAGATTTTGGCTGCCGCTTTCGCCACAATATTTCACCAGTACATTACCGCCAAGCGAAAAGCCGATGGCCAATAAAAGGCGGTTTGGGTAGCGACTGCGGCATTGTTGCAAAAACAGCGCAAAGTCGTCGGTGTCACCGGAGTGATAGGCGCGTGGTAACTTATTCGCCACCCCATTGCAGCCGCGAAAATGCATCAGGACTGCGCCAAAGCCTTGTTGTTGCAAGCTGTGAAACATGCCGCGGGCATAGTGGCTATTGATATTGCCTTCCAGCCCGTGTAACAAAATGACTAATGGTTTGCTGCAGTCTTCAGCATCCAGACTCCAGTTCAGCTGCAGTTCGTCCCGATCCGGCAATTGCAGGATTTCTACCCGCGTATGCAGCGGGCGGCGCGGCGCCAGATATTTGGCCAGAATGGTTTGCAGATGCGCGTTGCGCAGGCCTAAGGCTGGTTTAAATGGGGGGAGCGGACGATGCGCAGTTCCGGCTTGCAATTTTTAACTCCTGCTACAACAATGGTTTTTTAACTGTTCGGACCAGAATAATGCAAAGACGACAGTTTATCATGCTTGGCCTTGGCGCGGGTGTCAGCCTGAGTCTGGGTCTGACTTTATATCCGGTGCTGCACAGCACAGAGACCAGCCGCAACGATGCCGCAACGCTGGTGCTGGATGCATTGTTACCGGTGTTGTTGCAAGGCGCCTTGCCGGCAAGCGCGGCGGAGCAACAGCTGGCGCTGCGCCGCTCCCGCGATGCGGTGTTACAGTTCCTGCCATATTTACCGAGAAGCCAACAACAACAGTTACAGCAATTGTTTTTATTATTGCAGGAGCGGCTCGGTCAGCTCGCATTGACCGGGCACTGGCTGAGTCTGAATGAATTGCCTATAAGCAGCCGGTTGCACATGCTGACCAGTTGGCGGGACAGTTATCTCGCCACTTTGCAACAGGCCTATTTTGGGCTGCGTGAATTATTGTTTGGCGCCTATTATGGTCAGCCACAGCATTGGCCGGCGTTACAATATCAGCCGCTGGAGTTTAACCCCTATGAATGATCCAATTGCTGCAGGACTTGCCCGCGGCTGGTCACATATTGATGCCAGTACGCTTAGTACTGATCAGGAATTCGACACTGATGTGGTCATTATCGGCACTGGCGCCGGCGGTGGTATTGCCGCGGAGCTGCTGACGCAGGCTGGTTTTAAAGTTTTAATGCTGGAGCATGGGGCTTTGTATTCCAGCAGTGATTTCCGCCAACAAGAACGCTGGGCCTATCCGCAGTTATACCAGGATGGTGCCGGCCGTAAAACACTGGATCAGGCCATTTCGATTTTGCAGGGACGTACGGTTGGTGGCTCCACTACGGTGAATTGGACCACGTCGATCCGCACCCCAGTTAATGCGTTAAAATACTGGGAACAGGAATTTGACCTGGATTTTGCCAGCAGTGGCAGCCTGGAACCCTTTTTAGATCTGGCGACAGGCCGGCTGAATATCCGCGAATGGGCACTGACACCGAATCATAACAACGGCATTTTGCAGCGGGGTTGCCAGACCCTGGGCTGGGATTACACAGTGATCCACCGCAATGTAAAAGGCTGCGCCAATACCGGCTATTGCGGCATGGGCTGCCCACTGAATGCTAAACAATCGATGCTGGTGACGACGATCCCAACGGCGCTGGATGCGGGTGCCACGTTAATCAGCCGGGTGTCGGCGCGTGAATTAGTCTGGCGTGGTGATCAGGTGCAGGAATTGTGGGCAGTGCCGGTTGATATGCAGTTTCAGACCGATCCAAGGCTTAAAATCCGCATCCGGGCGCGACACTACATACTGGCGGGCGGCGCCATTAACAGCCCGGCTTTGTTGTTGCGGTCAAAAGTGCCTGATCCCTCGGGTCGCCTGGGTAAACATACCTATCTGCACCCCAGTGTGATTTCCGGAGCATTATTTGGTGAAGCGGTACATGGGGAGAAAGGCGCGCCTCAGTCAATTTATTCCGACCAGTTTGTCTGGCCAGAACTGAGGCACAGATTGGTTTTAAACTGGAAGTGCCGCCATTACATCCAGTGCTGATGGCGAGCAAACTGACCGGGATTGCTGAATCGCATGCAGACCTGATGCGGCAGTTTAATCACCTGCAAGTCGTGATTGCGTTGCTGCGCGATGGATTTCATCCGGAGGCACAGGGCGGGGCAGTACAACTTGACAGTTTTGGTGAGCCGCAACTGGATTATCCGTTAACCGATTATCTGTGGGATGGTGTACGCCGGGCTTATCTGGCGATGGCGGAATTGCAGTTTGCTGCGGGTGCCAGTGCCGTGTTGCCAATTCACAATGACGCCCATTTGTATCAAAGTTGGCCACAAGCGAAAGCTGCCATTGCTGAGCTATCGCTGCAGCGTTATCGCGCAACGCTGGCGTCTGCTCATGTGATGGGGGGCTGTAATATGAGTACCGATCCGGCAACAGGGGTGGTCGACAGCTTTGGCCGGCATCAGCAACTGAAGAATCTGACCATATGTGATGGCTCGATTTTGCCAAGTAGCTTGGGCGCCAATCCGCAATTAACGATTTACGCACTAAGTTGGCGGATTTGTACGGAGCTGATAAAAAAACTGTCGGTGTGATTGCTCATACCGACAGCAACTTTGGCAAAGAGTTCGGGCCAAAAGGCGCGTCGGACCTGACGGGAACGTCGCGCGGTGTTACAAGTGACGAGAGAACACAGCAGGATAAAATCTATCGCGCTGCAGCTTGGCTGCTGCGCGGCGCAGATTAATCGTTCGGGCCGGCGTGGCTGATTTTGTACATAAAATACACGGCGTAAAATGTACAAAGCCCCAGCACAATTGCCAGACCAGTAAAAGAAATGAAGATGACCGGGTCATTCATAAATTCGTGCCACAGGTTCATGATGTTTGCCTCCATTGACTTGATGAAGGCAGTGTAGTCAGCTCAGTGGTTTGGAACCCTGATGCAGATCAAGCTTTGGCGGAGGGGAAAGGCTGTGGCAGCCCCAGTTGCAACAGTGCTTGATCCAGATCAAAAGTCAGTTGCTGTTGGATAGGCGCAGGCACCTGATGACTGTCCAGATACTGCTGACGCACGGTGGTGGCAACGACAGTGCAGTGAGATTGATCAGCGCAGCACTGCAGCAAGGCTCGTTGTTCCAGTCGTTCTGCCGTCAGTTCTGCTGCCAGCAGTTGTTGCCGCAGCTTCGCCAACATTGGGTCGGTCGGGTGATCCTTCAGCTGACGGCTCAAATCACGCCGCAGCTGGCGGATGTGTTGAGTTGTCAGATGCTGCGGACTTAACCCTTGCATCAACACCGGCAGCGGCGCCAACAACGGGCACCAGACGGTCAGTAGCAACACATTGATATTGCAGTTATATTGGTCTTGTAACGCCAGCAATTCAGTTTGAAGCATAGGGTATAGCGTCAGACTGAATTGCCAGAATTGTTCAGAAGCTCCATTCACTGTATCAAACTCAGCTGACACCATTGGCCTGCCAGAAATTTTCCGTTTTCAGTTCGAGCTGTTCCTGGGCTTCAAACCAGGCCAGTTCTACATCGGCTAATTCACCGTTCAGTTTGGTTTGTTCAGCCAACAGTTTAGTCAGCTCGGCTTTGCGCGCAGCGTCATACAGCCCAACATCGGCCAGGTCGGTTTCAATGGTATTGAGCCGTGCCTGCAGCTTTTCCTGTTGTTGTTCCAGCTTTTCAATTTGTTGCTTCAGTGGCCGCAACAGGTTTCGCAGATCAGCTTCCAGCCGTTTCTGATCTTTGCGTTGCTGTGCCACCGGCGCTTCGCCATTGGCCGGCTCGTTCTTTTGCTGCTGCAGTTTGCTGTCGTTTTGCAGCCACTGATAATAGTCCTGCAGGTCGCCGGCAAAAGGTGCCACTTTGCCATGTGCCACCAAATAAAACTCATCTGTGGTCGATGCCAGTAAATGCCGGTCATGCGACACCACCACAATCGCGCCTTCAAAGCCTTGCAGCGCCATGACGATGGCTTCGCGCATGTCGAGGTCGAGGTGGTTGGTCGGTTCATCGAGTAATAACAGATTCGGTCGCTGATAGACCAGCAAGGACAGGACCAGCCGGGCTTTTTCGCCACCGGAAAACGGACCACATGGAGACAGAGCTTTATCGCCATGAAAACCAAAACCACCGACAAAATCGCGCAGGCTTTGTTCTGTTGCCTGTGGCGCCAGCCGGACTAAGTGTTGCAGTGGTGAATCCTGCGGTCGCAGTGTTTCCAGCTGATGCTGGGCGAAATATCCGATACTGACGCCATTGGCGTACCACAGATCGCCGGCTTGGGGCGCCATGGCGCCTGACAACAATTTGATCAGCGTTGATTTACCGGCACCGTTGCGGCCCAGCAAACCAATACGGCTACCAGGTAATAACTGGAAATTAATCTGCTGCAGAATGGACGTCTCGCCATAGCCGGCGCGGACGTTTTCCAGCTTCAGTAACGGATTCGGCAGCGCCCGCGGCGCCAGAAACTCAAACTGGAAGGGCGAATCGACATGGGCCGGCGCCAATAAAGTCATGCGTTCCAGTGCTTTAATCCGGCTTTGTGCTTGTTTCGCTTTTGTGGCCTGGGCGCGGAAACGGTCAATATAAGCCTGCAGATGTGCCACTTGCCTTTGTTGTTTATCAAACATCGACTGTTGCTGCGCCATGTGTTCGGCGCGCTGACGTTCAAACTGGCTGTAGTTGCCGCGGTATAAATTCAGTTTTTGATTGTCAATATGGACGGTGTTATTGATCACTGCATCGAGGAAATCGCGGTCGTGGCTAATTAATAATAAAGTGCCTTCAAAGTTACTCAGATATTTTTCCAGCCATAAGACTGCGTCTAAATCGAGGTGGTTGGTTGGTTCATCCAGTAACAACAATTCAGCGCGTTGCATCAAAGCCCGCGCCAGATTGAGCCGCATCCGCCAACCGCCGGAAAATGACTTCACACTATGTTGTTGCATCTCGCCACTGAACCCTAATCCGTCCAGTAACGTACCCGCTTTGGCTTCTGCACGATAACCGTCCAGTGTTTCTATCTGGTGATGTACCGCGACTAAATCGGTGTCGGCGGCTGCATGACGGACCATCAGTAGCAGTGGAAACAGCAGTTCATCGCCTTGCAGCACATAATCCATGGCGCTGATGTCGAGTGCCGGTGTTTCCTGTGCCACTGTGGCGATGGTCCAGCTGGCTGGAATGCTGGCGCTGCCAGCGTCTGGTTGCAGTTTACCCTGCAACATTGCAAACAAAGATGATTTGCCACAGCCGTTGGCGCCGATAATGCCGACCTTTTGCCCCGGAAATACGGTAAGATCGGCGTCAAGTAATAGTGCCTGCGCGCCACGGCGCAATTCGATGTTCTGAAGTTGGATCATAAAACCATACCCGTCGGATGAGGCTGCTAATGTAATCGGAAAGGCCCGGCAAACCAAGTCTTGCCGTGGTTTTCCCTCAGCGGAGACACAGAAACTGATGCAAAGCCGGAAAAAAAAGCGTTTTATTGCCGGGGCCAGCTGCCCGAAGTGCAAAGCCATCGATACCATGATGTTGTTTTTGGATAACAACGTCGAGAAGGTGGAATGCGTGCATTGTGGCTATCAGATGGCTCAGCCGGGCGCTGCTGTCGAGAAGGCATCCCGGCCGGCAGAAACCGTGATCGGCGTCTTTAAGCCGGAATAACATTGAGCTGGCGTCATTAATAATGTGGCGGCAGTGGTTCTTCATCAGTGCGCAAAATACCGCTGTCAGTGCTGCCCTGCAGTTTCTCAGCCAGGATCAGGACGTGGCGCTGTAGTTTTTCGATACGACGTTGATGCTCCAATAGCTCATTATTTAAAGCCTGTAAGGTGTCTTCCTGAAAAGCCAGTTTGCTCTCCAGTTCGAACACTTGCTGCTGCAACTGCTCATGACTGTCGTGAGTGTTTGTCATGGTTTGAACTCCCAGTATTCGGCCAGACCACTGGAACTCAGGGTCAGCACCTGCCCGTTATTAAGCAGGGCGACATCATACACCACTGCGCCCGGTGGTTTGGCATATGGTGATGGACTAACAGC
Source organism: Rheinheimera sp. (assembly GCA_034519945.1). Taxonomy (GTDB): domain Bacteria; phylum Pseudomonadota; class Gammaproteobacteria; order Enterobacterales; family Alteromonadaceae; genus Pararheinheimera. The sequence goes on from JAXHNX010000017.1 coordinate 49,847, forward strand.
CCAATCTTTGACTCTTTGACCGGTTTGAACGTTCCAGATGCTGACGCGCTGGGATGGCGAACCGGTCAGCAGCCATTTGCCGTCACTGCTGAAGCGTGCTGTACTAAATACCCGGCCGCGATCTAACTGTAACCGACTTAGCAATCGACCTGTTTTCAACTCGATGATCTGTGCCTGTTGCAGGCTGTCTGCGCTAAACAGAAAGCGGCCTTGTGGGTCAAGAGCAACCCGGGTGACCCGGTTTGGATGTGAAATACTTTGGAGGATTTGTGCGCTGTCGGTATCCCAGAAATAGCTATGCAGATCGCTGCTGCCGGTCAGCGCATAGCGGCCATTCGGTGAGATCGCGACCGCATTGATGTTTTCGCTGTGGCCCTGAAACTCGAGCCGGCGACCACTTTTCAACGTGATATGCTGAATTTTGCCATCACTCTGACCAATTAACAGGTGGCGGCCAAAATCCGACACGGCGATGTCACGGATGGTGACCCCAGCCTGCATAGCCCAAAATCCAATGTTCTTGCCATCCTGCATATCCCATAGCGCCGCATTGCCGGGGTCGGCACTGAGCAGGTATTTGCCGTCGGCACTGAATACCAGATGCGTGACCAGATTTTGGGTTGGATCGCCATGACTCAGGCGGAATTTTGCCAAAGAAGTGTTGGTATCCCAGATCACAATGCCAGAGGTGAGACTGCTGACCGCGAGTAACTGGCTGGTCGGGCTGATAGCGCCGGCAACCGTACCTTCGGCACTGATCGCCTGTTGCCGGAGCAAATCTTTTGGAACTTCTGTGCAGCTCACCAGCCAAAGGCTGAGAAAAACGGCCAGATATTTAGATCTAAGTGTTAACGTCATCCGCACAAGCCTGTAGTATAGCCGTGGTTGAAGGGTAGTCCTTTCTGTTTATCACAACACAATTTTGCAGTGAAGTCTGCAGTTTATTTGGAGAGTAAAATGCGCGTAGCAACGAAGGTGTCACTGATCGCCGCCGCCCTGATTTCATTATCGGCCTGTCAGAAAGAAGCTGCTGAACCAGCTGCACCAAAGCTTGATACCGACAGTGCCAAACAGTCTTATGCACTGGGTCTGTCTGCCGGTAAATACCTGAACAATGCTGTTGAAGAACATAAAAAATTAAATCTGGCGCTGGATTCAGCGTTGATCCTACGCGGTGTGCAGGATGCAGCTGGTGGTGGCAAACCAGCCCTGGCTGAAGAAGAAGTTCAGAAAATTCTGACTGCGCTGGATGAGCAATTCCGCAACAAACAAGCTGAAATGGCGAAAACCAAAGCTGAAGAAGCCAAAGCCAAAGGTGTTGCTTTCCTGGCTGAGAACGCCAAAAAAGCTGGTGTAACTACCACTGCATCTGGCTTGCAATATGAAGTGATCACAGCGGCAGACGGTGCCAAGCCAAAAGCTGAAGACACAGTCAAAGTGAAATACAAAGGCACACTGACTGACGGTACTGAGTTTGACAGCACAGAGAAAAACAACAACGGCGAACCAATCGAATTCCCGTTAAACCGCGTGATCAAAGGTTGGACTGAAGGTGTTCAGCTGATGGGTGTTGGTTCTAAGTTCAAGTTCACTGTGCCGTCAGAACTGGCTTACGGTGAGAATGGCATGGGCCCGATCCCGGCGAACAGCGTACTGGTATTTGAAGTTGAGCTGGTTGGTATCACTGCTCCTGAAGCAGCACCAGCAGGCGAAGCAGCAAAAAAGTAGTGATTGCGACGCCCTATAAAACACAATAAAGCCGGCAATGCCGGCTTTTTCTTTACTGCAACATCACGAACTGCATTTTACCATGCAGATCAGGCAGAGACGCCTTGGGTATGTTTCAGGAATAACGTCTGAATGAGTTCATCTTCCAGACTGAAGCGTTCTTCCAGCGCTTGTCCCAGCCGGGATAAATCAGCATCAAATGCACTCAGTGTCTGACCTGCGCTTTCATCGGCAAATTTGTCATTGAATTCAAGCGCCAAATCAGTCGATGCAGCAATTTTAGGACACAAAGCTTCCGCCAGTGACTTGCTGTGCGCGCCGTTGATCGCACATTGCGATACTATCTGGTCATAAACTTCAAAATGACCTGCCGACAAATAATCCATCAGCAGCTGGCAAAAATGCTGTATTTGTTGCTGTTCAGGCAACTGCTGATCGGCGTTTTTCTTGTCAAAAGGGGGTAATGCAGCGAGTTTGCAATAACAGACGATGAGTTGCTGCCGCTCTTCCAGCCAGTTATCAATCGCTGTCAGAGAGCCTCCCCATTGCTGCCGGGCACTCTGTAGCCGGTTGTACATAAGCGGTTCCTTGTAAATCTTAACCTGTCTGATATTGCTAATAAAAAGAATTCTGCAATAAAGATCAACACATTTTTTCATTGGTCGGTGCAGTCTGTGCCGTTATCATGGCATCGATCTTCTTCTTGTTTCAAAAGGGTATACACATGTTGAAACACAGTCTGACGCTAAGCAGTGTGCCACAGGCGCATTGGTTTGTCGTGTGTCAAGGCAAGTTATGGTTGCCACAAGCGCAGATACCGTTCGGTCGTTGGGCCGATTTTGGTCTGTCTGAGCCAGAACAGCTCTACCAGATTGGCGAGTGGCAACAACAGCCATGTATGTTGGCGGTGTATCAGGACCAACTGACTGAGCCAGATCTGTGGCAAAACGCCCGCATGCTGCTTGTTCATCCCGAGCCACACTGGTTTGAGCTGGCGGCAAGAGCCACTCAGCTGGCGTTGTTTATGCAAACACATCGCTATTGCGGGCAGTGTGGTTGTGCGATGCGGCTGGTCAGTTGGGAGTTGGCGATGTTGTGCCATCAGTGTGGGCATCGCACTTATCCGCGCATTTCGCCCTGTGTTTTGGTGGCAATTCGCAAAGCTGATCAAATACTGTTGGCGCGCTCCAGCCGGCATAAACCAGGATTCTTTTCGATCCTCGCTGGTTTTGTGGAGTCTGGTGAAACGCTGGAGCAGGCTGCGCTGCGGGAAGTGGCCGAAGAAGTTGGGATCCAGATCGGTAATCTGCGTTATGCCGGCAGTCAACCCTGGCCATTTCCGCATTCGCTGATGATGGGTTTTTATGCAGATTATGTCGGTGGGGAGATTGTTTGTCAGGAAGATGAAATTGCCGAGGCAGACTGGTTCAGACTAAATCAATTGCCTGAAATACCACCAGAACAGACGCTGTCGGGCCAGATGATCCGTTATTTACAGCAAGAGTTTGATAAAGCTCAGTAAAAATACTGGCAAAACCAAATAAAAAAGCCACAATTGTGGCTCAAGTTTAAGTTGCGGGCCCGTATAATCGGGCTCTTCGTTGTAATTTTCTTCACTAGCGCGCCAGTTTTATACCAAATCGTCTGCAAGGCTGGCAAGTGTAGAAATGCAGAAAAACAGAATTATTTTCATTAAATTGCAAAGATAGTGTGCTGGCGGCGTTGCTGCTAGAATGACAGAACTCAGTATGACGGTAGAGCAAAGATGCAGCTAAAAAACGATCGGTACTTAAGAGCCCTTTTAAAACAACCCGTTGATCGTACGCCTATTTGGATGATGCGTCAGGCTGGACGTTATTTGCCTGAGTATCGCGCGACCCGCGCCCAGGCCGGTGACTTCATGTCGTTATGTAAAAATCCGGAACTTGCCTGTGAAGTCACATTGCAGCCGCTGCGTCGCTACCCACTGGATGCCGCAATCCTGTTCAGCGATATCCTGACCATTCCCGATGCTATGGGTATGGGCTTGTATTTCGGTGAAGGCGAAGGCCCGAAATTCACCAAACAACTCAGTGATTTTATGGACGTTGTGCAACTGCCGATCCCTGATCCGGAAGTCGAACTGCGCTACGTAATGGATGCTGTACGCACTATTCGCCGCGAGCTCAATGGCGAAGTGCCGCTGATCGGTTTTGCCGGCAGTCCTTGGACGCTGGCGACCTACATGCTGGAAGGCGGTAGCAGCAAAACCTTCTCAAAAATCAAAAAAATCATGTATTCAGAGCCGGAAGTTATCCATATCCTGTTGGATAAACTGGCACAGAGTGTGATCTTATATCTGAACGCCCAAATCGCAGCCGGTGCACAATCGGTGATGATTTTTGATACCTGGGGCGGGGTGCTGACACCCAACTCTTATCGCGAATACTCTTTAAGTTATATGCAACAAATCGTCGACGGGTTGACGCGTCATGTTGATGGCACACCAGTACCAGTGACGTTATTCACCAAAAACGGTGGCTTGTGGCTGGAAGAAATTGCCGCGACTGGCTGTGATGCTGTTGGCCTGGACTGGACTGTTGATATTCGTTCAGCCCGTCAGCGCATCGGTGACAAAGTGGCATTACAGGGCAATATGGACCCGGCATTTTTGTTAGGCACACCGGAGCGTATGCGCTTAGAAGTGCAGGCAATTCTGGACGGATACGGTCAGGGTTCTGGTCATGTCTTTAACCTGGGTCACGGCATCACACCAGATGTTGATCCGGAAAAAGTGAAATCGTTCATTGAAGCCGTACAATCATTCAGCCGGACTTATCATCTCGACAATAATATCTAAACTATTGCAGATAAACAGAAAAGCCAGTCACATTTGACTGGCTTTTTACTTTCCGTTGCTGCAAATCCGCCGCTTTCATTACTGCATGTTTGCTACCATCTCGACAAAGATATTTGCATATCGTTACATTTCGATATATATTTCTATTTATCGCGATATGTGGATATTAAACATGAGCTCAACTGACATCGATGACGTAATCAAGGCGCTGTCACACCCGGTGCGCCGGGAGATCCTGAACTGGCTGAAACAACCGGAATTGTATTTTGCCGATCAGGAACATCCGCTGTCGCTGGGTGTCTGCGCCGGCAAAATTGATCAAAAAACCGGATTGTCACAATCGACAGTCTCAGCCCATCTGGCCACTTTGCAGCGTGCAGGCTTAATCAGCAGCCGCAAAGTAGGCCAGTGGAATTTTTTCTCCCGCAACGAGGCCGCTATTACTGAATTTCTGGCCCGTTTGCAACAACAGCTTTAACGGAGCCGTTATGCCGACGCTATTTGACCCTCTGCAGCTGGGTAATATCACGCTGCGCAACCGCATTGTAATGGCGCCATTGACACGTTGTCGCGCCGACGACGGCCGGGTACCAAATGCATTGATGGCTGAGTATTATCTGCAGCGCGCCAGTGCTGGCCTGATTTTAACCGAAGCAACTTCTGTCAATGCCATGGGAGTGGGCTATCCAGATACGCCAGGGATTTGGTCTGAGGCCCAGGTTGCCGGTTGGCGCCTGGTTACGGATGCGGTGCATAGTGCCGGAGGCCTGATTTTTCTGCAGTTGTGGCATGTTGGCCGTGTCTCTGCACCACTCTATCTGGACGGCGCCACACCGGTAGCGCCAAGTGCCGTGCGTCCGGCTGGCCATGTGAGTTTAGTACGCCCGGTGCAGGATTTTGTCACGCCGCGTGCGTTGAGCCTCGACGAAATAGCTGCCACTGTGGCTGACTACCGGCAAGCGGCTATCAATGCCAAAGCTGCTGGTTTTGACGGTGTGCATATTCATGGTGCTAACGGTTATTTGCTCGACCAGTTCCTGCAAGACAGTACGAATTTACGTGATGATCAATACGGCGGTTCGGTGGAGAACCGGGCGAGGCTGCTGCTTGAAGTAACCGATGCCTGTATCGACGTTTGGGGGGCTGGCCGGGTTGGGGTGCATCTGGCGCCGAGAATGGATGCCCATGACATGGCTGACAGTAATCCAACGGCTACTTTTGGTTATGTTGCCACTGAGCTGGGAAAACGTCGCATTGCTTTTATCTCGACGCGTGAACACGCAGCAGCCGACAGTCTGACGCCAATGCTCAAGCAATTGTTTGGCGGAGTGGTGATTGCTAATGAGCGGTTTGACAAAGTGACCGCCAATCAGTGGCTGGCAGAAGACAAAGCAGATGCGATTGCATTTGGCATTCCTTTTATCGCCAACCCGGATTTACCGGCGCGGCTTGCTACAGATGCGCAGCTGAATCCACCACGCAAAGAACTGTTTTACGGTAAAGGCCCGGTCGGTTACACCGACTATCCGATGCTGTAATTCTGAGCACAGAGCAAAACGCCGGCAATAGCCGGCGTTTTGCTCTGCAAATCAGTCCAATCAGAACAAACGGTTTAGGCCATTCATCGCCGCGACCCGATAAGCTTCAGCCATCGTTGGATAGTTGAACGTGGTGTGGACGAAGTACTCGACATTATTACCGCCATTCTTCTGCATCATAATAGCCTGACCGATATGGACAATCTCTGCAGCACGCTCACCAAAACAATGAATACCAAGGATTTCTTTGGTATCCCGGTGAAACAGCAGTTTCAGGCTACCAACACTGGTATTGGCGATTTGCGCTCTTGCCAGATGCTTAAACTGCGCGCGGCCCACTTCGTACGGAATACGGGCCGCTGTCAGTTGTTGTTCGGTTTTCCCGACAGAACTCATTTCCGGAATGGTGTAAATACCCACCGGGATATCTTCGATCAGACGGGTATCGCAATGACCGTGGATTATCGAATTACCGGCAATACGACCCTGGTCATATGCCGCGCTGGCGAGGCTTGGGTAGCCAATCACATCGCCGACGGCATAAATATTGTCGACGTTGGTCTGATAGTTTTCATTCACTTTAAGCTGGCCACGGCTATCCGCTTTCAGGCCCACAGCTTCAAGGTTCAATGCATCCGTGTTGCCGGTGCGACCGTTGGCAAACAGAATGCAGTCAGCTTTCATTTTTTTACCGGATTGCAGGTGTAAAATCACACCATCATCGAGGCCTTCAATCGACTCAAACTCTTCGCCATGACGAATAGTTACCCCTGAATTCCAGAAATGGTAACTCAAGGCGTCTGAGATCTCGGCATCCATAAAGGACAATAAGCGATCTCGGGTATTAACCAAATCAACCCGCACACCAAGGCCGCGGAAAATCGATGCATATTCGCAGCCGATCACGCCAGCACCAAAGATGATGATATGACGTGGATCTTCGCTCAGCGATAAAATGGTGTCGCTGTCAAAAATGTGCGGGTGGTTAAAATCAACGTTTGCCGGGCGGTAAGGCCGTGAACCCACTGCTAAGACGATTGTCTGTGCGCTGATCACTCGCTCCGGTCCGGTTGGTGGGACTATTTTTATATGGTGTTTATCGACAAAAGAGGCGTCACCGGCAAACACTTCGACACGGTTACGATCGTAAAAACTGCTGCGCAGCCGCACTTGTTTGCGGATCACACCGGCGGCATGTTTCAGAATTTGCGGGAAGGTCAGATTGGAAGATTGGTTCTCCATCTGAAACAAAGGGTTTTCATTATATTCGATAAAGCGGCTGACCGAGTGACGTAGCGCTTTGGACGGAATTGTGCCCCAATGTGTGCAACCTCCACCGACCTGGGTATGTCGTTCTACTACCGCGACTTTTTTGCCACTTTTGGCAAGGTTCATCGCGGCACCTTCGCCACCGGGGCCGGTGCCTATAATGATTGCGTCGTAGTCAAATTGTTCGTCGGGTTGTGCTGTGGACTTTTTATTGGACACCTGAAATTCCGCCTGTTGCCTGCTCGCGATGCGATGATAATAGCAGCTGAAATTCAGAGAACAGAAGTAGAAAAGCCGACTTCCGTCGGCTTTTCTACTTATTTTACCTGAGCTTAGGCATATTGGCTGATAAACAGCTGCCATTGACGCTGCTGTAGCTGCCAGTTCTGCTTTAACTCAGCGCAATGTTTGCCGAGATCAAAGTCATTATAACTTTGCATCAGCTGTTCTTTTCTCTGTTGGAAACCGGCTTTTTTCTGCTGTAAAAGCTGCTTCTGTGAATCGTAGTAGGCTTGCATCCGTTCCACCAATAACGCGTATTCATGTTCCATTTTCTGTAGTAACTGTTCTGCATCAGGTAGTTGTAACTGTATTGCCCGCGCTTGCGCCCGTTTAAGCTGCATCAGCGCTTTGGCTTTAACGATTTTATCTTCCGGGCAAACTTTCAGATTGCGGGTCAGCCCGATAAAAGAGCAGCCTTTAATCAGCCATTTGGTTGGATCAAAATGCCACCAACGGATGCCATTGCGGTAATCAAATTCAAAAATATGGTGGAAGTTATGATAACCCTCGCCATATGTAACGAAGGCCAGCCAGCCGTTGTCACGGGCAGTATTCTGATCAGTGTAGGGCTGTTTACCCCAGATGTGCGCCAGTGAATTGATAAAGAAGGTAAAGTGATGGCTCAGGACCAGACGTAGCACACCAACACTCAACAGCATGCCGATAATGCTGCCGGTCAGCATCCCCAACAATAATGGAATACCGAAGTTGGTCAACACAGTCAGCAGCAGGTAGTTGTTGTGCTGCCACATCACGATTTTGTTATTTTGCAGGTCGCGTACGTTACTGTAATCATGGTAACGCTGTGCCTGATATTCACGCAGCATCCAGCCGATGTGGCTGTACCAGAAACCTTTTTTAGCAGAATACGGATCTTTGTCATTTTGATCGACAAATTTGTGATGCACCCGATGATCGGAAGACCAATGTAACGCACTGTTTTGTAACGCAAAAGCACCGCCAATGGCGAAAAACCATTGCAGCAGTGGGTGCGCATCATAAGTTTTATGGGCCCATAATCGATGATATCCGGCGGTGATCGACATGCCGCAATACCCCAGGCAAAGAATCGTGGCGATGATTTCTGTCCAGCTGAAACCAACCAGCATGGCATAGGCCGGTACGCCGATAGCGGCAACGGCAAAAGTCAGGCTGAATAACAGCACGTTGGTCCAGATAATGGGTTCTTTTTCCATGATGGGTACTTTAGGCTTACAACTGTAAGCTAATTTTACTGTGCATTGAGACGCGGTCAAGGTATAAAATGGCGTTTTGCCGTATCAGTTAACAGGTAACACCAGTGTCGAGAGCCCAGCAAAAAGAAAAAACCCGCCGCGCTATTATTGATGCCGCTTTTGCCCAGTTAAGCCCTGACAAAGGCTTTTCCAGCCTTAGCCTGCGTGAAGTGGCTCGGGAGGCTGGTATTGCACCAACGTCGTTTTACCGGCATTTTGCTGATATGGATGAGTTGGGGTTAACGCTGGTTGATGAAGCCGGATTGATGTTGCGGCAGTTATTGCGACAGGCACGGAACCGCATCGAGAAAAACGGCAGTGTGATCCGGACATCGATTGAGACTTTTATGGAATTTGTGGTCGGCAACAGTAATGTGTTCCGGCTGTTATTGCGGGAGCGTTCCGGTACTTCCGCTGCGTTTCGCCGCGCGGTGGCGCGTGAGATCCAGCACTTTTGTGCTGAATTAGCGGACTACCTGCGAAAAGAAACTGCTTGTCCGGACGAATATGCCCAGATGCAGGCCGAAGCAATGGTGACATTAGTGTTCCATGCTGGCGCCGATGCACTCGACGCCAGTCCGGAAACCCGGGTACAAATTACCTTGCGCACTATTGTTCAGTTACGTTGGCTGGCACACGGCGCTGCCGGTTATGGCCGCCGGCCAAAAGACTGATTTTCGTTACGCAGTTTTCCGCCGCAACCAGACGCCGGACTCCATATGATGGGTGTACGGGAATTGATCAAAGAACGCGAATTGTATCACGTCATGGGTTTGCGTCAGTGTTCGTAAGTTATCTGCCAGTGTCGCCGGATTACAGGAAATATATAGGATGTCATCAAAGCGGCTGACCAGCTGCACTGTAGCCGGATCCAGACCGGCCCGCGGCGGGTCGACTAAGATGGTGTTCAGTGCCAGCCCCGTTAAATCAAGCTGTTTCAACGCATTGCCTTGCGCCAGCGCGGCACTGACATCTTCGGCCGACATGGCCAGCACCTGCACATTATTGATTTGATTTTGCCGGATATTCAGTTCAGCAGATTTGATCGATACTTTTGATAATTCAGTCGCGACGACCTGACGGAAATACGGCGCCAGTGCCAGCGAAAAATTGCCGTTACCGCAGTAGAGCTCCAGTAAATCGCCACCGAGTTGTTTACTGATCTGGCAAGCCCAACCCAGCATCTGTTGATTCACAGCAGCATTGGGCTGACTGAAACTGTTTTCCACCTGTTGGTAACTGAGCTGGCGGTTTTCAATTTGTAGTTGCTCGGTAATGAAATCGCGGTCGATCAGGATTTTCTGCTTCCGCGCCCGTCCGATGAAATCAAGCGGATGATCAGTCAACAGTTCTGCTTTTAATTGCCGGATTTCATCGGCCCATTCGGGCGGCACCGGTTTTTTATAAATCAATGAGACCAGCAATTCACCGCTGAGACCAGACAGATAATCAATCTGATACAAACGGTTGCGTAGCAAAGGCCGACGTTTTATCGCCTCGATCAAGCGTGGCATAAAATCCGCGATGGTTTTGATTGCCACCGGGAAATAATCAATGCGGTGGCGTGTTTTGGTTTGTGGGTCAAACATGATGTGGTACAGGTCATCGCCTTCATGCCAGACGCGGAATTCAGCGCGGCAACGATAATGTTGTGGCGCAGAGGCAAATACCTGCGGTTGTGGCATAGCAAAAGCACTGAACAGCTGACGGACGTCGTTGGCTTTGTCGGCCAATAGTTGTGCATATTGCGTCGGATAAACCTGACCTGGTTGCATGATGTGGTCTCAGAACAAAAGGGCCGCACATTTTAGAGACTTTTTGCATAGAATCCAAATACCGTTGTCTGTGCTGTTGTCATTCCGTGGCTTCTGGCAAAATAACGGCCGCAGATAGCAGGAGTAAGCATGCGGATTGGATTTATCGACAGCGGTGTTGGCGGGCTCAGTATTTTGGCAGCGGTTCGTGCCAAAGTGCCAGCCAGCTATATATATGTCATGGATAACTTCTATCTGCCTTATGGCGAGAAATCTGAATCTTTTATTCAGGCGCGGCTGGCACAGTTGTCGGCATTGCTGCTGGAGAAAGGCGCTGATTTGATTGTCATTGCATGTAATACCGCAACGACGCAGGCCGTTGCCTCTTTACGGTCCCAATTTAGCGTGCCTTTTGTTGGTACAGTACCAGCGATAAAACCTGCGGCAGCACAATTTTGTCAGCAAGGTTTTACTGTACTGGCGACGCCGGCGACTTGCCGTAGTGATTATCTGAAAGGACTGATAGCCGAGTTCGCCTCAGCTTGTGCTGTGAGAACAGCTGGGTCCAGTGAGCTGGTGCGGCTGGCTGAGCAAAAAGTCTGGTATCGGCAGAATATACAGGCACAGGTTGAGGCAGAGTTAAAAGTATTGGGTATTTTGTCAGAACAGCCAGATGCGTTGGTGTTGGGATGTACCCATTTCCCTTTTCTGACGGCCGAACTCAGTCATTGTCTGCCGAAAACCATCTTACTGGATACCGCAGATGCTATTGCACGACGGGTTATTGCTTTAATCGGGCGGTTACCAGCAACACCAGATCAGTCTGAGGATTATCACCACTTATATATAAGTAGTGGTGTACTGGATGCGCGACAGAGGCAACGAGTGGAAGAACTCGGTTTTGACCAATACGAATATTGGTCAATCCCGGCATTAACTAACTAGTTATTCATCGCTGTCATCGTTGTCCTGACGTTCTTTCGCTTCACGCACTTTTAATGTACGCCCTTCGTATTCAAAGTCGTTGAGCTTCTGAATCACTTTGTTGGCATCTTTCGCCGCGACCTCAACAAAACCAAAACCACGGCGTCGGCCGGTCTGGCGATCTTTCATCAGCCGAACGTTTATAACTGTGCCAGATTGTTGGAACAGCTCCCGGACAGCTTCTTCATTTGCTTTATATGGCAGATTGCCGACATAAAGAGTTACAGACGGGCCAGATGCGGTCACCGAGATTGTTTTAGGCGCCGAAGCGGTGTCTGCAGACTCCAGTGGTTTCAGTTCCACTAGAACCGGTACCAGAATGCCGGCCAGTACTACACCAACAGTAACTGCAACGGCGGTATCCAGTACCAGACTGCTCAAGACAAAGCTGAAAACAAGGTAAGTGATAATAGCGAGTGCCAGGGTAAATGGCAGGGAAGAGCGTAAACTTGGCAACATATGAATTTCCTGATTCTGCAAAAGGTAAGTAAATACAAAGAAAGCTTTCTACTTATAGTAGTCAATCAGCATCTTAACCAGTAGTTGGCAGGAAGCCAAGCAACTAAGCGGTTGTAAAATGGATGTTTTTGTGCAGAAAATGCACGTTCTGCGGCTTATTTGTCCGAACGATCGCAAAAGCATAACTTTTCTTAAATTTAGTCTTGCGTGAGTTTTAAAACGACCTATAATGCGCGCCATGCCGACGGGGTGATGCGAAATGCAGAACGCCGGGTGAGTTTGAAAAGTGAAAAATAGTCGATAAAAAGACGCTTGACACGAATTAAAAACTGACTAAAATGGCCGCCTCGCAGCGAGGTTGGGGTGAAAGCCTCGAAATCGCAAGCAAGGTAAGTAAGTAGGTTGAGCAGCGTAGTTTATTTAAATAGTAAATTTCTCTGCTTGACTTAAAATCTGGGAAGTGTAAGATACGCCTCCCGCTTCGAAGTCGAAGCACGCTCTTTAACAATTAGCAATCAATCATCTGTGTGGGCACTCGTTGAAGATGTATCGCATGATACGAATAAAATCTTCAGTTGAGTGACTATATAGTCAATTTATTTAGTCAGTAAACTGAGCAGCTGTTTCGGCAGCAAAAAACTTTTAATTGAAGAGTTTGATCATGGCTCAGATTGAACGCTGGCGGCAGGCCTAACACATGCAAGTCGAGCGGGGTTTTCGGACCTAGCGGCGGACGGGTGAGTAATGCGTAGGAAGCTACCCGATAGAGGGGGATACCAGTTGGAAACGACTGTTAATACCGCATAATGTCTACGGACCAAAGTGTGGGACCTTCGGGCCACATGCTATCGGATGCGCCTACGTGGGATTAGCTAGTTGGTGGGGTAAAGGCTCACCAAGGCGACGATCCCTAGCTGGTTTGAGAGGATGATCAGCCACACTGGAACTGAGACACGGTCCAGACTCCTACGGGAGGCAGCAGTGGGGAATATTGGACAATGGGCGCAAGCCTGATCCAGCCATGCCGCGTGTGTGAAGAAGGCCTTCGGGTTGTAAAGCACTTTCAGCGAGGAGGAAGGGTTAGTAGTTAATAGCTGCTAATTTTGACGTTACTCGCAGAAGAAGCACCGGCTAACTCTGTGCCAGCAGCCGCGGTAATACAGAGGGTGCAAGCGTTAATCGGAATTACTGGGCGTAAAGCGCACGTAGGCGGTTTTTTAAGTCAGATGTGAAAGCCCCGGGCTCAACCTGGGAATTGCATTTGAAACTGGAAAACTAGAGTGTGTGAGAGGGGGGTAGAATTCCAAGTGTAGCGGTGAAATGCGTAGAGATTTGGAGGAATACCAGTGGCGAAGGCGGCCCCCTGGCACAACACTGACGCTCAGGTGCGAAAGCGTGGGGAGCAAACAGGATTAGATACCCTGGTAGTCCACGCCGTAAACGATGTCTACTAGCTGTTCGTGGTCTTGTACCGTGAGTAGCGCAGCTAACGCATTAAGTAGACCGCCTGGGGAGTACGGTCGCAAGATTAAAACTCAAATGAATTGACGGGGGCCCGCACAAGCGGTGGAGCATGTGGTTTAATTCGACGCAACGCGAAGAACCTTACCTACTCTTGACATCTACAGAACTTAGCAGAGATGCTTTGGTGCCTTCGGGAACTGTAAGACAGGTGCTGCATGGCTGTCGTCAGCTCGTGTTGTGAAATGTTGGGTTAAGTCCCGCAACGAGCGCAACCCTTATCCTTAGTTGCCAGCGAGTTATGTCGGGAACTCTAGGGAGACTGCCGGTGATAAACCGGAGGAAGGTGGGGACGACGTCAAGTCATCATGGCCCTTACGAGTAGGGCTACACACGTGCTACAATGGTATGTACAGAGGGAGGCAAGCTGGCGACAGTGAGCGGATCTCTTAAAGCATATCGTAGTCCGGATCGCAGTCTGCAACTCGACTGCGTGAAGTCGGAATCGCTAGTAATCGCAAATCAGAATGTTGCGGTGAATACGTTCCCGGGCCTTGTACACACCGCCCGTCACACCATGGGAGTGGGTTGCAAAAGAAGTAGGTAGCTTAACCTTCGGGAGGGCGCTTACCACTTTGTGATTCATGACTGGGGTGAAGTCGTAACAAGGTAACCCTAGGGGAACCTGGGGTTGGATCACCTCCTTACCAAAAGCGAACAGATTTAACGAAGTGTCCACACAGATGATTGATTGTCATGTAGAGCAAACAGTAAGACCCATTGCGGTTACGGCTGGTCTGTAGCTCAGGTGGTTAGAGCGCACCCCTGATAAGGGTGAGGTCGGTAGTTCGAGTCTACTCAGACCAACCAAATTTCGTTTGATGCTTCGTTACTTGCACCCTCGCATACTTGAGTATGCTTCGGCTCCAAGTGCCTTGCCTGAAACGAAATTAACCTGATGTGAGCAAAACTTATTGCAAGAATTTTTGCTTTAGGCAAGGCGTGCGACGACCGACTGAGGGAGTGTACTTATGTACATGACCGATGAAGTGAGGAAGCGCAACGCGGCATAAAGAAAAAAGGTGCGGCAAGAAGAGGGGTTATAGCTCAGCTGGGAGAGCGCCTGCCTTGCACGCAGGAGGTCAACGGTTCGATCCCGTTTAACTCCACCATTCCTTGTGAAATAAAGCGAAATCATAAGCGAAGAAACAAAACTGTTTGAGTTCAAATCAGAATGCACTGCGGTGTGTTGTGATTTGAGCTTTACGCTCATACTGCTCTTTAACAATTAGGTAAGCTGATAGAAAGTAATAAATAAGGTCAACAATTTTATTGTGAACCTTACTCACAACAACATGTAACGCCGAAGACAATTTGGGGTTGTATGGTTAAGTGACTAAGCGTACACGGTGGATGCCTTGGCAGTCAGAGGCGATGAAGGACGTGCTAACCTGCGAAAAGCTGTGAGAAGTCGGTAAGAGACGTTAGACTCACAGATGTCCGAATGGGGAAACCCACCTGATTTATCAGGTATCGTATGATGAATACATAGTCATACGAGGCGAACCGGGAGAACTGAAACATCTAAGTACCCCGAGGAAAAGAAATCAACCGAGATCCCCTTAGTAGCGGCGAGCGAAAGGGGGCTAGCCCTTAAGTTGATAGCAATGCAGTGGAATCATCTGGAAATATGAGCGATACAGGGTGATAGCCCCGTACACGAAGCGTTGTTATGAATGAAAACGAGTAGGACGGGACACGAGACATCCTGTTTGAACATGGGGGGACCATCCTCCAAGGCTAAATACTCCTGACTGACCGATAGTGAACCAGTACCGTGAGGGAAAGGCGAAAAGAACCCCTGTTAGGGGAGTGAAATAGAACCTGAAACCGTGTACGTACAAGCAGTGGGAGCCTCCTAGTGGGGTGACTGCGTACCTTTTGTATAATGGGTCAGCGACTTACGTTTTGTAGCGAGGTTAACCGAATAGGGGAGCCGTAGGGAAACCGAGTCTTAACTGGGCGAATAGTTGCAAGGCGTAGACCCGAAACCCGGCGATCTATCCATGTGCAGGTTGAAGGTTGGGTAACACTAACTGGAGGACCGAACCCACTAATGTTGAAAAATTAGGGGATGACGTGTGGATAGGGGTGAAAGGCTAATCAAGCCGGGAGATATCTGGTTCTCCTCGAAAGCTATTTAGGTAGCGCCTCGAGCGAATACCATTGGGGGTAGAGCACTGTTAAGGCTAGGGGGTCATCCCGACTTACCAACCCTTTGCAAACTCCGAATACCAATGAGTACTACTCGGGAGACACACGACGGGTGCTAACGTCCGCCGTGAAAAGGGAAACAACCCAGACCACCAGCTAAGGTCCCAAAGTCATGGTTAAGTGGAAAACGATGTGGAAAGGCATAGACAGCTAGGAGGTTGGCTTAGAAGCAGCCACCCTTTAAAGAAAGCGTAATAGCTCACTAGTCGAGTCGGTCTGCGCGGAAGATGTAACGGGGCTCAAACCATGCACCGAAGCTGTGGACTTGCATTATGTGCAAGTGGTAGAGGAGCGTTCTGTAAGCCTGCGAAGGTAGATTGTGAAGTCTGCTGGAGGTATCAGAAGTGCGAATGCTGACATAAGTAACGATAAGGGGAGTGAAAAACTCCCCCGCCGGAAGACCAAGGGTTCCTATCCCATGCTAATCAGGGTAGGGTAAGTCGGCCCCTAAGGCGAGGGCGAAAGCCGTAGTCGATGGGAAACGGGTTAATATTCCCGTACCGACAGTACTGCGATGGGGGGACGGAGAAAGCTAGGCAAGCATGGCGTTGGTAGTCCATGTGAAAGTACGTAGGCAGAGGGATTAGGTAAATCCGGTTCCTTAATGCTGAGATACGAGACGAGCCACTACGGTGGTGAAGTTGCTGATGCTACGCTTCCAGGAAAAGCCTCTAAGCTTCAGGTACTGTTGACCGTACTCGAAACCGACACAGGTGGTCAGGTAGAGAATACCAAGGCGCTTGAGAGAACTCTGGTGAAGGAACTAGGCAAAATAGTACCGTAACTTCGGGAGAAGGTACGCTCTCTAATGTGAAAGACTTGCTCTGTAAGCATCGGAGAGTCGCAGTGACCAGCTGGCTGCAACTGTTTATTAAAAACACAGCACTCTGCAAACTCGAGAGAGGACGTATAGGGTGTGACACCTGCCCGGTGCCGGAAGGTTAATTGATGGGGTTAGCGCAAGCGAAGCTCTTGATCGAAGCCCCGGTAAACGGCGGCCGTAACTATAACGGTCCTAAGGTAGCGAAATTCCTTGTCGGGTAAGTTCCGACCTGCACGAATGGTGTAATGATGGCCAGGCTGTCTCCACCAGAGACTCAGTGAAATTGAAATTGCGGTGAAGATGCCGTATACCCGCGGCTAGACGGAAAGACCCCGTGAACCTTTACTATAGCTTGGCACTGAACATTGACCCTACATGTGTAGGATAGGTGGGAGACTATGAAGTTGGAACGCCAGTTCTGATGGAGTCGTCCTTGAAATACCACCCTTGTATGTTTGATGTTCTAACGTAGGTCCCTTATCGGGACTGCGGACAGTGTCTGGTGGGTAGTTTGACTGGGGCGGTCTCCTCCTAAAGAGTAACGGAGGAGCACGAAGGTTGGCTAAGTACGGTCGGACATCGTACGGTTAGTGCAAAGGCAGAAGCCAGCTTAACTGCGAGACAGACACGTCGAGCAGGTACGAAAGTAGGTCTTAGTGATCCGGTGGTTCTGTATGGAAGGGCCATCGCTCAACGGATAAAAGGTACTCCGGGGATAACAGGCTGATACCGCCCAAGAGTTCATATCGACGGCGGTGTTTGGCACCTCGATGTCGGCTCATCACATCCTGGGGCTGAAGTCGGTCCCAAGGGTATGGCTGTTCGCCATTTAAAGTGGTACGCGAGCTGGGTTTAGAACGTCGTGAGACAGTTCGGTCCCTATCTGCCGTGGGCGTTGGATGATTGATTGGAGTTGCTCCTAGTACGAGAGGACCGGAGTGAACGAACCGCTGGTGTTCGGGTTGTCATGCCAATGGCACTGCCCGGTAGCTACGTTCGGAACGGATAACCGCTGAAAGCATCTAAGCGGGAAGCCGGCCAAGAGATGAGTCATCCCTTGTGCCTTGAGCACACATAAGGGTCGTTGGAGACCACAACGTTGATAGGTGAGGTGTGGAAGCGTGGTGACACGTTAAGCTAACTCATACTAATTGCCCGAGAGGCTTAACCATACAACGCCCAAGTTGTTTTGCGCGTGTGTTGTGAAACGAATTATCAGCTTACTTAGTTAAAGACAGACAAACAGTTTTTGCCTGGTGGCAATAGCGCTGTGGAACCACCTGAATCCATTCCGAACTCAGAAGTGAAACGCAGCTGCGACGATGGTAGTGTGGCAGTTGCCATGCGAGAGTAGTACACCGCCAGGCTCCCAATAAATGAAATAGCCCTAGTCGAAAGACTAGGGCTTTTTTATTTATCGCGATTCTGGCGATGAAGGACTTGGAGAGTAGTACAGCGACACCGGGAATTAATGATGCCAACAGTTTGGCATCATTCCAGGGGAGCACACCCGAAGCTCCGCGAGGGTGCAGACTATCAAGAAACCGCGATGGTGAGTTCACTAGAATTCTCAAAGGAACGGGAATGAGGACAGCAAATAGTTTTGCTCCTCTGGCCGTCACACGGCGATTGAACGCCCTGAGCTCTGCGAGGGGGCAGACTCCCACGAAGCCACTATGTTGAATTGCAAAACGCCAACTGTTTGGCTTTATGGGCCTGTCCGGTGACCATGTGCAGTGTGAATCTCATCTATGGATGAAAATGGATGCAGGTCCATTGAGATGGCTTGTATTGTGGCGTTTTTATATAATTAAAAATGTTGATTCTTTTACCCTATATTCCTATGCGAAATATAGGGTAAACATTAAGCAGTATTTGTTGTATCAGTAGACGACAAAATAAGCAGATCTGCGTTGTTGGCTTGCCGGAAGTCGTTGA
>JAXHNX010000054.1:0-31181 GCA_034519945.1 Rheinheimera sp.
AAATCACAAAATACTGTGTTAATCTTATAGTAATAATCGAAATAAAAATAAACAATAGTTATATTATACATATTATGTATTTTAGTTTAACAAAAAAATACAATAGAGATAAATATATGGTAGTAATAAATTACGTAGTTACCTATTGTATTGTATTCTGTACATTATATGCTTATTATTATTTCTTGTCAATCTATTAAAATAAAATAAATGAATAATTATATTATTAATATCCGTCTATTATTTAATAACAGTATAATAATGAATAATAATAGAAAAATTAAATTCAGGCCTGAATACCTGCAAACTCAGTGATACCGATCGGTCTTACCAAACTCAGGGCATCGTTGGTTTTGGTGCGCAATCCGGCTAACCGCTCTTTAAAACGTGCGCCTTTGCTTGCCAGAACAACACCACTTGCCCCGCGTTCGGCCTGTAAGGTGCCGATTAATTGGCTTATTTTCACGGAATGGCTGACGGTCGTTTCAACATGCTGCGCAATAGCGTAGTTTGCGACGTCCAGCAAAATACGATTAATGGCCAACCCCAGCAGAGTCAGAATGGGCAACGTTAATAACAGGATTAGTTTTGCTTTGACGCTAAGATTGCGGATTTCCATCACCATGACTGGCCTTATATTTTCCCCTGATAGAAACAACATAGAAGACTCATCACAAAAGGCAAGCAACGACCCCTTTCGTCTGAGACCATGATTTGCTTACCTATATAAGGGCAATTTGATGTTGTTCTGGTCATCGAAACTGTCGCTCGGGCGCGGTATTGCTCAAGCGAAAACAACATTGTAGCGATGCCGGCAAATCTGGCATTTACACAGGTGTCTTGAGCAAATTGTTGCGTAACAACGACCGCCGAACGCTCAGGCACATTTTGCCAAAGCGGCGGATCTGGTCAAATTTCGGGCTTACACCACGTTTCATCGCACACTCCCAATAACAGATCTCGCTATCCACCATTTCGAGTAGTTTTTTCGGGCAGCGCAGCACAATCAGTATTGAAAACCCCACAAATATAAGGTGCTCGGTTCATACAACGGAAATTCAGCTTTTTACCTGCGCAATAATCTCGCAGCATCGCAGTCGTGATCCTGTCTGGTTTCGCCATCAACGGTACATGATCGCAATATCAGGGGTTTGAGGTGGGGTAGACGAGAGCTTTTGCGCTGGCATGCCCATCTGTAACTTCCTGCGGCTATCAGCTTCCTGAAGCAGCAGCAGGTGCTGATTGAGCTTCAGAATGCAATCAAGCAATTGCTGCTGGGTATTTACACAGCGTTCATGCAGACTGATAATACTCAATAAGCCGGAGAAACTGCTGAAGGATATTTCTATCAGCCGGACAGGCAGTTATTTGGCAACTGTTTGTTGATTGTCGGCACAGTCACTGTCACAGCCATAACTTCATGATGAGTCGCCAGCCATCATGAAGTCCGGCAGCTCTTCGTGCCAATTCACCATAGGTGGTAGTTCTGCTTTATTATGCGGGTACTTTCTGCGCTAAGTACTCCGGGTAGAATCTGAAGTAAACGCCGGTGCCGCCTTCAGTCACGACGCTTTGATCCGCAATTCCCCGTGCAGCTGCCGGCTGCGCTCCCGCAATGGATGGCCTGGCCGTAATGATTTGAGTTTTTCGGCTTTGTCCGGAATACCAACCCCGTTATCCTCGACACAAAGCTCGATCCATTTATCCGGATGTTGTTTGAGTCCGACCAGCACTTCTGAGCCCTTACTATGATGCACAGCGTTCTGACTGGCCTCGCGCACAATTTGCAGCAAGTGGATTTCTTCCTGGGGTGAAAGCGGAATATTCATTAACTGATAGTCGACGCGAAACCGCGCGCCTGACTGCTCCGCCAACACGACAACTGTCTGTTGCAGCGCGCCTTAGGCTCCCGCCACCATCCACTTTTAGCCTGAAGGTGGTCAACAGTTCACGCAGTTGCCGATAGGCACTATCAAGCCCCTGTTTGAGTCTCATCAGTGATCTCCTGCAGCAGATCGGGACGTTGTTTTTCAATAGCTTGTATTCAGTCGGGTGACCTGAATTTTCAGATAAGATAATGCCTGAGCCAAAGAATCATGCAATTCACGGGCAATGACCGTGCGTTCCTGCATCAAGACTAACCGCCGGCTTTGCTCTTGTTCTTGCTTCAAACTCAGCGCAATTGCGATATGGCCAGCGACACTTCGAAACAACTGCAACTGCCAATCACTGAGCGCCTCGGTACTATGCGTACGAACCACTAACACGCCATGATGCTGGGCTTCACGTTGCACCTGAAATCGATACACCCAGCCGCTATTATCAAACTGGCCATACTCACTGGCCGAAGTACAATCCCCACAACTTGATTTACCACATTCCTCGTGACTGGTATCCGACAGGATTTGTAAATAAGGCCGGTTGCCCTGCTCGGTCAGCAGACACAGCTCGATGTCCTCAACCGAAACGACCTGCTGCAATTGCTGGATTATGGTATCGAGTCTGTTGCGATCCACCGTTTCAACCGTCAGATCCCGCACCATATCGTATAAAAACTGCAGTTTGGTATTAGACACTTGCAACGCATGCGTTTGAGCATCGACCCGTTTTTGTAACGTGCCGTACATTGAGGCGATAGCGTCCGACATTTTATTCAACGTCTGCGCCAGTACGCCGAGTTCGTCCTGTTCCTGCGGCTCCACCCGGCAGGTAAAATCACCTTGGCCGATCCGATGCGCCGCACGGGTTAATTCACTGAGTGGCTGTTCAACCCTGTTGCGCAACCAATGCAAGACAACAGCAGCAAGAAACACTGTGGTAAACAGCGCGAAGATTTGGACAATCCGTAATAACCGGACTTTGTGTTCTGCATCCTGCTGAATGGTGCTGACCAACACCTCGATATCATTCACCTGACGCTGCGCACGAAGAAAACGCGCTGAGGCCGACAGTTGGTCCAATTCAAGGTCCAGTTGCAACCAATTTTGTCTGGCCTGAACGAACTGTAAGTTCAGCTGTGGGTTGGCGGTTTTCATATGACTGAACACCGGGTGCTGCCAGCTCTGTATCAGCTTTTCGCGTGCTGCCAGAAAATCAGCATTCGCTGGCTGCTCACTCAGCATGACCACTTTGAAAGTCTGCATCCGGAGTGAACCTGCGACGTTAATCGCCAATGCATCGCTATCGGCACGCTCTGACAGCCAGTAGGAAATAATCATCGTGCCAAGCGCTAAAGTGACGATGATCCCCAGCGCAATGCCAATGCGACTGACAATTGAAGACTGATGCTTCAACAGTGGTTTGTGTTTGGACATGCCAGCTCCTCGGGTTGATAACCGGATTCTACCTCTTTCTATGGCCAATTTCAGGGGCTACTCCTTTTGCGCCAGACCGCAAACAACCAACAGCCAGACACATGCAAAACTTTAATATTTTTCAATAAATTCATGCAGATAACTAAAATCAAAACTACCTACTTAGTGGTACTTTTGATTACCTGTACCCATTTGCACTCCGTGGATTGCTGGTGCCAAATCAATCATGATTCTACTTGCGCATTCCAGACTACTGGCAAGTTCAGCAAATGATCCGGCATACCAATATCAACCGGGTCGGCAAGCAGGAGTAACACAATGAGTCACTTGCTCGACAAACTGCGTTTTTTTAAAACGCGCAGCACGCCATTCGCCGACGGGCACGGCGTTACCACCAATCAGGACAGAACCTGGGAACAGGGTTACCGCCAACGCTGGCAACATGACAAGATTGTCCGCTCCACTCATGGCGTAAACTGCACAGGCTCGTGCAGTTGGAAAATTTATGTCAAAGATGGTTTGGTGACCTGGGAAACCCAGCAGACCGATTATCCGCGCACCCGCCCAGATTTACCGAACCACGAACCGCGCGGCTGCCCACGCGGAGCCAGTTACTCTTGGTATATCTACAGCGCCAACCGGCTGAAATACCCCAAAGTTCGTCAGCATCTGATGAAACTGTGGCGCGAAGCCAAAGCGGTTCATCAGGACCCGGTGCTGGCCTGGGAGTCAATTGTGTCGGATCCGGTCAAAGCCAAAAGCTACAAAGAACGCCGCGGTTTGGGTGGTTTTATTCGCGCGCACTGGGATGAAGTAAATGAAATTATCGCCGCCTCCAATGTATACACCGCCAAAACTTATGGCCCGGATCGCGTTACTGGCTTCTCGCCTATTCCGGCGATGTCGATGGTGTCTTACGCGGCCGGCTCGCGTTATTTGTCGTTGATTGGCGGCAACTGTTTAAGTTTCTACGACTGGTACTGCGATTTACCGCCGTCGTCACCGCAAGTCTGGGGCGAGCAGACCGACGTACCGGAATCGGCCGACTGGTACAACTCGAATTACATTATTGTCTGGGGTTCGAACGTGCCACAAACGCGCACGCCAGACGCACACTTCTTATCCGAGGTGCGTTATAAAGGCACCAAAACCTGTGTGATCACCTCGGATTATTCCGAAGCTTCCAAATTCGGTGACACTTGGTTAGCGCCAAAGCAGGGTACTGATGCCGCCTTAGCCATGGCTTTTGGTCATGTCATTTTAAAAGAATTCCATGTCGACAGCCCAAGTAGTTATTTCACTGATTATGTGCGTCGCTATACCGATATGCCGATGTTAGTTATTCTGGAAGAACAATGATGGTAAACTGTTACCGCAAGGCCGCTTTCTTGCGCGCTTCGGATTTAGTTGAAAACCTAGGTGCAAGACAATAACCCAGAATGGAAAACCATGGCGTTAAACGAAGTCAATGGCGAGCCTGAACTCAGTCCGAATGGCGCTATCGGTTATCGCTGGGGCGAGCCTTCCGCGAAAGAAGGTAAGTGGTAAGTGGAACATCGAGCAAAAAGACAAAGACTGGCGACGATAAACTGACATCTGTCGCTGATTGACACGGCAACGACCCAATCGCTGATGTGGCCTTCCCTTATTTTGGCGGTGCGCGAGCACGAGTACAAATATTTCGAGCACACTGATCACGAACACTATTCAAATCCGCGCAAAGTGCCGGTGCACGCAAAGTTCAGTTCAGCAGACGGCACTGAAGCCTTAGTGGCCACTGTTTATGACCTGACGCTGGCGCATTATGGTGTGGATAACGGCGCGGCTTTTAATCTTGCCGACCAATCGCGCGCAGTCTTATGCCGACAACGTGCCTTACACCCCAGCCTGGCAACAAGCCATTACCGGTGTCGAACCCGAAGCGGTGATCCGCGTTGCCCGTGAGTTTGCCCGTAACGCCGACAAAACCCGTGGTCGTTCGATGGTCATCGTGGGGGCAGCGCTCAACCACTGGTACCACATGGACATGAACTACCGTGGCCTCATCAATATGCTGATGATGTGTGGTTGTATCGGTCAAAGCGGTGGCGGCTGGGCGCATTATGTTGGTCAGGAAAAGCTGCGTCCACAATGCGGTTGGTTGCCATTGGCCTTTGGTTACGGATTGGCAGCGCCCACCGCGTCAAATGAACGGTACCTCATTTTTCTATAACCACGCCAGCCAATGGCGTTATGAAAAACTCGATATGGCCGAAGTGGTCTCGCCACTCGCCAATAAAGAAAAATGGACCGGTTCCATTATCGACTTTAACAGCCGTGCCGAACGCATGGGCTGGTTGCCGTCTGCACCGCAGCTTGGCACCAACCCGCTGCATCTGGCGGCCAAAGCCAAAGCGGCCGGGCTGGATTTAAAAGATTATGTGCTGCATCAGCTCAAATCTGGCGACATTAAGTTCGCCTGTCTGGAACCAGAAAATCCACAGAACTTCCCGCGCAATATGTTTATCTGGCGCTCCAACCTGCTGGGCTCGAGCGGCAAAGGCCATGAATATATGCTGCGCCATTTGCTCGGCACCAAGCATGGTTTGCTCGGTAAAGACTTAGGCGGTTTTGGCGGCAAAAAACCAGAAGACGTACAGTGGACTGACAACGCCGCCGAAGGCAAAGTCGATTTGTGGGTGACGTTAGATTTCCGCATGTCGACCACTTGTCTGTATTCCGACATCGTGCTGCCAACCGCCACCTGGTACGAAAAAGACGATATGAATACCTCGGACATGCATCCGTTTATTCATCCGTTATCCGCCGCCATCGACCCGGTATGGGAAGCACGCAGCGACTGGGACATTTTTAAAGGCATCGCCAAAGAATTCTCCCGCCTCTGCCCTGGCCATTTGGGTGTTGAGACCGATTTGGTCACCACGCCGATGCACCACGACACCCCGGCCGAATTGGCCCAGCCTTATGGCGTCAAAGCCTGGTGGAAAGGGGAATGTGAAGCAATCCCTGGCCTGACCATGCCGCACCTGAACGTGGTGGAGCGCGATTATCCCAATACCTATCAGCGCTTTACCTCACTTGGGCCTTTGCTGGATAAAGCCGGCAACGGCGGTAAAGGCATCAGCTGGGATACCAAAAATGAGGTGCATTTCCTCAAAGAGCTGAACCGCACCCATACCGCAGACGGCGTCAACAAAGGCCTGGCGCGGATTGACAGTGCCATAGACGCCTGCGAAGTGATTTTAAGTCTGGCGCCGGAAACCAATGGTCAGGTCGCGGTGAAAGCCTGGGCGGCGTTGTCGAAAATTACCGGTCGCGATCACCGCCATCTGGCACTGAACAAAGAAGACGAAAAAATTCGCTGGCGCGATATCGTGGCGCAGCCGCGTAAGATCATCTCCTCGCCCAACCTGGTCAGGTCTGGAAGACGAGCATGTGTCCTACAACGCCGGCTACACCAACGTGCACGAGCTGATCCCTTGGCGCACCATCACCGGCCGCCAGCAGTTTTATCAGGATCACGAATGGATGCGCGATTTTGGCGAGCAGCAATGTGCGTACAAGCCTCCGATCAACTTAAAAACCGTGGCGCCGGTGCTGCACAAAAAACCGAATGGCAACAAAGAAATCGTACTGAACTGGATCACGCCACACCAAAAATGGGGCATCCACAGTACCTATTCCGACAACTTGCTGATGCTGACCTTGTCGCGCGGCGGCCCTATTGTCTGGCTCAGTGAGCTGGACGCCAAAGCGGCCGGCATCGAAGACAACGACTGGATTGAAATTTTTAACGTCAACGGCGCTATTGCTGCCCGCGCCGTGGTGTCGCAGCGGGTGCCGGAAGGCATGAGCATGATGTACCACGCTCAGGAACGCATCGTCAACGTGCCGGGCGCCGAAACCACCGGCACCCGTGGCGGTATTCACAACTCGGTGACCCGCGCTGTGATGAAACCAACGCACATGATCGGCGGTTATGCCCAGCAGGCCTACGGCTTTAACTATTACGGCACCGTCGGCTGTAACCGCGACGAATTCGTCATCGTGCGCAAGATGAACAACGTCGACTGGTTAGACACCAAATAAGCTTGGAGTAGCAATTTATGAAAGTCAGAGCCCAAATTGGCATGGTGTTAAACCTCGACAAATGTATCGGTTGCCACACCTGCTCTATCACTTGTAAAAACGTCTGGACCTCGCGGGAAGGCGTGGAATATGCCTGGTTTAACAACGTCGAAACCAAACCCGGCATCGGTTTTCCAAAAGAATGGGAAAACCAGCAAAAATGGCACGGCGGCTGGACCAAAAACCAAAGCGGCGAGCTGGAACTCAAAATTGGCGGCAAACGCCGGGTGCTGGCGAATATTTTCGCCAACCCGGATTTACCGGAAATCGACGACTACTACGAGCCGTTTGATTTTGATTACCAATATCTGCATAACGCACCAGACAGCAAGCACCAGCCGGTGGCGCGGCCAAGATCGCTGATCAGCGGTCAGCGCATGGAGAAAATCGAATGGGGGCCAAACTGGGAAGAAATTCTCGGCACTGAGTTCGAAAAACGCAAAAAAGACCAGAACTTCAATGACGTGGTGCAAAAAGACATTTATGGCCAGTTTGAAAAAACGTTCATGATGTACCTGCCACGGCTGTGTGAGCACTGTCTGAATCCGGCTTGTGTCGCGGCCTGCCCCAGCGGCGCTGTGTACAAACGCGAAGAAGACGGCATTGTACTGATTGATCAGGACAAATGCCGTGGCTGGCGCATGTGTGTGTCGGCCTGCCCGTACAAAAAAATCTATTACAACTGGAAAACCGGTAAATCAGAGAAATGTACTTTCTGCTTCCCGCGTATCGAAGCCGGTCAGCCAACGGTGTGCTCAGAAACCTGCGTCGGCCGCATCCGTTATTTAGGAGTGTTGCTGTATGACGCCGACAAAATTGCCGCCGCGGCCAGTGTTGCCAACGAGCAAGACCTGTATCAGGCGCAGCTGGATATTTTCTTAAATCCAAACGATCCGAAAGTTATCGCCGCCGCCCGCGCCGAGGGCATCAGCGATAACTGGATTAAAGCCGCGCAGCAAAGCCCGGTGTACATGATGGCAATGGACTGGAAAATCGCCCTGCCACTGCACCCTGAGTACCGCACGCTGCCGATGGTTTGGTATGTGCCGCCACTGTCACCGATCCAAAGTGCAGTTCAGGCCGGTCATGTCGGCATGAATGGCGAAATTCCGGATTTAAAATCGCTGCGTATTCCATTGAAATACCTTGCGAATTTACTCACCGCTGGCGACGAAAAACCAGTAGTACGCGCTTTAGAGCGGATGATTGCAATGCGTGCCTTTAAACGGGCGCAACAGGTCGACGGTGTCGAAGACTTAGCGGTGCTGCAGCAGGTCGGCCTCACCGACCATCAGGTGGAAGAAATGTACCGCTATATGGCACTAGCCAACTACGAGGACCGGTTTGTTATTCCAACCAGTCACCGCGCTTATGCTGAAAATGCCTACGACCTGAAAAGTTCCTGTGGCTTTAGCTTTGGCAACGGTTGTGGCGATGGCAATAACGGCGTCAACCTGTTTGGCACAAAAGCCAAAGGTGTGCGTCAGGTCATTCCAGTAGAGATTAAGGATTAACATCATGCAAATACTTCAGGTGATTTCGTTGTTGCTCGACTACCCGACTGAACTGTTGCATGACAGTCAAAACGAGCTCAAGCAAATTGTGCAGGCGGCGGCGTTGTCCGACGCCGCCAAGAATGCGCTGCAGGCATTTATCAAAAACCGGCTGGACAAAGATTTAATGGACTGGCAGGCCGAGTATGACAGTCAGTTTGAACGTGGCCGCAGCTTAAGCCTGCTGCTGTTTGAACATTTACACGGCGAATCGCGGGACCGTGGTCAGGCCATGGTGGACCTGCAGGCGCAATATCGCGAGGCAGGACTCGATATTTCGCAAAAAGAACTGCCGGATTATCTGCCGCTGTACTTAGAGTTTTTATCCACGCAGGGCGATGACAATGCGCGCTACGGTCTGCAGGAAGTGGCGCCAATTTTGGGCCTGCTGGCGGCTCGCCTCGCGCAGCGCGATTCGGATTATCAAATCCTGCTGCATAGCCTGCTGGAGCTATCAGAGGCTGAGATTGACCTGGCTGATCTCAGCCAGCAAATCAGCATTGAACAAAGAGATGACACGCCCAAAGCGCTGGATAAAGTCTGGGAAGAGGAAATGGTCAGCTTTATGTCGGCGGGCGACAACGGCGGGGGCGAAACCAGTTGTCCCAGCAGTCAATACCGCCCCAGCGCAGGCCAACGTCGCGACCAAATGGTGCCGGTGCAGTTTTTTAATGAAGCGACACCCGCTACCGCTGCCGCTTCAGCTTCAGGAGTTTTATGATGAGTTTCATAAATGCGAGTTATTTTGACCATCTGGCTTTTGGCATATACCCCTATATCGCCTTTGCGGTGATGTTGATTGGCAGCTGGATCCGCTACGACCGCGAGCAATACAGCTGGAAAACCAGCTCCAGCCAGCTGCTGGAAAAGAAACAGTTACGCCGTGGCAGTATCCCGTTTCATATCGGCATTCTGGCCATTCTGGGCGGTCATGCTGTCGGGCTGCTGACACCACCGGAAGTCTGGCATCTGCTCGGCATCAGCGCGGCGTTTAAACAAATGATCGCGATGGGCGTCGGTGGCTTTTTTGGCCTGATTTGCCTGTATGGTTTGGTGATCTTGCTGAAACGCCGGCTGACCAATCCACGCGTACGGGCCAGCAGCAATCCGATGGACATCGTGCTGCTGTGGCTGTTGCTGGCGCAGCTGCTGCTGGGCTTAACCTCGATTTTTGTCTCCGCCGGTCATATGGACGGCAGTGAAATGCTGAAGTTAATGGCCTGGGCGCAAAACACTGTGACCTTTGACAGCGCAGAAGCGGTCGCTGCGATGCAGGGCGTGCACTGGATCTTTAAAGCGCACATTGTGCTTGGCATGACGCTGTTTGTGGTGTTCCCGTTCAGCCGCCTGGTGCATATGCTGAGCGTGCCGCTGCAATACATCGGCCGGCCGCATCAAATTGTCCGTCAGCGTTTTGGCCGTTAAGACATTAACCCATACCAAGGCCAGATATTGCTGGCCTTTGGAGAGTTTAAAATGATTGAAGTCAATCAACAGCAAATTTCAGAAGCGGATATTTTTGCTGAGATGCAATACCACCCGGCAGCCGATAAACGCGCCGCCATGGTGGCCGCCGCACAAAGTCTGATTATTGAAAGATTAATTTGTCAGCGCGCAGACGAACTTGGCTTAACCAAAGAACTTGCTGCGTTACAGCAGACGGAAAACAACGATCTGCGTCAGGCCGCACAAGATCGGTTGGTGCAGCAAGTGATCGATTTAGAGGTCACAGTCCCAAGTGCGACCGCGGCTGATTGTGAGCTGTATTACCAGCAAAATCCGGACAAGTTTGTCAGCTCGCCGTTATTGGAAGTGCGGCACATTTTGCTGGCTTGTGCCCCGGATGACCATCAGGGCCGCAGTAACGCACAGAAACAAGCCGAGTTATTGCTTGAGCAAATTCAGGCGGGTAGCGCCTTTGCTGGCTTAGCCAGTCAGTTCTCAGCCTGTTCGACCAAAGACAGTGGTGGTTTACTCGGGCAAATATCAAAGGGACAAACCGTGCCGGAACTGGAGCGGCCATTATTTCGCTTACAGCCGGGTTTATTGCCTTATCCGCTGGAAAGCCGTTATGGCCTGCATGTGGTTGAAGTGCTGAATCGGGTTGATGGCAAGCAACTGCCCTATTCAGCGGTTTCACAACGCATTGCCGACTACCTGAACGAAAAAGTGCGGCGTAAAGCGGTGGCGCAATATATTTCGGTGCTGATCAGCGAAGCGCAAATCGCTGGTTTTGATTTTCAGCTCAGTGGTTCGCCGCTGATGCAGTGAGGCCAAGGCCCGGGCCAACTGCAGCATACTGCGGCAAAAAAGCCGGGCAGCTGCCCTTGCACCGGCGAATTGCACCAGTTTGGCGCAAACTACTGGGCGATTGCACCACAGCTGGTTAGGATGGTGCTCTTTTTGTGCAGCGACTTTCTGTAACGACTATCTGCAGCAGCAATAACGAGCAGTGACAACATCCATGGCCCCAGCGTCTTTACGGCAGCGCTTCCTGCAGCTGCTTGGTTTGTACCAGCCCAATGAACAACATCTGTCAGCGATCACGCTGCGCCACCGCTTAAAAGTGGTGGCGGCGGCCTTTGTTGCTTTATTGCTGGTTTCGCAAATCAGTCAGTGGTATCTGGCCGGCAGCGGTCATGTGTTACTGTTAGCGTCGATGGGCGCCTCGGCGGTGTTGTTGTTTGGTTTGCCCGGCAGCCCGCTGGCCAAACCGGCGGTATTTTTGTGGGGCCACCTGTTGCCGGCGGCGATAGGCCTTGCCTGCAGCCATCTGTTCAGCAACTTTCCGCTGATGGCCGCAGCCACCATCGCCATGGTGTTATTTGTGATGTATTTGTTTGAAGCCATGCATCCGCCGGGCGGTGCTACCGCGTTGGTGCCGGTGATCGCCACCACCACGGGCCATGCGCCCGGCCTGGATTTTCTGCTGTTCCCGGTTGGACTGAATTTACTGGTGATGCTCGGCGTCAGTTTACTATTACAACGGTATCTGCGTTCGCAACGCCTG
The DNA here is from genome assembly GCA_034519945.1 of Rheinheimera sp. Taxonomy (GTDB): domain Bacteria; phylum Pseudomonadota; class Gammaproteobacteria; order Enterobacterales; family Alteromonadaceae; genus Pararheinheimera. The sequence continues at coordinate 12,006 of JAXHNX010000054.1, forward strand.
CCTGGCCCTGGCACGCCGGTCACCACCGACTTGCCGCCATTAAGCCGCAGTCAGCTGCAACATGGAGATTTACAGGCGGCGATGGATAAGTTTCAGTCAGTACTGGATATCAGTGAAGCCGATCTGGTGCAACTGTTTAGCCTGGCGCAACAACATGCCCAAAGCCGCCAGCACTCGGCGTTCAGCTGTGCCGAAATTATGGCGAAAGATTTAGTCACGGTCAGCCCGCAAACACCGCTCTCAGACGCCTGGTCGCTGCTACGCCAGCATAAAATCAGTATGTTGCCAGTGGTTGATGCCGATTCCCGTTTAGTTGGCGTGATTTCGGTGCCGGATTTTCTGAAAGATTTAGCCTTACCTGAACTGACCGGCACCCGCCAGCATGTACACAGCCTGTGGCTGCATCTGCGACTGAAATGCTCCGGGCTGAAATGGACCAAACAGGGCAATCGGCGTCAGCACTGTGTAGGCGATAAAATGAGCACGCGGCTGGTGGTCGCTGCACCGGCAGATCCAATATCTGCTTTAGTGCCGCTATTGGCCAATAATGGCTTACATCATGTGCCCATAGTGGATGCCGATCAGATATTGCGTGGTGTGGTCACGCAATCCGATTTGATGGCGGCCTTAGCACAAGCGCAACTAAATCAGCCACGACAGCCATGCCTACCCCAGTCTACCACCTAGTGGTTATCTGACTGTTTATATTGGTATTTTCTGCATTTCGCCCGTTTAACACACCTACAATACGCGCAGCGAACCGCATGAGGAAAACCAAGATGAAACGCGCGTTATTGCTGGCCACTCTGGCTGCTAACACTCTGGCCATCAGCACCACAGCTGCCGCTGCAGCCAATCCATTCTGGCAAGATTCGACCGTCAAATGGAACTTCCGCTATCGCCTCGAACAAGTGCAACCGGATGGCGCCTTAGAAGACGCACTGGCGTCCACCTTGCGTAGCCGGCTGACGGTCAATAGCGGCCAATGGACGCTGGCAACCAATCAAAGTATCAGTGCACTGATTGAAGCCGACTATGTGGCAGTGCTTGGCGGCGAAACTTACAACAGTACCGTCAATGGCCTGAGCCGTTACGCCACTATTGCTGATCCGGACGGTCTGGATCTGAATCAGGCCGCGCTGCTGTTTAAAGCCGGCAGCAACAGCCTTGTCACCATTGGCCGGCAGCGGCTGAATTTTGGCGACCAGCGTTTTATCGGCAGTGTCGGCTGGCGGCAGAACGAACAGACTTTTGATGGCATCCGCCTGACGCAACAATTCAGCCCGACCGTGCAACTGGATGTGGCAAGTCTGCACAATGCCAACCGGGTGTTTGGCCCGGATGGCGCCAATGCGGATTTACATGGCAGATTTAATCTGGCGCAGGCGCAGTGGACTATGGCGGCCGACCAGGTGCTGCAGGGTTATTTTTATGACCTCGACTTTGACACCTTAAGCGCCCGCTCGGCCAGCACCACTGGCCTAGATTACAAAGGTGGCGCGCAAGGGTTTAAATGGCAGACCGCACTGGCGCGCCAGCAGGATGCCCATGGTGCAGTCAGCGATTATGGCCTGAATTACCACAGATTTGAGCTTAGTTATCCGCTGGGTAAAGTGACGGTGAAAGGTATTCTGGAGCGGCTTGGCTCAGACGGTCAAAACGCCTTTCAGACGCCTTTTGCCACTTTGCATGCCTTTAACGGTTTTGCCGATATGTTTTTAACCACCCCCGCCAAAGGCCTGCGTGAACAGGCGGTGCAAGTGGCGTTTCCGGTACAAAAAGCCAAAGCGACGTTGTCCTGGCATAAGTTCAACAGCGATGTGGCAGACATGCATTATGGCAATGAGCTGGACGCCAGTCTGGCTTATGAGCTGAATAGCCAGTGGCAACTGCTCGGCAAAGTGGCGTTTTATCAGGCCGATACCTTGCAGGCCGACACCCGTAAATTCTGGCTGATGGCAACTTATCAGCCTTAACTCGCCCGATTTAGTCTCTCGGTCCGGCCACTCCACGCCGGTTTTTTGCGGCGCCATCTCAGCTTGATTTGGCGCTCTTTTTTATTGGGCTAGGGGCTGTTGATGTTTTTGGCCGCGTTTGTGTCTTTTCGATTAAAAGCACCGCCACTTCGAACAAGGATTGTTGCCGGTCCATCGCCAGTTTTTGCAGCTGATGATGCGCCTGTTGTTCGCTGATTTGATGCTGTGCAATCAGCATCAGCTTGGCGCGCTGCACCATTTTCAGCTCCTGCACCGCAGCCCGCGCCTGTTCCAGTTCAGTTTCGATGTTGCCGATATGCTGCGATTGCTCGCGCAGCAGTTGCAACAACGACGCCTGCCCGCTTTGTTCGTGGCTGAGTGGCCAGATGCCGGCCAACCCCTGCGCCGGTTGCGCTGGTGCAGCTTGTGGTGCTAACGCCAGGACTGGCGCGGCCTGCTGCTTCAGCAGCTGCTGCTCTTTAGCATAAGTTTGTTTTGACGCCGCCAGCTGTTGCTCCAGCGCTTGTTTCAGCGGGTCGAGCAGCGCGTGCAGTAAATCAATACGCCGGCTGGCGCACTGAAACCACAGCTCAGCCAGCGCCGGCGACGCCTGCTGATGCCGGCACAGGCCAAGCATCATCTCTTTCAGCTGCAAATATTGCGGATCGGGATCCTGACAAAAATGCGGCTGATACACCTGACAAACCGCGGTACTGAGACCAGGCCACAGTGCCTGCAACGCATCCTGTTGCGACTGCGCCAGCACCTGTAACCGTTCGGCCAGTTCAGCGCCATTGGCTTTACCGGAAAACGCCACTACACCCCAGGCACGCTCCTGACCGGCAAATTCTTTCGCCTGCAACAGGTAAATCAGGCTCAGCACCAACTGACTGACCGCCGGCGACACCGACAGGCCGGCCGCTTCGATCACCACGTCAAGCCAATGCCGGATCAGCTGCGAATACTGTTCACAAGGCGCCTGGCTACATTCCTGCTGCGCCTGACAACCAGCCACTGCCAGCCGGACTTGCGCCAAAGCCTGACTCTGTTGTAAGGCACAGGCCAACGCACTTTGTAAACGCGGTGCCTGCAAAGCACCGGCTGCCAGCAGCTCTGCAATCAACGCAGCGGTGTGCGTCAGCCTGCTGCTGACCTCGTCCTGTTGCTGCTGCAATACGCTACTTAGCGCCGGCTGCGGCGTATACAGCAGCATATTGCTGAGGCCACGTTCGCGCTGCAGCTGATGCACCAGATCGCCAATGCAGGTGACCACTTCTATCAGGCTGTGCAACTGGCGCAGCGCCGCCACATCCTGTTGTTTTGCCGACAGTAATAAACGCAGTACTAAACGGTCCATAAAGACTCGGCAGCAAAAGAGGATAAAAAGCTGTGGCAAAGGCTGTTCCAAGTCACAACCAACATCTGTATCCAACTGATTTAACGCGAGTAAATCTGCTTAGCCTGTAACTTTACCGGTAGCGTACCCAAACGCATGCGCCGGCGCAGTGCAGAGATTGCACCGCGATGGCGCGTCAGGCCTGCTGTTGAACTGGTTTGTTGCAGCGCTGGTTTTGAGCAGAACTGGTTTTCAGCGCTGGTTTTCAGCAAAAGCAGGTGGCTCAGAATTTCGCCAGCCACTGCAGCCAGTATTTACTGGTGTCGGTCAGATAATGCCGGGCGTCATACTGCGCCGCTTTGACTAACACCGCATAACGCGGGCCGAACTTCAGCTGCAGGCTGACATTAAGTTCATTGCCATAATCAGCGCCGCCTGTGGCCGCCGTTAACCAGTGATATTGCAGCTGCAAGTCCCAATCCGGCTTGATGTAACCGGCTTTGAGCTGCAGGTCTTTGACACCATCGGCCGGCGTATTTAACAACTTGTCCGCATAACCCTGAAATTTATGCAGCGTCGCCAAAGGCGTGCTAAAACCTACGCCGTTATCGCTGCCAAGCTTTTCATAACCGGCGCCAAACAGATAAGTCTGATAACTAAGCTGGCCTTCAAGATTCTGATAAGACGCGCGATACGAGCGCGGGTTATCACCGCTATCCTGCTGCGTGGCGAGCGCGCCGGCCCATTGCCAGTTCAGTGCGCCGGCTTTGCCACTGTGCTGATAATCCAGCCCCAGCGTGCGGTTTGATTGCGCCGGCGCCTCACGAAAATCCATGTCGTAACTATAAAATTTCAGCTGCTGCGCCGCCGAGATGGCGTAATTCACGTCCAGTAAATGGATGTTGCCGCGCCAGTCGCCTTGCGGGCTTTTGCTGCCAAACACCCGGTTCACTCTGTTACTGAAGCTGTAATCGAGGGTCAGGCCGCTGCCAAGTGCAGTTTGATAACGCACAGCATCAAAGGTCTGTTCGTTCTGCCGCCAGCTGACGCCGCCGACAAAACGCTCGTTACCAAGCGCCAGTTTTTGCCGGCCGATTTTAAGCTGATGGCCGCCGTGCTGATACTGCACATAGGCCTGATTTAAATCACTGCCGGCCGGATCGGCAATTAGCGGGTACTGGGTTTTACCATTAAAACTGTTGTTATAACGGCTGTCGTCCAGCGCCGCGACATAATCAAATTCCACACCGGCGCTCCACTCATCGCTGATGCCCTGCTGGGCACTAAGCCGCGTCAACAGCGTATTGGCCAGCGCCTGCTCCGTGAGGCCGTCCTGGTCAACATATTCCGCACGATAACGAAACAGCCAGTTCAGGTTATTTTGGCCGGCTTTGAGCGCCGGCGGCTTGGCTGCAGCTGCCGGCGTGGCTGAAGCGGCAGTTGCTGCTGCATGGGCAGGCACAGCTGACAGCAGCAACGGCGCCAACGTCAGGGGTAATAGGACGGCAAACGGGCGGACGGATAATTTCATCGATATTCTCCATGAGTGGATTTCGGGCAAAGCAAAGCCAGGCCGGTGACCACACCGGCAAAAAACTGGCAAAAAATTAATTAGAGTTCGGGCTAAAACGACCGGCTCTGACCTGCTGCAGCGGCCGTAATAAACTGCGGTTTACCGCCATCGGGCTGCTGACCACAGTGCCAATCACTATCAGCGTTGGCCCGAGCAGCGGATTCGGCCCTTGCTGGTGACAGGCATAGCGGGCACAAATGTCGGCCAGACTGCCGGTCAGTTGCTGCTGCGTGTCACTGCTGAGCTGGTCAAGCAGCGCCACCGGCATTGCGCCGGGCCAGCCGACATTCAAAAGCCCCAAACACAGCTCGTTCAGCCGGTTCAGCCCCATATACACCACCAGCGTCGGGTTCTGGCCGCTCTGGTACTGATATTGAGTAAAATCCGGTTGCCGGCTTGGGTCGGCAAACTGGGCAGTTAAAAACTGCACCGAAGCAGCCTGACCGCGCGCCGTCAGCGCAATACCACTGTAAGCACAGGCCGCCGAGGCGCTGGTGATGCCCGGCACTATGGCAAAAGGTAAACCAGCTTGTGTCAGCGCTGCAGCCTCTTCGCTGACGCGGCCAAAAATCGCCGGATCACCGCCTTTAAGCCGCACCACCACTTTGCCGGCGCTGACACTGTGCTGACCATATTCCACCAGCAGCTGATTGATCTGGCTTTGCGCCATCGCATGCAAACCGGCGCGTTTGCCGACATAAATGCGCTGACAGCTGCGCCGGCACAACGCCAGCACACCGGCCGACACCAGATTGTCGTACAACACCACATCGGCAGCGCGCAGCACCCGCTCGCCTTTACGCGTCAGCAGCTCTGCATCGCCCGGCCCTGCGCCGATTAAATACACCCCGGCCGCGGTGTCGCCACCGGGCTGTGCCAGGTTCAGCTGGCTGTTGCCGGCCAGCCCACTAGTACTCAAACCACCGGCACTGAAACCACCAGCACTCAAACCACCAGCACTCAAACCATTAGTATTGAAGCCAAACAAACTGCCGATTTGGCGCAGGCTGAAACCCGCTGCCTGAAAAAAGCCCGCTACATTCATGTTGTTCTCCCGCTTTGCTGGTCTGACGCCAGTTCTGGTTGCGCTGGTCTGCCTTGTCTTTTGTCTTGCTTTTATATTCAGTTTGTAAACCGATCAGGCCGCCGCAGCGGCTGTGGCCAGTGGCGTGCTGCCGATTAACACTTTGTGCTGCGCCAGCAACACCGGATACACCGGCACCCGCACTTCTGGCTGCTGCAGACACTGGCCACTACGTAAACAAAAATGCTGTTTATACAAAGGTGAAGCCACCACCAGCTGGTCACCAACCGACCCCAGAATGCCGCGCGACAACACATTGGCACCACCAAGCGGGTCAAAGTTGCCGATGGCAAACAGCTCGCCCGGCCCGGTAGTGCCCGGTGTGCGTAACCAGAACAGCGCCACCTGCTGGCCGTCGACCAGCACACAAACACCACTGTTTTCGACTAAATCGTCGAGACTACAGGATCTCCCTGAAAGCTCATGCGATACTCTCCTCTGTCAGATTTTTAACTGGGATTTGCAGCTGAAATTGTTGTTTTTCCTGCGCAGTGGCCGGGCGAATTTGCGCGCGCTCCTGCACAAACAGAATGTTAGGGTCGGCCTGGTCACTGTTGACAAAGTGGCGGAAACGCTTCAGTGCCTGCGGGTCATCCAGCGTGGCTTTCCACTCACAGGCATAGCTGCCGGTCAGGCGTTGCATCTGCGCTTCCAGCTCAGCGGCAAGGCCAAGACTGTCGTTGATCACCACGTCCTGCAGATAGGCCAGACCGCCATCGAGTTTTTCCAGCCAGACCGAAGTGCGGGTCAGCCGGTCGGCCGTTTTGATGTAAAACATCAGGATGCGGTCGATGTAGCGGATGAGGGTTTTAGTATCTAAATCGGTGGCAAAGAGGTCGGCGTGACGCGGCCGCATGCCGCCGTTGCCACAGACATACAAATTCCAGCCGCGCTCAGTGGCAATAATGCCGATGTCTTTGCTTTGCGCTTCGGCGCACTCCCGGGTACAACCGGACACCGCCATTTTAATTTTGTGCGGCGCGCGCAGACCTTTGTAGCGGTTTTCGATGGCGATGGCCTGGCCGACGCTGTCCTGCACGCCATAGCGACACCAGGTACTGCCGACACAAGACTTCACGGTGCGCAGCGATTTGCCATAGGCGTGACCAGTCTCAAAACCGGCGTCGACCAACAGCCGCCAAATCTGTGGCAACTGTTCTAAACGCGCGCCAAACAAGTCAATGCGCTGGCCGCCGGTAATTTTGCAGTACAGGCCAAAATCTTTGGCGACCTGGCCAATCACCAGCAGTTTGTCGGCGGTGATTTCGCCGCCGGCAATACGCGGCACTATTGAATAAGAGCCGTCTTTTTGCATATTGGCGAGGAAAGTGTCGTTGGTGTCCTGCAAGCCGACATGCGGCTTTTTCAGCACATATTCGTTGTGCACCGAGGCCAGCAGCGACCCTATTGTTGGTTTACAAATCTCACAGCCATGGCCTTTGCCGTGTTGACTCAGAATTTGCCAGAATGTCGTTTGACCCTCTACCTGGATCAGGTGCAGCAGTTCCTGCCGTGAATAAGCAAAGTGCTCACATAAATGATTACTGACTGCCACGCCACGCGACTGCAGTTCTTCATCCACCACTGATTTCAGCAACGCACTGCAGCCACCGCAGCCGGTGGCGGCTTTGGTGCACTGTTTGATTCCGCCAAGATCACAGATCCCTTGGCCAATGGCGCCAATAATGTCGCTTTTGGCCACATTGTGACAGGAACAGATGGTCGCGCTGTCCGGTAACACCAATGCCGGTAACACCGCATTTCCCGCCGCCGGCACAATCAGCTGTGCCGGATCTGCCGGCAGTGGCATGTCATTTAAGGCGTATTGCAGCAACGTATCGTAACGACTGGTGTCGCCAACCAATACGGCCCCCAACAGCTTCTTGCCGTTTGCGCTGACGACCAGTTTTTTGTAATGGCCGGCTTTGGGGTCGGTAAACAGATAGCTCATAGCCCCCGGCGTTTTGCCATGTGCATCGCCGATGGAGCCCACTTCAACACCCAGCAGCTTTAATTTGGTACTCATATCCGCGCCGCTGAAGGTCAGTGTGGCCTGCTGTTTATTCACCAGCTGGTCGGCCACCACACGCGCCATTTGGTAACCAGGCGCCACCAGGCCGAATATTTTCTGTTGCCATAACGCACATTCACCGATGGCATAAATGTCCGGTACTGAGGTCTGGCAACAGTTGTCAATGACAATACCGCCGCGCTCGCCGACCGCCAGGCCAGCCGAACGTCCGAGCTGGTCATAGGGCCGGATCCCGGCGGAAAACAGGACCAGATCGGTTTCAAGCGCAGAGCCATCGGCGAATTGCAGCTGATAACGACGCTCGGTGCCAGTTGCGATGGCCTGTGTGGCCTTACCGGTATGTACTGTGACACCCAGCTGCTGAATTTTTTCCGCTAATAATGCGCCGCCGGCTGCCATCGGTCCTGCGACACGCCATCAGCCTGTTGAGCAAATTCGGCCCTGACATGAGTCTCAAGGCCCAGTTGCTTCAGGGCATTGGCCGCTTCTAACCCTAATAAACCGCCGCCAATCACCACGCCCACTTTGCTCTGCGCGGCGCTGGCAGCAATGTTCTGCAGATCCTGCAAGGTGCGGTAAACCAGGCAATGCGGTTGGTCGTTGCCCGGGATCGGCGGCACAAAAGGATATGAGCCCGTCGCCAGCACCAGCTTGTCGAACGCGTACACCCGACCATCCTGGCAATAAACCAGCCGTTCAGACGGGTCAATTCGCCCGACCCAGCAATTCAGTTGTAAATCAACCTGATGTTCCGCGTACCATTGCTGCGTTGACATCGACAGTTCGGCAAACGGCGTCCCGCTGAAATAAGACGACAAATAGACCCGGTCGTAGGCCAGCTGTGGCTCACCACATAACACGGTGACGCGGCAACCGGCATCACGCTGGCGCAATTGTTCAATAAAATGATGGCCGACCATGCCGTTGCCGATCACGAGGATCTGCGCCTTGATCGGGTCCTGTAATGTCTGTTGCATGCTGTTGTCCCCTTGCCTGTGCGTGCTGAGAGTGCCCACGGACTGCCATTTGCAGGCAATAAAAAAAGCCCACGTCTTACCTGCAGTTTTGCAGGTTCAACCTGGGCTTCTTTGCCGGGGCAGAGTCTCGCTCTGCCTGTTTTGTGTAACCAACCGGTTCTTACCGGCATGAGTAAAGCAAAGCAGCAATCAGGCCAACTTACTATGCTGTTGAAATTACTAGACATATCAAAATATAAGGCTTGTTTTGCCGCGGTCTGCTGCACTTTTTTGGGGAAGTGCTGCACCAGTTCGCAGCAACTACTCCTGATGGGGTAGCGGGCGCTGGTTTGGGTCAAAGCTTGATCTGGATCAAATTCCCGGCAAAGCCACAGCCTAAGCTAAACACCATATCTAGTATCAAAAACCAGAAAGACCACTACATATGGCAATTCCAACACCATTTAACACCACGGCCTGCGAAATTTTGCTGCAGGAGATCCCGGGGGAAGTCAGCCTCGCGTATCTGATCAGCGGTTGTTCCCTTGGTTGCAAAGGCTGCCATAAAGCGACAGTTGGTCTGCATGGCATGGACAGCCGCTGACCACAGACCGGCTGCTTGCCGACTGTGAAAAATATCAGGGGCTGATCAGTTGTGTGCTTTTTATGGGGGGCGAATGGCAGTCTGAGTACCTGTTAAAGCTGCTTGAGACGTGCAGGCACCTGGGGTTACAGACCGCGCTGTACACCGGCCTTAGTTATTGCCCATCAGTGCTACGGTCCATGCTGGATTATGTCAAAACCGGGCCGTGGCAGGCCGATCTCGGTGGTCTGAATAACCCTGCCAGCAATCAGCGTCTCTACGATTTACACCGTCAGTTATGCCTGAATCCATTGCTCTGGCCAACGCCGGCACCTGCCTATACCGCGCTGCCGGCATGCGCTCCTCAATAAAAATTTTAATAAGGAAATCATTATGCAAGTGCTGCAACCGGACCAACTCGCGCAGAAACTCGATTTTATTCAACAATATGTCAGCGCATCGAATCCAGCCGACGGCTCGAAACTGGATGCCAACGCCAATGTGACACAGAAAAATATCGCCACGCTGGAAGCCGAGCTGATGAAAGATTGTTTTATTCAGGTCAATCGCGCTTTGGTCAGCAACAAAATTGCCAGTCTGTTTGGTCAGCCACTGGCGGATGAGTATCACCGGCAGATCGAAGCGCATGAAATTTATGTGCATGACGAAACCAGCCTGAAACCCTATTGTGTGTCGGTGACCATGTATCCATTTTTATTGGATGGCCTGACCAGGCTGGGGGGGGAATCACAAGCACCAAAACACCTGGAGTCTTTTTGCGGTTGCTTTGTTAATTTTGTTTTCGCCGTCTCCAGCCAGTTTGCCGGTGCCGTTGCAACGGTCGAGTTCCTGACCTACTTCGACTATTTTGCGCGGATGGATTATGGCGCTGATTATTTAACCACCCACCGTCATCAGATAAAAAATCACTTGCAGCATGTCGTCTATGCATTGAATCAACCGGCGGCGGCCCGCGGTTATCAAAGTGTGTTTTGGAATATCTCAGTCTACGACCAGCATTATTTTTCCGCGATGTTTGGTGATTTTGTCTTTCCCGATTTCACTAAACCGGATTGGCAGAGCGTGCAGGCGCTGCAACTGTTTTTCTTACGCTGGTTTAACCTGGAACGGATGAAAACAGTGCTGACTTTTCCGGTGGTGACTGTCGCCATGCTGACCGAAAATCAACAATGCAAAGACCGCGACTTCGCCAGCCAGATCGCCGATGAAATGGCCCAGGCCAACAGCTTTTTTGTCTATCTGTCTGAAAATGCTGACTCTTTAGCATCCTGTTGTCGTTTACGCAGTGAAATAAGCGATAAAACATTTTCCTATTCTTTAGGGGCCGGCGGCGTCGCCACCGGTTCAATTAATGTGATCACCCTGAACATGAACCGGCTGATCCAGGATGGTCGCGATCTGGCGACAGAAGTCAGTAAAATTCAGCGTTACCAGGTGGCATACCGGGCATTGATGGAAGAATACAAAAATGCCGGTCTGCTGACGGTGTACGATGCCGGATTTATCAGTCTGGATAAACAATTCCTGACCATTGGCATCAATGGCATGACCGAAGCCGCCGAGTTTCTCGGTATTACACCCGGTAATAATGCGCCTTATCTGGATTTTGTCCGCGCACAGCTGAAGGTGATTTATGACGCGAACCGGCAAGCCCGCACCGATTATGGTTATATGTTTAATACCGAATTTGTGCCGGCTGAAAATCTGGGCGTTAAAAACGCCAAATGGGACCGGGCCGACGGTTATAAGGTGAACAGGGATTGTTATAACTCTTATTTTTACCTGGTAGAGGACGAGCAAAGTAACTTGTTAGACAAGTTTGTACTGCACGGCAAAACATTGCTGGAGTATCTCGACGGCGGCTCCGCGCTGCATCTGAATCTCGAAGAAAAACTGCATGCGCAGGGCAACCTCGCGCTGTTGGATCTGGCGGCCAAAACGGGTTGTAATTATTTTTGTGTCAATGTCCGCATCACCTTATGCAATTGCTGTGAGCATATCGACAAACGTACGTTGAGGGCTTGTTCAAAATGCGGCAGTAACAATATTGATTACGGCACCCGTGTCATTGGTTATCTCAAACGCGTGTCGGCTTTTAGCCAGGCACGCCGCACCGAACATCAGCGCAGGCATTATCACCTGCAAGGCACATCGGCACAGCAAACGCAAAGCATGGCAGCCGGTCATGGCGCATTTGTGTTGCAAGCAGCACCAGCTACTCCCTAAGAGGTAATCAACTGCTCCTTTCGGGGAGCAGTTTGCCCTGGATTGATTTGTTATGCTGCAACCCCGTGAATTTGATTTTTAGCAAAGAGCCCTGTTATGAGCTGCGCACATCATCACCATCCTAAATCAGTAACCAGTGAACCTCTGATTGACAGCTACCCCAGTTTTATTGCTGCTGCGAATGCGCAACAGGAACCCCAGCGGCTCCTTTGGGTATTTGCCCGGGCTGAATTACCCAATGGCTATACCGAAACGCAAAAACAACATTTCAGCCAAGGACAAGGCGGTGCGTTAGAGCCAGTGCTTTGTGTCGACAAACTGCCCGCTGAAGTCGCTGATTTTGCCAGTCTGGTGCATGAATCGGCAGAAACCGGTATTGAATGGGATATCGCGTTCGTCGCCAGTATGGCCGGCCGGGCCGGCATCGCCCCAAACAGTGACGAAGCCATTCAGCCAATGCGACTGATGCTGAATAAAATCCAGTCAGGCATGATTGCCGAGTTTCTGACCTTCGATAAACACGGTGAGTTAATCAGTTTAAGCTAAGCGTTTTGCCGGCCGCCCCACCTGATTCAGACTAACGCCGCCACGGCCATGCCCACGCCGGCATCACCTCAGCGCCATCAGCACACAGTTGCTGTTGGCGTGTAGGAGTGGTGGGTTGGAGAGTGAAGCGGTTTGATCTGATCAGCTACTCTCGCAAAAACGAATTTCTGTTTTGCGTTAATTGCGGGCGTTCGGTTTTTCGTAGACCGACCATTGTTCTCTAAGCGCTCGGCCAAATTCGGTTTGCCGCTACAGAGTTATCCAGTCGCTTCTTCTTCACTTTGCACATCTGCGAGGTCGCCTTACGCAACGCCATTTCAGATGCAATCAGCATCCGGTATGGTCAGAATTGGCCGCTTAATCCAATTTTTCAAAAATCGCTGAATTATTCGGTTCGCCAACTTTTACTGAATGCAATTAATGGTAATTACCATAGTTATAACTCGTCACAAACGATCTCCCTGGTCTCTAGCGCTCTTTCGTGGCCATACGCCATGAGTGCGAGGGTGTAAGTATTAGGTTGATTATTCTTAGTAACTACCAGTAGACCCCAGCCGTCTAGCTCTGGCCTGACCCAATAACCTTGAGAGTATTTTGATTTTTTCAGGAAATCGCAGGTTACTTCTGTGCTCTTAAGTATTGCCACCAGTTCATAAGAGACTTCATCATGCTGTTCCACGCATGATGATATGCAAAAAACGAAAGTGGCCAACAACAGGAATCTCACGGGATCCTCCTCAAGAGTTATAACGCCGCGCTCTGCGGAAATTTAGGAGCGCCAGCGAGTAAATTTTCCGTAGCAGCGCCTTGTTATAGCTCTTCATCTTCGTACTCGCTCCGCCAATCAGGCTCAACTTCACCGAAGTCTGCGTGCCCAATAGTTTCAAGAACTTCAATGTCAGCAACATCGATTTCGTCAAAGTCCTGAGAAAAATCTCCAGTGAGAGATAACAATATGTCAGTATGATAAGACTCCGTTGTAGTACAAACATTTCCACCCATACCAACATAATCTTTATCTATCGAATCTCTTACCGAGAAATCAAAACTAGCCTCAACCTCTACTTCAACTGTAGCACCAACTTTAAGAACTATTTCCTCATCATTTATACTTACAACCCTGACTTTAACTAAGCCATCTTGATCTTTATCCAGCTCATGGGAAATATAGGAGGATGAAACGTCTTCCCATTCAAAGTGCATATATGAACTTGCTTCAACCCAAATATCGCAACCATCGACGCTGTTGATAATTGCCTGCTCAATTTCTTCAAGTACATGATTCTCGCCATCAAGAAGAGAGTCCTCTCTGATATGAGAGATAATACTTACAACCTTGTTATGTGGCTGAAACTTTTCTAGTGCTTCCGCTAGAGAGGATACCAACGTAATCCTATCTGAACCTTCAGAAAAGTTCTTCCAGCCCTTATCTTGACTTACGGCGATAATATTAATTTCATTTTCTTCAGCCCAACCTTCAAGGGCTAACAGTGCAATCGCATCTGGAAATTCATTTTTTTTGTCCTTTCCGGATTCAAAAGGGGCTTCTGTAGCAAAATACATTTCCATGAGACGAGATAGATCTGCATATCTTCCAGAATCGATCTTCTCAGCTCCAATAAATTCATAATATTTTTCCAGTCTAGCTTCCGCTATTTCAGCTTCGCCGCCATCAACTGATAACAACGCTCGAGCATTTTCTATAACATCGGATTTTATCTTTAGCTGTTTATTTGCTGACCTCAGTGCCTGCTCAATCGAGGATCGGGTTTTTGATATCTCTTGCCCGATATGATTGATCGCTTCATTATGAACTATATCGGTTTGAAGAACTTTAACTGGGCTTTCTTTAAATTGGCGCATCTGAGCAAGCAAGCCCTCATAAAATCTATAACCCTCGCCCTTATAGGTCGCGTTATCTATGGTTATCGCGCCAAAATCTAATTCTATTTCGTCCATAAAACCTTCACGTTTCGAGATGAGCCGCTTGAGCTATAACACCCGCCACACAGGCGAGCAACTTGTTGCGAGTCCAGCGCCGCAGGCGCGTTGTGCTGGCGTTTGTTATGCGCTACCGGCATTAAACTTAGGCCACCTGTTATAGCCAATCTCAGGGTTGTTTGACTGATACAACCTTATGAATTCAATTTCTTTCTCAGCTAGCTCTGCATCTGTGCAGCTATCTGATTCCCATAAAATTTGCTTTCTAACGGTGTAATCTTTTTGTTGTTCTATTGGTAATTTACTGAAGTCCTCATTTACGACTTCAATATCTGGGCTACCAAAATACCGAAAGCTTTCGTATGCAACTTTGCCGATATAAATTTTATTCGTAGCTAAGTAAGTGATTTTATAGATTTGCTTCATAGTTACTTACGCATAACATATTAATCAAAAGGAACAACCACGCTTTTAAGCAGTGGTAACCCTTTTGAGCAGGGCGGGAGCATGAGTGCTCACTATTTCGCCAGCATCACGCCAACACCCGCTTCTAACACGATATCCAGATAATCCGGGTCCATCATAAGCGCTCGTTTTTTCCGCGGAATACTTAGCTTTTTGCTTTTTTCTTGCCGCATCATGTTCAGGGCAATATGGCGGATAGCTGCCAGATTTGCTGCAGCTTTCTCTCTGTAAATCAGACAGCTGTCTTCATCAAAGCTAACGTCCAACACCCAGTGCAACTTATTTTCTATCGACCAGTGACCGCGGCAGGCTTCTGCAAATCGGTCGACATCCAGCTCGGCAGAGCTGATAAAATAGCGCCGTTCCAATGCTGATTTCTTCCCTTTCGTCATCCGGTAACTGTCTGACATCGCAATTGTTTTAATCGTTGGCCAGTCATTTCGGACGGACTCTGGCAACACGGCTGCGTGCAAAACCTGATAGCTGCGGTATTCCACCCGTGATTTCTGCGACGTCACTTCTTCTTTGCTCAGGCTGTCGAATTCCAGAAACGACTGTTCCACTACATGGTGCAGCTTGCGCTGGTTGCCTTTCACCGCGAGCAGATAGTCGCTGCCTTGTGTCACGATTTGTTTGGCGATATCTTTCTGGCAGCCCATTGCATCGATGCTCACCAGGCAGCCTTTTAACTCCAGCATCGCCAGCAGTTCAGGAATAGCACTGATTTCATTGGATTTATCATCAGTTTTCACCTGTCCCAGCACCAAAGCACTGTGGCAGGAAAAGGCACTGACCATATGAATAGCAGAGCCGCGGTCACCCGGCTGCCAACTACCCCGTAAAGTCTTGCCATCAATGGCAATCAGCTCGCCTTCAGTTCGTTTAGTTACATCGCGCATCCAGTCTACGAAGCACTGCTGCAGCTTTTTCGGGTCCAGATGAGCAATGACCCGGGCGATGGTATCGTGTACCGGAATCCCGTGAGGAAAGAAGCCGCGCTTTTGCAGCCATCCAAGCCGGTGAACGCCAAAATCTTCAATATCTTCCCAGCCTTCAGCGCCAGTCATCACAGCGCAGAGTGTCAAAAACAGGATATCAAACAATGGGTAAGTAACTTTTGCAGATTGACGTGGGTCTTCGAGCGCAGAAAAATGTAAGGTGAATGAGTCAGTATGCATTACAACGGCCCTGGCAATAAAAGGCCGTATCTGATCATAAACAGGCTGATGCTGCAACTATCAGGCTAATTGGTTGAAAAACGTTCGCGATCTTGCCCTGCCCTTTTGAGTTTTTTAACATTCTGCAACGCTAACGTAAAAATACATCAATCTCAAGGTTTTAGCGGCAAGTACCTTGTAACGTCAAGAACAAAGCATGGGTAAACCCGCAAAGTGCTTTTGCATCATAAATTCAACATTTTTGGTTTGTCGTACTGCTCACTCCAAACTAGCCAGTAACTCAAAACAGGCGCGAATATCGCTCGCTTTTTCAACGTGTTGGCAATGCGCAAAGAGCCCGAAAATTTCGAGAGCCGTGACCGCTTAGTTATAGGTAACGTCAGCTTTCAGTGAAAACCAGCGCTTCAACAGCAGTCAGAACCATCGCCCGCAATTGGCACTAATCCGCTATCGCGGCAGCATTGTGGTTTGGTTGCCAGGTTGATTTAATGCAAGCAACACACGCGGGGCAGCTGTACACAGCGGCAGAAAACGCCGGGTTTCGGTTAGCTTTGTATCGCCGCGGGCTTCGTTTTGGCGATTTCCTGCAGCCATAACATCAACGCGGGTGGCAACAGGCTGTCGGGTTCGAGTGTGTCCAGCAAGTTCTTTAACTGCAGCCCAAGTTCAGTGTCGCCGAGAATGGTCAGACGCCTTTGGAAAAACAACGTATCGGGGTCCACCTGCTGACTGAGCAACAACAACAGCTCGGTACTGTTTGCGCGGAATAACACCTCGCCGTCCCCCGGCTGGGCTGAAGATCCGGCCGCTGCGAGCCAGAACTGTCTTTGTGCATCAAGCCCAAGGTCGTAATGCATCTGCAAATCCGGTACTTCAATACTCAAACGCTTGCCAGATAAAAAATCGAAGGCGCCTTTGTTGGGCAACGTTGCCAAAAATCTGCTTCAGCGCCTGATGTAATAAAGCGGTCCGGACTGTGGCCGGCAGCCGTTGCTCAGCAGCTCTGATCAGTGCCACGCCATAGACACGCTGTTGCAACACCCATTGCCCAACGGCAGATTGAGGCGTGGGGATTTTCGGCAGTAAACACTTGCCAACTTTCGCCCCGAGGCTCAGCAATACCTCTTTGGGTGTAAAACTCTGATACCCGTTTTGCATCCGCCACCTCAGCAGCCGCGTCTTTATAATGGCGCCATAGTGCCAAATCCACTGGCCAGTGCCCATAACAACAAAGAGGTAAACCTGCATGGATAGTTCGCAAAGCCGGGTTTGTGCAGCGCTTGCTGCCGCGCAACCGCCGGCAGTAGCCAGACCAGCCGCACCTTTACTTGAGCTGCTGTGTCCGGCAGGGTCGATGCCGGCCCTGAAAGCGGCGATCCATGAGGGCGCTGATGCAGTTTATGTCGGCATCAATAATGATACCAATGCGCGGCATTTTGCTGGTTTGAACTTCACGCCGGAGCAACTGACCGACGCCGTGCAATTTACGCATCAGGCCAAACGCAAGTTGCACGTTGCGATCAATACCTTTGCGCATCCGGGCCAGCTTGCCAGATGGCAGCGCACCATTGACAGCGCAGTAACCGCAGGCGCAGATGTCCTGATCCTGGCTGATATTGCGCTACTGGAGTACAGCCAACAGCGTTATCCGGACACAGAGGTGCATCTGTCGGTGCAGGCCAGTGCGACGAATCTGGCCGCGCTTGAATTTTATCAACAATTTGGCATCCGCCGCGCCGTACTGCCGCGTGTTTTAACGTTGCAACAAGTCCGGGCGCTGGCCCGGCAAACCACGCTGGAACTTGAAGTTTTTGCGTTTGGCAGCCTTTGTATCATGGCTGAGGGCCGGTGTTATCTGAGTTCTTATCTGACCGGCGAGTCGCCCAATACTGCCGGGGCCTGTTCGCCCGCGGCCTTTGTACGCTGGCAGGAACATGAAGGCCAATTAGAGTCCAGATTAAACAGCGTATTGATTGACCGCTTCAACGCCGATGAAACTGCAGGTTACCCCACCCTCTGCAAAGGCCGGTTTGATGTCGATGGCGAGCGCTACCATGTGCTGGAGGAGCCCACCAGCCTCAATACATTAGAATTGTTGCCGCTGCTGCAGCGTGAAGGCATTACGTCGCTGAAAATTGAAGGCCGCCAACGCAGCCCAGCTTATGTACGGGCACTGACTAAGGTGTGGCGGGCCGCGATTGACCGCGTCAAATCAACTCCGGATGCGTTTGTGACGGAACAAAGTTGGCAACAAGTGCTGGCTGGTCTGTCAGAGGGCAGTCAAACCACCCTGGGTGCTTATCACCGGCACTGGAAATAATCTAAAAAAACCGATGGCCTATTCAGAGGAGCACCCGGTGGTTACCTGTTCCAATCAAACGACACTGCCACAAATCAGTGTCGGACCGAATTTGTATTATTGGCCCAAAGCACAGCTTGAACAGTTTTATCAGCACATCGCCCAAAGCCCGGCAACTGTCATTTATCTTGGCGAAACGGTCTGCAGCAAAAGATTTCGAATTCAGCTTTGCCGACTATCTGCGTACTCGTTTACGTTGCAGGAAGTCGGCAAGCAAGTGGTTTTATCCGGCCTGACGCTATTGAAAAGTCAGGCCGATTTACGTGCCCTGCAGCAATTAACGGCGCAGGGGCAGTTTATGGTTGAAGCCAATGATGTTGGCACTGCGCATTATTTATTCCGTCAGCAGCTGCCTTTGTCGGAGGGCGCTGCGCTGAGCCTTTACTAACGAGCACAGTGTGCTGAAACTGTGGCAACGCCGCATGCGGCGCTGGGTGGTGCCGGTCGAAAAATCCCGCGACTGGCTGTACCCACTTCGCTGGCACAACCTTCGCCCTTGTCTGCGTGATCCGCCAGCAACTGGAAATTGAAGTCTTTGGCCTACGGGTACCTGCCTCTGGCCTGGTCCGGCCGCTGCTTTACGGCACGCTCAGAGAACCGGCATAAAGATGATTGTCAGCTCTGTTGTATTAAATATCCGGCCGGGCGCCTTTGCACCAGCCAGGAAGGACAGCCACTCTTTGTCTTAAATGGTATTCAGACGCAATCCGGCGCTAAATACAATTTGCAAAATGACCTGCACTCGATGCAGGGTTTGGTGCATTATGTCCGGCTAAGCCCCGAGCCGCAGGATTTCAGCGAGAAATTAACGCAGTTCAGTTTGGGGTTAACGGCGCCGCTGCAGCCGCATGAAGTCAATGGCTACTGGTACTGTCTGCCGGGTTTGACCAGCACCAGTCT
>JAXHNX010000050.1:0-2488 GCA_034519945.1 Rheinheimera sp.
ACAGCCGGGTTGGACCTTGAGCGCGTATATCGACGCATCTGCTGCAACGTTTTGCCAATCCGGCGCTGGCGCATCGCACGATGCAAATGGCGATGGAGCGGCCGCATGAAATTACCGCAGCGCGATCTGTTGGCCCGCAGCTGAGCAGCGCTTGCGGACCGGTTTGCCGGTCGATGCGATCTGTTTTGCCGTGGCGGAGTTGGCTGCAAAGCTTTAGCATGGGCTTTGATGCCAAAAGGCGGGCACTGCTTGAAGTGTCAGATCCGCTGGCCGCGCGTTTGCTGGAAATTCGTTTGCAGCAGTGGGATCACATCGATGAGCTGGTCGCAGGGTATTTAGGTGTCAGCCAGGTATTTGCACCATCTTTGGCAGCGCATCCAATCTTTGTGCAGCGGCTGACTTACTGGCTCGGCGTATATTTCTGGCTAACGGCGTGCCGACTGCTTTGCAAATCGATGATTACTTGAAGTACTGGATTAATGTTCTTTGCAGCGCCGCGAC
Source organism: Rheinheimera sp. (assembly GCA_034519945.1). Lineage (GTDB taxonomy): Bacteria > Pseudomonadota > Gammaproteobacteria > Enterobacterales > Alteromonadaceae > Pararheinheimera. Next base: position 502 of record JAXHNX010000050.1, read on the forward strand.
TGGCCGGGAGTGCAAGATGATTAAAGTTACAGTGTGGAACGAATGCCGGCACGAAAAAGAAGATGCAGACGTGCAGGAAGTGTATCCGGAGACGATTGGCGGTTGTATCGTCAATCAGCTGCAGCCTTATGGCTTTGACCTGACGCTGGCAACGCTGGACGATGCCGACCAAGGCTGGCCACAGGCGCGGATTGACGAGACTGAGGTGGCCATTTGGTGGGGCCACCGTTATCACGATGAACTGAGCGATGCGCTGATCGACAAGCTGCAGGCGCGCGTGCTGGCGGGCATGGGGCTGATTGTGCTGCACAGTGGTCATCATGCCAAACTGTTTAAACGCCTGATGGGTACCAGCTGTAATCTGAGCTGGCGCGAAGCCGAAGGCGGTGAACGTGAACGGGTCTGGTGTCTGAAACCGGCGCATCCAATCGCTTACAATATTCCGCCGCAAATCGAGCTGCCACAGTCAGAAATGTATGGCGAACCTTTTGATATTCCGGATCCGGATGAGCTGATTTTTAATTCCTGGTATCAGGGTGGTGAAGTGCTCAGAAGTGGCTGTACCTTCACACGGGGGCGTGGCCGCATTTTCTTTTTTGCCCCCGGCCATGAAACATTTCCAATCTATCGTAACCCGCATATCACGCAAATTCTGGCCAACGCCATCCAGTGGGCGCATCAACCGCATACCACTGGCTGGATGATGGGCAACTGGGGCCGGCCGGTGCCGCTGGAAGCAGGCGCGCCGAAACAGACTTATTTCAAAAAACCACGCAAGTTAATGCTGGCTGAGAAGGCGGCAAAAAAGCAGAAATAACGGCAAAAACCGCCGGCTCTGTGCCGGTGGAAGCTGCTTTGCATCAGTGTCTGGCCAATTATTCAGTGCGAACAGCTGAACTGTGACAACAGGCTAAGACAGAACATGGTCACAGACCGGCTGTGTCAGTGCTCTATCGAGATCCTGGCTGTGTCGGGTTGGATCCGCTGACCTCGCGCATCCTGCCGTATCTAATACGCTGCAAGACAGTTGACCGGTATCTTGACCAATAGTTATGGCTATACTCAACGTCAATACCTGGATGGGCGCTATCGGCTGAATAGGGTTGCTGTCCTCTGTGAGTTCATCTGATGCAGGGATAACCATGTTCAATTCTTTGAAGTTCCTGATAACTTTAAGCTGCCTGTGGTTATCTGCGGCAACCACAGCACAACAACCACAACAACCACAACGACCGCAGACCATGACATTTTCTTATGTCGACCACCCCGCGATGGTTAACTTTATTATTCCGCTGATCCGCGACGCTTACCTGAAGTTGGGTATCAAAACCGAATTTGTCGCCCAGCCGTCGAATCGGAATTTATTATTGGTAGATAAAAATCTGCTGGACGGTGATGTGGGTTATATGCGCATTGTATTGGCCGGCTATCAGAACATTATTACGGTGGAACCGGCATTGGTGTCCGGCATTTTTACACTGCTGTGTAAGCCGGGACTGAAGTGCACGCCAGCAGTGCTGGCGGATGCGCAGCAGACGATAGTCAGTACCTCAGTTTCTAAAAAAGGCTTGGATGCGGGGTTTCCCGGAGAAATCCATAGTCAGTTTTATATTGTCAATGACCTGGCGCTGATCCCGAAATTTATCCGTAATGGGCGATTTGACTATGCGATCTACCCAACGACCGAGAAGGAGCTGGCACAAATGGACCTAACCGGCTTGTTGTATGTTAAGTTGTTTCAATCCGACCTGTATCATGTCTTGCATAAAAAATACGCATTTATGGCGCCTGAGATCAGTGCAGCGCTGACAGCAACATTGGCACAGAAGAAAACGAAGTAACGGTGTCAGGCGGTACTGAGGCTTGGTAACGATGCATTGGCGCAAAAGGAGATGTATTGCGATGAAAGGGACCCGTTGGTTAAAGCTGTTGGTATTGCAGCTGTTATGGCCGCTGCTGCCGGCTCAGGCTTGTGGTTTGCAGGTGC
>JAXHNX010000014.1:0-63914 GCA_034519945.1 Rheinheimera sp.
ACTTAATAGTGATCGTGGATTTCCTTTGTGCGCCAGCATGGTCATTCACAACAAAAGGTAGCTCCACATTTGATACAGCAGTTGCAGTGCCAGACAACAGGCCCGATTTACTGATGGAAAACCCTTGCAAGCTTTCAGCATCAAAACTGATGGCGTTGCCCTCGGGATCTTCAAAGTGCATAGCGAGATTTAATTGGAGCGGCACATTCTGGTTGGCGGCAATCACCGGCAACGGTTTGACCAAGGCGGGAGCTGCATTGATTTGATAAGGCAGTTTGATTTCAGTTTTTAACTCACCATCACTGACTGTTAATAACAAATCGCCTTTACCGGTCGCTAGCCCTTTGTATTTCAATTGCACACCGTTATTCAGGCTAAAAGCATCCTGACTCAGGCCACTAAACACAATGTCAGACTGTTCATCATCCTGCACATACTGCTTCAACGCACAAGTCAGCTGCCACGCCCTGATTTAATTGCAGTGGATAACCGGCGTTGGCATATAGGGGGCTGTGTTGATTTCGATAGCTTGTCACTTGCGGAGAGTCATCATAAACAATTGAGTTCAGCGTAACTACATGCCCCGCGAGCAAAAAAGCCTCTGAACAACAATCAAGCTCAGGTTGCCTGGAGAAGCCATAAAGTGTCCTGAGGCTGCCATAAACCGCTCAAAGGGTCATTTATCCTGACAAATTCATACGGAATCAGGCTCTCGCGAAACTGCATGCGCTGGCGATAAAACTGTCCGTGGAAGCCCGATTCATCAATCTGTTTAAGCACTAAATTACCTTTTTCATCAGGCATCAGCACATGTTGTTTATCTAGGAGAACAAAGATTCTATCTCGCCCCTCTATAATTCCACGCCCTATCCCACCGAAAACCGGCATAGTTCCTGTTTTAACCGCTGTCAGTTTGCTATCTTGCCAACTGAGCTGTGTAATTTTACCCACCCTAGGCATTAATGCGAACAGTTGCCCTTTCAACTCGACCACAGCATCAATAGCGACGCGCTCTTTGTCTGTAAGTTGGTTATCTGCTTGCAAACTCGCAACGAAAGACAAGTTGTTATCGCTGACTTTAAATACATGCACGCCTGTATTACTCAGGAAAATTTGGCCATCTTTGCTTTTCACGTGCCGGATATCGTAATTATCGTCGATAGGCTGCGGCCACGCTTTGGCAGCGGATATGCTCAGTTGCCCTTGGCTATCTTCAGTCAGCAATCGGTATTGATCTTGTTCCGCCAGTAAATAGATTCCGGTTGAAACCCTGACAAAATGGCGGGGCCCAAACGGAATATCGGGCACTTGCAGTTTCGCTTCAGGCGTCTTGTTGACGCCCATCCCAACGAGCACGGTTTCACGGTTCGTCGTATTCATCACCAGCCAAAAACGCGAATCATCACTGGGGAAAATAAGTGACTCTGCATGAGCAAAAAAACCGCGCTCCAGCATATCCCGGCTGTGTTTGAGCACAGGTTGACTGCCATTCATGTCAAAATGCTGCAACGACGACCATGAGTTTTGCCAAAACTCCACTTGGCCAGAACCCCGTCGATGCAAAGCGTAGGTATGTTTACTTTCAGAAAAATCCTCTGCACGTCGAAAACCCTCTCCGTCACGTTGCAGCAGAAAGTCATAGCCGAAATGGTTTCTGACGAGTGCCGCATCGCCACTGATCACTGCAGAACCATGATAGGCCCCCGGCCCAAGGTCCACTATGCTGCGAGCGAGATCGCGTACGAAACCGAGTTTACCCGTTTGCCGATCAACTGATACTTCAATACCACCGCGAGGGTAAGAAATCAGGCGGCTCTTGTCGGTATCATAAACAAAGCCTTTGATATACAACGATGAATTTGAGCCAATAGCTCGGGCGTCAGTTTGCGCCAAGACCCCATCTTTCAACTGATACACCGTTATTACGTGTTGGAATACCGAATACTGGAAGCTTATATCCACCGAAGCAATAATCAGGATTTGATCTTTGCTGTTGTACAACAGGGTATTGTCTACGCCGATAATCTGGTTCGTCACTCGCCCCATCTGCTCAAGACCAGCTGACGTCACTCGCATGACGGTTGTTTGGCTAGTCTTACGATCACGGCAAACAAATTCGGACGGATTGTCTGAGGCAAAAAAATTACAGAAGTTTGAAGTGGTTATTTTTTTGACCGATGCGGTAAAATCAGCCGCGATGTCTATTTCAACTTGCTGGTAGGGTTTAAACCAAATGATTTTTTTGCCGTCCGGCGAGGCAGCGAAATGATCTGACTTATCACCTGGAGAGGTGTCAAAGTTCAGAACATCCGATGGATTTTCGAACTTCAAGACATGGCGACGCACCAATCTCCTTTGCTGTTCGCTCCAGCACTGTCACACCATTCTCCGCCACCATAACCACGTGGCTATCCCGCACAATCAGCTTATTTTCCATCGTCTCAAGAGGACGCTGAATCTCGGCTTTTTGTGTCAGTTGAACCGGGTCCTGTCGCAACACCTGCCCCAGCTCTGTACTAAGGACTGATTCATCAGCAAGGGCAGGAAAATCTGTAGCATTAACTTGAAAAGCAAAAACGCACAATAATAAAACAGAAAACACATTCCTTGTTTTCATCACTGACTCCGGAAACTCTAATGACATGTAATCAAAAGGTTAACGTAACAAAAAAGTAAACTGAATACACCTAACTTTTTACTGAAATGCGGTATTGGAAGATGAAAACTGCGGATACCAGCCAGATAAACAACCCTGGTTTGCAGGATGCGAGTGATAGGCCCGTCCATAACGAAAAAGTGTTTCAACCATGGCGCAGGCAGCATCAGCTGCCCGCGACGGAATAGTTTGATAAAACTCAATTAACGCTGAAAATGCTGTTTGTGTTGTTTCACCGCTTCGTTCAACATCCCTACCCAGAACGGGTCAAACTTCGTGCCGGCAGCTTTACTAATTTCCACCAACGCCGTGATCAACTGCCGGTTGCTGGCTTCCTGCTGTTCATGCTGATTGGTCAGTAAATCAAACTCGTCGACGATCCGTAGCAGCCGCGCGCCTTCACTGATATCTTCGCCTTCGAGGCCATCCGGGAAACCATTGCCGTCCTGCTGTTCGTGATGTTGCCAGATCATTGCCGCCGCATCCTGCCAGCGTGGTGAGCTGGCGACCAACGACGCGCCCATTTCAACATGGCGCTGCCAGACACTGAGTTGCTCAGGGTCAGCGCGGCCATGCGCATCAAGCATCTGCAGTGGTAAAAATGACATGCCGAGATCATGCAACATAACCGCCACGGCCAGTTGCAGCTGATCCAGCTTATTACCCGCCAGCCGGTTCATTTCCAGCGCCAGAAACAACTGCCGGGCCGAACGGCCCTGCCAGCGCGGATGCCGTTGTTCCAGTGCTGGTAACAACTGGATGAAAAACTCCAGATCGGCATCCATCCGGATCCGGTAGTACTGCAACAACCGGCGGCAGGCGTCGACCGCCGAGGCCGATTTCTGTTCAGGCTCGGTCGGGGTGGTGCTGGTGACCACATCGGGCAATTCATCTTTGATCGCCAGCGCCTGTATATGAGTTGGGTCTAATAACCCCAGAACCTGGCGAATACGCACGCCACGCGAACGTTCGTCGGCGCTGGTCAGGCCGGTCAGACGCTGACAAATTTGCTGTAATTCAGTTGGTGTCAGTGGCTTCGGCTCGTTCGCAATACTGGTTTCTACCCACTGCTGGGTGCGGTCCAGTGTCAACTGGATCACGTCGCACAGCGAGCTGTCATAGGCCATATGGCCTTTACGGATATCGTCCAGCACATCTTCGAGGCTTTGCAGTAACGGGATCAGCGAAAACAGCCCGATAAAACCAAGGTTACCTTTGATGGTGTGTACCACGCGGAAAATGCCGTGCAGTAATTCCGGCTGCTGCGGGTGCTGTTCCAGCTCAATTAAGGTGGCTTCACACTGCTCGTAGGCGTCACGAAAATCTTCAAAGAAATCATCGACACAGTCGCGTTGTAACTCATCAGGGCGATTTAAATTCAGCTGGCTCACTGTCTGGTCTCCAGGTACGACAAAAAACCAGTGTAGACAGAACCTTAGTTGGTGTATAGCGGCAAACCAGCCGGAAGTGACGGAAAAAACCGGCGGTGACATACAACCTGTCCATTCATTCGACCGATACCGTCAGCAACTCCGTTGGTGGAGATGTCAAAACCGGCCGTGTATCAGGATAAATATAGGCCGATATCAGCTGAAATTTGATGTCGAAATAATTTACACGCGCCGTTATTATTTTATACACGCCGTTCCGCACCTGATCACAAGCAGCTGTATTTATTAGATATTTAATTTATACTTATATTTGGCATTCAATTTGCTATAACCAATCATCAAGCCAGTCAAATCGGACAACGACAGATGAAAACATTAATGAAAACCGTTTTAATCACAGCTGCAGCAACTCTCAGCCTGTCAGCACAAGCCGTCGTGATCACTTTCGGTGGTGTAGATCCACTTGACGGTTCTTACCTCACCAGCGCATTAACACCTACCAATAGCATCAACCCTGCGCTGGGTATCTTTAATGAAACCTTTGATGGCCCGAATGGTGGCTGCCAGGTGAATTCAGCGGCGCAAGGGATCGACGTCAGCGGCAATTTCTGGTTAACCACAGGCAGTGGTTCTGGTAAAGCAGCGGCACCAGCCAATGACACCACCTGTTATGCTTCTGGCCCGCAGAATCTGAACAACGGCGGTCAGGCGGGTAACACTGCAACCATCGACTGGACAGATTTTTTAGCCACAAACCTGCCAGGCAAGAAAATTAACTATCTGGGCCTGTACTGGGGTTCTATCGACCGGTTCAACGACATTACTTTTTATGCGCAGGGTCAGGCGATTAACATCGCCAGCATCAATGGCAGCGCGTTGAATAAAACCAAACTGAACGGTTCCGATATTCTGCAGTTCGGCGGCACGTCAGGCGATCGCAATAACCCAAACACTAACCGTTACGTGAACCTGTGGTTTGGTGAAGACGAACAGTTCGATAAACTGGTATTCAGCAGCAGTAACTATGCCTTTGAGATGGATAATCTGGTGATTCAGGTTGCCGGTGTGACTGAAACTGTACCAGCCCCTGGCTCTTTGGCTCTGCGTGGCCTCGCATCTGGTTGGTTTGAGCGGCATAACGCCGCCGCAAATAAACGTAGGCTGTGATACTGCTCACAGATCTGATGTCAAACCCCCTGTACAACTGAGGAGTTTACCGCTTATGCATTTGCATACACTTTGATTAGTCAGCAATCTATCCGCCTGAATAGAAACGTACAGCGTCCGACCTCAAAGCTTGCGCCAGATCAACACACATACGCTGCTGCTGCGCCATAATCCGCGCCATTTTTTCCGGAGCGGTACTATGACTTCCACCTCAGCCCAGACGCACTTAGCTGCAGATAACTTTCGCCCCGAATTGCTGTCACCGGCCGGTACGCTCAAAGCCATGCGTTATGCCTTTGCTTATGGCGCTGATGCGGTATACGCCGGCATGCCGCGTTACAGCCTGCGCGTGCGTAACAACGAATTTGATTTACCGACGCTGGCGCTTGGCATTCAGGAAGCGCATGCGCTGGGGAAAAAGTTGTATTGCGTGCTGAACAGTGCGCCACATAATGCCAAGCTCGACACCCTGATTGACGACATCGCCGAAGTTGTCGCGCTGGGGCCGGATGCGTTGATTGTCAGCGACCCTGGCGTGATTCACCTCATCCGCCAGCATTTTCCGCAGATGGAGCTGCATCTGTCGGTGCAGGCCAATACCGTGAACTGGGCCGCTGTGCAGTTTTGGGCACAAAACGGTATTTCCCGGGTGATTTTATCGCGCGAACTGGCGCTGGATGAAATTGAGCAGATCCGCCACAAAGTACCGCAAATGGAGCTGGAAGTGTTTGTGCACGGTGCACTTTGTATGGCGTATTCTGGCCGTTGCCTGCTGTCGGGTTATATGGATAAACGCGACCCGAATCAGGGCACTTGCACCAACGCCTGCCGCTGGCCTTATCAGGTGACTACTGCCACTGAAAACGAAGTGGGTCAGTTTGTGCCCGCTGCGGCTGAACAGGCCTTGTCGCTGCACCAACACACCCCGGTCGACGATATTATCCTTTTGACCGACCCGCAAAAACCGGGCGAACAAATGCCGGCATTTGAAGATGAACACGGCACTTACATTATGAATTCCAAAGACTTACGGGCCATTCAGCATGTTGACCGTCTGACGCGGGCCCAAGTACATAGCCTGAAAATCGAAGGCCGCACCAAGTCATTTTATTACGCCGCGCGTACCGCACAGATTTATCGCCGCGCCATTGAAGATGCAGTGGCTGGCCAGCCTTTTAATCCGCAGCTACTGACTGAACTGGATGGTCTGGCGTCACGGGGTTACACCGAAGGTTTCCTGCGCCGGCACATCCCGATCCACGAACTGCAAAACTATGAAAAAAGTGCCTCAGGCAGCGACCAGCAGCAGTTTGTCGGTGAAGTGACCGGGCTGGACGCAGAAACCGGCCGCGCCTGGGTCGAGGTGAAAAACCAGTTTAATGTTGGCGATACACTGGTGCTGATGGCGCCGGGCGGTAACCGGCAGATCTGTTTACAGCAGCTGTGGAATGCCAAAGGCGAATTAACGTTACGCGCCCCTGGCGCCGGGCACCGCGTGCAAATCGAATTGCCGGCAGGTATGGCCCCAGACTATGTACTGGTCATTCGTGAACTGCCGCAGGCCGATTTTAGCAGCCAGGGTTGTGCCTGATGGCGCTGCAAATCCTCGACAGCTGCATCAACTGTGACATGTGCGGGCCTGAGTGCCCGAACAGCGCTATTTCGCTGCAGGTCGTTGCCAGCGGTAAAAAAATCTATCAGATAGACCCAACACTTTGCACCGAATGTGAAGGCTTTTATCCAGCGCCGACCTGCGTGCAGGTTTGCCCGATTGATGTCGTGGTGAAGATCACCGATTTGGCACGCTGAAAACGACAAAGCCTGAGTCAGACTCAGGCTTTGCTGGTTCGGTTACAAGGCTTAGTGCCCGGCGATTTGCATTTGATTCAGCAGTACAGAGCCGGTCAGTACGCCGCCGCGACGGTCGACATCGTTGCCAATTGCCGCGATATCCATAAACATCTGTGCCAGATTACCGGCAATAGTCACTTCGCTGACCGGGAACTGAATTTGACCATTTTCCACCCAGAAACCAGCCGCACCACGCGAGTAGTCACCGGTGACGCCATTCACGCCCTGGCCCATCAGTTCAGTCACCAATAAGCCAGTGCCCATGTCACGCAGCAGCTGGGCTAAATCGGCATCACCATGCTGTATATACCAGTTATGAATACCACCGGCATGGCCGGTGCTGGCCATGCCGAGTTTACGCGCGGAATAACTGGAGGTCAGCCAGCTGTGTAACACGCCGTCGGTGATGATTTGCCGGTCGCTGGTTTTAACACCTTCGCCGTCAAACGGGCTGGATGCCAGCCCCTGCAGCACATGCGGCCGCTCACTGATATTGACCCGGGACGCCATCACTTGCTGACCCAGCTTATCCAGTAAAAAACTCGATTTGCGGTAAATACTGCCACCGCTGATTGCAGAAACTAAATGGCCAAACAGGCTGCTGGCGACGTCTGCGCGAAACAGCACCGGCACTTTTTGTGTCGGCAGCGTGCGGCTATTCAGCCGCTGGATGGTTTCATCTGCAGCTTCGCGGCCAATGGCCGCAGCGTCTTTTAAATCCTGTAAGCGCCGGCCAACGGTGTAGCTGTAATCGCGCTGCATATCGTCACCGTCTTCACCGATCACCGAGCAGCTCATACTGTGACGGCTGCTTGGATAGCCGACCAGCTGACCATGGCTGTTGCCGTAGACTTTTAAGCCCTGATGCGAAGAAAACGACGCGCCGTCTGAATTGGTAATGCGTTTGTCTACCGCGAATGCGGCTTCTTCCGCCGCCGCACACCAGGCCGTGGCCTGTTCGGTACTAACCGATGCCGGATGATACAAGTCTAAGTCAGGCGGGCTGAGTTCCAGCCAGCTCGCTTCGGCAAGGCCGGCACAAGGATCTTCTGAGGTATAACGGGCGATATCAATGGCGGCTTCAACGGTGCGCTTTAACGCCGCCGGGCTTAAATCAGCTGTCGATGCTGAGCCTTTGCGCTGGCCCACGTAAACGCTGATGCCAAGACCACCGTCCTGATTAAATTCCAACGTTTCGACTTCGCCGTGGCGGGTTTCGACACTCAGACCGCGGGTCCGGTTCATCGACGCTTCAGCGCTGCTGGCACCGAGCTGACGCGCATGTGCCAACACCTGGCTGACGGCGGCTTTGACTTCATCGATTTCTTGCTGAATAGTCGGCATGGGTTGACTCATAACGGGCTGAAAATCCTCAAGGTTGCAGACTGGCAAGCTTACCACAGCCACCGAAAAAGCGCAGAAGTCTGCGGCTGTTGTCGCGCTGACGCGGCTTTTCGCTGCCATCTTTGATATACTGACCGGATTTCCGGCAACAAAACTGAAGTTATGGCAGATATTACTGATTTTACCCACGGCGACGACTGGGACCGCGAGGAAGGCAAAAGCAAAACGCAGATCAAAAAAGAGATGCTGGCATTGCAGGAACTCGGCGAAGAGCTGGTCGCATTAAGCCCGGCCGCCCGTGCCAAGATCCCGATGGATAACGACCTGGCGGACGCGTTAAAACTGGCCGACAAGCTGGTGAAAAAACACGAAGCCTACCGTCGCCATATGCAGTTCATCGGCAAAGTGATGCGTGGTACCGATCTGGAACCGATCGAACGCGCCTTAGCTGTGGTACGGAATACCAATCAGGCGGCGACACGCAAATTCCACCTGATTGAAGACTGGCGTGACAAATTGTTAGAAAGTAATGACGCCGTCACCGAATTTATCGCGGAATATCCACAGGTTGAAGTGCAGCAACTGCGCACCTTGATCCGGAACGCGAAAAAAGAACAGGAAAAAAATCAGCCGGGTAAATCATACCGCGAGTTATTTCAGCTGATTAAGCCGGCGATTATCGGCGACTAATCAGCTCTGATGCTGACAAAAAACAGGCCGCAATTGCGGCCTGTTTTGTTTTCTAAAGCAGCAAGTGCTATTTAGTCTGGCAAACAGATCTGCCCTTGCAGATACAACCGCGCCTGACCACTGACCTGCACCCGCTCGCCTTGCAGTGCACAGCGCAGCACACCCCCGCGGCTTGACGCCTGACAAGCCAGCAACTCAGTTTTATGCAGCCGCGTCGCCCAATAAGGCGTGAGGCCGGCGTGGATTGAGCCGGTCACCGGATCTTCATCGCCACCATTGGCTGGCCAGAAATACCGGCTGATAAAATCATACTGGCCTGCCGCGAAGCCCTGACCGGGTGCTGTGGCCACCACATCCAAAGGCCACAGCGTTTTTAATAAAGCCATATCAGGTTGTAACGTCGTCACCTTTTCAGCATCGTCGTACACCACAAACCACGCCTGTTCACTGCGCAGCACGGCCGCCGGCCGATGATTCAGCGCCTGCAACAGCGCAGCCGGCACTTCGGCCTGTTCTGTGGCCAGGCGGACCGGGAAATTCATATCCAGCCAGCCATCCTGCCCTTGCACCACGGACAGATCACCGACCTTTAACGTGCTGAAACGCAGGCTGGCCACAGGTTCGCGTTGCAACAACACATAAGCTGCCGCCAGCGTGGCATGACCACAAAAATCAATTTCACATAATGGCGAGAACCAGCGGATTTGATAATGGCCTTTACCCAACTGCTTAACGAATGCAGTTTCCGACAGGTTGTTTTCCTGGGCTATTTGCAGCATCAGCGCATCCGGTAACCAATCGGCCAGCGTTACAGGCAACGGCACGACCGCGGCGGCATTGCCGGCAAACAGCCTGTTGGTAAAGGCGTCGACTTGGAAAAGATCCAGTTTCATTGTTGCACCGCTCCTGCCGTCAAAAGTTGCGCGCGCAGCGCCTGACGGATCTGATCATGAAAATAAAAAGCGCGTTGGATGTCGGCCGGGTCCAGCGACAGGGGCTCGAGCAATACCAACCCGGTCGCTGTTTGCGGATAATACAAAGTGGTACTGAGATAACCATCGACAAAACCGCTGTGGCTATATTCGGTCAGGCCCGCTGTTTTGCTGATCTGCAGACCAAAACCATAGCCCAGCGCCCCCCAGCGGTGTGGCCGCAACAGCTGCGGGCTGGTCATTTGCTGGTAGCTGGTTGGTTTTAACAACGGTTGCTGATGCAAACATTGTTGCCAGCGAATTAAATCGCCGGCAGAACTGACCATCCGGCCAGAAGGGTTGTTGCTAAAAGGCACATCCAGCGGCGCAGCGACTAACTTGCCAGCGCGTTCGGTCAGGCCAGCAACCAACAACGGCGCTTGTGAAGTCAGTTGAGTGGCCGATGGTGCGAAGCTGTGGGTCATTTCACAGTGACGAAATAACCGCGCCGCCTGCGCCGCAAATGGCTCGCCATAAACCCGCTCCAGCACTTCGCCTAATAAATCATAACCGGCATTGCTGTAGGCAAAAGTGCTGCCCGGCGTCCCGGTTGGAGCTGTCCCGCCCTGACCCAATCCTGAGCTGTGCTCGAGTAAATGTTTGATCGTGATTGCAGTGCCAAAGCGCTCGCGGTGCTCCGGCAGGAATTTTATTAAAGGGTCTTGCAGCGCAAGGCGTTGCTGGTCCACCGCCTGCAGGATCAACGCGGCGGTGATTTGTTTCGATTGCGAACCGATAATGAACTGACGCTGGGCCGTCAGTGGCGCTGTTTTATTGTTGAAATTCCACAGCAGTTTGCCTTGCTGTGCCACCAGCACGATGCCGCTAAATGGCAGCTGGGCGCGCGGACCGGCCGGTTGCATCGCTTTATCCAGCGCCGCACGGTCCAGTTGTAGCGCAGGCGCTGCAGCTGGTGACGGGCTCGCCCAAAGTAACAGGAAACCGGCAAGCAGGCCGCACCACGACATTGTATTGAGATGTTGCATCGCAGCACTCCTTTTCAATGCAAAGATGAGGTTAAATCAAGCGTTTGAGCACCATATCCACGCCAACGCCTTTGATTTTCGCCAGCAGTTTTTGCACCGGCTCCGGGTAATCCCGCATCATTTCAATCTCGCTGAAATGATTGATTTTGCTGGTATTCAGGAAAATTTGCTGCTGTTCATGATTCAGCTGTGCCTGCAACTGACCGAGCTCATCATTGACCAGAATGCCATTTTCATAATCCAGCGCAAAAGCACGTGGATTCAGGTTGTGGCCGGTAAACAAATGTCGGCGGCCGTCAACGCTGACGCCTTTTAAGTGATAACTGTTGTCTTCGTGTTTCCACAACCGGATATCCAGCAAGCTGTGATCGATAAACACCTGATTACGTTTGACAAACTTGCGCAGGATGGTCTCGTACAGGTATGGCAGACCGCCAATCCGGCTAAAACGCTGTGTCGGTGGGATATAAAAATCGTTGGCGGTTTTATCGCCGACCACGATGGTCACTTTCACGCCGCGTTTGAGACATTTGCGCAGCGCCTTTGCCAGCACCGGTGGCGGATTAAAATACGGTGTGTAAATCAGCACGTCTTTTTCTGCCAGCGCCAGAATGGCCAGCAACGATTGATTTAACTGATTTTTTAACCGCCCCATCCCCATCAGCAAACTGGCGCGCAACGGCGCGTCCGATTTGACCGTATTGCGGGTAACGATTGGCGCGGGCATGTTTCAGCCAGCCACGGTGATGCGGTTTGTAATGCTGGGCCAGTAGCGGGTCGTCCGATAACAGGCTCTGGACCACTTGCGCCTGATCCAGGATCTGCTGATGACCGGCAACAAAGGCATCGGCCAATGGCTGATTGTGGATCAGCAGATAGCGGTCCGCGCGATAACGCACCGGCACGCCCATATACACATTGTTCAGCGACGCGCCGGAATACAGCAAAGTGTCATCAAACACAAAACCTTTTAAATGCAACACGCCAAACAGCTCACGCCGTTTCACCGGCACGCCAAGAATTTGGATTTGCTCGGTGTATTCAGCCGCGATTTCGCGATAAAAATCAGCATTGGTTTTCATACCCGTCTGGCCAATCAGACCACGGCGGGCGCGGTGAAAATCGACATACACGCGGATATCCAGCTGCGGATTTTGTTGCTTGGCCTGATACAAGGCCCGCAGTACTTCTTCACCGGCTTCGTCCGCCTGCAAATATAATGCGGTCAGTACGATACGGCGGCGGGCGCCGGCGATCAGTTCCAGTACTTTGGCTTTGTATTCAGTGGCATGGCACAGTATTTCCACTGCAGCCGCTTCAAACGCCGTCGTTGGCAATGCTGCCAGCCGGCGTTTGTTTAACATCTGTCCTAACATAGGTCGGTAGATCCCTGCGATTATCGGTGTTGCAACGCCGGCTTCTGTGACCGGCTGGCATTGAGCTTGTGCTCAGAAAACCGGGTTATTATGCGGCAAAGTCCAGGTACTGGCAAAACGGCTGGCACAGCTCTGCCGCCAGACGCCGATCAGGCCGTACCACCGACGGTCATGCTGTCCAGCTTCAACGTCGGCTGACCCACACCAACCGGTACGCTCTGGCCTTGTTTGCCACAAACGCCAACACCGGCATCGAGCTTCAGATCGCGGCCGACCATCGATACTTTCTGCATCGCTTCCGGACCATTACCAATCAGGGTGGCACCTTTAATTGGCGCGGTAATTTTGCCATCTTCAATCAGGTAGGCTTCACTGGCCGAAAACACAAATTTACCGGACGTGATGTCAACCTGGCCGCCGCCGAAATTCGGTGCATAAATGCCTTTTTTCACTGAGGCGATGATTTCTTCCGGTGCATACTCACCCGCCAGCATATAAGTGTTGGTCATCCGCGGCATTGGCAGATGGGCAAAAGACTCACGCCGGCCATTGCCGGTCACCGGCACATTCATCAGCATTGCATTGTGTTTATCCTGAATATATCCCTTCAGGATCCCGTTTTCGATCAGTACGTTGTACTGACCCGGTGTCCCTTCGTCATCAATATTCAACGAACCACGCCGGCCGGATAAAGTGCCGTCGTCGACGATAGTGCAGTGTTTGGACGCCACTTGTTCGCCGATGCGGCCAGAAAATGTCGAGGCACCTTTACGGTTAAAATCACCTTCCAGGCCATGGCCAACCGCTTCGTGTAACAACACACCTGGCCAGCCGGCGCCAAGGACCACCGGCATCATGCCGGCCGGTGCGTCAATCGCAGTCAGATTGACCTGCGCCTGACGCACCGCTTCACGGGCGTAACTCATCCAGCGCGGCTCACCATCCAGATCTTCACTGAAATAAGCATAACTGGTACGGGCACCGCCACCGGCACTGCCGCGCTCACGCCGGCCGTCCTGCTGTAACAGCACTGAGCAGTTCAGCCGGACCAAAGGCCGGATATCGGCGGCATAAGTGCCATCGCTGGCCGCCACCAGCATTTCTTCATAAACACCTGATAAACTGACCATCACCTGTTCGGCGCGGCTGTCCAGCGTGCGGATAAAGGCTTCCATCTGATGCAGCATCGCCACTTTTTCAGTATTCGTCAGGCTTTGCAGCGGCTCACACGGCAAATAGATGTCGCTGTTGGCTGATTTGCTGAATGCTTTAACCTGACCTTGCTGGCCATGTGCCGCGATACCACGCGCCGCCGTCGCCGCGGTTTGCAGCGCTTGTTTGGAAATGGTATCAGCATAAGCAAAACCGGCTTTTTCGCCGGTGACAGCCCGTACACCGACCCCACGTTCGATATTAAAAGAACCGTCTTTGACCAGACCATCTTCCAACACCCAGGATTCATGCACACTGGACTGAAAATACAGATCCGCATAATCCAGCTGATGCGCAAACAGGAAACTGAGACTGTGCGCCACATCCTGATCAGTCAGGTCGCTCGCAGCAATCAGATTCTGTTCCACTGCATTTAGCATCGCGATATTGCTCATAGCCTCTCACTTTTAATTTGGTCACTGTTTAACCGGTAACTTTGAAATTGATTATGGGCCGCCAGCGGCATTTTGCTGCGCACGCCGGCCACCTCGTTTAAATCGATCCGGACTGAGATCAGTCCGGGCGCTGTGCCGGCATCCGCCAGCACCTGACCCCAGGGGTCAATAATCAGACTATGGCCGTAGGTCTGGCGGCCATTGGCATGGGTACCGGTTTGCGCCGGCGCCAGCAAAAAGCTCTGCGTTTCAATCGCCCGCGCCCGCAGCAGTGTATGCCAGTGCGCGGCCCCAGTCACTGTGGTGAAGGCCGACGGCAGGCATAACAGATTCATACCCTGCTGACGCAACCGCTGAAACAATCCGGGAAAACGCACATCATAACAAATCGCCAGGCCGGCTTTGAGCACCCCCAAATCCGCTACTGTTACTTTTTGGCCCGACATCGTTGCCGCCGATTCGCGATAACTGGCGGTATGGTCGCTGACATCGGCGTCAAACAGATGAATTTTCTGATAATCCGCCACCAAAGCGCCATCCGGCCCAAACAACAGACTACTGGCACAAAACCGGGTCGGATCTGTGCTTTGTGTGGGTAAAGTGCCGACCAGCAGATAGATCTGATGCTGACGCGCCAGATCGCTGAGCTGTTGTTGCAGCGGACCTTGCGCCTGGTGCTGATCCGCCAGCGGCTCGGCAATGACCAGATTAGCGCCGTCGGCACCGGCAAAACACAAAGCCCCTTCCGGCAGCGCGACCAGTTGTGGCCGGTCAGGTGGAATTTGTTGCAACAGCCGGGCGATTTGCTGCAGGTTTTCGGCTGGCTCCGGACTGCTACACAGCTGCAATGCGGTCAGTTGCCAGATTGAGGTGTCAATATCAGTGCCGATTTCAGTCATGTTGCACTCCGCCAGCGTCTATCACCGGGGTTTCTTCGACCGGTTTGGCTTCTGGCATTGGCCGATCTGGCGCCAAAGCACCTTCCACCGGCGCTTCTGGCAACAGTGGACTCGGCTGCGCAGCCTCTTCCGCGATGGCTGGTGTTGTCGCCAACGGCGGTTTCACCGGTTTTGGTAATGCATCGGCCGGGATCGTGACTTTTTTGCTGTTCCGCTCCAGCTCAGTCACGGTCGGATTATCGAGATCGCCGGTGACACTGAAATTAATTTTTGAGATCACTTCCGCCGACTGGAACATTTCATCCAGCGCGTAAGCGGCCACACCGGACACCGGATTCACCATCCAGGCCAGGATCACCGGCAAGCTTGAGGTTACTTTCGGACTGAACGCCATCTGATAATCTATTTGCCGCGCTTTTAAATCTGCTTCACCAGCCATTTCGATATCGCCGGCGACCCCGTCCACTTTGGTATCGGACGTATTAGCAACGCCGTGCTCAATTTGCATCGAGCCGCGCATGCTGTTGTAGAAAAAACCTTTGGCAAAGACATCGCGGAAATCCAGCCGTAACTTACGCACCAGCGAATCGAGGCTGAATAACGAGAAAATACGCGTGCCACCATCACTGACTTCAACCAGCGAGCCTTCGCCCAAATCCCAGCCGATGCCACCATTTAAGGTCTGACGGTTAAACTGAAACGGCGTACCTTGCCAGCTCAGTGCATCCAGCGTGATTTTGGCTTTGCTGCCACTCATACTGCGGCTTAAATCATATTCCTGCATCAACTGGCCAAAAGCCGGGCTTTGCAGCGTGCCGCTTAACCGCGTCTCACCGAGGCCATCGTCTTTTTGCCAGTCGCCCTGCAGCGTCCAGCGATGGCCATCGCGCTGGCTGGAAAATTCACTCAACGTCCAGCTGCTGCCGTCGCTGTGCGCTTTGGCATTCACTTCACCAAGATCATAATCACCGACAATACAGGCCTTACAATGCAACTGAACAGGCGGCAAATCGGCCAGCCACGGCATCGGCGTTAATTTGGCAAAGGCTTCCGCTTCCAGCGCGGCGTAATCGGGTTTTTGCGCCGCTTCAGCTTCCAGCAATTGTTGTGCTTTTAACTCGGCCGCGGCCAGCTTCGCCGCTTGCTGATTGGCAAAAATCAGCTGCAACCGGCTCAGGTCCGCTTTGATGCCCTGTTCCTGCAGCTGACGCGATAACCACAAATCGCCTTGCGCTTCATCGGCATTGAGATTGAGCTGATAACTGTCGGGTTGTGGTGTCAGATGAAAACGTAATTGATGCAAAAATACATCATCAAACAGCTGCAGTTCGCCGATCCGGCCATTCACCGCCGACAATGGCGGAAACAGCGCATCGTCGCCCGGCGTTATGGCCGCCAGCTGGTTTTGCAATAAACCAAGCCACGGCAACAGTTCTGCCTGCTCCAGATTAACGTCGACATAAAAACCGTCCTGCAACTGACTGCTGGGCGGACCAAGACTTAACAAGGCCGCAGTGATTTTGCCACTGTGCTGATCTAACCGCGCCTGCAGCTGCGCCTGGTCGCCATAACGCATCTCAATCTCTGAGCCCTGCTCGTTGCCTTTGCTTTGCAATAAAACAGTGGCACCGTCGGCAGCAGTTTTGCCAAAAGGCGCCGGTAGCTGCAGCTCGGCGGCCGCTAAATCCATCAGCGCCGTCGATTCGTAAGTAAAGCCAGTTTGCGGCAGCTGAATATTCAGATCCCAGCTGAAATTGGCCTGGCCTTTACCAAGCCCCTGCCAGTCTTCCGATACCAGCGCCAGCAGCTTATCGATCTGCTGTTCGCCATGCGCTTTGAGCTGGACCTGATAACCCTCCGCCTGCTGCGCGCCGTGCAAAGTGGCATTCAGCGGCACGCCATGGCTGACAAACATCAGTTTATCGCTGTCGATTTTGTCGTTATCAAACTGCAGATGGCCCTGCAACTGTTCCACCGCGACAGCCGGCGCGCGGATATTCAGCTGATTAGCAAAAAACTCCACGTCACCCAACGCCCGCACGCCGGTTTTTTTCAAACCAATCTGCAGCTGCACTTTGGCGTTCACCAGTCCACTGACACCGAGATAATCCAGCGTGGCGCCGACCGAATCACTGAGCGGCGATGCCTGCATCAGACCCGTCACGGCTTCAGCCTGCGTCTGGCGCCCGATATCAATCAGCAAGGTCTCGGCCTGAAATAAATTCGGGATCCGGGCCGTCACGCCATCTTCCAGCGCAACGTCAAACAACTGACCGGCCTGACTTTGGATCAGCATGCCGGCGTTTTCAAACAACAATTCGGCCTGCATGCCTTTAATCACCGGCCAGTGCGAGTCAAACGAAAATTCGGTATCGGCGATAAACGCCTGCGCCTGAAAAATGCCGTTGTGCTTGTCGTAAGGGAAATCTTTAAAAGCGCCGTGCCATAACACCCGCGCCACCGGAATCTGGCCGCTGATCAGTGCTGGCGTCAGGTAATTGATCACCGACTCCGGCATATGCCGGGTTGGGAAATAATGCCGCGCGTCGGCGACCGGTACTTTACGCAGTTCCCCCAGCAAGGTCATGCCGGGTTTGTCACCGAGGTCCAACACCAGCTGGGCGTCCGCTTCGATTTGCGGATGACGTAAGCTGAGCCGCGGAATTTGTACCCGCCACTGGCCATGTTGCTGCAGCACTTCAATCCGGGTTTGCAGACTCTGGTACGGTGTGGCCCGGCTGAACGCTTCGCCCCAGCTCAAGGCGCCATCCATGCCCTGCAAATCCAGCAATACATAATCCGGGCCGGCACTGAAATGGCCGGTCAGGCCGGTTAAACCAGGGACATCGTCGACCGCGACTGAACTGAAATCAATAAAATCGCCGCTGACAAACCATTGTTTGTCATTCAGTTGCATGCCGAGCTGGGTGATCCGCGCATCGGTCTGAAACGACAGAATTTTCCTAAGCGCCGTTGAATCTTCGGCAAACAGCTGCGCCAGTGGCACCGCCGCCTGTAATTGCAGCTGCTGTAACGAGCCGGAATACACACCTTGCTGACTGACTAACTGCAGCTGAAAATCGTGCCAGCTTTGCGCACCCGACGTCAGCGTCAGCTGGCTCGACAACAACTGCCAGCCATCAGCTGTGGGTTGCCACAGCAGCTGACCTTTGCCAAGGCTCAGTTGCCGGGTTTGATCGTCTTGTCGCCACATCAGGCGGTTTTCGGCCAGACCAATCTGAATTTGTTGCAAAGTGCCGCCGGCGATCTCGCCCCAGGCCTGAAAATTGATATCGGCGCGCGCCAGTTTGCGCGTCTCCGGTAACACCGTTTCGAACCAGGGCAACACGTTCAAATCATTGCTGGATAAATACAGCTGGCCGCGGCTTTTCGCCAGACTGTCGCCGGTTAAATCGAGGATAAAAGCGATGGCATTGCCGGTGACACCTGCAATCACCACTTCACCGGATCCCTGATGGCGTTCGCCGGCATTCAGCCAGGCCAAGCGGCGGATCTGCATCTCAATCGGTGGGGTATATTGCGAGCGTAAGGTCAGTTTACTGTCGACCAGCGTGAAGTTTTTCAGTTGCTGAAACAGCAGTTGTTCGACGGCGCTGAGCAGCGGTTCCGGGTCCGTCGTCGGGCGTTTCGGCGTTTTGTTGTAACAAACGCTGGCTGTCGATGGTCAGGTGCAAACCCGACAGTTCAAAGTCGTCGGCTTTCAGTTGCAGGCTGGTCAGACTGGCCCAAAAATCGAGGCGGACACGCAGTTCAGCAACCTGCAGCAGCGTATCGCCAGCTGGGGTCTGTACGGTCACTTGTTGCAGTAACAAGGCCGGACCACTGGATTGCCAGGCTGCGCTGAGCTGTCCTATCCGTACCGGCGCGCCATATTGCGCAGCGATAAACTGCTCAATATCGGTTTTATAACCAGTGGCATAAGGCAGGCCAACCCGCAGCAACGTGACCAGCGTGGCAAGCAGCACCACACCGACCGCAAACAGCAGCCAGAGTTTGTGCAGACAAAACCAACCGGCACGCTGAAGTCGCGCCACTACATCATCACCACGTCAAATTGTTCCTGGGTATATTGCGGCTCAATCACTACGCTGATTTGCTTACTGATAAAGACTTCAAGCTCAGCCAGGTTATGGTATTCATCGTTGATTAAAGCATCCTTAACCGCCGGTGATGCATACACCATAAACTTGTCGGTGGCATAAGCGCGGTTGACGCGGACAATTTCCCGCATGATCTCAAAGCACACCGTTTCGACCGTTTTCAGTGAACCACGGCCAGCACAAACCGGACATTCGGTGCACAGCACATGTTCCAGACTCTCGCGGGTGCGCTTGCGCGTCATTTCCACCAGGCCTAAAGCGGAAAAACCATGAATATTAGTTTTGGTTTTGTCGCGTGCCAGCGCGATTTCGAGACTGTGCAACACCCGGCGCTGGTGCTCTTCGCTTTGCATGTCGATAAAATCGATGATGATAATGCCACCGAGATTGCGCAATCGCAGCTGACGGGCAATTGCCTGGGTCGCTTCGGTGTTGGTATTAAAGATGGTTTCTTCCAGATTACGGTGGCCGACAAAAGCGCCGGTGTTGACGTCAATCGTCGTCATCGCTTCGGTTTGATCGATGATCAGGTAACCGCCGCTTTTTAGTGGCACTTTGCGGTCGAGCGCGCGCTGAATTTCGTTTTCGACATCAAACAGGTCGAATACCGGCCGCTCACCGGGGTAATACTCGAGTTTTTCCGTCATCTGCGGAATAAACTCTTCGGTGAAGGCATGCAGCGCCTGCCAGGTCATTTTTGAATCAACCCGCACCCGCTCTAAATCACTGCCGACAAAGTCGCGCAGAATGCGAAACGCCAACGTCAAATCTTCATATAACATCGCTTCTTTGCGGTGTTTTTGTTTGCGTTTCTGGATTTTGGCCCAGAGCTTTTTCAAGAAACGCGCATCCTGCAACAATTCGATTTCACAGGCGCCGTCCGCTGCGGTCCGGACAATAAAGCCGCCATTGTCATCGTCCAGACAAGTGGAGACGATGTCTTTTAAGCGCTGACGCTCAGAGTCAGAATCAATGCGTTGCGACACGCCGACATGCGGTGAACCCGGCATAAATACCAGATAACGTGACGGCAGCGTGATATCAGTGGTCAGCCGCGCGCCTTTGGTACCCAGCGGATCTTTGACCACCTGCACCAGCAGATACTGGCCTTCATGTACCAGCAGGCGGATGTCTTTGACGGCGGAAACTTTCACTTCAGGATCATGCGCGTCGCGTTGCACAATGTCGGACGCATGCAAAAATGCTGCTTTATCCAGCCCAATATCAACAAACGCGGCCTGCATGCCAGGCAATACCCGGCTAACTTTACCGATGTAGATATTGCCGACCAGCCCATGCCGCGCCTGACGTTCGATGTGCACTTCCTGTAAGACGCCGTTTTCGATCAGCGCGACCCGGGTTTCACTCGGGGTGACGTTGATCAGCAGTTCTGCACTCATGAAGCCTCCGGCAATGTCGCCAATAAGGCGGCAGTTTCATATAACGGCAAGCCGACCACAGCGAAATAACTGCCATGAATTTTTTCGATAAAACGACCGCCCAGCCCCTGAATGCCATAACCACCAGCTTTGTCGGCCGGCTCACCACTGTGCCAGTATTCCTGCATCTGCACCGGTGACAGCGCACCGAACCAGACATCGGTCGCGACGGTCACGGCCTGCGGCTCGTGGTTCGCATCCAGACACAGCGCCACGGCGGTAAACACCTGATGGCCCCGGCCGCTTAATAACCGCATCATGCGCAGAAAATCAGCTTCGTCCTGTGGTTTGCCAAGGATCTCGCCATCGACTACCACTATGGTATCCGCACCCAAAGTCGGCAGCGGCTGTGCCTGTACGACAAAACCGGCCTGCGCTTTAGCCTTTGCCAGCCGCAACACATAATCAGCTGCGCTTTCGCCGGGCAATACCGACTCGTCGATCGGCGCCTGAACTACGACAAAATCAACACCCAGTTGCGCCAACAGTTCACGGCGACGGGGCGAGGCAGAAGCAAGAGCGACAGCGGTCATATCATTGGATCTTCAGTTGACGGCGCATCCGGCGCAAAAACAGGAAAACATAAGGCCAGACTAACATACCGGTCAGCACCGGCCACAAATAAGCGGCGCGGAAATAAACACCGGTCAGGAAATGGCTGAGCCAAAACAACAACAAGTGATACAAGGCCAGCAACATGCCGATTAATAAGGCCTGCTGCAGGATAGAAAAGTTCCGGATTTTCAGATAATTAGCCGCAACAATAAAAGTGACCACACTATAGCCAAAGGCATTCACGCCAAGCACAGTGCCCACCATCACGTCGACCAGAAAACCAATGATAAATGCCGTACCAATGCTGGCCCGATGTGGCAACGCCAGCACCCAATAACACAACACCAATAACGGCCAGTCGGGCCGGAATAATTTCACTTCAGCCGGCAATGGCATCACCGCCAGCAATAACGCCAGCAGCAGGGTCAGATGGATCCATAAAAAGCGCCAGTTATTCTGCATTATTTGCGCTCCGTATCAGTCGCTTCCGGCGGGGCGACAATTTCCGGATCAGCCACTGTGGTACCCTGATGCGGCCACACCAGCAACACATAACGGATGCGGTCCAGCATGGCGTAAGGTTCGGCCGTCACTTGCAAAAATGGCAGGCGGGCATCGCGATACACTTTGGTGACGCGGCCAATCGGATACCCTTCCGGAAACACGCCATCGAGGCCAGAGGTTAACAGGCGGTCACCTTCCACCACGTCGGTGCTGTGCGGTAAATGGATCAGCCGCAGCGAGTTGGCCTGGCCAATGCCTTCGGCCACCACACTGAAGCCTGTGCGTTCAACCCGGCCGGAAATGGCGTGGGTGTTATCGGCGATCAGAATGGCGCGGCTTGATGTCGGCCCGACGCTGACCACTTGCCCCAGCACGCCTAAATCGTCGATCAACGGCTGGCCAATCGTCACGCCGTCATTACTGCCTTTGTTCAGCACAATCTGGTGACTGAACGGATGACTGTATACCGCCAGCACTTCAGCGATCAAACGTTTGCCTTCCGTGACCGGACTGGCGCCCAGCAACGCGCGCAGTTTGTCATTTTCCTGCTGCAAAAACTGCAGACGTTGCAACTGGCCGTTTTGCAGCAGCAAGGTGTCTTTCAGTGTTTGGTTTTCTTCGAGGATTTTTTGTTGCGATTTAAACTGTTCGGAGGCACCAAACATCAGGTCTTGCGGCAAATTCGCGAGGTAAAACAATGGGCTGACGGCTGCGGTCAGATAACTGCGCAACTGGGCTGAACTGCTGGTGTAGTGATCCAGCACAATCAGACCTGCACTGGCCAGCAGCGCAAAAAATAAGCGCAGCGGCAGTGAGGGTCCGCGATCAAAGATAGGTTTCATCGACGTGGTTGCCGGACAGGTTCAGTTAGTCGTAACTGAACACGTCACCGCCATGCACGTCGATCATTTCCAGTGCTTTACCACCGCCGCGTGCTACGCAGGTCAACGGATCTTCAGCCACGACCACCGGAATACCGGTTTCTTCCATCAGCAGGCGATCGAGGTCACGCAATAATGCGCCGCCGCCGGTCAGCACCATACCGCGCTCAGAAATGTCCGACGCCAGCTCTGGTGGTGATTGTTCCAGCGCGACCATCACGGCCGAGACGATACCGGCCAATGGTTCCTGTAAGGCTTCGAGGATTTCGTTACTGGTCATGGTGAAACTGCGTGGTACGCCTTCCGCCAGATTGCGGCCGCGTACTTCAATTTCCAGGATCTCATCGCTTGGGTAAGCGGAACCGATCTCCATTTTGATGCGCTCTGCAGTGGCTTCACCAATCAGAATGCCGTAGTTACGACGGATGTAGTTGATGATGGCGTCGTCAAACTTGTCACCACCGATGCGGACAGAAGACGAATACACCACGCCGTTTAATGAAATCAGTGCCACTTCAGTGGTACCACCACCGATATCAACCACCATAGAACCGGTCGCTTCCGACACGGGCAGGCCTGCGCCAATCGCTGCAGCCATTGGTTCGTCAATCAGGTAAACTTCACGGGCGCCAGCACCCTGGGCTGATTCACGGATGGCACGGCGTTCTACTTGAGTAGAGCCGCATGGCACACAGACCAGCACGCGTGGGCTTGGACGCAGGAAACTGTTGCTGTGGGCTTGTTTGATAAAATGCTGCAGCATTTTTTCGGTGACGTAGAAGTCGGCGATCACACCGTCTTTCATTGGGCGGATGGCTTTAATATTACCAGGGGTGCGGCCTAACATACGTTTGGCAGCATGGCCAACCGCTGCAACACTTTTTGGTCCGCCGGCACGTTCCTGCCGGATCGCAACCACTGATGGTTCATTCAGGACTATGCCCTGATCTTTCACATAAATCAGCGTGTTGGCCGTGCCCAGGTCAATCGACAGATCGTTGGAAAATAAACCACGTAATTTTTTTAACATGAAAAGTGTTAATCCTTCTGAATGGGGCGCCAACAACAGCAAAAACCAGCTGCACTCGCGGAACTGAGGCGCTGGTTCTTACTCGACAAAAATGTGCGCACATTTTAAGTAACAATGCGCCGGGTGGATAGCCTTATCTTACACTTTTCGGCACTGAAACCAAGCTGCAATTGGCCATGTTTCCCAGCTTGCAGCGAAGTTGTTGCAGGAAGGTTATTGTTCACGCTGATAGATCAGCCGGTCATTGCCACGATAACGGCCAAACAAGGCCGTTGCAGCCGGGTTTTCGTCCCCGGCGACCGCAGGCTTCCAGTCGTATTTCAGCCAGGCCGGCGCCGCATACTGTAACGTCCAGCTGCCGTTTTGCCCTGGCGGTGCCAACAGCAGCGAATTTAATGCATTCACCCCAGCGCCAAGCGTGGTAACGCCACCGCTAATGGCCAGCGCCGGTGTGCCAGTGGCGGTCAATAACGCTGCATTCACCGGGCTGCAGCTGTCAGTGCTGTGCAACACAAACTGACTGCCATTCCAGACTTCGGCTTTAAGCACCACCGGCAACGGCTGAAAGGCGTTGCCGTAGGCGTTTTCCAGCCGGTGGCGGCCATAATAAAACTGCAATGCATTGCCAAGTTTTGCCGCATCACAGACGATACAAGCGCCGGCTGTAGTCGCATCCATATTTAACACAGTACTTTGCAGATTGCGGCTGTCCAATTCTGACAACACTTTAATGCCGGGCTGAAAATTGAGGAATGGCCCATCAACTGCACTACCGCGTGCCAGTTGCAGTGTCGTGCTACTGAACTGATAACGCCCTTGTTGCCAGGTTGGCGTCGGTTGGCCAGTCAGGCGACCGCCCAGACTGGCTGTATGGCTGCTGCCTTCGTTTTCCGCCACGAAGCCAATCACCGCGGTATTGCTATAACCGGTACCGTAGTTCAGCAGCCGCGTGCCCGCGGTATTGACTGCCTGCAGCTCAAAGCTGATTGGCACTGCCGGCTGACTCATGTAGCTAAATGGCAAACTGCCTGCCGTACAGGTATTGGCGGTACTGACATTACTCAGCACAAACTCCTGCGGATAAAAGCGGCCTATAGTGCCACTCGCCGGTTTCAGGCCCACATCACCGGCTCCCAGATAATCGTTATCACTAAGCAGCCCCTGCAAGGTGATACTGCCGGCTTCCAGCCATTGCAGCTGCACATTTTGAAAACGCCCGGCGCTGCCGCTGACGGCAGTAAAACTGCTGGCATTGCTCAGATAAGCATCTGATCCGGTGCCACCTGATGTCGGATAAACCAGACTGACAAAGCCAACTTTTAACGTCTCAGCATTACTTTCCTTACCAAAGTTCGGTGTCAGTTTGCCGGCGCCATTCAGCACATCCAACACCAGCCGGAACGACGACCCTGCCGGCAAAAAGCCGGGGATACCGCTGGTCGAGCCGGGATTGGATCCGGTCGCAGTGGCCATAGTGACCGAATTGACCTTGATCTGATAAGGTTTCACCACCGGCGTCGCCGCCGGCGCGGTCAGCGTGATTGTCGGATCAGTACCGCTGGCCGCCAAGGTCAGCTGCGCGTGCAAGGCGATTTGTCCGACGTCACTGTAATTAAATGGCACGCTCGCAGTGCCGTTGCTATCAAAAGTCAGCGGCACATTGGTATAGCTTGGGTTGCTGCTGGCTGCAGTGCCGCCGATGCCAACATTGCCTTGACTGACTCGTTGCCCGGTGACACAAGTCGCTGGGTTTAGGCAGCGAAACGCCACTCCGACAGTCCGGGTCCCTTGTACCCGCGCCTGACAAGCGCCTGTGGTGGTGTTGGTCTGAATGGCGCGTAACTTCACGGTGTAGTTCACTCCGGCCACCAGATTAGGCACTGCCGACACGCCGTCGGTGGCAAAAATCTTCAATCCGGTATCGGCAAAGCTGATACTGCAGCTGTTGTCGGCCGCGCCGGCATTTTTACAGACTAAAGCATTGGATGGCGTTGGCGAGGCGGCACTCAGGCTGATGACTGAACTACCGGTAGTAGTTTTGCGCAAAGCACTGCTGGCGCTACCGGCACTGAACGCAGGGCTGCTGTTACTCCAGCTGCCGCTATTGGTTGCTGCAAGTGTGATTGAAGTCGCCCCGCTATACAGTGTGGTACAAGCGGCATTGGTACAGGCTTTGATACTCACTGGCTCGGCTTCGCAGGTCAGGCCAGGACTGCTGTAGCTCAGTTCATAATGATGCACACTGGCCGGTGGTGTGGCATTACAGGCGTTGACCGGATTGGACTGGGGCAGACAAGTGCCATACACAGTACCGTTTTGTACCTGTACCGTGCCATTCGAATTCACTGCCGCCGACAAATTGCCATAAATCACCGAGCCACCCTGCACATAAATATCGTTGCTGCCGGTAGTAACATTGACATTGGCCGACGCGCTGCCGAGGTCCGAATTATCCAGATAGACATGACTGGCGCCACTGATGCTGCCAGTCGGCATCGTCACGTTGGTCAGCCGGACTATATTCAGCGCGGTCATGGTGATAGCACCATTCACCGTACCGCCACTCAAAGTGATGCCTGAATGCGACGTCAGACCGGCTTGCAGATTACTGTTGCTGGCGGTAATGGTATTACTGCTGCTGGTGACCAGCCCCGTCACAGTGGTGGTGTTTAACGTGATATTGCCACCGCTGCTGACGGTGCCATTGATGGTTGAACTGCTGATGTTGTAATCACCGCTGGATGCAGTGAGATTGCCATACACAGTGCTGCCGCTGATGCTGTAATCACCATAACTCGATTCGAAATTGACGCGGATATTGGCGCTGCCAACAGTGTTACCACTCAGCGCAAAACCATTATTGGCAATCAGCTTCAAAGTGCCGCTTGGGACAAAGCTGGTATTGCTGGTGAACGTTACTTTGCCGTTGTTGTTACAGGTCCAGCTACTAGTGGTTTTGGTCCAGGTGGTATCGCAAACTGGATCAACCGCCAGCGCGCCAGCGCTGAACAAACTGAGCAGACTCACCAGCATCCGGAATTTCATTCGCTGGCCTCTGCACTCAGCACCCGGCTGGTCAGCAAGTCGCCGTCGCCGCACTGCGCAGTGCTGACCAAACGGAACCATTTTTTGCTGTCGATGGTGTCTTCGCTGCAGGACAGCTGACTCTGGCACCCCGCCCAGTCATTGTTGTTCCAGTTGCGTACACCGGTATTCACCGCAGCACAGCTTTGTGCCGTCTGATTCAATGGAAACAGCTGGACTAAACCTAATTCCAAAGTCGACTTTGCCAGCCAGTAACTGCGCTGGCCCTGCACTTCGTAAATCAGCGTGGTGCTGGATGCAGCAGAGAGCCGGACAAGCGCCAGCAAGATCAGTGAACCCAACAGGATCACAAAAATGGCGATGATCAATGCACTGCCGGACTGGCGCCTTGCCGATGGTTTCAGTTGCTGATTAGGGTACATTGCTCACCTGCACCAAATGGCTGTAACTCAGTACTGTACCGCTGTCCTGCTCCGACGTCAGCTCCAGCTGGATTTGCACTAATGAATTGCGGGTCAACGCATCCGCTGCCAGCTCAAACACCGGCTGGCTGGCTAAATTATTACTGATTTGACGCGCCATCAGCGCACCATTACTGAGCCCGCTGCCGGGCAGCGGCTGGCTGCTTTGTAGCCCATAGCCTTCATAGCGGCGAATTTCATTACCGAGCGCGCAAAAACTGACGGGGCTGTTTAACAAATAAGCCCGGCTGGCCGGCGACGCCGTGCCAAAACCAAACGCCTGACTGAATTGCAAACGGCGGGTGGCGCTATTGTTATCACCGTCATCAGGCAGCGGCGTGTTATCCAGCTGCACTTTTTGCGCTGAGGCCGTATAAATATCTGCCGGGTTGGCCGGATATACCAACAGCCATTGCCCGGCGGCTGCGCCAAAATTTGGGTCCTGACTCACCACGTCCATAGTCGTTAGCGTATCTGGTTGCAGTGCAATAGTGCGATAGCGCATCACGGCAGTAAAAGGCACGAATTCCAAACAAGACCAGTTGCTGCTGTTATTGACCCGCAGGCTATTCGGAACGGCATCACGCAATTCGCGATTGAGCCGCTCCAGTACAAAACGGCTTTGACCTAACAACTGTTCACGCTGCACGGATTGCAAATAAATACCGGACATATTGCCCAGCAAGGTCGACAACCCGACGACGGCAATGCCGAGCAACACCATCACAGTCACCAGCTCGACTAAAGTGAAGCCGGTCGTGCGGGCCATATGCATCACCGCGCGGCGCATCACCAGTTGCCCTTTAATGCGCTGAAGGTCAGCACTGTGCTGTCCGGTGCGGTGATATTCAGCGTGACGCGTTTGACCAGGCCATTGCTGGCCGCGCCACTGGCGCTGCCGTCGTAACTGACGCTGATAGCAAGCTGATAATTGGCATAACGGCTGGCCAGACTGGTGCCGAGCCAGTCGGTTAAGCTCGCGGCATCGGCGCGCAGGCAATGGAAATCATCGACGTCGTCGTAATCCTGCCGGCTGGCTTCTTCGGTCAGTGCCGACATGCCACTGGCCGGACAGGCCGGTATCGCGGCGGCACAACTGCTGGCACCGGCTTCGCCACAGCGCAGCGGGCTGCCATTACGGCTGGAATTTTCATCAAAAGAACGCGCCATCACTTCACTGAGCAGGCTTTGCGCCAGTTCGCTGCTGCGCACCTGTAACCAGATGGCGCCTGAATCGCGGTGTAATGGCGCCAGCACGCCGGTCAGCAGCGTCAGCGCAATGGCCAGCACCACGATGCCAATCACCAGTTCGACCAGAGTAAAACCTGCTGAGGTCACACGAACGATGCGGCGCGGCATCACTAACAAGACCCGATATAACCGCTGGCTTCAATACAAAGCGTGGCGGTAGCGCCAGCGGCGCTGAAACTAATACTGCAGCCGCTGCTGCAGCTGCTGCGGGGTTTGCCCCAGCTGTCAAAACGCAAAAACAAAGGCAGGCTGCCATCCGTGCTGTTAACGATGCTGCCGCTGAGGCTGATTTGGCTGAGGTCACTGCTGTCCACAGTGAAACTGGCGGACGCGTTACAGGCGTTTTGCCGGGCGATGCCGGCGGCGCTGATTTGCAATAACACAGTCGCACAACGGATATAATCACCGTCTGCATTGATGGCGGCGCCATCCTGCATACTTTGCATCTGCACCTGACGCAGTAAGTTAATCAGTGCATCACGTTGTTGTTGCGGCTGAATTTCGTCGGTACTGAAAAAACGACTGGCGGCCGTAGCCGCCAGAATACTTATCAGCACGATCACCACCAGCAGTTCTATCAGGGTAAAACCAACAGACCGGGGTGATCGCTGCATGACCACTTAACAACCAGTATCCAGCATGGTGTAGGTCGGTTTTGATGTTGCATTGGCGGCTTTGGTGTAAAAGAACAAACAAACGTCGGCCGTTGTTGAGTTTGCATCCGGTGCCGTGTCGCCGACATAGATCATTACATCTGTTGCTGCCATACCACCGAGCCCGGCGATACCACCAGCCACGGTAAAAGCGTCGTCCAGATCAAGGACAGCTCCAACTGCCGCCGAAGTTGCGTCGACATAACCGTAGACCACAGCGACATTGCCACCATCGGTAGCAACTTGTGCAGCATCTTCTTTTTGCACACCAGCCAACACGGCTTTGCTGTAAATAATCGTATTGGCTGACTGCAACGCCGCTTTGACCCCATTGACGGTACTGCGCTTGGCATCACCGGTCAGGTCCAGAAATTTTGGTGCCGCAGTGACCGCCAGAATGCCGAGTATCACAATCACAATCACCAGTTCAACTAAGGTAAAACCTTTACTCTTTTGCATTACATTACTCGATTAGTTAGGTTTATTCAGGAAAGACAACACGTTACCTGTTGCAGCATCATAGGTAAAGCCGTTCGTGGCCCCGGTGCCTGCCGCGGGAGCTGCCGTTAAACCCGCCGTTTGATGGTATTCACAGACATTACTGGCTGATCGGACAAAAAAGTCGGTCGTGCTGGCAAAAGTCGCACTGACAGTGGCGATACCCGCCTGCTGAAACAGATTGTTAAACAGATAGACACAGTCAGCATCATCAACTGTAGATGCCAGCGTACTGGCACCTGGATTGCCGGAAGGGTATCCAATAGCGCCATCGACGCCGATGCTCGTATTGTCGTACTGCACCACCGTCAGCTGGGTCGTGGCATTGTTATTTGGCCGGCCGGCGATTTCCCAGCCTGCACGCACTAAGCCCACCGCTGAAGCAAAACCACCTGCGGTGGCCTCCACCGACACATCTTCCGCCTGTGATGCGACTCTCAGGAAACGGGGCAATGCTGTGGCCGCCAATAAACCCAAAATGATAATAACAATGATTAATTCGATTAAGGTAAAGCCTTGTTGCTGTCTTGAGATAGTACGCATACGCAGTTCTCCGGGGCTTAAATCTATAGTTTATAGTTTTGATTACACTAATTAATGACAGCTTTTCTGTCGATTGCCAAGCTGGCTCAGTTGCCTTTTTTATAAGCACTGAGCATGTCCCACATTGGGGTAAATATCCCCAGAGCCAATAACAGCACCATCACCGCGACCACAGTGATCAGAATAGGCTCGATTTTCGCTGTCAGCGACTTTAAATCAAAGGCGACTTCCCGTTCATAAAACAATGCCACTTCCTGCAACATGTCATCCATCTGGCCGGTTTCTTCACCGACCGCCAGCATTTGCATCACCAGCGGCGTAAACAAGCCGCTTTGCGCCGAGACGCGCACCAAACTTTCGCCACGTTCGATATTGCGCCGCATCTCGCGGATTTTGTCCGCCATAAAATCGTTGTCGACCGCTTCCGCCACCAGACTAAGCGCTGTGGTCAGCGGCACGCCAGCGCGCAGCATCAGCGCAAAACTACGGGCATAACGGCCGAGCGTGGCGCGGTTGATAATGTCGCCCATCAGCGGCATCCGCAGTTTATAGCGACTCCAGCGATACCGGCCGTCGTCGGTCTGCAGATAGCGGTACAGCGAAAAACCAGCAACAATGCTGCCGAGCAACAACCAGGGCCAGTAGTTGTAAAAAAACTCTGAAGTTGCAATCAACACCTGTGTAGTCCAAGGCAGCTCAGCATTAAAGCGCCTGAACATTGAGGCAAACTGCGGGATCACAAAAATATTCAGGATCACCATCGCAATGACAATCGCCAGCAACACAAAAGACGGATAACGCGTCGCTTGTTTGATTTGCCGGCGGGTTTCCATTTCCTGCTCAAAATAATCCGACAACTGAGCAAAAGAATCATCGAGCCGGCCGGTGTTTTCGCCAACATGCACAATACTAACGATCAGCCGGTTAAATACTTTCGAATGGCTGGCCATCGCCACCGACAAACTGCGGCCTTTTTCCAGCTGCTCTGCCAAATCCAGCAACACCTCATTCAGCGCTTTGGAGCTGGTGCTCTCGGCCAGGCCCCGAATGGCGCGGATGATCGGAATACCGGCTTTCATCAGCGAAAACATTTGCCGGGCAAACACAATCAGCTCGGGCAGTTTGACCACAGGGCCAAACCAGCCAGACAGGTCGATATTCAGGTTGCGCGCTGGCGCCACCGCATCAATCCGCAGCGGGATCAGCTGACGGCGTTGCAGCTGATCCGCCACCGCAGTTTCGCTTGGCGCATCAATATCGCCGCTTTGTAGCCGGCCTTGCTGATCACGTGCGCTGTAGCGGAATGTCGCCATCAGGGAGTCCCTGCCATCGTATCCAAATCAACATACTCAGACACCCGGATCACTTCGTCCAGACTGGTAATGCCTTGCTGGGCATACTCCAGCGCCATAGTGCCAAGGGTACTGAACGTGGGCGAGTTGTAGGCGATACGGCCAAATTCTTCGGTGTCATTGCGCCGTAACGCGTCCGCCAGCGGTTTGTCGATCACCAGCAGTTCAAATACCCCGATCCGACCTTTGTAACCGGAATAATGACAGGACTGACAACCCTTGCCACGCCAGAACTGCAAACCGGCTGGTGCGCGGAAATGGCGCAGCCAGGTCTGTTCCAGTTCATCCGGCTGATAACTTTGTTTGCAGTGCTGGCAGACGCGCCTTACCAGACGCTGCGCCAGGATGGCCCGCAGCGCACTGGCGACCAGATAAGGCGCCGCGCCCATATCAATCAGCCGCAAGGTACTGGTGACCGCATCGTTGGTATGCAGTGTCGACAATACCAGGTGGCCGGTTAAGGCGCCGCGCAGGCCCATCTCGGCAGTTTCCTGATCGCGCATCTCCCCCACCATCAGAATGTCCGGGTCCTGGCGCAAACTGGTGCGCAGCACGCTGGCAAAATCGAGACCGATTTTATGGTTGATTTGTACCTGATTAATTCGCGGCAGCCGGTATTCCACCGGATCTTCAACCGTGATGATTTTCACCCCCGGCTGGTTGAGCTCTGACAATACACCATACAAGGTGGTGGTTTTCCCCGAACCGGTTGGGCCCGTCACCAACACCATGCCATGCGGGCTTTGGATGATCCGGCGTAAGCGGGATACAATCGCCGGCGGCATGCCGGTTTCTTCCAGACTGAGCAAGCCAGCACTTTGGTCCAGCAATCGCATCACCACCGATTCGCCGTGTTGCACCGGCATCGTCGACATCCGCACATCGATGGTGTGGCCTTTGATTTTCATCTGGAAACGGCCATCCTGCGGCAGGCGTTTTTCCGAAATATCCAGACTGGCCATCAGTTTTAGCCGCAGCACCAGCGCTGGAGCGATGCCGGTTTCCTGTAACACACTTTCCTGCAACACACCGTCGACACGCTGACGAATGCGCAATACTTTTTCATCCGGTTCAATGTGAATATCCGAAGCACGCACTTGGACCGCATCTTCAAACAATGACTGCAGCAGCCGGGCGATGGTATTGTCCTGGTCACCTTCGGTGCTGAGCGCTGCGAAATCAATGGTTTCGGTTTCTTCGTATTCTTCCTGCAGCTGGTGGGCAAAACTCTGAATTTCCTGGGTGCGGCGATACAGGTTATTGAAAGCTTCAATCAACTGGCTTTCACGCACCACGGCAATTTCAATTTGCTTGGGTTCCAGCAAAGGTGCGATCTGGTCGAGGCTGGATAAATCCGCCGGATCGCTCATGCCGAGCAATACCGAGTCGCCGCGATCTTCCAGCACCAGCGCCCGTAGCCGGCGCGCATGCACTTCAGGCAACATCTGCGCCACCCGCGGTTCAATACGACGCTGGGCAATATCAAGGAACTGCACATTCAGCTGTTGCGACAAAAACTGCAGCAGTTGGTCTTCGCTGAGGTAATCCAGACCAATCAGCGTCGCGCCAAGTTTGCGGCCGTTTTGTTGCTGCGCTGCCAGCGCATTATTCAGCTGTTGCTCGCTGATGATGCCTTCATGCACCAACAGGTCGCCAAGCCGCATTTTTAACCGGGGTCTTTGCATATCAACTCTGTGTGTCTTGCTGTAATCGCTGTTGAATAAACTGGCGGCTGGCGTCGGTCAGACCACCCAGCTGCAGCGCATGTTGGTAGGCCTGTTTCGCCTGCGGCCATTGACCGGACTGATCCAGTAACGTGGCCAGTCCAAGCCAGGCCCGGCTGTCCTGTGGCGTTCGTTCCGTCCAGCGCTGGTACACCTGTAATGCACGATCGGTCTGGCCCAGTTGCTGCGCCGCATGCGCTTCTAAAGCCAATGCCTGTTGCGGATATTGTTGCTGCAGTTCCGGCGTCAATGCGCCAAGCAGTATTTGCCATTGTTGAGTGCTGGCCAGCAGTTGGACTTGGGCCCATTGCAATGCCGGTGACTGCAGTTGCTGCTGTTGGGCTTGTTGCAGCAATGAGACCAGCCGTTGTGGCTGCTGTTGCCGCAGATACAGCTGCGCCAGCGCTTCATATGATTCCGCCTGCTGGGGTTGCTGCCTGATCAGCTGTAACCAGGCAGTTTCCGCTTCAGCAAAGCGACCCGTGGCCTGTGCCTGCATCGCCAGCGCACGCAAATGCTGTGGGCCCGATTGGCTTGGATCTGTCCGCGTCACGGTCATTTTGGCTTGTTTCACCGGCGGCTCGTTGGGTTCCGCGACCGGCAGGTTTTCGGCGTCCTGCAAAAAGGCTGCGGTTTCTGCCGACAAGGCAAAAGCGTCGGCGTTGTCAGGTTCGGTTGCTGTAATCGCGGTGACTTCAGGCGCTGCGACCTCTACCTCCGGGGTTTGTATCGCTGATTTTAGCGCATCGGTTGTTTGCGCAGCAGGCACTGCTGGTACAACTAGGGCTTGTGCTGGAACCTGCTGCTCGGCAGGCAACACCGCAGCTTGTGGTGTTGCCGCTGGCACTTCCGGAGCTGCCGTTTTGACCACTGCTGCGGCGGGTGTTATGACGGGTGTCGTGGCCGGTGTTGTAGCTTGTTTTGCGGCTGGAACAGCAGGCGGCACAGCGCCCGGCGTCACACCAGTCCAGTTTTGACTAAGCCACTGCGCGCCAAACCACAGCACTGGTAACAGCAACAGCCACCACAACCAGCGCCAGGTTGAAGTGCTACTTGGCAAAGACGGCCCTGATGATGCCGCTGGGCGGGCCTGCCGTTTGTCCAAATCGCGCAGCATCTGATTGATCACACTCATGGCATACTCCATAACGCAAGCAAGCCAGAAGGTTGTAACCACAGCGATATCAGCAACGACAGCACCACCACCACCGCAGTCGTCGCCAGCCAGCCATGTGGAGACTGTTGCACATCTTCAGTATCCACCGCCGCCTGATACATCTGCCACCAGCCGGCGCGGCTCAGACCGGCACCATAGCTTAATAACAGGGCTTTATGTGCCAGCACATTAATCAGCCGCGGAATGCCCCGGCTGTAGTGACTCAATAACCACAAGGACAGCTTGCTGAATAACATTTGCTGGCTGCCGGCAAACAGCAGCCGTTGCTGCAGATAGGCCGCGACTTCAGCCCGTTGTAATTGCGGTAACTGGTAGGAAAAACTGATACGTTGCCGTAGCTGGCGAAATTTGGCCTGTGCCAGCCGTTTGTCGAGTTCAGGCTGGCCAAACAACACCACCTGTACCAGTTTATGTTGTTCAGTTTCCAGATTGGTGATCAACCGCAGCGCTTCCAGCGTCTCATCCGGCAGAGCCTGTGCTTCATCGACTAACAACACCACCTGTCGGCCAGCACCTGCCAGCAATAACAGCTGACGCTGCAGCAAATGCGCCAGTTGCTGCTGATCGATATTGTCAGATTGCTTCAGGCCGAGTTCCAGCGCCAAGGCCCAGCGTAACTGCTGCGGGTCCAGATTTGGATCGGGAATGTAGGCCAGACTCCAGTGCGCCGGCGCTTCGTTCAGCAGTTTGCGGCATAACAATGTTTTGCCGGTCCCCACTTCGCCTGTCACTTTGATAAACCCTTCACCGTGGCCCAGTGCGGTCTGCAGCACTTCCATCGCCTGCTGATGCCCGTTTAAACCGACGTAAAAGCCGGTATTCGGCGTCAGGCCAAATGGAAACTGCTGCAAAGCAAAATGGGCCAGATACATCGTCAGCGCCGTTGCTGCCAGTCCTGCATTTGCAGGCTGGACTGCTGAATTTGTTGTTGCCACACCTCAGCACCAGTGACGGTGGGTTTGAGCAGGATCACCAGCTCTTTTTTCTTTTCCGACTTACTGCTCGACTTAAACAAGTTGCCCAGCAATGGTATCGAGCGCAGGCCCGGCACGCCGCTTTCCTGATCGCTGATCACGGTCTGCATCAGGCCACCAATCACCACAATTTCGCCGTTGCTGGCTTTGATAATGGTGTCGGATTCACGGATATTACTTTGCGCCAGCGGCAAAATAACGTCTTCATTGGACAGCCGGATGGTTTTCACCTGCTCGGCAGTTTCAGTGACCGACGGATGCACATGCAAAATCACCTGACCATTGGCATCAATTTGTGGTGTTACATCCAGTGCAATACCGGAAAAAAACGGCTGCAGCGTAATGCTGGGTGTGGTGTTCTGAATACCGTTGGTCGCCGTTGTGGTATTGCTCGACACGTCGGTGACAAAATACTCGTCCTGACCGACTTTAATCACCGCTTTTTGATTATTTACTGCCGTCACCCGCGGGCTCGACAGCACCTGCGCATCACCTTGCGTCGACAACAGGCTAATCACACCTTCAAAATCGGCATTTTCAAACGCAATCGACGTTAATCCACCAATACCAGCACTGATTTTATTGCCAAAACTGCCGCGAGTATTACTCAGTGTCAGGTTCGTCGAATCGATGTTTGCCAAGGCATTTTGCCAGTTAATACCTTGCTGGTAATCGTCGTTCAGCGTCACTTCAATGATCTTGGCTTCAAGAATGACCTGACGTTGCAGGTGAGTTTCTGTCTGCTGCAAAAAAGCCCGGACTGCCGCAATTTCGTCAGGCATGCCGCGGACTGTGACCAAACCAGCTTGCGGCGATACCACGACAGTACGCTGTGGCGCATTGCCCAGAATACCGCGGACCGCTTCCTGCAAATCCTTCCAAAAATCGGTTTTACTGGTGCTCTGGATCATGCTGCCATTAAATTGTTGCTGCTGATTGCCGTTGCCAAGACCGTTTTGACTATCACCATTTTGATTTTGTTGATTATTCCGATTGTTCTGATTATTACCATTTTGACCGTTATTTTGCTGATCCTGCGACACGCCGCCGGAATTAACCGCAATAGACGACAAGCCATGGCGCTGCATCAGCAGATAGTTCACCGCAATAGTTTCAGTGCGTAAACCGGCCGGGTAAACCTGATAAATCAGTCCCTGCTGGCGTACGTCAAAGCCGTAGATCTGCTGTACCACCGCCATCACTTCCGGCAACGTCACCTGTTTTAGCTGCAGACTCACAATACCGCGTACGTCAGGATGTACCACGATACTGAAATCAGAATCGCTGACCAGTGAGGCAAAAAACTCCGCTGCCGGCACCGCGGATGCCGCCAGATTAAAACGCGGCAGTAGCGGTGTATTCTGCAATGGCATTGCACTGGCGCTTAATACGTCGGCACTGACTGCTGCCGGCACCTGCAGTGGTTTAGGTTTGGCCGCAGTTTGTTGATTTTTATTCAGTTCGGCCTGTGAACGTGTCAGCACGTCAGGGCCAGACGTAAGACTGCAGCCCTGCAGTAAGAAAAGCACTGCGATCAGTGGAAAAGGTTTCGCCATAACATCTGCTACTTTTTCATTGGAGGAAATAACTGCAACGTCAGCTGACGTTGCCCCTGCGCTAATATCACGGTACCCGCTCCGATCGACTGCACTTTATATTGACCATGCATAGCACCGACCCGCCGCTGCTGACCGTCAAGTACCGCCAGCCGTTCTTTGCCTTCCTGCCGGATCAGACTCAGCTTGGGCACTGCCTGCACAACGGCTGTGACTGACGGATTGGTAGCCAGCACGGCGTCCGGCGCTGTCGGATCGCTGGAGGCCGCTGCCAGGTTGGCAAAGCTGGCCAGGACCAGACTAAATCCGCAGATAATCGGCTTGTTCACTGATAGTCTCCAGTTCCAGCCGCAGTTCGGCCTGAGGGTGTTCTGATACTTTGTACTCTAGCTGATGCCAGTGCAGCTGCCATGGCAGGTGTTCCAGCTGTTGCAATAACTGCTGCAGCTGCGCATATTGGCCACTAAAACTGATTTCGGTTTTATGCAGATATAACAGCGGTGCAACTGGCGCGTTCTGACCTGCCGTAGCGGCTGCAGACTGTGCGGCAACCTGCGGCGCAGGTGCCAGCCTGACCGGCTCCGCCGGTAAACTGCGCAGCCGTACCAGTTTCACGCCAGGACTACTTTTCAGCACGTCCTGCAATAACGGCAACATCTGCTCCGGGCTGACATAACGGCCGGTTAGCTGCTTTATCTGCACACTGAGCTGGTCACGTTGTTGCTGGCTTTGACTGATCTGGCTGCGGATCTGCGCGTTTGGATCGGTATTCAACACTTGCAGCACAGTGTCAACCTGTTGCTGAAGTTGTGACATCTGTTGCAACACCAGTTTCTGCTGCTGTTTACCGGCTTGCAGCGCTTGCCATAATGGCTCAACCGCATATAAAGCACCCAACCACAATAACAGTGCCAGGCTGGACAGAAAAATCAGCCGGCGCTCGCGCAGCTGCAGCTGCAAATACTGTTCACTGAGTTGTTGCCAGCGGGTCATTTCGGCATCTCCGCGCTGTTTGTTGTCGGTAATAATTGTGACGACGCCACACTGCTGACATGAAATTGCAGGTAGTCTTGTTGCAGTGGCAGTAAGCCGACGCTGGAAAAATGCTGGCCAGTGAAATACGCGCTTTGACCTAATTGCTGCAGCCAACGTGGCACCAACGCGGCATCCCGTGTTACACCATCAAATTCAATACCCTGCTTGCCGAGACGAAAACTGCGCAACCAGAACTGCGGCAAATCCTGCTGACTCAACTGCTGCATCACCGCAGCAAAGGCAGGACGGCTGGCTTGCTGATCAGCAGTCAGGTACTGCAACAGCTGCTGTTTCTGGCTAATTTCGATACTCAGCTGCTCCACTTGCAACACCAACGTTTGCTCCGGCTGCCGGTTATCCAGTGCTTGTTGCAGATTGGCCAGTTCTGTCGATTTCTGCTGCACCGCCTGGTTCATGCTGGCGAGTTGCCGCTGCTGCTGTTGTAACTGATACTTAAGGCCGCCAATACCAAGCGCAAACAGCGCAACAATGATCACACAAGTGCGCACTAACCCGGCCAGCGCATAACGCTGCTGCACCGGTTGCAACGACGGTTGATACAAATTAATGCGTTGTTTCAATGGGATTCTCCGCACTTAGCAACAATTCCAGCGCGCCAGCCAGCGGTAACCAGTACTCACCTTGTTCAGCAAGGCTGACG
Organism: Rheinheimera sp.; assembly: GCA_034519945.1. Lineage (GTDB taxonomy): Bacteria > Pseudomonadota > Gammaproteobacteria > Enterobacterales > Alteromonadaceae > Pararheinheimera. The sequence continues at coordinate 38,399 of JAXHNX010000014.1, forward strand.
CCCGGCATGTATGCTGATAAATCCATCGCCCGCACCTGTGTGAAACCATTCTGCACAAAATATTGCACGATTGCCGACAGCTCCGGCGTCGCCAGCAAAAACAATATTTCTTTCACCGGTGGCTGACGCATTTGACCTTCAAAAAAATCCAGCGAACGCTGCACTTCCAATAACAGATTATCGAGCAAACCGCGGCTAAGATCGGTAAACGACATCTGTTCAATCCGCTGAAAGCCGCGCAATTTACGGCTGACATATAACATGCCGTCTCGCACAATCTGAATATTGACGTCCTGACCCGGCTGATGGCTGAGCATTAATACGGCCTGTGGCTGTGCCGGAAGCAGGTTGCGCGCCAGCCATTCATCGGGTTGAATATTTTGCAGCGATACCTGTTGCTGCTGTAAAGCTTTGCAAATCGGTGCCAGGAAACTGCGCTGACTGGCGACGACCTGAATACGGGGCTGATTTTGATTGGTTTGTTCTGTGACATCACAATAGTCGAGCACCAGATCATCGGGGGCATAACTGACCAGATCACGAATTTGCCATGGCAGGGCCTGTAAGATCTCTGCATCCGTCACTGCTGGCTTGTCCAACTGTAATAATTGGTAGCGATCCGGGCTCAGCACCAAACAAAGTGGCGTCTGTTTTGGCAATTCAGCAGCGAGCTGCAGACAGGTTGAGATCAGTTTGTCATCGTCAGCCAGCCGGACGGTTTCCGCTTTGAACAGTTTGCGATCCGCACTTTGCAACACCACCAGTTTCAGCTGCTCAGGTTGCAAATAAATCGCGGCAACATGCGCGGGCACATGAAGACGCCTGGTCTGATTGCGGAATCTCCGGGCAAATTTCTGTATCATGCAAACACTCTGACACCTTGTTGGTCTGGTTATGCCGGGTCTGGCTGCATCTGTGAACACACCGTTTTATCGACAACACTGGCAACAAATCCATTTGCCAGTCTTGACACAACACCAGGCAGAGCTGTGGGTCTGTCATCTACAGTGCCGCGTGCCTGTGATCGCAGGCAATAAATGGTTAAAACTAAAGTACCATATTCAGCATATACAACAAGATGAAAAAAGGGGAATTCTGACCTTTGGCGGCGCCTTTTCTAATCATCTGGCTGCTGTCGCTGCTGCTGGAAAAGCCTTTGGCTTTCAAACGCATGCAATAGTCCGCCACGATGGCGCTGTGCTAAATCCAACCTTGGCAGCATGTCAGGAACAAGGTATGCAACTGAGTTTTGTCAGCCCACAGCAGTACCGGCAACGCCAGCAACCTGACTATCAGGCGGCACTACAGCAACAATTTCCGGAATGGTTGTTGGTGCCGGAAGGTGGCACCGGCCCTTTGGGTGTGCAGGGGGTCGCAGAATTACAACTGCACAACACGCCTGCTGGCGCCGCAGACCTTATCTGCTGCGCGACTGGCAGCGGCGGCACTGTTGCCGGACTGGCCCTCGGTCATCCACAGATACCGATTTGGGGGATCACAGTGGTGAAAGATTCAAGTCTGCCGGAGCAGATCGCAGCGTTAGTGCCGCATCAGCGCAATTGGCAACTGATAGCCGATTCTAGCGGTCAGCGTTATGGCCAATTTGACGCCGGGACTTTGCAACTCTGTTTGCAACTCAGTCAGCAAGACCTGCCACTGGAACCAGTATATACCGGTAAGGCGCTGCAAACCCTGCTGGTAGCGTTGAACCAGGGGCACATCAGAGCCGGTCAGCGGTTGGTATTTTTCCATACCGGCGGCTTACAGGGACTTGATGGTTTGTTGCATCGGGAGCGGCTCACGCCAGAACAATATCAGCAAATTAAATCAGCTGAGTTGCGCCTGTGGCATCAGTTCGGCTAACGGCTGGCTGAAGTAGAAACCCTGCGCACCATTGACACCTAATTTCTGTAACATCTGCCACTCCGCCTGTGATTCAACCCCCGTGGCGATCACTTTTACGCCACGAGCCTGATGACTGGCTACTAGACCGCGGATAAACAGCTGCTGCTCCAGCTGACTGTCGATATGCCGGACCACTGAAGCATGCAACTTCACAGCCTCAACAGGCAATTCGGTCAGGTACTGACAAGGGCTGATATTTAAGCCGACATGGTCAATGATTAGGCTAAATCCCTGCTGTTGCAATCGAATCAACTTCGGCTTCAACTTTTTGTACTGCTTGATCAGATGGTATTCGTCGATTTCAAGTGCCAGTTGTGCGGCCACCAGCTGACCTGTCTGCAGGCTTTGTTGTAGCCACAGCATAAAATCCTGATTGAGTAAGGACTCCACCGTCATATTCACGCTGCACCGCACACCGATTTTTTGTTCCAGTTGGCACAGCTTGGCCGCTTTGCTCAGCACGTATTGGTCCAGTGCAGCTGTTAATCCACAGTTCACCGCCATCGGCAGAAACACAGCAGCTGCCAGTTTATCGCCGTCACTGCTTTGTAACCGGACCAATACCTCATGTTGAATAATGTCATGCTGCTGCCAGGAGAATACAGGCTGGAAACTTAATAGAAACCGATGTTCACGCAACGCATTGCCCAGTTCAGTCCGCCACCATACTGAGCCCTTAATTTTTGGCTTATGTTCCGGATAAAACCCGAATGCTGCATTTGGCCCCTGCAGTTGCGCGGTTTTTAATGCCATATCCGCTTCTGACATCACCTGATAACTGGTTTGTCCCTGCTGATAAATTACATATCCCAGATGTACGAGATCAAAGTCTTCGTAGCCGGCAAAAAAACTAGCACGGCTCAATACCATCGCCAACCGATCGCCGAGCTGTTCAGCATCTTTTTGTTCCATGCCCGGGATCAGCAATGCCAGATCAGCATCGGCTACGCGCGCCAATACAGAGATGGCAAGATGATTGACTAATTGCTGGATCAAATCCGCACTACCGGCCAGACGCTGAATCGCATCATTCGGCCCGACACTAAGCTCTGGATGACTGAGCTGGATCAAAAATAGTGCACCAGTCTGAGGTTCAGCCGGATCAAGCAGGTAATGTTGCAGTTTACTTTCAAAATAAATCCGGTTGCCAATAGCCAGTTCATGATCGACCAAACCTTGCACCCGCACCAGTTGCCGGATCTCTTGTTCTCGCCGCAGCTGATGCTGTAGAGTCTGACGCAGCAAAACCAGACGGTCCGGCAAACTGCTGTCCCGGCTGAGCGGTAAGTAGGCGTCCTGCAATAGTTCATCCACCCGACTGGTCAGTTCTTGCTCTGACTGGTGCTGTGTCAGGATCTGCGCTTTGAGGTCAAAAAGCCAGCGATGCAGTGACAACAACAGTGCACTCAGCAATAGATGAACCACGCAGAGAACTGGCAGTGACCAAAGCACCGCTGGCAGCCATAACCACCATGCAAGCTGGCTAGCTAGCAAAAAAGCGACATTACCCAGCACAAGTAACAGTGCAGCACTATGGATAAAAGGTCGGTGCAATAACCAGTTTTTTGGCAATTTCGTTATGCTCACAAGAGGCCAGCTTAGCCATTCAGTGTTGGTGCCGAACGGCACTTTGTCGAGCAAATACCGACAATTTTCACTAGTGTTCTGGGCAACTGTGACCACGCTGGCTCCGACGGCATCACAAGACGAATGCACTGGTTAAAACCTGCTTTGATACTGCGACTCGAAGGCGCAGATTTTTTATGTATGCATCGCGTTTACTGGGAATACACAGTAGTTTGGTACGCAAGCCAAAGGTTTCAGCCGCAGGTACCGCCATCCGCTGTTTGAGGTTTGAAAAAGCAAACCAAGTTAAAATGAAACCGGCTATTCGATTCAACGAAGCCGCGTTTTATTTATGCCAGCGATGATTCAGATCTATTAAAACTCACGCAGGAAATCCCGGCACAGGCCGATTGCGATAACGTCGATAAGCCATTAGTGACCTAGAGTGAGTCGTTCCAGATGTTACCACTCGCAAAAACATTGATTTGCTTTCTCGTCGGGTCACGTTCAAAACTCTGCCCTGTGCGAAAACGCTAACATCGAAACACAGCATTAACACAGTAAACTGACCAGGCTTTCAGACGATACGGCAACAATTCGTTAATTGACGTACCAATGCGGCAAAATTCGCACATCAGGCAGCTAAATCTAGAGCCCTATAACTACAAGAAGCGGTGCGGAATATATCGGCTAAAAACTTCTAATCCGAAAACTACATACAGATAATGCAAGCAAATCTGGAATCCAACCGGGCTATCCGCTGACCAAAATTTTGGCAAAAAAAAAGCCGGCGTAAGCCGGCTTTTTTAATATCGAGATGATTACTCAGCAGCAGTTTCTTCCACTGGCAGAGCGCCCACTTCTGGACGGTCAACTAACTCGATGTATGCCATTGGTGCATTGTCACCAGTACGGAAGCCACACTTCAGAATACGAGTGTAACCACCTGGACGCGCGTTGTAACGCGGACCTAGCACGTTGAACAACAAACCAACAACTTCTTTATCACGTGTACGGGCAAAAGCTAAACGGCGGTTTGCAACGCTATCATTTTTAGCCAGTGTAATCAGAGGTTCGATTACACGGCGTAACTCTTTTGCTTTTGGCAAAGTCGTTTTGATGATTTCGTGCTTCACCAACGAGCTTGCCATATTGCGGAACATTGCCTGACGGTGGCTGCTGTTCCGGTTTAACTGACGACCACTCTTGCGATGGCGCATGATCTATTCCTTCTCACTAAACCAGGAACTGGTATCTGGTTAGTCTTTATTTACCAAACTTGCTGGCGGCCAGTTTTCCAGGCGCATGCCCAGAGATAAACCGCGTGACGCCAACACGTCTTTGATTTCGGTAAGTGACTTTTTACCCAGGTTAGGCGTCTTCAGAAGCTCAACCTCGGTACGTTGCACCAGATCACCGATGTACTGAATCTGCTCTGCCTTCAGACAGTTGGCAGAACGAACTGTTAATTCCAGATCATCGACAGGACGTAACAGAATCGGATCAAACTCCGGCTTCTCTTCACGTTTTTCTGGCTCGCTCTTGTCGCGCAGTTCTACGAAGAATTCCAGCTGTTCAGCCAGAATTGTCGCAGCACGACGAATTGCTTCCTCCGGCTCAACAGTGCCGTTGGTTTCCATGTCGATAACCAGTTTGTCCAGGTCAGTACGTTGTTCAACCCGAGCAGCTTCAACCGAATAAGCAATACGCTCAACCGGGCTGAAAGACGCATCGAGTAACAAACGACCGATTGGACGTTCGTCATCTTCAGAGGACACTCGGGCTGATGCAGGCACGTAACCACGACCACGCTCTACTTTCAGGCGCATACTGAACTCAGTTTCGCCAGTCAGGTTACAGATCACGTGTTCCGGATTTACGATAACCACACCGTCGCCACGCTGGATGTCTCCAGCAGTTACAGGGCCAGCACCTTTTTTGGTTAAAGTCAGAGTGACTTCGTCTTTGTCTTCCAAACGAACGGCTAAGCCTTTCAGGTTCAAAAGGATATCGATGATATCTTCTTGCACGCCTTCTTTGGCGCTGTACTCATGAAGCACGCCGTCGATTTCCACTTCCGTCACTGCACAACCTGGCATTGACGATAAAAGGATCCGACGTAACGCGTTGCCCAAGGTATGCCCGAAACCGCGCTCAAGTGGTTCCAAAGTAACTTTGGCACGAGTTGGGTTGATTTTTTCGATACCAACTAATCTCGGCTTAAGGAATTCGGTGACAGAACCCTGCATTGTATCCTCTCTTAAGAAAATGCCTTACTACTTAGAGTAAAGCTCGACGATTAACTGTTCGTTGATGTCAGCAGACAAATCTGAACGCTCTGGACGACGTTTGTAAACGCCTTCCATCTTTCTTCGTGTCAACTTCAATCCAAGTTGGTTTCTCGCGTTGTTCAGCAACTTCTAAAGCAGCAACGATACGTGCTTGCTTCTTAGCTTTTTCGCGAACAGCGATCACTTGTTCTGGTGACACAGCGTAAGATGGGATATTCACAACGCGGCCATCAAGCATGATAGCTTTGTGGCTGACTAACTGACGTGCTTCTGCACGTGTGCTAGCCAGACCCATGCGATAAACCACGTTGTCTAAACGTGATTCCAACAACTGGAGCAGGTTTTCGCCGGTGTTACCTTTCAAACGAGCAGCTTCTTTGTAATAGTTACGGAACTGCTTCTCTAATACGCCATAAATACGACGTACTTTTTGTTTTTCGCGTAATTGTAAACCGTAGTCTGATAAACGACCGCGACGAGCGCCGTGCTGACCAGGAGCAGTTGTTAAATTACACTTTGAATCAATTGCTCGGACGCCGCTTTTCAGGAACAGATCTGTACCTTCGCGACGACTCAGTTTGAGCTTAGGACCCAAATATCTTGCCATCTTCTTTCTCCAATAATCTTAGAAGCGCTTGTTACACGCGACGTTTTTTCGGTGGACGGCAACCATTGTGTGGAATTGGCGTCACGTCGGTGATATTCGTAATGCGGTAACCAGCAGCGTTCAGCGCACGAATGGCTGATTCACGACCTGGACCAGGACCGTTAACAAACACTTCAAGATTCTTCAGACCATATTCTAACGCGGCAGTACCAGCACGCTCAGCAGCAACCTGTGCAGCAAACGGCGTAGACTTACGCGAACCACGGAAACCTGAACCACCGGCAGTTGCCCAGCACAGAGCATTGCCTTGACGGTCAGTAATCGTGACAATGGTATTGTTGAAAGACGCATGGATATGAGCCATACCGTCAGAAACTTGCTTTTTTACCCGTTTACGAGTACGAACTGGTGCTTTAGCCATGTTTTACCCCGTTTTATTTCTTAATTGCTTTGCGTGGGCCCTTGCGGGTACGCGCATTTGTTTTAGTGCGCTGACCACGAACCGGCAGACTACGACGATGGCGCAGGCCACGGTAGCAACCAAGGTCCATCAAACGTTTGATGTTTAACGTGATTTCACGGCGTAAGTCACCTTCAACGGTGTACTTAGCAACTTCGTCACGAAGAGTATCGAGCTCTGCGTCAGATAACGTAGAGATTTTACGATTTTCTTCGATACCCACTGCAGCCAGGATGGCTTTTGAGCGGGTTTTACCGATACCAAAAACATAAGTCAAAGAAATGACCGCATGTTTATTATCGGGGATGTTAATGCCAGCGATACGGGCCACTAACGTTCTCCTATAAATGAGTTTAAGGGTGCCGATTTGAAAAGCCCGTAAGGATACTCAAACGGCGGCCATATTGCAACAATAAGTCGGGGCTAAACCAAATAGTTCAGCCCTGACCTAATGTTTCTGCTGTTAGCCTTGACGTTGTTTGTGCTTAGGCTCTACACAAATTACCCGCACAACATTGTTGCGCTTGATAACTTTGCAGTTACGGCAGATCTTCTTAACGGAAGCTCGTACTTTCATGACTTAACTCCGCAAAATTACCTTAACGACCGAAGCCCTTAAGATTTGCTTTTTTAAGCACAGACTCATATTGATGAGACATCAAGTGGGTCTGTACCTGTGCCATAAAGTCCATAATCACGACGACGATAATCAATAAAGATGTACCGCCGAAATAGAATTGCACATCAAGTGCAACCATCATGAACTCAGGAACCAAACAGATAAAGGTGATGTAAGCCGCGCCAGCTAAGGTCAGGCGTGTCATCACTTTATCAATGTATTTAGACGTCTGCTCACCAGGGCGAATACCCGGAATAAAGGCGCCAGATTTTTTCAGGTTGTCTGCTGTTTCACGTGGGTTAAAAACCAACGCTGTATAAAAGAAACAGAAAAACACGATAGCCGCAGCATATAAAATAATATACAGCGGTTGTCCCTGAGACAGCATCAAAGCCAGCTCTTGGAAAAAGTTAGCTATCATACCATCACCTGTACCAAACCAGGTAGCAATTGTTCCTGGGAACAAGATGATGCTTGATGCGAAGATCGGTGGAATAACACCAGCCATATTGACTTTAAGCGGCAAATGACTGCTTTGCGCAGCAAAAACCTGACGGCCTTGCTGACGTTTCGCATAATTCACCACAATGCGTCGTTGACCACGTTCGAAGAAAACTACGAACCAGGTTACAACCACTACGATAACCGCAATAAACAACAGTAACAAAAAGTGCATATCGCCTTGACGTGCCATCTCAATCGTCTGGCCTACGGCAGACGGGAAGCCAGCAACAATACCAGTGAAGATCAACAGCGAAATACCATTGCCAATACCGCGTTCAGTAACTTGCTCACCCAACCACATTAAAAACATGGTGCCAGTGACAAGACTAATCACAGCAATCAGATAGAAACCAAAGCCTGGATTAATAACCAGGCCTGGCATCATATTTGGTAGACCTGTTGCAATACTGGCCGCCTGAACAGTGGCCAGTCCCAAGGTACCGTAACGTGTATACTGATTAATTTTACGTCGGCCAGCCTCACCCTCTTTCTTCAGCTCAGCCATCTTCGGGTGCATTACCGTCAACAGTTGAACAATAATAGAAGCAGAAATGTAAGGCATGATACCGAGTGCAAACACAGATGCACGCTCAAGAGCACCACCGCTGAACATGTTAAACATTTCAACGATGGTACCTTTTTGTTGCTCGAATAATTGAGCTAGCACGGTGGCGTCAATTCCAGGAATTGGCACAAATGAGCCTAGTCGAAAAACGATTATGGCAATCAGCACCAACAACAGACGAGCTTTCAGTTCACTGAAGCCGCCTTTTGCACTTTTTGAGTCCTGACCTGGTTTAGCCATCGCGTACTATCCTTATTATTCTTCGACTTTACCGCCAGCAGCTTCGATCGCAGCACGAGCACCTTTCGTTACACGCAGACCTTTCACTGTGATTGGACGAGCCAATTCACCAGACAGAACTACTTTTGCGAATTTGATGTTACGTGCAATTACGTTCGCTTCAGTCAACGTGCTCAAATCAGCTACATCACCAGCAACCAGAGCCAGCTCGTGCAGACGCACTTCAGCAGACACTAAGCCTTTTAATGATGTAAAACCGAACTTAGGCAGACGTTGTTTCAGAGGCATTTGACCGCCTTCGAAACCTGGACGTACTTTACCGCCTGAACGAGATTTCAGACCTTTGTGACCACGACCAGCGGTTTTACCTAAGCCTGAACCGATACCACGACCTAAACGGCGCTTCTCTTTTTTCGAACCTGGAGCCGGAGAAAGTGTATTTAATAACATCGCTTACTCCTCAACTTTAACCATGTAATACACAGTGTTGATCATACCGCGCACTGAAGGAGTATCTTCCAGTGTTACAGTGTGACCAATACGGCGTAAGCCTAAACCAACCAAAGTCGCTCTGTGCTTCGGTAAACGACCGATGCCTGACTTGATTTGGGTTACTTTTACTGTCTTTTGAGCCATGGCAAATTACCCCAGAATGTCGTCAACGCGCAGGCCACGTTTCGCAGCAACCTGAGCTGGCGATTTGATCGCAGACAGGGCGTTGATAGTAGCGCGAACTACGTTGATTGGGTTGGTTGAGCCGTAGCATTTTGACAGTACGTTTTGTACGCCAGCTACTTCTAACACAGCGCGCATTGCACCACCGGCGATGATACCAGTACCTTCAGACGCCGGTTGCATATACACGTTAGAACCAGCGTGTACACCTTTAACCGGGTGATGAAGAGTGTTACCATTTAACTCAACTTGAGTCATGTTACGACGAGCTTTTTCCATTGCTTTTTGAATAGCAGCTGGTACTTCGCGCGCTTTACCGTAACCGAAGCCTACACGGCCGTTACCGTCGCCTACTACTGTCAGAGCAGTGAAGGAGAAAATCCGACCACCCTTAACAACTTTAGACACACGATTCACAGCAACCAGCTTCTCTTGTAAATCAGATTGTTGTTTTGCTTCTACGTTAGCCATGATCTACTCCTAGAATTGAAGACCGGCTTCACGCGCCGCGTCCGCTAAAGCCTGAACGCGACCATGATACTGGAAACCGCTACGGTCAAAGGCAACAGCAGTCACGCCTTTAGCCAGTGCACGTTCAGCAATTGCTTTACCTACAGCTTTAGCAGCATCTACGTTACCGGTGTACTTCAGTGCTTCGCGGATTGAAGCTTCAACAGTAGAAGCAGCAGCAATCACTTCAGCATTTGGTGCGATAAGCTGGGCGTAAATGTGACGTGGTGTACGATGTACAACCAAGCGGTTCGCACCTTGTTCGATAATATTTCTGCGAACGCGTTTAGCGCGGCGCAGACGAGCAAGTTTCTTATCCATCGTCCTACCCTACTTTTTCTTGGCTTCTTTACGACGCACGTTTTCGTTAGCGTAACGAACACCTTTGCCTTTGTAAGGCTCTGGTTTACGGTACGCCCGGATGTTCGCAGCGACTTGGCCAACCAGTTGTTTGTCAGCACCTTTCACCAGAACTTCAGTCTGAGAAGGAGTTTCAATCGTGATACCAACCGGCACTTCAAAAGCAACCGGATGTGAGAAACCCAGAGACAGGTTCAGAACCTTGCCTTCGGCTTTCGCACGATAACCAACACCAACTAATTCCAGTTTGCGGGTGTAACCTTCAGATACACCAACAACCAGGTTGTTTATTAACGCACGAGCGGTACCCGCTTGAGCGTTAGCGCCTTCGAAACCGTCGCGAGGATTGGTACGAACTACGTTACCATCAACAACGATTTCAACTGCAGGGTTAACGTTTAACGTCAACTCGCCGTTTTTGCCTTTAATCACCACGTTCTGACCATTCAGTGTGATTGTCACACCTGCTGGCAGGGCGATGGGGGCTTTAGCAACACGAGACATAGATTACTACCTCCGTTACGCTACGTAGCCGATGATTTCGCCACCGATACCAACCTTGCGCGCAGCACGGTCAGTCATTAGCCCTTTAGATGTAGACACAATAGCCACACCTAAACCGCCCATTACTTTTGGTAATTCGCCGCGTTTCTTATAGATACGCAGACCTGGACGGCTAACACGATCGATAGTTTCAATAACTGATTTGCCCTGGAAATACTTTAAAGTAACTTCCAGCTCTGCTTTTACATCAGCAGAAACAGCGAAATCTTCGATGTAACCTTCGTCTTTTAATACTTTCGCGATAGCAATCTTCATTTTTGAAGATGGCATCTTAACCGCAACTTTTTTGGCAGCTTGGCCGTTACGGATGCGAGTAAACATATCCGCTACTGGATCTTGCATACTCATAGCTGTTACTCCCGTGATTCTTACCAGCTGGCCTTACGAAGGCCAGGAATTTCACCGCGCATCGCTGCTTCACGGACCTTGATCCGGCTCATGCCGAATTTACGAAGGTAACCGTGAGGACGACCTGTTACACGACAACGATTACGTTGACGCGCAGGGCTTGAATCACGCGGTAACGACTGTAACTTCAGAACTGCTGCCCAACGGTCTTCGTCAGAAGTCGCCGGATTAGCAATAGCGTCCTGCAGCGCATGACGTTGCTCAGCGTATTTGGCTACCAGTACTGCACGCTTTAACTTCACGTGCTTTCATTGATTGTTTTGCCATGACCCTACACCTTATTTCTTGAATGGGAAGTTAAACGCGGCAAGTAATGCACGCCCTTCGTCATCAGTACGAGCTGTTGTAGTGATAGTGATATCTAAACCACGTACCGCATCAACTTTATCGTAATCGATTTCTGGGAAAATGATTTGCTCACGAACGCCCATGCTGTAGTTACCACGGCCATCGAACGATTTAGGGTTTACACCACGGAAGTCCCGGATACGCGGAATAGCGATCGATACCAGACGTTCGAGGAAATCCCACATACGCTCGCCGCGCAGGGTCACTTTAGCACCAATAGGGTAGCCTTCACGGATCTTGAAACCAGCAACTGATTTACGAGCTTTAGTCACCAGTGGCTTTTGACCAGAGATAGCAGTTAAATCTGCTACTGCGTTATCTAAAACCTTTTTATCAGCAACAGCTTCACCAACACCCATATTGAGTGTGATTTTGACAATCCGAGGGACTTGCATGACGCTGGTGTAGCCGAACTGTTTAAACAGTTCCGGAACTACGGTGTCTTTATAAATTTCATGCAGTTTCGCCATCGTATTACTCCAATAGCTATTTAGATTTTTTCATTATTCGATTTGAAGAAGCGAACTTTCTTGCCATCTTCAAAGCGGAAACCAACGCGATCTGCTTTGCCCGTTGACGGGTTGAACAATCGCTACGTTTGATACGTGAATTGAGGCTTCTTTCTCGACGATGCCACCTGGAGTATTCAGGGCCGGAACAGGCTTCTGATGTTTCTTAACCAGGTTCACGCCTGAAACATAAACACGGCCTTCAGCAACTAAAACTTTAGTAACTTTGCCGCGTTTACCTTTGTCCTTACCAGTAAGAACAACAACCTCATCATCACGACGGATTTTGCTAGCCATGGTGACTCCTTACAGTACTTCTGGGGCCAGAGAAACGATCTTCATGAATTTTTCACCACGAAGTTCGCGGGTAACCGGTCCAAAAATACGTGTGCCGATCGGTTCCAGCTTGTTGTTTAACAACACAGCTGCATTGCGATCAAAACGGATCAATGAACCGTCCTGACGGCGTACGCCTTTGCGTGTACGCACCACCACAGCATTCAGAACGTCACCTTTTTTGACCTTACCGCGAGGAATTGCTTCCTTAACAGTGATCTTGATAACGTCACCGATTGCTGCATAACGGCGATGCGAACCACCTAAGACCTTAATACACATTACGCTGCGCGCGCCGCTGTTGTCTGCGACTTCCAGCATAGATTGCATCTGGATCATCTTAGTGCTCCGCTATTCCACTACTATGTAACCCGATCGGGTTACGCTGCTTTCGACTATAAACTACCCCCATACAAAAGGGCGCGTGATTATAACAGCCCTTTTTGAAAAGTGGTAGCTCAAAATAAAAGCGGCCCAAAAAAGGGCCGCTTTTTTTCATCTAAACTCCGAAGAATTAAGATGCAGACTCAACTACCGCAACTAAAGTCCAAGATTTGGTCTTAGACAGAGGACGGCATTCGCGAATAGTCACGATGTCGCCTTCGTTGCATTGGTTAGTTTCGTCATGTACGTGCAGCTTGGTAGTGCGCGTAATGAACTTCCCATAGATTGGGTGTTTCACGTTACGCTCAATAGCAACAACAATAGACTTGTCCATTTTGTTGCTGATTACTTTACCTTGCAGAGTACGGGTGTTTTTTTCGCTCATTACGCACCTGCCTTCTCGGTTAAGATGGTCTTAACACGTGCGATATCGCGACGCACCGTTTTCAGCAAATGAGTCTGAGCTAACTGACCTGTAGCTGCTTGCATGCGCAGGTTGAACTGCTCACGTAACAGACCCAGTAATTCAGCGTTTAACTCTTCTACGCTTTTTGCTTTCAGTTCGCTGGCTTTCATCACAATACCGTCCGCGTTACAAAGGTTGTCTTAAATGGAAGTTTGGCAGATGCCAATGCAAACGCATGACGAGCTAGTTCTTCCGACACACCGTCCATTTCATACAGGACTTTGCCAGGTTTGATCTGGCAAACCCAGTATTCCACGCTACCTTTACCACTACCCATACGAACTTCGAGTGGTTTTTGCGTCATTGGCTTGTCTGGGAACACACGGATCCAGATTTTACCAACACGTTTAACGGCACGAGTCATGGCACGACGTGCTGATTCGATTTGACGTGAAGTCATTTGACCACGTTCTACTGATTTCAGTGCGTAAGTACCGAAGCTGACTTTGTCGCCAACATGGGCTAAGCCACGGTTACGGCCTTTGTGCACTTTACGAAATTTAGTACGTTTTGGTTGCAACATCGCTCAATACTCCTACTTAGCCTTACGTGGAGCCGGTTTTTTCGGCGCCTTAGGCTGTTTGTCGTTGTTGGCGTTATTGTTGTTGGCCAGTGGTAAACCACCCAGGATCTCGCCTTTGAAGATCCAAACCTTAACACCAATGATACCGTAAGTAGTTAAAGCTTCTGATGTTGAGTAGTCGATATCAGCACGCAGAGTGTGTAGTGGCACACGGCCTTCACGGTACCACTCGTCACGAGCGATTTCTGCACCACCTAAACGGCCAGAAACCTGAACTTTGATACCTTTAGCGCCTAAACGCATAGCGTTCTGTACCGCACGCTTCATAGCGCGACGGAACATTACACGGCGTTCCAGCTGGCTGCTGATAGAATCAGCAACTAATTTGGCATCTAATTCCGGCTTACGGATTTCAGAAATATTGATCTGTGCAGGCACGCCAGCGATAGTCGCTACAGCTTTGCGCAGTTTCTCAACGTCTTCACCTTTTTTACCGATAATCACGCCTGGACGCGCAGTGTGAATAGTCACACGGATGCTTTTCGCAGGACGTTCAATATCGATCCGGCTTACTGAAGCGGCTTTCAGTTCTTTTGTCAGATACTGACGAACTTTAAAGTCACCAACCAGGAAATCCGGGAAGTCTTTTGTATTCGCGTACCAGGTTGAGCTCCAAGGCTTAGTGATACCTAGGCGAATACCATTAGGATGTACTTTCTGTCCCATTTCTCACTCCTAGTTATCAGCAACAATCACAGTAATGTGACTGGTACGCTTGACGATACGGTCAGCACGACCTTTAGCACGTGGCTTGATCCGCTTCATTGACGGACCTTCGTCAACAAACACAGTTTTCACTTTCAGAGCGTCGATATCGGCGCCTTCATTGTGTTCTGCGTTCGCAATGGCTGATAAAAGAACCTTTTTAACCAATTCAGCCGCTTTTTTCGGGCTGTAGGTTAAAACATCCAACGCCTTTCCAACTGACAGGCCACGAATTTGGTCAGCGACCAAACGAGTTTTCTGAGCAGATGAACGGGCAAATTTATGTTTTGCTAATGCTTGCATTTATTTACCCCTTAGCGTTTCTTGGCCTTTTTGTCGGCTGCATGACCACGGTAAGTACGAGTAGGTGAAAACTCACCTAACTTGTGACCAACCATCTCTTCCGAGACTAATACTGGTACATGTTGACGACCATTATGGACAGCGATGGTCAAACCGATCATTTGTGGAATGATCATTGAACGACGGCTCCAAGTCTTAATAGGCTTCTTGTCACCGCTTTCCAACGCTTTCTCTACCTTCTTCAGCAAGTGAAGGTCGATAAATGGACCTTTCTTGAGAGAACGTGGCATGGCAATTCCTCACATTAAATTATTTGTCACGACGACGGACAATGAACTTGTCAGTACGCTTGTTCGAACGGGTTTTGTAACCCTTCGTTGGTACGCCCCATGGTGTAACCGGGTGACGGCCACCAGAAGTTTTACCTTCACCACCACCGTGAGGGTGGTCTACCGGGTTCATTACAACACCACGAACTGTTGGGCGTACACCGCGCCAGCGCATAGCACCTGCTTTACCGTATTGGCGCAGCATGTGTTCGGCGTTGCCGATTTCACCGATAGTTGCACGGCAGTCAGCCAGGACTTTGCGCATTTCACCGCTGCGTAAACGCAGAGTGACATAAGCACCGTCACGCGCCAGGATCTGGGCGAATGCACCAGCTGAACGCATTAATTGGCCGCCTTTACCAGGCTTCAATTCGATGTTGTGAACGATTTGACCCACTGGGATGTTGCGCAGTGGCATGGTGTTACCAGATTTGATTGGAGAATCCATACCTGACTGCACTACATCACCAGCTTTTAAGCCTTTTGGAGCCAGGATATAACGACGTTCGCCGTCTGCGTACAACACCAGAGCGATGTTTGCAGTGCGGTTTGGATCGTATTCCAGACGCTCAACTTTAGCTGGGATACCGTCTTTATTACGCTTGAAGTCAACCAGACGGTAGTGTTGTTTATGACCACCACCGATATGACGAGTCGTAATACGACCGTGGTTGTTACGACCACCGGTCTTAGTGTTCTTTTCTAACAAAGGAGCATATGGTGCGCCTTTGTGCAGGTCTGGGTTGACCACTTTTAATACGTGGCGACGACCTGGTGACGTAGGTTTACACTTAACAAGTGCCATTTCCTAACTCCTCTTATTACTCAGCGCCGCCAACTAGACCGAGCTCGCTGCCTTCTTTAAGAGTAACGTAAGCTTTTTTCCAATCGCTACGTTGGCCAGTGCGCATACCTGTGCGCTTGGTCTTACCCTTAACGTTAACAGTGCGAACACCTACAACTTCCACTTCGAACAATTTCTGAACGGCAGCTTTGATGTCTGCTTTAGTGGCTGTAGTTGCTACTTTGAACACGACTGTGTTGTTGGTTTCTGCCGCGATCGTGCTCTTTTCAGATACGTGCGGAGCCAGAATAACCTTCAGTAAACGTTCTTCACGGATCATGCTAACATCTCCTCGATTTGTTTAACTGCAGCAGCAGTCATCAACACTTTGTCGAAGGCGATTAAGCTGACAGGGTCGATACCGTGAACATCACGCACGTCAACCTTGTACAGGTTGCGGGCTGATAAGAACAGGTTCTCGTCAACTTCGTCAGTAACGATCAGAACATCTTTCAGTTCCATCGCTTTTAATTTAGCTGCCAATTCTTGAGTTTTTGGAGTTTCAACATTGAAGTTTTCAACAACCAATAAACGGTCTTGACGAACCAATTCAGAAAGAATGCTCATGATCGCGCCGCGATACATCTTTCTGTTAACTTTTTGGCTGTGATCTTGTGGCTTAGCCGCAAATGTCACACCACCGCCGCGCCAAATTGGGCTGCGAATTGTACCAGCACGGGCACGACCTGTACCCTTCTGGCGCCATGGCTTCTTACCGCCACCGCGTACTTCTGAACGTGTCAGTTGAGCACGTGTACCTTGACGGGCACCAGCTGCGTAAGCAACTACAACCTGATGTACCAATGCTTCGTTGAACTCACGTCCAAAGGTAGCTTCGGAAACTTCAAGAACGCCTTTAGCGTCTCTTAATGCTAATTCCATCACTCATCTCCTCCAGACGTTAGCCTTTGACCGCTGGTTTAACAATCACATCACCACCGATAGCACCAGGGACAGCGCCCTTCACTAACAGGATGTTGCGTGCTGCGTCTACACGTACAACTTCCAAAGATTGGACTGTTACACGCTCGGCACCCATGTGTCCGGCCATTTTTTTACCTTTGAATACTTTACCTGGTGATTGGTTTTGACCAATCGAACCTGGTGCACGGTGAGATAAAGAGTTACCGTGTGTCATATCCTGAGTACGGAAATTCCAGCGCTTAACAGTACCGGCAAAACCTTTACCTTTTGATGTGCCTACGACATCAACTTTTTTCGTCTCTGCGAAAACTTCAACAGTAATCTCGCTGCCGACTTGAATGTCAGCGCCTTCGTTGTCTTGCAGGCGGAATTCCCACAAGCCACGACCGGCTTCAACACCAGCTTTTGCAAACTGACCAGCGTCTGGTTTGTTCAGGCGAGAAGCCTTCACAGTGCCAGCAGTCACTTGCAGTGCGCTATAGCCATGAACGTCTTGCGTTTTGATGGCAGTAACGCGGTTTGGTGTTGCTTCGATTACGGTTACTGGGATTGATACGCCATCTTCAGTGAAGATGCGAGTCATGCCCACTTTACGACCGATTAGACCGATAGCCATATCCTAAACCTCTCTAAAAACCTGTCTGATTAGCCCAGGCTGATTTGAACGTCAACGCCAGCAGGCAGATCTAAACGCATCAGAGCATCAACAGTCTTTTCTGTTGGCTCAACGATGTCGATTAAACGCTTGTGGGTACGGATTTCGTACTGATCACGTGCATCTTTATTGACGTGAGGAGAAATCAATACAGTGAAACGTTCCTGGCGAGTAGGAAGTGGAATAGGACCACGAACCTGTGCGCCCGTACGCTTAGCTGTGTCAACGATTTCCATAGTTGACTGATCGATCAAACGGTGATCGAACGCTTTCAGACGGATGCGAATCCTTTGATTACTCATAAATCAAAGCCTCAAAGAGCAAAAAAGAGCAAAAATAAACAAGGGCTTTCAACCAATTACATGGAGAATGCCTCTGCACCATGTTACGTTTGCCCCCCAATCGGGAGTACTGTAATGCTTGAACACTACGCAATGATCGCATTGCTGTTTGTTCAGAGCACCCGCCAAATATCATGGCCGGCCGCGCATTATACTCAACTGACCAACAAACACAAGTGCCAGATAAAAATTTGTGCAAAAAACGGCCAGCGTGAGCTGGCCATTCAGTTCGCTTACTTAAAACAGTTCAACCGACATATCGTTAACTACTTGGACAGGCGCTTTCAGCACTGCAAGTAAGCTATGAGCTCTTGGCATCACTCGCTCAAAATAGAACTGTGCAGTTTGCTGCTTACTCGCGATGAAGTTAGCGCTATGTTTTCCAGCATCTAAAGCTCGCAAGCTATGTTGCCACATGAAGCCATAAAGTATGTAGCCCGTTAGGTCTAAGAAATCACAGGCTACTGTCGGCAACAATGTTGGTTCGGCAGTTGCTCTAGCCAGCAGATTAGCCGTTGCTTGTTGATATTCTTTGCTTAATTGGAGTAAAGCAGTGTTTGTTGAGTCGCCAAGGTCTGCCATCAAATCGGCAAAAAGCCAGTTTAAAGCTTGCCCTTGATCAGCCGCAACTTTTCGAACCATGAAGTCTAGGGCTTGGATACCATTAGTGCCTTCATATATTTGGGCAATTCGAACATCCCGGACCAGCTGTTCCATCCCCCACTCTTTAATGTAGCCATGACCGCCAAATACTTGCTGGGCTGTGACACAGGCATCAAAACCTCGGTCGGTCATGAAAGCCTTAGTGACCGGCGTTAATAAATTGGCTATTGCCTGAGCTTTTTCTTCTCCGGCAAATTTCGCTTTATCGAGTTGGTGCGCAACATAAACAGAAAAGCTACGACCGGCTTCGTTAATAGCTCTTGATATTCAATAACATGCGCCGCACATCGGCGTGACCAATAATTGGGTCTGCTTTGTTCGCATCTTTAGTTTGAATCCGACCCTGTAAACGGTCTTTGGCATAAGCCAGTGCATTTTGGTAAGCACGCTCTGCGGCGCCTAAGCCCTGACTTCCCATGGCCAAACGTTCATAGTTCATCATGGTGAACATACAGGCTAAGCCTTTATGCGGCTCACCAATTAAGTAACCCACCGCACCATCGAAATTCATCACGCAAGTTGCCGAACCGTGGATGCCCATTTTATGTTCGACCGAACCACATACTGCCTGATTACGAGTTCCTAGGTTACCTTGCGCATCGGGTAGAAACTTTGGAACTAAAAATAGAGAAATACCGCGACTACCAGCTGGTGCGTCCGGTAACTTCGCCAGTACTAAGTGAATAATGTTCTCGGTTAAATCGTGTTCGCCAGCGGTGATGAAAATTTTGCTTCCGGTGATTCGATAACTGCCATCGTCGCTCGGTACAGCTTGAGTTCGCATGATGCCTAGATCCGAACCTGAATGCGCTTCGGTCAAGCACATGGTCCCAGACCATTCGCCGCTATAAAGTTTTGGCAAATAGAAAGATTTTGTTGCTTCATCAGCATGTTGTAGTAACGCCACGCATGCGCCTGATGTCAGACCCGCGTATAACGAAAAGGCGATGTCAGCACTGCACATCATTTCTTCGTAGAGACTAGAAAGTGTTTTTGGCATACCCATGCCGCCATATTCTGGGTCTCCGCTTAAACCAGTCCAACCACCCTCGCATTGTAAGCGGTAGATTTCTTTATAATGATCAGGAGTCGCAACGCTACCATTATTATAAGTAACACCCTGAAGGTCAGCTTCAGCGGCCTTCGGTGCAATAGTTTCTGCGGTAATTTTGCCTGCTTCTTCTAAAATTGCGCCAGCAGTGTCTTGATCGAGCAACTCAGCGAGTTTCGGCTGACTTTCCCAGAACTTCTGGACTTGCCATAAATCGAAAAGGTTAAACTGCATGTCTTGTAGCGGTGCTTGATATTGGCTCACGATAACTCTCCACTGGTACGATGACTCTGTTGTAGCATTTCATCGGCAAATATTCAAACGCTTGTTTGAATATTTCTCAATAAAATACTGCAGAGCAATCAATATAGCCTAGTGAATCCGGTTACGCGCCGAGGGCTATTTTTAGGTTCCGCTGTCCTCAGCCAATTTGTTGCGATAAATAGACATGACCATTGCCAAATTTTCCGCAAAAAAAAGGGCCCTTACGGACCCTTTTCTAAATCAATGCTAATTAAGCAAGGATTTTTGATACTACGCCAGCACCAACTGTACGACCACCTTCACGGATTGCGAAGCGTAAACCTTCGTCCATCGCGATTGGGTTGATCAGTTCTACTACGAACTTCAGGTTGTCGCCTGGCATTACCATCTCTACGCCTTCTGGCAGTTCTACTGAACCAGTTACGTCAGTTGTACGGAAGTAGAACTGTGGACGGTAGCCTTTGAAGAATGGAGTATGACGACCACCTTCTTCTTTTGACAATACGTATACTTCGCCTTCGAACTTAGTATGTGGCTTGATTGAACCTGGTTTTGCTAATACTTGACCACGTTCTACGTCTTCACGTTTAGTACCACGTAATAACGCACCAATGTTCTCGCCTGCACGACCTTCGTCTAACAGTTTACGGAACATTTCAACACCAGTACAAGTCGTTGTTACTGTGTCTTTCAGACCAACGATTTCTACTGCTTCGCCTACTTTTACGATACCTTGCTCTACACGACCTGTTACTACAGTACCGCGACCAGCAATTGAGAATACGTCTTCGATTGGCATGATGAATGGCTTATCGATAGCGCGTACTGGTTCTGGGATATAAGTATCCAGTGCGTTACCTAAGTCCAGAATCTTTTGTTCCCATGCTGCATCGCCTTCCAGGCCTTTCAGCGCTGAACCACGGATTACTGGCAGGTCATCACCTGGGAAGTCGTAGTCTGAAAGAAGCTCACGAACTTCCATCTCTACTAATTCTAATAATTCTTCGTCATCTACCATGTCACATTTGTTCATGAACACGATGATGTACGGTACGCCTACTTGACGTGATAACAGGATGTGTTCACGTGTTTGTGGCATTGGGCCGTCTGTTGCCGCTACTACAAGGATAGCGCCGTCCATCTGTGCAGCACCAGTGATCATGTTTTTAACATAGTCAGCGTGGCCTGGGCAGTCTACGTGTGCGTAGTGACGAGTTGGAGTATCGTATTCAACGTGAGAAGTGTTGATCGTGATACCACGAGCTTTCTCTTCTGGCGCTTTGTCGATTTGGTCGAATGCGAATGCTTGACCGCCGTAGTGTTTAGCCAATACGTTGGTGATAGCTGCAGTCAGAGTTGTTTTACCGTGGTCAACGTGGCCGATAGTACCTACGTTAACGTGCGGTTTATTACGTTCAAATTTAGCCTTAGCCATTTTAAATTACCTTCTGTTAAGCAGACCCAATATGAGTTGGGCCAAATTAATTAATTATTCGCCATATTTACGAGATGCAATAATTGCTTCGGTCACGTTATTTGGGGCTTCCATATATCTCAATGGTTCCATCGAGTATGAAGCACGCCCTTGAGTTAACGACCGCATACTGGTCGCATAACCAAACATTTCTGATAACGGAACTTGTGCGTCAACGATCTTGATACCGCCAGGAGCATCTTCCATACCGTTAATAATACCGCGACGACGGTTTAAGTCACCAACAATATCACCCATGAAGTCTTCTGGTGTTACCACCTCAACTTTCATGATTGGCTCTAACAGTACAGGTTTCGCTTGCAGAGCACCTTTCTTGAAGCCCATTGAAGCAGCAACTTTAAATGCCATTTCATTGGAGTCAACGTCATGGTACGAACCGTCGAATACAGTAACTTTAACATCGATAACCTGATAACCTGCCAGGATACCGTTTTTCATCTGCTCTTGGATCCCTTTGTCGATGGCAGGGATGTATTCTTTAGGAATAACACCGCCGACTACTGCGTTTACAAACTCGTAGCCTTTGCCTTCTTCTTGAGGTTCCAATTTCAGCCAGCAGTGACCAAATTGACCGCGACCACCAGATTGACGTACAAACTTACCTTCAACTTCCGTGCTGCCACGAATAGTTTCACGGTAGGCAACCTGAGGTTTACCAACGTTTGCTTCAACCTTGAATTCGCGTTTCATCCGGTCAACGATGATTTCCAAGTGCAATTCACCCATACCTGAAATGATGGTTTGACCCGTCTCTTCATCGGTGTGAACGCGGAAAGATGGATCTTCAGCAGCTAATTTACTTAGCGCGACACCCATTTTCTCTTGGTCAGCCTTCGTTCTCGGCTCAACTGCAACAGAAATTACTGGCTCTGGGAACTCCATACGCTCTAGCGTGATGATATGGTCTGGATCACATAAAGTGTCTCCAGTAGTCACATCTTTCAAACCAATTGCAGCGGCGATGTCTCCAGCGCGAACTTCTTTAATCTCTTGACGGTTGTTGGCATGCATCTGCACGATACGGCCAAAACGTTCTTTCTTCGCTTTAATTGGGTTATAAACAGCTTGACCTGCTTCAACGACACCAGAATAAACGCGGAAGAACGTTAGAGTACCAACGAAAGGGTCGGTAGCAATTTTAAACGCCAGCGCCGCGAACGGCGCATCATCAGAAGAGATACGCTCACCTTCTGATTCGTCTTCATTGATACCTTTGATAGCTTTTACTTCGGTTGGTGACGGCAGATATTCAATCACAGCATCAAGCATCGCTTGAACGCCTTTGTTTTTGAATGCTGAGCCACACAACACTGGAACAACTTCGTTTGCTAAAGTACGTTGACGCAAAGCAGAGCGGATTTCGTCTTCAGTTAGCTCTTCGCCTTCTAAATAACGTTCCATCAAGTCTTCATTGGCTTCAGCCGCAGCTTCAACCATGTTAGCTCGCCACTCTTCGCACTCTTCCAACATATCTGCAGGAATATCTTCGTAAGTAAAGGTCATCCCCTGGTCACTTTCGTTCCAGTTGATGGCCTTCATCTTCAGCAAATCGACTACGCCTTTAAAGTTTTCTTCAGAACCAATAGGTAACTGAATAGGAACTATCGTATGGTTCAGACGGTCCCGGGCCTGCTTAACTACCCGTAGGAAGTTAGCGCCGGTCCGGTCCATCTTGTTCACGAAAATCATACGCGGAACTTCGTACTTATTCGCTTGACGCCATACGGTTTCGGTTTGTGGTTGCACGCCTGATGAACCGCACAAAACAACCACAGCAGCATCCAACACCCGCAGCGAACGTTCAACTTCAATAGTGAAGTCTACGTGACCAGGGGTATCAATGATGTTGATACGGTGTTCGGTGAATTGAGCCTGCATACCACGCCAAAAAGTCGTAGTCGCAGCAGAAGTGATAGTGATACCACGTTCTTGCTCTTGTTCCATCCAGTCCATCGTTGCTGCGCCGTCGTGTACTTCACCGATCTTGTGAGACAAGCCGGTGTAGAACAGAACTCGTTCAGTTGTCGTGGTTTTACCCGCGTCAACGTGAGCACATATACCGATATTACGGTAACGCTCAATTGGAGTTGTACGTGCCACAATCAAAATCCTCTTTAAAGGCCGAAATTACCAGCGGAAGTGAGCGAATGCTTTGTTCGCTTCAGCCATACGGTGTACGTCTTCACGCTTCTTAACAGCAGAACCTTTATTCTCAATAGCATCCAGCATTTCACCAGCTAAACGCTGGGCCATTGATTTCTCACCACGTTTACGGGCTGCTTCAGTCAACCAACGCATTGCTAAGGCATTACGGCGAACTTGGCGAACTTCACACGGAACTTGGTAGGTAGAACCACCAACACGGCGTGATTTAACTTCGACTGTTGGACGGATGTTATCCAGTGCAACTTCGAAAATGTCCAGTTCAGCTTTTTTAGATTTAGTCGCTGCAATTTCCAATGCGCCGTATACGATTGATTCAGCGATTGATTTTTTACCGTCGATCATTACGACGTTTACGAACTTGGCCAGCAGTTCACTTCCGAATTTAGGATCTGGAAGGATTTTACGTTGACCTATGACGCGTCTTCTTGGCATTCGAAACTCCGATTGCTTCAGGTGATTCCAAAACTTTTAATGAAAAAAGTTGCTTAGTTTGGCCTTACTTAACGGAGTTAAGTTATTTATTCTTAGGCCGTTTTGCGCCGTATTTAGAACGGCCTTGCTTACGATCTTTAACGCCTGCACAGTCTAATGTGCCGCGAACGGTGTGATAACGCACACCTGGAAGGTCTTTTACCCGGCCGCCACGGATCAGGACAACGCTGTGTTCCTGTAAGTTGTGGCCTTCACCACCGATATAAGAAGAAACTTCAAAACCGTTTGTTAAACGGACACGGCATACTTTACGCAGTGCTGAGTTTGGCTTCTTAGGTGTAGTGGTGTATACGCGGGTACAAACACCACGCTTCTGTGGGCAAGCTTCAAGCGCCGGAACGGTGCTCTTAGAGACCACCTGGCTGCGCGGCTTACGCACTAGCTGGTTGATTGTTGCCATTAAATACTCCTGGTTATTAAATACCCAATAAACGTGTAAATTCCGCACCCAAAATTGGGGCTGCGGAATTCTACTGGTCAACCTTTAGCCTGTCAAGACAGAAAAGCCCTGCGACACCAGAAGTGTGGCAGGGCTTGTGTCAAACTACGACTTATTCGTCGTTGCCGGACAGGTCCATATTCAGTGCATCAGTCAGAGCTTGCTCTGCAACTTCTGCACTCATCGCTGGTTCTGCGATGTCGCCATTGGCGATACGCTGACGTTGACGAGTACGGTTTTGGTGATACGCAAAACCAGTACCGGCCGGGATCAGACGACCTACAATAACGTTTTCTTTCAGACCACGCAGTTCGTCGGTTTTGCCACCCACTGCTGCTTCGGTCAGAACGCGAGTTGTCTCTTGGAACGACGCGGCTGAGATGAAAGGATCTGTCGACAGCGATGCTTTGGTAATAGGTAACAAGGTGCGTTGACGTATTTCGCTTGATCTTACCTGCTGCTTCCAACTCGGCGTTCGCGATGTTCACGCGAGACACTTCAACCTGTTCACCTTCTAAGAATTCACTGTTGCCTGGGTGTAAAATCACACACTTACGCAGCATCTGACGAATGATCGTCTCGATATAGTTAACGACGATTTCAACGCCTTGCAGATCGGTAAACATCTTGTACTTCGTTCACGATATAGCTGGCAACATGGTGAGCACCACGTAAGCGCAGGATAGTCATGTGGTGACTATGGAGCCTTCAGTAATAACTTCACCTTTCTCGATGCGTTCGCCTTCGAACACGTTGACTTGACGCCATTTCGGAATCATTTCTTCGTGTGAATCACCTTGTTCCGGAGTGATGATCAAACGGCGTTTGCCTTTGGTCTCTTTACCGAAACTGATGACACCAGAGATTTCTGCAGGGATTGCAGGTAGATCTTTGGCTTACGTGCTTCGAACAAGTCAGCAACGCGTGGTAGACCACCGGTGATGT
>JAXHNX010000026.1:0-123142 GCA_034519945.1 Rheinheimera sp.
ATCAAACACCCCATTCACCTTTGCCCGCACCACCTCCTTTTGGGAGGGGTCGAGATGCCTCGGCTGCAAAGTATTTGTCTATGGCGGTTTTGTACTCGCCCCGGCGTAGGGCTGACATCGCCCTGCTGTACGCGCTAAACTCGGCGCTAAGGTGCGCTGGGCGGTGGCTGTTCCGGGTGGCCAACAACGCGAAGGCGAGGAATATCCAAAATTTTATGGGGCGCGTAGTTATCGGACAACGCCAAGTTGTCCGATAACCCGCGCTCGCACGTAAGTCGGCTTGTATCCAAGGGTTCATTGGCAGGATGTTTTAGTTTGCTAGTGATTGAATGGTATTACTTGCCCAGCGTACTATCAGGGGTTGATTTGCAATGCTGCCATGTCCTTGAGCAGTCGATGGGGCAGCCACCAAAGCCGGACGGCGGTATTCCGCACGGGCTTCCAAGTTGATGAAGTTGAGCCGTTCTTTTTCGGCTTGCTCAGCAGGAAATCACGCAGGGCAGTTTCCGCTTCTCGCTTTGCTCTGCCAGCACAGCCGCTGCTGCTCCGCCACCTCCGTCTTCTCCTTCGCATCTCAAATACCGTGCAATACAACACCAAAGGCCCAAAGCCTACACCGCGGCAACAGCCGCCAGCCGCGTCCGCTGCCGTGCCGCTGCTCATTCCGCTTCGGCCTGCTCCGCCGTCCGCTCTCCTGTGTTGCTTGGCGTTGGGCTTCAATAGTGCCGTTTCCCGGTTCACCTCCGCCGTTGGGTTTCCAACGGCTTTCTTCCCTCCTCCGCCTGCAGGCCTGCGCTTGCAGCACGGGCGGCCTTAAGCCAGTCGTGCGACAGTTCGTAAGGTAGCGGCCGCCCCCCGCAGGAACGGCTCGGAGCGCAGCAGGCGGCTGTCCACCAGTTGTTCGAGCAGTTGTTTGTCCACCCCGTACTCGCTCAGGATGTAGCGTTCGTGCAGGCTGGGCGCATGGCCTCGCCCTCGCTCACGAGGCCGTCCTCGATGAGGCGGCGTAGGCGGGCAACCGCGCCAGGGGAGCAGGCCGTCTATTTTTTCTTCGTAGTATTTTTTCACCACCTGCGGGTACTGATGCCAGCAGGTCAGGTAATGAAGCACGCTACCAACGGCGTTCATAATGCTGCAGAGCATCTGGAACAGGATACGCCCTATGCAGCCACCGTCGCTGAGTCTTGGAAGGCGAAGTTGTTGGAGGGCAACGGGGGTAGCCGCGAAGGACTCCGTCAAAAGTCGCCGCCGCACCGGGTCGGGAGCAAGATGGCATCCTTGGCATCATCGGGGAGCAGGGGCAACAGCTCAGGCAGGACTCCATCGCGTCTGCGGCAAGTCTTCAGGCGATCCGAGCAGTGGAGCCTATCAGGAGCGGATAGCCAGCACGATGCGCACGGGTATCGAGGAGGCTTTGAGAACCTCCTCTTCTACCGTCCGTCAGGCCTACCGGAGAATCTCGGCCAAGCAGCAGGAAGCGCAGCGGGATACCCGTATTGAGAAGTTCCAGTTCCGACTGAAACTCTAAAATGGCTTCTTGCGGATAGCTGAACAGCTCCTCGAACTGGTCGAAAATCAGCATGGGCTGCCCGCCGCCGTTGAGTTGGCGGGTTTGGCGAAAATATGCCTGGGGACGTATCATCGGGCAGCGGGTCATCGAGGAAGTAAGCCCGCCCCAAAGCCTGGCCACCGCCGTTTTAGCGACGGAAAGCGGGGAGTCGGACGTCCTTCCAGCCGGCGCTGAAGCGGACAACCAAAGGCTAAAACTGCGCCCCGTCTGCTGCCGACGGATGATGCCCGCATTGAGCAGGGAGCTTTTGCCGAGGCCGCTCTTGCCATACAGCACCACGAGCGGCCTGCCGGATGAACGGTAAGTCGTCTGGTGGCCTGCTTCACCAAAGAAGATGCGCGATCTTTCTCCTCCGTAGTGAAGGGTAGCGCCAGGGTAGCGTGAAAGTTGCCAGTAGATAGTCGGATGTTCACGCGGCTGCGCTGCTGAGGATTTAGGGGAATCGTCCAATTCCCGTTCAATTCTTCGGTGGTTGGCAATACGCCCGCGAACTGTTCAGGCAAGGAATCGGTCAGGATATATTCTGCCACGCCAAGGGGTTTTGTGATGTCCACCGGCGCGTACTCGGCGACCGTTGTTCGCTTGCCGGCCTCCACCACCAAAGAACGGCCGATAGTAGGCTAGTCGGGATCGGTGCGGATAAGGTCATCTGCTGCGGAACAATAAAGTTGAGTTTTCCGGCATATTCCGGCAAAACTTGCCCGCTTTTAAATCAACCACGACGAAACAATGCAATAAAGAATTTTCGGTAAATAGCAAATCAATGAAGTACGCCTCATTGTCCACAACGATTTTTGTATTGCCTGCCTACAGTGCAAACCCTTGGCCCAGTTCAGCGAGCACTTTTCCACATGCAGCAGCATGGCCGCCTCCACGTCCGTTCATGGGCTTCTTCGCCGAGATTCAGGAAGTCAAGGTGTAGGGATTCTTGAGCATTTCCTGCGCAAAGATCACTTTGGGGCTTAAGGCAGCGTCCTCAAAAGGGTGGTGATGGCCTTGCCTTGCCGCTCGTACAAGTTTTTGCTTCATCTGCGAGCGCAGGGCATCCCGGCTCAGTTGTTTTCGACCATTTTTTGAGGTAAAAAAATGGCTGTATAGGTGTCAGGGCATTTGTCAAAAGATTTGATGATGCCCCCAGAGTTGAATAAAGCATCTTTAAAAGCTGATTATCAGGATTTGTAATTGTGCGGCAACTTGCTGCACAATTTACCATCCATTTGTGCGGCAACATGGCACAATATAACTCAATTGTCAGCAACTTGTTGAATGATTTCCCCCTTCCAGTTGTGCAGCAAGTTGCTGCTGATTTGCTGGATGCTCTCTGCCGATAAATTCACTTGCGAATATAAGGTTGCGTTCCGAAAATCCCGTCAAATGCGGAAAAGCAGCCTTGAGGTCTTTGGCAAAACGAGGAATCAGCCCGTCGCCCCAAGCGGCGGTTTCCTGCCTGGCCACGATATCGCCGCCGAGTGTCAATAGAGTTGCAGCAGTTCATATTGACGGATATGGCCGCCTTGATTTGGGTGGCTTGGATGCGGCTTTTCCATTCGTGAACCACGCTTTTTGTATGCGGCTGATTTATCTTGTTCGGCTTTCATAGCGGTCAAAGTTACGGGCTTTGGTGAATAGCTCCAGCAGCCGCTCCACGATTTGGTTGTTCTCGACGGACAGGTCGCGGGAGTCAATCGTGCCGCGCTTTTGCTCCGTTGCCGCAGGAGGTTGAACTGGTTGCGCAGCACCACCAGGTCATGTGGCCAGTTGGTAGCTGCGGGGCTTGCGGCGGTCGAGGAAGACCTTGAGGTGAGGGAGGGCTTTCTCCCGTTTTGCCATGAGCGGCCAGCTCCCGGATGGCGGCAGGCGAGGGGTCGGGGATGGCTGCCTCTGCGGGGTCGGTGGTAGGCAGAGAATTTTAGCGGCGGCCGCCAGCTTCGCACCTGCGGTAGAGTTCGCCGATGAACTGCTCCAGTGCTGGCGGGAAAAACTCAATTTTGAACTCCTCGGTGTAGATTTTCTGTAGTTAGGATTTTCAAACTCCTGGAGGGCAAACCGCTCAATGTCCTTGAATTTGTCGGTATGGAAGGCCAGCACCCGCAGCAGCAGTTGGAAGTACCACTTTTCGTAAGGCAGGCCGAGGAAGATGAAGCGCTCCATCTGTTCCAGTTCGTCCCCGGGTTGCTGGTTCATGCTGTTGGCCTTGAAGACAGACTCCAAGTAGTCGAAAAAATCGCTTTCGTGGGTCAGCACGAGGAGCTTTCCGGCTCTTCGATGTTGCCCAATAGGTTGTAAATCAGCGGCTTTTGTTTGGTGGGTTTTTCAAACTGGTCGGCAGCCCGTCGTTGCGGAAATAAATCGGGCTGGAAGCAGTCAGCACCATCACGCTCGAAATCGTCCGGGCGAGGATGTTGTCGGGCGTGAGGCTGAAAATCATGTTGAAGGGCGTGCGGCGCGATGCGGGCAAACTACGCCTCCGTTTCGAGGGAACGGCTGGCTGTAAAATTCCTTCATCTGGCCGATGACCTTGCGGATTTGTGGAATCTTTTGCGGATGAAGTAGAAGCCGTCGGAATTATAGACTTGGATGAGTTTGTGGTCTGGGTTGTCGGCATCGAGCCATTGGCAGAGAGCCACCTCCATGTCCTCGCCGCCAGGGGCTTCAAAGGCCGTTTGGCCCAAAAACAGGACGCCAGCGCTGCCCTTGAGCGATTCCAGCACGTCGTCCCAGTCGACACGTGAGCGCAATGGGTCGGTTAAGATTGTGTTTGTTTGCCATAAAGAGGGTTGTTGCGTAAAGGTATGGTCGGCAAGATAGAGAACAGCGGGGAAATAGCGTAGCTTTTGTTTGGATTGTGTGTATTAGTAGTGGGAGGCAAAAATAGATTCAGAATTTTCCAAGTCAAAGAAATCGGATAAAACGCTTTAAATGAACCGCTTATCTATCCGATTGTCTTTGACAAATTCTGAATCTATTTTTTTCGCGCCCCTTAGTATTGCGCAGAAAATAACTAGTCTTTTAAGGTTTTCCAGAATAGTTATCACGCTTAAAATGAACCGCTTATTCAACTATTCTGGAAAACAAAAGACTAGTTTATTTTCGTACTGTTCCTATGCGGCTTGGCCGGCATTGTGCTTGCCCTTGTAACTGTCAAATTTATTTGGCAGATAGCTAACTTCGGGAGCTGTGTAGAAAGGTATGAAGTAGGAAAATTGAAATTTGTCTCCAAATAAAAGTTCGAGTTTATTTGATGCCGTCAGTGTATTTCAAGCTCATGGCGGAATTTTATCCCCATTGTTAAAATAAAATTTGGAGCAAAAAATAAAATTCGCAGTTGATACCCTTTTCTACACCGGCCCCGCTAACTTCCGCCAAATAAATTTGGCGGTTACGGGGGCCGAGTGACTCTGCCAAATGGGAATTTTACAGAACATTACGGGAACGACGCCCGCGTTTTACGCCCTCTCGGCGTAGCGAACAGCGAAGCCCGGCAAGCTGTTGTGCGCAGGGGCAAGGGATAGTAGCATCCCGGTAAGTGGGTGATAGCCCGACGAAGGCGCGTGGGGTTCGATATTAAGCGCACCCATTTAGGTGCGCTTATCCAGACGCCTACCAGCTCGGCAGTGACACGCCTCATCCTTATTACCGCACCAGCAAGACCTCGCCTTGGAGGGTGGTTACTTCGCCAGTACTGAGCAATACGCGGGCGAAATAGACGAATACGGCGGCGTTCATGTCGCGTTTATTGAGTTTGCCGTCCCATCCGTGTTGGGGGTCATTAGGCGCAAATGCGGCATCGCTGAACACTTGGTTGCCCCAGCGGTCAAAGCACCTGGAACAGTTCTACGCGCTCGACACCTTTGGCCAGCGAATATCGGCATCAGCACATCGTTGGTCGTCGTTCCCGTCGGAGCGAGAAGGCCGATGGGATATAGACGTTCACGTTGCGCTCCACGGTGATGCGCACGAGGTCGAACGTGGTGCAGCCGTTTTCGTCGGTGGCTTGCAGGCGGGTCAGTGGTGGCGCTGGGAGGGGCGCAGCATAAGTGCTGGGGCTGTCGGGCTGGCTCTGACCACTCGTGAGGTGTCCATGTCCAACTGACGGGCGTGAAGTCCCGTTTGGGAATGCCAGTAGCAGGCTGTCGCCGGCTTGGATGGTGCTGTCGCGCCCGAGAAGGAGTACCAGTTCCTGCCCTTCAGGAACGGCTACGGCCAGTGTGGCGGGGCAGTCGTTGGCGTCGCGGATGTGGAGGGTGTAGCCACCACTGGCCAGGTCGGGTATCCGTGCGGGCAGCTCGCCGACGGGGTAGAAGAAGCGGTCGTCGAGGCTGTATTCATAAGGGCCGCTACCGCCGCCTATATTGCCGATGGTGAGTGCGCCCGTATTGCTGCCCACGCAGCCTGCTGCTTCGCCCAAGGCTGCAACCGTTATCGGTGCGGGTTCATTGAGCGTGATGCTGGCGTTGTGGCCGTGCAGCCCGCTGCGTCGGTCACGGTCAGGCTGTAATTGCCTGCGGCGAGGTTGCTGCGCGTATTGTTGGTAGTGCCGTCTTCCCAAAGGTAAGCGAGCGGCCCAACGGCACCCGTGGTGGTGGCTTGGATGCGCCCATCGGCCAAGCCCGCACAGGAAATGGCCTCGCCGTTGGCCCCAGTGACATCGGCCTGAAGTGTCACCTGCGGACGGCTGATATTGAATACGGTGTTGTTGTCCGTAATGGTCACGGGGCAGCCGCTGGCAGCCGTGACGCTGGTTAACGAAAGCGTAGTCGTTCCCCGTCAAGCGCCCCCCCCCCCCCCCCCCCCCCAAAAAAAAAAAAAAAAAAAGGGGGGGGAGGGGAATGGGAGACATATAGGTCTCCGCCCGCCACATCCATAAAGGGCGTTGTCCTGCTCTTCCCAGCTACGATGACGATGCCGGTATAAATGTCGCCTAGCGTCAGCGTGATTTCGCCATTGGCGGTTGCTCCAGCGCAGAGGGCTACGTCCTGCCCTGAGGCTGCGGTCCAACTGCGGGTGGTAAGATGTGGTGACAAGAACGGTCGGAGTCGCAACCAGTGGCCGCCGCCCTCCAATAAAGGCCATCCCCGAGGGGTTGGCGGCTGTAAAGGTTGGTTTCCAATGGTTTAGGCTTGCGCCAAAACAGAGTGTCGTATCCAACGCCCCCATGCTTTCGGGGAAGAAAAACACTTGAACCATCAACATGGAATCGCAACCATTGAGCACTGACTCAGGAAGGACGACAGACCCAGTAGGACTGGTTTTGGTCGAAGGTAAGATTGCCGATGGTGATTCTTTCGCCAGGGCAGAGCGTCGTCTCAAAGTTGCCTGTTTGCGGGCGGAAAGTAGGTTAGGTTGACGTTCACCAACGAGTCGCCAGCCGTCGGCGGATGCCAGTAGGATATTGTAAATACCGGCTTCGCCCAGGAAAATATCTCCCACTTTGAGCCTTCACCCGGGCGAGAGGGTTGGAGCAACGTCGATATTGAATAAAGGGAGGAATGTCCACTACCACTTGCAGAATCGGAGTCACAACCATTGGCAGCTGCACCCGCTAAGATGACCATTCCTGACGAGAAACCCTCGTGGAAATATTAATAAGCGCCGCCAAGATGGAATCCCCCGCACAGATGCTTGGCGCAAAATTTGGCCATCGCAACGGGCAAGATGACCGCATTGACGACCAGCACGGAATCGCAGCCATTAGCCGCCGCACCCGGGAGTACGATATTGCCATTAGGATTACTTTCGGTAAAGACTTGCCCCGCAATGGTGATACTCTCCCCTGCATAAATGCTGGGTGTCCAGGGTGTTGGTGGCAATATCCAGAACCGTCATGCTGTTTGACTACCAGGATGGTCGAAGCTGCGCCAATGCGGTGAAGTTCCTCGAAAGGTTACAGCTGCTATCTGCAAGTTGATGGTTATCCCGATTATGAACAGACCTCAGCCACCTTAGCCGGTTGCTGGGCTCATGCACGGCGTAAGTTTATCGAAGCCCAGCAAGCACAAGGCAAAAGGCAAAACCGGCAAAGCGACTGGGCGCTGAACCATATCCAGAAGTTATACGCACTGGAAAGCAAACTGAAAACCCAATCGTTCGAGGTGAAACAGAAACAGCGTCAGCAACTTGCGGCTCCACTTCTGAAACAACTGTGGGACTGGTTGGAGAAATCTAAAGACACAGTCCCGAAAGAAAGTGCGGTCGGCAAAGGCATCTCCTACACGCAAAACCAGTGGCCGAAGCTTATTCGCTACCTCGAAGATGGTCGACTGACCATCGATAACAATCGTGCCGAACGCGCCGTAAAAACCCTTCGTCATCGGCCGCAAAGCCTGGCTGTTTGCAAACACCAGAACCGGCGCTACGGCCAGCGCCACCTTATAGCAGCATGGTCGAAACCGCCAAAATCAATGGCTTGGAGCCCCCACAAATATCTCACTGAGTTATTTGAAAAACTACCGACCGCCAAAGATACCCGGGCGATTTAGTTAAGTTGCTGCCGTACTGATCGGAAGACGACAGCCATGCTG
This sequence comes from Rheinheimera sp., assembly GCA_034519945.1. Taxonomy (GTDB): domain Bacteria; phylum Pseudomonadota; class Gammaproteobacteria; order Enterobacterales; family Alteromonadaceae; genus Pararheinheimera. The sequence continues at coordinate 8,092 of JAXHNX010000026.1, forward strand.
CAATGTGCCGGTTTTGTTACGCTCACATTTCACCAGCACCATCGGCTGTTGTTTGGCCTTTTTATACACTTTCGAGACGCTGATAGATTTGGACTGGCCCGGCAATCGGACCAGATACCTGACCGCGAACCCGGCCGATAAAATGCCAGCCCAAAGCACTTACTTCGCTCAAACCACGGCACTTTGAATCCTGCATCGGTGACTATCAACGGGCCGGCAGCGCTTAGGTAGCATCGCACTTTAACCGGGTCAAAAAAGCTTTAGGTGAAGATGTAGGCAGTTGTAGTCGGATTCGGTCGTACCATCTGTAACAGTGTCATCGCCCGGCCTTCAACGGCCAGGCTCGCCCGCAGGATAAAATGACGGCGAGCCTTATCAGACATTACTCCAGTCGACCGCGATAAGTGGTTGTTTTCCCTTCACTAAAGCGCTCATCAACAGCTGTGTAAAACTCAGGCACAGCCTGTTGCAAGGTGGTGTGACTGAGCAGCCCGTCCGCACGGTTGATGCAATGCCGTTCTTGCGCCAGACTTTCAATACCACGGCCAATGCGGTGACGCTGCACTGACCGTTGGTCAGCAGACTTTGTAGTGACGCTGTCAGCCGAATTTAAAAGATGTTTATGGAAAGATTTTGGGGTGACAATTTCGAGAAAATCGGCGAGCATGGCTTGAGCATTCATGGCTGTTATTCATGGTTTGTTGTTTTTGGCGAAAAAGATCAGATCAGGAACTGCCATGAATGTTCCCTCCATCGCCTAAATTATTGTTTTACACTCCATATTTCTGGGGATACCTCAGGGCGACCCTGCTACATTTATGAGTATTTTGGATGCATTTAATGGGAAAATGACATCTGAAGTATTATTTTATGAAAGTAAACCAGACACTGCAGAGTCTCCTGGTGGATTTCAACGATGGCTATTTCTCCCCGGCAGTAAACTTGATCCAAATGGACGAACTCTGCAAGCTATCATCGATGCATACACAATGCTTAAAGAACAGGTCTTTGTCAGCCTGACACTACAATCGCGCTTAAAAGATGTCGTCAATGAAATTGATTATATTTTTACTGACTCTGGTGTCAAAGTTGATTTTACGAATATGGAAGCTGTCTGGTTACAGAAAATAGCTATCAATCCGAACGAGACATTTTTTGATCTAAAGGATTTTATCACTTTTCAGTATGATCTGATACAAGGTAACGGTTGGGACCTATACAGTTTTTTCAGCCAGGTCTCAGTTAAATTGTTTGCTGGTGCCGATTTTTCAAGTTTCCTTCCATCCGATTTGTTGACGCTGGCAAATGGTAATGAAAAACTCACTGGTAACAAACGTGGCCTTGAGTTTTTGTTTGGCGGTAACGAAAGTAATATCGTTACAGGTGACAGTGACACCGACATTATTCTGGCCGGTTCTGGTAATGATTATCTGTATGGTAAGGAAGGCTCAGATTTTCTGTACGGCGAGTCCGGTAACGATACCTTGCAAGGCGGCGCTGGTGACGATTGGCTAGAAGGTGGTGCCGGAAACGATTCACTGTTTGGCGGTGATGGCAGTGATACCTATGTGTTTGGTCGTGGCGATGGGCAGGACGTAATACATAACGGCAGTAATCAAACGGGAACACTGGCCATAAGGCATGACCGTATACTGTTTAAAGAGGGTGTAGCAAAGGAAGACGTTGAATATTTCCGCGATGGTGGAAGTTTGGTGTTTCGGATCAAAGGAACAACAGACACATTGACATTTATGAACTGGTTTACGGAATATCGGAACGACAAACTGGCGTCCGTTGAATTTAGTGATGGCAGCACGATTGGATTTGGTGCAGCTGGAACTGGATGTACTCAAAGGCACTGCTGGCAACGATACGCTGCGTGGAACCGCGAAAGACGATGAAATGTTTGGCTATGCCGGCGACGATATTGTGTACGGTGATGCCGGCCAAGATAAGTTGTTTGGTGGGGAGGGTAAAGACCAGCTTTACGGTGAAGACGGAGATGATCAGCTATTTGGCGAGGCTGGCAATGACACTTTGCAAGGCAAGGCTGGCAATGACTGGCTAGAAGGTGGTGCCGGAAACGATTCACTGTTTGGCGGTGATGGCAGTGATACCTATGTGTTTGGTCGGGGTGATGGGCAGGATTCCATATCCAACGACGCAATAAGCGCTGGGGCAGACCGCTTGCTGTTTAAAGAGGGTGTAGCAAAGGAAGACGTTGAATATTTCCGCAATGGTGGAAGTTTGGTGTTCCGGATTAAAGGCACGACAGACACAGTGACAGTATCAAACTGGTTCACTGGAAGCGCCGGTTATAAGTTATCGGTAGTCGAATTCAGTGATGGCAGCAAGTTAGATGTCAACGCCATTACAAATGCATGGCCGTCAACTAAAGCAGCAGTTTTGTCTCAAGTTTCGAACGAACGTAATCTAAGCAGATTAATTGATTCTATCAATCAGTTTGGTTCCGATGACGCAGATCTTAATGGATTCGAGTATGTCAGGTTAACGTCCGAAAATAGTGAGGTGTTCCAATTTTGATCTACGAGATAACGATCCATAATATTTTTTTTGATGTGCTTTAAAGAATGTTTCAATAAATAAGAGCATTCGTATATTTAACAAAAGCCTTTATTTCCGTTGGAATAAAGGCTTTTTATTTTTGTGATAATGTATCCGTAGTGAACTGATATGGAATAGAACTCATCCACTTCTTGCATCCCTCAATGTGCTCCCGCATCATGGTCGTTCTGCTGTTTGGACCTGTGACTTATGATTGCCATTATTGCTGATGACCACCCGTTGTTCCGTGTTGCTTTGTCGCAGGCGTTGCAGACGATTCTGGGCCTGGAAGCCAGCCTGTATCAGGCGCATAGCATGGCGCAGTTGTGGCCGCTGCTGCGGGAACATCCGGATACCCAACTAATTTTGCTCGATTTAAAACTACCGGACGCCGAAGGCTTTGCCGGTTTAACTGCGCTGCGCACTGAATATCCGGATATCTCTATTCTGATGGTGTCGGCGATTGAAGACCCTGCCGTGATTAAACAAGCGCTGCAACTCGGCGCTGCCGCTTATTTACCAAAATCGGCACCGCTGGAAGTGTTGACCGAAGCGGTGGATGCGGTGCTGGCGGGGGACACCTGGTTGCCGGCCGATTTACAGCAAAGTGTGGCGCAGGCGCAGGATTTAATTGACGCCGAATTCGCCGGCCGGCTCGAGCAGCTGACGCCGCAGCAATTCCGCGTGCTGAAAATGATTGCCGACGGCTTACTGAATAAACAAATCGCTTATGAAATGAATGTGCAGGAAACCACCGTTAAGCAGCATGTGTCGGCGATTTTGCGCAAACTCAATGTCAATAACCGCACCCTGGCCGGGATCTTATTTGAAAAACTGAAACTTCCGGATACCCTGTAGCCTCTAACTGCCAGTTTTGAGTCTCTCGGGAGAGCACCAGATGCGCCGTATCACTTTGTTAGTCCTGTCTTGTTCGACCCTTTTTAGCCAGTTTCCACAGCCACGCAAGTCAGTTGCAGCCGCAAACCGGGCTCTGGCGCAGTCAGCATCAGGTGCTGGTGAATGGTCAGGATATCCTGCAGCAAATGAAAGCACTGCAGCAGCAAATGCTGGCAGCAGTGCCGGCTGAACAACGGGCTTTAGTTGCCGGTATGATGCCGAAAAAAGACTTAACTACGGCGCAGGAATGTTTAACTGCGGCCGAAGTTGCGTTGTTACAAACGCCGGAACAATGGCTGAGCAGAGCAAAAAAAGATTTACCGCGTTGTCAGCTGCAGCTGACCGGCAGCACGACCAATTCTGTATCCGTCAAAGGCCAGTGTCAGGATCAGGGCGGTTATACCGGTTCGCTGCAGGGCACTGTGACATTAAAAACGCCGCAGTGGATGCAGATGAATATGCAGGGCACCGGCCAGTACAAAATGCCAATGCCAGGCCAGGCGCAAAACGGTGATGTGCAATTTCAGCTCAGCAGCGAATCGCGCTGGCAAAGCGCCAATTGTCCGGCCGGACGCGTTAGACCCGACATCGCAGACGAGGTGTGCTGATTGTTAACCTGATGTTGTGATTGAAATATCTTTCCTGCATGCTGAGATCCATTTCACTGCAATACAGGAAAATCACATGACAACAACAACTCCAGACAGCGAAGGCCAGCCAAGCTGGCAAAAGACACCACAAGCCGGTTTACAGGTCAATTCCGTCGCCGTCAGTCCGGATGGACAACTGACCATCGGCGGCACCTCCAGTGAGTTCGGTACCGGTCAGTTTAATTTTTATGGCTATGACGCCAGCGGCAGCCAGCTCTGGTCAGTGCCGGTCACAGCCGCCAATGTGACACAAGGCATTTTCTGGGTCGCCGTCAGCGACGATAAACGCTTTGCGGCCTGTGGCGGTGAAACCAGCAAAACCTGTGGATTTATATGTATCCTTGATGCCAGCACTGGCAGCATTCTGTTCCAGGACAACAACTTACCGGCGCGGGTCAATCAATTGACTTTCAGTCACGACGGTAGTTTGCTGCTGGCCGATTTTCAGCACGAATTACGTTTGTACCACTTTGCCAGCGGCAGTACTGTCGCGCCCGTCTGGTCACTCAGCGACAGCATCGCGCTTGCCGGCAGATTTTTCCAGCTACAGCGCTGTATTGGCAGCCAATGGCAGCCGGGTTTGGGTTGGCGCCATTAATTACAACGTTAAACCGGTCTATACCGGGCTGGTGCAGCAGATTGTGCTGGATAACGGCAAATTTGGTGCAGTGACCGGCTATTCGCAGGCACAAGGTGTGATGCGGGTGGTGACCACCACAGATGGGGCTTATGCCGCCGCCGCGTTACATGATGGCAGCTGCGCATTTTTTCAGGCGGTGCAGCCCAGTACAGCTTTTGTTTATAAACCTGATTTAACCGGACTGAATATCGCTTATGCCATCGCCATCACGCAAACACCGGCCCAGCAACTGGTAATAGTGGTTGGCGCCAATCAGGCTGAAGCCGGCGTGTTGTATCGGGTGGATGCAGAGCAAACCGCGTCAGAGATCGCCAATTATCCCGTCTGGGCGCCCGTGCTGAAATGGAGCACATCAGTGCAATATGCAGTGAATCCAGGCGTGACTTTAAACGCGGCGGCAACGCGGGTCAGTGCAACCGACGGCAAGCCGGATGAAAGCAATGGCGGCAGCAATCAAAAGGAATCGCCGGGCAACTTTTATTTGTTCGACGCTTGTTCTGGTCAGCAGCTGTGGCAATATGGCACCAAGCTGATGAACTGGCCCATGACGCTGACGCCCGATGGTAATACCGCGGTCGGTGGTAGTGATGATGGCAGTATTTATTACTGGAAGTTGTCGTAAGTGAAATCCGAAAGTCTGCACCGCGCACCGTTGTTTGATCGCCGGCTCTGGCAGGAGCGGCTGCAACATTCCTGGTTGTTACGCAATGTGGCGTTGTTATTCCTTTGGCTGCTGGTGTTTGAGATCGGCTGGCTGGTTGAGTACACCCATCATGCCAGTGTCTGGTATCCGGTTGCGGGTCTGACTTTCGCGTCTTTGTTATTACTGGGTTTCTCCATCTTACCGGCATTGTTGACCGGCTGCGTGCTGATTAGTTTTTACACTGCACGTCATTACAATATCCCGCTGGATAGCCTGCAGCTGCTCAAAGCCGGCCTGTTGTTCGGACTGGCGCATATTCTGCCTTACGCCATTGGCGCTATTGCACTGCGTACGCTGGCAAAACAAGGCGCACGCGATATCAGCCGCATCATCGTGCAGTTTTTAGTCATCGCTGCCGTCAGTTCATTTTGCGCCACCTGGCTGGTGATCCCGACGCTGGTGGTGACGGACATGATGGCCGAAGCCGAAGTAGCGGCAACCTGGTTGCCGTTCTGGATCGGTGACATGGCCGGCGTGATGGTGCTGGCGCCGTTTTTTGTTGGCCTGTTAAGCCGTGTGATGCCCAGTGCCTTGTTCCGGCTGACCGATTTGGCCGGTTTAAAGCAACAACAGTTCAGCTCAAAGTATCTGATGAAACTGTTGCTGAATGCGCTGTTACTGACCTTTTGTATGGTGCTGGCCAAGGTCACTGATTCGCCTAATAGCGCTTTTGCCATTTTTTTCCTGGTGATCCCGCATATGTGGATCGCCTGTTCTGAGTCGGCACTGCTGAATGTCAGCAGTGTGGCGCTGTCGAGTTTTTTAATCGCGTTCTGGGTGCATCTGTTTGGTTTGATGGACTATGTGATGGTGTACCAGTTCGCCATCAATGTGATTGCGGCCAACACCTTATTTGGTCTTGCGATCCCTACCTTATTGGCGGATAACCTGCAGCTGCGCAAGGTCGCCTTCACCGACAGCCTGACACAGGTAGCGTCGCGCGATCGGCTGGAACAACGGGCGGCACTGGAAATTATCCGCAGCCAGCAGGATCATAAATCCGTTGTCGTTGCTGGTGTTTGATATCGATTATTTTAAGCGGATCAACGATGAGTTTGGTCATCATGTGGGTGATCAGGCGCTGCAGCAACTGGCGCGGCTGGCACAGCAGTCACTGCGGCCCGCTGATTTACTTGGTCGCTTTGGTGGCGATGAGTTTGTAGTGTTATTGCCAAACACCGCGATTGCCGCGGCGCAGCATATCGCCGAGCGGATCATTGAGCAGTTGCAACAGGTATATATCGCCGATGTACATCAGCTGACCGCCAGTTTTGGTGTGGCCGAATTGCGCACAGACGAAGACTACGAACAACTGTTCCGGCGCGCCGACCGCGCCTTGTATCAGGCCAAACTGGCTGGTCGTAACCGCGCTTGTCTGGCGGCAGATTAACCTGCCCACCGCTCTTCGATCAGCGCAGCAGGCGCTGCAACAACCGTTTCAGATTGGCTGGTTTTAATGGCTTCAGCATAAAGTGGAAGCCGGCATTCAGCGCATGGTCGCGGGTTTGTTGTTGCTGGTCGGCCGAATGGATCAGCACCGGCACCTGCAGCGCATAATGCTGCTGCAACTGCATTGCCACTTCCACGCCGGTCGCGCCCTGGTCCAGATGATAATCAAACAACAATAAATCCACCTGATGGCCTGCACTGAGCCAATGCAGCGCCTGGGCCGGCTGTTGCGCCACTAACACCTGACAATCCCAGCTTCGAAGCAGCGCCGCCACGGCGCCGGATAACTGCGGGTCGTTATCGAGTAACAAAATCGTTTTGCCGCTGAAACTGACCGGCCGTTCGCGTGGGGAAACCGGGCTTGCCGGCAACGCTGCAACACAACACAGCGGCAGCGTGACGGCAAAACAGCTGCCTTTGCCGGGTTGGGAGCGCAGCGTCAGCGGGTGCTGTAGTAAGTCACTGATGCGCTGGCTGATGGCGAGGCCAATGCCAAGCCCCTGATTGTCGGCTTGTTTTCCTTGCTGAAATTCCAAAAAGATCCGTTGCTGTTCATCCGGGCTGATGCCGATGCCGGTATCCCAGACTTCGATGCGTAGCGCCGGCGCGCCGTGCAGCTGCGTTCGCCGGCAACCCAGCAAGATTTTACCCTGATGGGTGTAGCGTAAGGCGTTGGCAACCAGATTCTGGATCACGCGGCGCAGCAAGCGGCTGTCGGTGTCGACCCAAAGCCGGCTTGGCCGGTAGCGAAACTGAATAGGTTTTCCAGCCGATAACAGACTGGCCTCACGGGCGATCTGGTCGAGCAAACTGCCGACACTGACCGCTGTTTTTTGCGCTTTGATCACGCCGGCATCCAATTTGGTCAGTTCCAGAATACTGGCCAGCAGTTCTTCGGCGGAATTCAGCGAAGCGGCGAGGTCGCGCGCCAGTTGTTGCACCTGAGTGTCGGTGCTTTTTTCGCGGATCAGGCCACAAAACAAAGCTGCGGCATTAAACGGCTGTAATAAATCGTGGCTGGCGGCAGCAAAAAAACGGTTTTTGCTGGCGGTATGTTCTTCCAGCTGCTGTTTGGCACTGGCCAGCTGCTGATTCAGTAATTCCAGTTCAGAGGTGCGGCTCATCACGCGTTGTTCCAGCGTGCTGTTGCTGGCTTCCAGTTGTTGCTGCACGGCTATAAAAGAGCTGACATCACTGTAAGTGGTGACAAAACCACCGCCTGGCAATGGATGGCCCTGCATCTCAAACACGCGGCCATCGCGCTGCCGGCGCTGAAAACGATAACTGCTGCCCTGACGCAGGAAGTTCAGCCGTTTTTCGATCTCGGCGCTGATTTGTGTCGCATCCGGCACGGCTGCAGCGTGAAACCAGCCGCGTTCGGCGTTGTAGCGGATCAAATCTGCCACTGGCCGGCCGACTTCAATCAAACCGGCCGGATAAGCAAACATCTGCAAATACCGCTGGTTCCAGGCGATCAGGCGAAGGTCTGCGTCCACCACGCTGATGCCCATGCTGATATTGTCGATGGTAGCGCGCAGCAGCGCCTGATTAAACAAATAGACCTGACTGGCCTCGTCAACAAAACGGGCAACCGATTCCAGCGGCAATTGGCTGTTTTTGCCGGCGGCATTCAGCAGCAGCCGCATCGAGGCGCCACCCACCACTGCCGCCAACGTGCGTTCGGCACTTTGTTGCAGGTTTTGCGGTGCACGCGCGTCCAGTTGGGGTGGGGTGGTTTTAAAGTGGCGTTGCAGCAACAGCCGCGCTTCGCGTTCGCCGGCAAATCGGCGCACCAGTAAATAACAATCCTGCACCGTCAGCGGCGGAGATGGGTGTGCCGCCTGCGGTTTGCTTGGGCGGAAAAACCTCGCACTTTCCAGATATTCGGTCAGCCGGGTCTGACTGAGCTGGCTGATCAGCAATAACATCAGCGTGTTCACACTGAGGCTGACCACAACACCAAGGCTAATCAGGTCAAACTGGCCGCCCAACAAGGCATTCGGCGCCAGGGCCGACAGGCCAAAAGGGCCCTGACTGAGCCAGTCCCAGCGTAACAGACCCGCCCGGCTGAGTTCCGGCAGTAACAGAATATAGGCCCACAGCACAGCGCCGCTTAATAAACCGGCGAGTGCGCCCTGGCGGTTCACGCGGCGGCTGCTCAGACCCAGAATTAACGCCGGTGCCAGTTGGGCAATTAAAGCAAATGCCATCAGCCCAAGCTGAGCCAGGCCGGTTTCGGTGCCGATCACCAGGTAATACAGATAACCCAGGGTTAAGACACTGAGCATCGACAGCCGGCGCAGCGTCACCATCCGGATCCAGGGTTTGCCGTCGGCCGGTTTTTGTTGCTGACGGTAAATCAGCGGCGTCAGCAAGTCGTTGGTGATCATAATGCCAAGCACCACAGTCGCGACAATGACCATACTGGTCGCAGCAGAAAAACCGCCAAGATAAGCCAGCAGGGCCATGTCGGTGCGATTGGCCGATAACGGCAGCTGCAGCACGACTAAATCGATACTGGCATGATGGCCGAGCAATAAGGTGCCGGCGAGTGCAACCGGCAGAGTAAACAAACTCATCAGCAGCAGGTAACCGGGGAAGATCCAGCGGGCGTGTTTTAAATGCCGCAAATGCTGAATTTCGACAAAACTGACGTGGAACTGGCGCGGCAGGCATAACGTCGCAGCAAAACCGAGCAGCACATGGATCCAGTATACGGAGACGGGCGCGCCCTGGCTTTGCAGCGTGGCGACATCGTGGGATACCGCAGCTTTGGCAAAAATATCGGCAAATCCATCAAACAAACCAAACACCACAAAACAGCCAACGGCCAGCAGCGCCAGCAGTTTCACCAAAGATTCAAAAGCGATGGCCGTCATCAGCCCGGGATTCGGCTGATGAGCCTTGGCGCTGCGACCAACAAATAACATGGCAAAAACGGCGAGCCACAGGCTGACATACAAGCCGGTGTCCTGATACCAGTGGCTGGCTTTGGCCGTGCCGACCAGCGCATTGATACTGGTCGACACCGCCTGTAATTGCAGGGCGATATAGGGGATCACCGCCATCAGCACAATCAGCGTGGTGATCACCGCAAGCAGACGGGAATGGCCATAACGGGTGGCAATAAAGTCGGCGACTGAGGTAATGCGCAGCCGCCGGCAGACCATGGCAATGCGGCTGATCAGGCCAAAGCCAAACCAGAACAATAACAACGAACCGATATAAGTCGGGGGGATCCACCAGCCATTGACGGCGGCCTGTGCGGTCACGCCGTAAAAAGCCCAGCTGGTGCAATAAATCGCCAGCGCAAAACTGAACACCCAGGGTGCCAGCGGATGTTTGCCGGTAAAACGCCGGCCAAGGCGACCGACGCTGTATAACACCAATAGATAGAGCAGCGACAGCGCAGCAATGCTGCCAATACCAATACTGCCCTGACTCAGAATCATCTCAGATGTTACCGGTTCCACCGCGAAGCCTTTGATTGTGCCTGAAGTTCTGGCTGGCGCAAAGGATCAGCCGCTTGCTTAGTGCGTCACGATCTGGCTTAGCGCGCTGTCCAGCCGCCATCCAGTACCAGCGTTTGTGCGGTGATATGCCGGGCTGCCGGTGCAGTTAAAAACATGGCCGTGGCGGCAATTTCATCGACGCCGATAAAAGCTTTTTGCGGCATCGGCGCCAGCATGATTTTTTCAATCACTTCGGTTTCGCTGAGCTGATGCTCTTTGCACTGCGCGGCGATTTGCGCGTCAACCAGTGGCGTGCGCACATAAGCCGGGCAAATGGTGTTAATAGTGAAATCAAAATCGGCATTCTCTAGCGCCACCACTTTGCTAAAACCCAATAAGCCATGTTTGGCGGCGACATAGGCTGATTTAAACGGCGAGGCTACCAGCGCATGAATAGAACCGACGTTAATGATCCGGCCAAAGCCTCGACTGCGCATACCGGGCAACAAAGCTTTGCTCAGCATCGCCGGGCCGGTCAGCATCACCTGCAGCAATTGCTGCCACTTGTGTTCGGGAAATTCGTCCAGCCTTGCAACATGCTGAATACCGGCGTTATTGACCAGAATATCCACAGCGCCGGCTGCTGCAGCCGCTTGTTCGATGCTTTGCTGCTGGGTTAAATCTAATAACATTGCCGTTGCGATACCGCCGGTTGCGACCAGCTCCGTGGCTTTTTGCTGTGCCAGTGCCAGATTAATATCCGCCAGGATCACTTCATGCCCGTCGGCTGCATAAGCTGCAGCCACCGCAAATCCGATACCACCGCTGCCACCTGTGATGAAAACCCGCATAACTGCCTCATTGCTCAAAAATTCTGTCATTTGATATCTGATGTTCAGGCTAGAAGGTTGCACACCGCCGGTAAACGGTACTTTAGTGCTATAAGCCAAAGCGACCAAATGCAGGTGGTGAAAATAACAACACCCGAGCAATTAACTGGGGGCTGACATCGCCGGACTAAGCAAATAGATTGCAGAGAACCTCGTGCATGGTCACTCATAGTGCTGAGCCGTCAGAAAACCGCACAAGTCTTTGCCAGAGCCCATATCTATGCTATGTTTCGGTGCATAACAATAAAATTATCTTGTGCTCCAAACGCAGTTTAGACCGTAAAAAACAGCTGATAACAATGTGTTGTGCCGTTGTTTCGCGTTAAGTCGGAAAAAGTCCTGCTTAGTTGCACTTCATTCTGTAGACCTGTCACGTAAGGAATTCTGCATGCAGACTTCAACCGCTTTCATTACCAACGACGCCGTCGTACTCGGCTTGCTGGCGCTGATCCTGGGATTTGTGTTTCATACCAGCCACAGTGCCAATCCGTTCTGGCAAAAATTTTACCGCTATGTGCCTTCGGTCTTGCTGTGTTATTTCATTCCTTCGTTGTTTAACAGCTTTGGCATTATTGATGGTGAACATTCGCAGCTGTACCAGATGGCGTCGCGCTATCTGTTACCGGTTTGTCTGGTGTTGTTGACGCTGAGCGTCGATTTTCGCGCCATTCTGGGTTTAGGCCCTAAAGCATTGGTGTTGTTCTTAACCGGGACTGTCGGTGTTGTGCTGGGCGGGCCTGTTGCGCTGGCAACTGTGGGCCATTTTTTCCCGGAACAGCTGGGTGGCCAAGGTGCAGATGCGGCCTGGCGCGGCATGACGACTATTGCCGGCAGCTGGATCGGTGGCAGCGCCAATCAGGCGGCGATGAAAGAAGTGTTTCAGCCAAGTGGTGAGATCTTCTCAGTGATGATCACGGTCGATGTACTGGTGGCCAATATCTGGACTGCTGTGTTGTTATGGATGGCGGCCAATGCGGCGCGTCTGGATCAGGCCAATGGTGCAGATACCCGCGCGCTTGAGCATTTAAAAGGCAAAATTGAGAAATATCAGGCAGAAAATTCGCGTAATCCTTCAACCAATGATCTGATGATGATTATTGCGGTTGGTTTTGGTGTGGCGGGTTTGTCGCACTGGCTGGCTAACATCATTGCACCCTGGATTGAACAAAACGCGCCGGGTTTGGCGATGTACAGCCTGACCAGCACCTTTTTCTGGATTGTGGTATTAGCAACCACCTTTGGTCTGCTGTTATCCGGCACTAAACTGCGTCACCTCGAAGCCACGGGCGCGTCAAAAGTCGGTTCAGTGATGGTGTATATTCTGGTCGCCACTATCGGTATGCATATGGATGTGACGGCCATCGTGGATTACCCGGTGATGTTTCTGGTGGGTTTACTGTGGATTTCGATCCATGCTGCTTTGTTACTTGGCATGATGAAATTACTCAAAGCGCCAGTGTTTTATATGGCGGTTGGCAGCCAGGCCAATATCGGCGGCGCAGCGTCGGCCCCTGTTGTCGCCGCGGCATTCCATCCGTCATTAGCGCCTGTTGGTGTATTGTTGGCGGTATTGGGTTACGCCCTGGGGACTTATGGCGGTTATCTGTCAGCGCTGATGATGCAGGCTGTAGCGCCTTAAAAACAACATTGCCGAAGCAAAAAAAGGAGCCGATTGGCTCCTTTTTTGTGGTGATGGTTGGTCAGCGCGGGCAGACGGCGGTGGATTCACGCACCAGCAGCTCCGGAATAAATACCGGCTGCTGTTCAACGGCGCTGCGGGTATTGCCGGGTCTGGTGTGGCGGAATAACAATTCGGCCGCTTGCGAGGCGATAGTGCTGTTGGGCTGGTTCGCAGTGGTCAGCGGCGGCCAGGTCTGGCGTGAGAACGGGCTGTTTTCAAAGCCAACAATCGACAACTGCTCTGGAATAGCCACATTGGCCAGTCGGGCGCTGAATAACGCACCGGCGGCGATTTCGTCGTTACAGGCAAAGATTGCCGTTGGTTTATGTGCCAGCCCCAGCAAGTGCTTGGCGCCTTTAATACCGGATTCAAACGAATAACTGCCGGGCACGACAAATTTCGGATTGGCCTGAATACCGCGTTTAGTTAGTGCCGCCTGAAAGCCAGCCAGACGTTCGCCACTCGAGCTGTGTTCTTCATCACCGCATAAAAACGCGATGTCGGTATGGCCCAGTTCGAGCAAATGATTGGTGATTTTAAAGGCGGCGGTAAAGTCGTCGACCAACACACAGTTGGTCAGTTTCGGCGACGGCGTTGAGCCAGAAATGATCCGGACAAAATCCACTTCAATCCGCTCCAGCGCTTCAGCAATTTCCGGCATTTCGGAGAATGGCGGTGTCAGCACCAAACCAGCCAGTCGGGCATGCTGCACTACATCAATTACTTCCTGCACAATGTTGGCCGACTTGGCGTTGGTCGGGTGGATCAACAGTTCATAACCATGCTTGCGGCACGCATCAAGCAAACCTTTTTGCATGTCGATGATGTAATAAGCGTTTGGGTTATCGTAGATATAACCAATGCTGTAAGAACGCGTGCTGGCCAGGTTACGGGCGGCCGCATTCGGCTGATAATTCAGCTCAGCGATCGCCGCGGTGACTTTATCCAGCGTGGTTTTTTTTACCGATGGCTCGTTGTTCATCACCCGCGACACCGTTTTGATCGACACTCCGGCCAACTCAGCGACGTCGTTAATCGTTACTTTCATAGCGCTTCCAGCCAAATTTAATGCTGTCCGGCGGCTGACTACAATGCCTGTAACAGCCCAAAAAGCCGGTGTTTTGCACCAGCAATGACAGCGGTAGTCATTTTGTAAGAATTATTGAACTAAGGGATACAACGTTTTGGCCAAAACAGCAATTGTTTATTTATCAAAAAATGAGCAGTCGACGAGGTTGAAAAAATTAATCAGTTAAAAAATAGCTATAAATACAGATGGTTAATGGTTTTTCACACAACCAGCTAAGGATGAACCCGCTGTCTTGTTCTAAAATCAGCCACGATCAGCTGGTTGTCCTGATCGGCAAAATCAGTCTAAAAAATCAGCGAATGGGGTTTGCAAAGTAAATTTAATTTGTGTATGTTGAGATTTAATGACAGCGTTGTCATTGCAGGACAGAAAAAATTCATCGCACACGAAGAAAAAAACAGGAATGGGAGAAGCTTATGTCGCACAATAAAATGAATAAATGTGCCGTAGCGGTCAAACTGGGTCTGATGGTTGGTACTGTGGCGTTCACTGCGCCGGTATTCGCTCAACAGGCACAGGCTGATGGCGCGAAGAAAGATCAGCAAGTTGAAGTGATTCAAGTCCGTGGTATCCGCGCTTCTCAGGAAGCCAACTTAAATGCCAAACGTTTCAGCGATACTATCGTGGACGTGGTTACTGCAGAAGATATCGGTAAGTTCCCGGATAAAAACGTGGCTGAATCGCTGCAACGGGTACCAGGTGTGACTATTCAACGTCAATTTGGTGAAGGTGCCGGTGTTTCTATCCGTGGTTCAGGCCAGGATTTAACTTTGACCACCCTGAATGGCCAAAACGTTGCATCTACCGGCTGGTTCGTATTGGAACCTGCACGTCGCAGCTTCAACTATGAATTACTGCCATCTGAGCTGGTCGGTAACCTGGAAGTTTACAAAGCTTCTCAAGCGGACCTGAGCGAAGGTGGTATCGGTGGTACTGTCGTGGTGCATACCCGCAAGCCACTGGATTTGGATGCCAACACGGCATATGCCTCTATTGAAGGCACTTATCAAAGCGATTCAGGCAGCAACGATCCTCAGCTGTCAGGCATGTACAGCTGGAAAAACGACGCTGAAACCTTTGGTGCTTTAGTGTCTTTAGTTGCGCAAGAGCGCAGCCTGCAACGTCAGGGTAATGAAGCATTCTGGGAATGGGGTGCAGGCCCTGTTGGTTTTGAGCAAGACCGTAAACGTTCTGCCTACACTGCTACTTTACAGTTCGCACCAAGCGATAACATGAATATCGTGTTCAACGCTTTAGATATGCAAATGGACGCGGATAACACCAACTACGCGCTGTGGCTGACACAGGCGGACACTACCTGGGGCTCAGGCGGCACTGAAGCCTGGATCGGCGGCGACGGCAAAACGGCCGGAGCTCAGGGCGCGCAGGCAAAAGGCCCGCTGAACGTGGCTTATTATCAGGCGCGTCCACGCGAAGCCACCATGAACTCAGAAGTATATGATCTGAAGTTTGAATATGAAGGCGATGGTTACAAATTGGCGACTCAGGTTGGTGATACTTCATCAACCGGCGGTACTGATTTTGAAATGGTCGTTGACGATGGTACCGGTGGTACACCAATCGTAGGCGGTAAGTATGATTTCACCGGTGGTGGCCAAAGCTGGGCACCAGGCAACCTGAACATCGCTGCATATGACCCGGGCTCTTTGGCCATGGGCACAGGCCCGAACTTCAACAAAACACCAAAAACCGATGGCGAAAGCTATATTCAGTCAGATTTGACGTTCCCAACCAGTCTGGGTCCGATCACTGAATTTAAAACCGGTTTCCGTTATGCCGACCACAACACCACCAGCCGTCGTTTTGAATTTATTCAAAAAGCTGGTTTTAACCCGGTCATTTCTACCAAAGACATCCAAGCTGGCAATATGGACGTTGGCGCTGGTGATTACAGCATCAAGAAGTTCGACGTAAACGCACTGAAAAACTGGGCCAAAGCCAGTATCACCGGTGAAACCGAAGATTTAGGTGCTTACTCAGAAATTACTGAGAAAAATACTGCGCTGTACGGTATGGCGGTATATAGCACTGATAAAGTCCGCGGTAACTTCGGTGTGCGTTATGTCACCACTGATGCGACCTCGACTTACTACGTCAATAAAGTGAAAACAGAATCTGACGCAGACTATTCTGAGTTCCTGCCTAGCTTCAACATGGTAGTAGATCTAGCGGATGACAAGATCCTGCGTGCTTCTGCAGCCCGTGCACTGGCGCGTCCACAGTATGTTGATATGTACGTGAACCCGAACGTGATGGGCACGAACGATGATACACCAAACAACCAACGCTGGATTGTGGGTAACATCGGTCTGAAACCATTCATTTCTGACCAGTTCGATCTGGGTGTTGAGTGGTACTACGATGCCAACTCTATGGTATCTGCAGCCCTGTTCCTGAAAGATGTGAAAAACTTTGTTAACATCACTCAGGCCACTGCCACTGCTGCCGAAATTCCATTCCCGCTGACCCGTCCGGATGAAGCAACGAATGGCTGGATCACTGAACAGAAAGGCAACGGCAAAGACGCCTCTATCAGCGGTATCGAGTTACAGCATCAGGCATACTACGGCAATGGTTTCGGTACCATCGTCAACTATACCTACACAGATACTGAGACTGACAAAGATACGTTCACTGACATGAACCCAATCCTGAGCGACAGTTCACGTCATTCTTACAACCTGACCGGTTACTATGAAAATGACCTGTTCCAGGTGCGTGTTGCTTATAACTGGCGCAGTGAGTACATGATCCGTGAATCAGGTTCTTACGGTAACCGTCTGCACGATGACTTCGGTTCTCTGGACCTGAGTGCTGTGTATCACGCGACGGATTACCTGGATGTGAAACTGGACGTGAACAACCTGTTGGAAGAAGGTTCTAAACAGTTCGGTAACAACAACAAACAAACCAACTTCTCGGGTTTTGTGAAAGGTTTCCCACTGTATGAATATGAAATGGCTCGCCGTATTTCTTTAGGCGCCAGCTTCAAGTTCTAAGTTGTTGATTGATTGAAAAAAAGGGAAGGAAACTTCCCTTTTTCTTTCTGTGTAAGTGTGGGTCAAAATGCTGTGTAAAGCAGTTCCCAGTGTTTTGACCCACACTTCTGCAGGACAGGAAGCCAAGCCCTTCGCAAAGTGCACAATCCCTGTCATGCTGATGTTTTTTTCATTTACCGAGGAGCCGAAGTATGAGCCAACCTGTGGTCGCCCTGCATCCCGACGTCCATCGCCCGGTCCGTTTAGATCTGAATCCAGTAGTTTTGCACCATTTGCCAAACAACATTTGTTTCCGGTATCGGTGCACGAGTTTGTCCGAGCCAGTTCGGAGTTTCCGCTGGTGTTTGTCAAAGACAGCGAAAGCTGGCCAGTTCCGTGCTGTGCTGTTAACTGGGCTGGTTCCGGGTGAAAATCTGTACGCCATTGCGAACCGTCAAGCCCGAATTACCTGCCGCAAGCGCGTGCATCAATTACCCATTGGTGCTACTGGCCAATCCGCAGCAGCCGGATCAATTCAGTATCGGTCTGAATACCGCGGCATCGCAGGTGCAGGTTACCGATGGCGAAGCATTATTCAGTGAAGGGCAGGAGACGCCTTATCTGACCAAACGCAAACAACAATTGCTGCAGAGTTTTGAGCAATTACAGATCACTGCTGCTTTTGTCGAACTGCTGCAACAACATGAGCTGTTGCAGCCGCAAGGCTTCCAGTTCGACTTAAAAGGTCAGCAGCATCAGCTGAACGGGATTTATATCATCAGCGAAACCAAACTGAATCAGCTGTCGGCGGCAGTCTTCGGCTGACTTACGCCAGCGCGGGTTTCTTGCCGGCCATTTATGCACAGCTGACGTCTTTGCATCAGCTGAACCGGCTGGCCGCATTGAAAATCAGTCAGTTGGTTTGACGGAGGCGCAGATGCAGCAGATCCGCAAAGTCCTGATCGTTGGTGGGGGCACCGCGGGCTGGTTGGCTGCTTGTCACCTGGCGAAAAAGCTGTACCGGCCAGACGACTCCGGTGTTGAGATTTGTTTGATTGAATCTGAAGAGGTCCCCACTATTGGCGTCGGCGAGGGCACGGTCCCAGCGATCCGGCAAAGTCTGCAGTATCTGGGCATCAGCGAAACCGAATTTATCCGCGAATGTGACGTGACCTTTAAACAAAGTATTCAGTTTGTCGACTGGGTGAAAGCCCCCGGCCAAATCAGTCCGAATTTTTACCACCATTTATTCGATTATCCGGACCTGGCGACACTGGATCTGACGCCCTATTGGCTGCAGGGGCAGGCTGGTGATTGTTCTTACGCCGATGCAGTCTACAATGCAGGGGCGGATCTGCGATGCCGGATTAGGCCCCAAAACGATGCTGCAGCCCGAGTTTCAGGGATTGACCAACTATGCCTATCACCTCGATGCCGCTAAATTTGCTGCCTTACTGACGCGGCATGCGACGCAGAAGCTGGGGGTGCGCCATCTGCTGGGGAATGTTGGCGCTGTGCGTTTTGCTGACAACGGCGATATCGCCGCGATTCAGACCGATGCACACGGTGAACTGACTGCCGACATTTTTATCGATTGCACCGGTTTTCGCGCTTTGTTGATTGGCGATGCCTGTCAGGTGCCTTTTATCCCGAAAAACGATGTGATGTTTGTCGACCGGGCGTTGGCGGTCCAAGTGCCATACCGTGACCCTGAAACGCCGATCCCTTGTTACACCATCGCGACAGCACAGCCGGCCGGCTGGATCTGGGACATTGGTTTGACCGAGCGGCGCGGAACAGGATATGTCTACTCCAGCCGCTACACCTCCGATGACGAAGCGCTAGCCGTGCTGCGTCATTATCTAAAAGGCGCTGCCGATGACCTGACGCCGCGCCGTATTGAAATGCAGGTAGGTTACCGGGAAAAGTTCTGGCACCGCAACTGTATTGCGCTGGGATTATCGCAAGGCTTTGTTGAACCGCTTGAAGCGACGGGCTTGTTGGTTTATGACGCGACTGCTCGCATGTTAGCGGAATCATTTCCGGCACATACCGCTGTGATGCCGTTGCTGGCAGAGCGGTTTAACCAGCGGGTGCGCACCGCCTGGGATAAAGTCATCGACTTTATCAAACTGCATTATTTCCTGTCGCAGCGGGATGACACCGCATTCTGGCGCGATAATCGCGACCCGGCCAGTTGCCCGCAATCTTTGTTGGATAATCTGGCTTTGTGGGCGCATCAGGTGCCCACGCCTTATGATTTCCACAGCAAGCTGGAAATTTTTAATCTGGAAAACTATCTCTATGTGCTGTACGGCATGCGGTTCGGCACTGATCTGAGTCGCACAGCAGTATCGGTTGACGCAGCCAGAGCTCGCGGCCCAGATGTTTGCTTTCTACCGGCATAAAGCGCAGCAACTGCAAGCGCAGCTATTGCCACATCGTGAACTACTGAATCGTATCCGGCAGTTTGGTCTGCAAAAAGTCTGAAGAGGTCAGCAAAAATGATGAAATCGATATGTATCGTGGGCGGCGGTTCTTCCGGCTGGATGACAGCGATTTATCTGAATCGTTATTTCAATCAGCAACAGGCACAAGTGCAGGTGCGGGTGGTTGAAAGCGAAGACATCGCCATCATTGGTGTTGGCGAAGCGACAGTGCATAGTATCCGTTACTTCTTTGCCGCGATGGGCCTCGACGAGACCTGAATTACTGGAAGCCACCAACGCCACCTTTAAAACCGGCATTATGTTCAGAAACTGGATGAAACCGGTCGATGGTCAGATGCATCAGTATTTCCATCCGTTTGATCATTTAAAACCACCGATGGATCTGGATATTTCAACCAGCTGGCTACTGGATCGCCGGTTTGAGTTGGAGCGGTTTGACCAAGGCGTCAGTTTGTCATCCTTCCTGATCGCCAGTGGCCACAGCCCCAAAACGCCTCAATCGGCGCCTTATCAGGGCGTGGTGCCTTATGGCTATCATCTCGACGCGGTAAAAATGGCGCGGTTCCTGGCGCAAAAAAGCCATCGAAGCCGGCGTGCTCTCACAGCGTCGCAGACACGTATCGCGATGTGGTTGTTGCAGACGGCAATATTCAGTCGCTGCAAACTGATCGGGGCGAATTTAATGCGGATATTTTTATCGACTGCACTGGCTTTCGCGGTTTATTGCTCGGATACATTAAAAGCCGATAACTGGCAGTCTTTTACCGATGCGTTGCCGTGTAACAAAGCTGTCGCGATCCAACGTGAACTCCCTGCTGAACCAAAGCCTTACACCACAGCAACCGCATTAACCAATGGCTGGGTGTGGGAAATTGACCTGATTGACCGTCAAGGTACCGGTTATGTCTATGATGGTGCCCGGCTCAGCAGAGAACAGGCCGAGCAAGAATTGCGCGACTATCTCGGGCCTGAATGCGGCGGTGCTGAAATGTACGCATCTGGATATGAAAGTGGGTTGCCGTAAAGAATTCTGGGTGGGCAACTGTATCGCCATTGGTCTGGCGGGTGGTTTTATCGAGCCGCTGGAATCGACCGGGCTGCACTTGATTAACCTTGGTGTACGGTTGTTATCGACGCACCTGGCTGGCACTGCGCTGACGCAACCGGTGCGGGATTCCTATAACCGGCTGATGAACGGTTTCTACACCGACCTGAAGCAGTTTATCGTGTTGCATTATTGCCTGACCGATCGTGACGACACCGCGTTCTGGCGTGATGCTGCGGCAAAAGCCGGTTATTGTCCTGGCTTAGACACACAACTGGCGGCCTGGCGTTACAAAGTTTGTGAATATATGGATTTAGCTGGAACTTTTTCCACCACTTTCACCGATGAAAACTACCGGTTTCATTCTGTACGGTATGGGCCACTACCCGCAATTACAGGCAAGATCAGACTACCGGCAGTTTGATGAACTGTTCAGTAAAGTCGGGCAGCAGGGCAAGCATGCAGTATTGAGTACTTTGCCATTGCCCGCCTGGATCCGTCAGATGCATGGCATGAAATCTAGCATCTGAACTTTGTGTTAAAAGCGGCTGACAACGCTATCTAAAGCCGCTCTTTCAGATGGACGCAGTTGCTTAGGCAGGGTTTGTGCATCCCGTTTGTGTCTGACTGGTCCTTTAACTCCTGTGGCCAGATGGCAACCAGGTAATAATGTCGGAAATTTCTACAAATAGATAATGACAGCGTTGTCATTTGTTGGTAGGATGCGTTTAACATGAACACAAAGTCAGTTGTACTTCTGTTTATGCCAGCCAGAATCAGTTGACGCAGCGCGACCTGATTCTGGTGCACAGTATCGGATTGACTGGTGTCCGGTATTGTCTCCCTTGTCGCAGTCTGACACATTGGTAGTTGGTGTTTCAGGCTGACCAGCCACACGGATGTTGTGTTTTATTTGCCAATCCTTATCCAAGGGTATTTGCAGGATACTGAGTTCAGTGTCCTGCTTTTTTTATGCATGCTGCCTCTGGCATTCATCCTGTGACCGCAATTATTTCTTATCTGAGTACTCAGGGCATTTTTTCAGCCCAACATCTGCGTTAGTCTGCTTTTTTCACCGGAGTTTAGTCAGATCATGAACAACAGATTGCGCTGGGGGATTTTAGGCTGTGGCAATTGTATGGGCTGAAAGTCGCTGCGGCAGGCAAAATCTGTTGTGTCGAAAAGCCGATGGCGCTGAATACACCGCAGTGTGAGAGCAGAATGCGGCATTTGCTGCGTTTATTTTGTTGACCTTGCCAGTCACGGGCTGGATTTAATGATGTATTTGCTTGGCGATATCACCGAGGTGCAAGGACAAGCGCTGAACTAACAAGGTTTGTACGCCGCCGAAGATGCGGTCACGGCGCAGTGGCGCGTTGCGCGCAACCGCGATGATGGAACAGATCTGGGCGGGGCAGGTTTAAGGTTTAAACTATTCGATGCGACAGAGATAATAAAGCCGGTTGATACCGGCTTTGTTCCGTTGCCGTTTTATCAGTTTTGTGGCGTGCTGTCCGGCAATTTGCTGATCCGGCTGCTACGGCCATCGACACTGCGACTGCGCAACCAGACTTCGGCATTGGCATTCACCTGTACGCCTTCCTGATACCGCAGCCAGCTGTTGCCCTGATCCAGACTGTATTCGATAGCAAGGCCCGGCAGCGATACATTGGCCTGTAGCGTACCGTTTTTGATCGCGGCGCCGACCACCGGCAGATAATAATGCACACCGGCCAGACTCATTTTGGGCAGCTCTTTTTCCGCCATGACACGGGCGAACAGCTGCCAGGATTGATCCCGCGCCGCAGTGTCGGCTTTATCGCCTTCCCAGGCTGCATGATGCCAGGCGCGTTCTGCGATCGGCACCAGTCGTGGAAATAACATCTGCTCCAGTTGCTCCGCTGTCCGGATCGTTTCCGTCCAGACCTGGCCTTGCACGCCAAGAATATTCTCTGGTTTTTCCAGCGTGGGCAGCGCGCGGCCGACAAGCTGTTCTAAATCAGTGATCACAGCGCCACTGCGGGTTTTATCGGCGTTGGCATAAACATGGTCCGGCATATAACCAAAGATCCGTTTTGGATCGGTATAACGTGCAGCCCAGTAATAACCACGCTCTTCCGGATGCGCTTCATTCGGGTGGTCCAGGTATAAGTGCGTGCCGTGTGACAACACCACCTGATAACCGGCATTGGCCAGCCGGTACGCCCGATCCGCCACGCCCCATTCCCAGATATTGTCCCAGACGTTGGCATACACCTGTTTGCTGGCAAACTGGTCACGGTTAAATGGGTTGACCGGGTCATACATCAGGCCATCTTCCCAGCCGCCAAGCGCCAGTTGGCGTTTGTGCAATAAGTCGGCAACTTTGCTGACAAAATAAGGTTTTAAGTCAGCAACACCGGCCACGCCAGGTACAGCTTTGGCAAACAACGCTTGGCATTGTGGTGACGCAGTCCAGCTGCCGGCACCGACTTCATCACCGCCCATATGATAAGTGCTTAGCTTCAGACCGGCAGCGCGGTACATCTGTTGCAGCTCATAAATCACTTTGTCGATAAAGGCATAACTCGAATCCATACAGACGTTGACCGAATTATCACTGTAGTTCTGCACTGTCATGTATTTTGAGGTGTCGAGTGGGTCGCTCAGCAGATATTGTTCGGCTTCGGCTTTTTTGCCTTGTTTCAGCAGCCGCTGATAACGGGCCTGCATCGATTTGATCGCCGCACGGGCATGGCCCGGCATATCAATTTCCGGGATCACCTCAATATGGCGGGCGCTGGCGTATTTGAGGATCTCAATAAAATCGTTACGGCTGTAAAAGCCATTACCGGAGCCATTTTTGTGCGGGCCTGTGCCCAACTGAGTCAGCAGACATTGTTGCTCAGTGAGGTCAAAACAACGCGTGGCGCCAATGTCAGTCAGTTCCGGCAAGCCAGGGATCTCCAGACGCCAGCCTTCATCTTCGGTTAAATGCAGATGCAGTTTATTCATTTTGTAGCGTGCCATCTGCTCGATTAGCCGCAGCGTCACTGCTTTGCCATGGAAATTCCGGCCCATATCATAATGCATCCCACGCCAGCGATAACGCGGGCTGTCGCTGACTTCCTGCTGCGCCAGGCTGACGCTGTCAAATTGGGCTGGTGTCAGGCTTAACAAGGACTGCAGGCCATAAAACACACCGGCATTGTCCGCACCGCTGATGCTGATTTGGCTGTCGGTCAGCTGCAAACGGTAACTTTCGGCTGTTTTTAAGCTGGGATCGACGCGCAGCACAATCTGTTTTGCCGCCGTATCGGCAATGCCCGGTGTTTTACTCAGCGCCAGTCCGGCCTGACCAAACCGTTCCTGCAGATAAGCCGCTTCAGCCGTGAGCCGGCCAGGAAAACGGATGGTCCATTGTTTATCCAGCAATAAGGTGCCGCCGGTCAGGCGTTGTTGTTTTGGCGTCGGAATGATTTGGTCCGCGACTTTCAGATCAGTATTCAGCGGCGCATTCACCGCTAAGTTGTCCTGATAACGGCTCTGGCTGTCGGCCAGCTTATATAAGTCAGGTTGTGGTTTCTGGTAGCGATACAGCTGTTCTTTATTGCGAAACGGTGCGACAAACTTCGTCAGATCTTCGGTGTCGGTGTTGCGGAAAATCTCCGGCTCTAAGCTTCCTGCGACAATAAAGGCCCGCGGCATAAAATCGCTGTAACTGACCAGGGATGGCGCACCGCTGACTTCAATGGCGATAGCGGCGCCCGGCGCCAGACCTTTAAACGCTTTGGTTGGGGTCAGCCGATGTAAATCGCCCTGAATATGCTCCAGCTTCAGGCCGGCTTGTACTTCCGCACTGAGCAGCCGCACGGCGTGGAAATAAATCTGCCAGTTGCCGGTGCCGGCAGCCAACGCCTGAGATGATTGATTGTGCAGACGATACTGGCCTTTAAAAGTACCGGGTTTGTCCTGAAAATTACTGATCACGGCCATTTCAAACTGGGCCTGACTGGCGAATGTCTTTAAATCTGTCTGCTGAGTAAACTGGCGGGCAAACAGCGTAGGTGCAAACAGCAGCGCAGCGGCAGCTGTGGCAAAAACAAGCTGAGATCTCTTCATCGTATTTCCTGTTGCATCAAGCAGTGCGGACACACTGCACATCCGTTTTAAGCGGTTTTCCTCAGAGGTTACGGTAAAGTGACTGAGTTAACTCGCTGATTTTTATTTTATTTTTCCTACGCGCACTGACAATACAGCTAATTTAAGTCTGATTTTTAATCAGGGGTCTTGTTATTTGTCAAAATTATTATATGCTGAACTGAAAAAATGACAACGCTGTCATAATTAAAAGTGCCGAATATTTCTACAGGGGCCATCACAGGCCTTCAGACACGGCAAAGACAGTCGCATTTCGTGCAATGAGGGTGCTAGATGAGTAGCGAAGCAGGGCAGCACAGCCCATTGTATCTGGGCATTGATGGTGGTGGCAGCAAATGCCGTGTGGTGATTGTCGATGCCGCAGATCAGCTGTTAGGTGAGGGGCTGGGTGGGCCGGCTAATCCTTTGCGCGGCATGAAAGTCGCCACAGATTCGATCCTGACCGCAACACAACAAGCCTTATTGGCCGCCGGCATGACGTTTAATGATATGTCGCGTTTGATCGCCGGTGCTGGCCTCGCCGGTGTCAATATGCCGCAATATTTCCAATTGTTCAGTGAATGGCAACATCCGTTTGCCGAATTCCATCTGACCTCTGATTTACATACGGCCTGTATTGGCGCGCACCAAGGCGAAGATGGCGCGGTGATTATTATCGGCACCGGCTCTTGTGGCCTGGCGGATGTCAAAGGTCAGTGTCTGGATATCGGCGGCCATGGTTTCCCTTATGGTGATAACGGCAGTGGCGCCTGGTTTGGTAATCAGTTGGTGCACCATGTGTTGCTGCACAAAGACCAGATTGGTGCTGCAACGTTGCTGACTGAACTGTTAACCGATGCCCTTGGGGTCAGCGGAACACTGGAAATCGTCAGTCATTTTATGCACGCCACACCTACCGTCTTTGCCCGTTATGCACCTTTAGTTTTTGCCGCCGCAGAACAAGGCGATCAGGTCGCTGCTGAGATCATTCAGGCCGGTGCCCGGCATATTGAGAATATCGCATTGCGGCTGTTCAGTCTGGATCCGCCACGTCTGGCGCTGATCGGCGGCCTCGCTTATAAAGTACAGCCGTATTTATCGGCACAGGTACAAGCGTTAATTGTCCCGGCACAGGCGTCCCCTGAATTTGGCGCTGTCTGGTTCGCGCGTCAGCGCCGGGCCCGCAGTCAACACGAATTTTTATCCGTCTCTAATCAATGAAGTGAGTATTCGCATGACCAGCACCATCATGGCGCAAGAAGCCGCAGAAGCCCCAATCCGTATCCGTGAGCAGCTCCAGACCAATGCGGCAACTATTGCCGCGGTGGTTGCGCAGATCCGTCAGCGTCAGCCGAAATATGTCTATATGGTGGGGCGTGGCTCATCAGATCACGCCGGTGTGTTTGGCAAATATCTGATTGAAAGTGTGATTGGCCTGCCCGTTGTGGCAGCAGCTCCTTCAATCGCCAGTGTCTACAACAAACAACTGCAACTGACTGATGCGCTGGTGATCTGTATTTCACAAAGTGGCCGCAGCCCGGATATTCTGGCGCAGGTCGCGATGGCGAAAAACACCGGCGCGCTGGTGGTTGCTCTGGTCAATGACACCACGTCACCACTGGCCGAGCAGGCCGATTTTGTGGTGCCTTTATTTGTCGGACCGGAAAAAGCCGTTGCTGCGACGAAAAGTTACCTGGCTACTTTAAGTGCGTTATTGCAGCTGGTTGCCGTTTGGTCGGCCGATCGCGATTTGCAAACTGCGGTTGATCAATTACCTGAACTGTTATTACAGGCGCAGCAACTGCCAGCACAGCTGACTGCAGAGTCGGTGGCCGGCGTCCAACACTGTGTTGTGCTTGGCCGTGGCCCTGGTTATGCCATTTCGCGTGAAATCGCGCTGAAATTAAAAGAAGTCTGCGGCATTCACGCCGAAGCCTTCTCCAGTGCTGAGTTCTTGCATGGCCCGGTGACTTTGGTCAAAGACCAGTTTGCCATTATCGATGTGTCCATTCAGGACGAAGCGTTCCAGGCGCACAAAGCACAGATCGCTGAAGTTCAAAGCCGTGGCGCCAGTCTGGTTCACCTACATCATGCTCAGCTTGCCAGTCATCCACGTGTTCTGCCGTTATTGTTGTTGCAACGGTTTTATCTCGATGTGGAAGCGGTCGCGCGTAGCCGTGGTGTGAACCCGGATGCACCACCAGGCTTAAATAAAGTCACAAAAACAGTTTAACGAAATCAAACGAAACCAATATTTAGATCCGAATGGTTTCGTTTTCATTAAACCTGACGTAGTATGGCGGTTCATAGTCTGGGCAGGTTTGGATTAAAGGAGCGGAATGAATGCAACAGCAGTGGTCAGTCGCGCGGTTATTTGATGGCGAACAGTGGCACACGAATGTCCAGGTGACAGCCGAACAAGGTGTCATCACACAGATAGCAAGCTGTGCCCCGGCTGAATGTACTGATCTGACGCTGGTCCCCGGTTTTATTGATGTACAGGTCAACGGGGGCGGTGGTGCTTTATTTAACACTGCGCCGACCATCGACAGTCTGCGCACCATGCTCAAAGCCCACGCCGGTTTTGGCACCACCGCGATGTTGCCTACAGTGATCACCGATTCTGTCGCTACTATGCAACAATGCGCCGATGCTATTGCCGCGGCGGTTGCCGCCGGTGAACCCGGTATCCTCGGTGTGCATTTTGAAGGCCCGCATTTATCAGTGCCTAAACGCGGTGTGCATCCGACGGCGCATATCCGCGGTTTATCCTCCGACGAACTCGCCTTATATGGCCGCACCGATTTAGGCATCAAGCTGGTGACTGTCGCGCCGGAGAATGTTACGCCGGAACAAATCCGCCAGCTAGTTGAATTGAACGTGATTGTTTGTCTCGGCCATTCCAACGCCGATGGCGCGACAGTGGAAGCGGCGCTGGCCGCCGGTGCGACCGGTTTTACCCATTTATACAACGCCATGTCGCCGCTGACTTCTCGCGAACCCGGCATGGTGGGCGTCGCGCTCGCTGATCGCAACAGCTGGTGCGGGATCATTTTTGATGGCCATCATGTGCATCCGGTTGCAGCAAAACTGGCGCTGGCGGCCAAACCGCGCGGCAAAATGCTGATAGTCACCGATGCGATGTCACCGGTCGGCACCAATGAGACTGAATTTCCGTTGTTTGCCGGTAAAGTCACCCGCGTCGGCAACAAACTGACCAACGATGCCGGCTCGCTGGCTGGCTCGGTGCTGGATATGGCAGGCGCTGTGTTATATGCCGTGACCGAACTGGGCCTGGAACAAAGTGAAGCGCTGCGAATGGCTGCGTTATATCCGGCTGAGTTTTTAGGCATCGCTGAACGTGCCGGCCGCATTGCGGTCGGTTACCGCGCTGATTTGGTTCTGCTGGACCAAAAAGGTATGGTACAACAGTGCTTTATCGCCGGTCAGGCGTTGAAATAGTTTTAAACACAACAAGCAGAAAAATCACAGGGCAATAAGTCTGGCGCCTGCGCCAGCTCTCATAATAACAACCGATAAAGAGGTGAATATGGATACGGTATTGGATCGACCGCAGCAAAAAAATACAGTATTGCCGATGGTGATCATCGGAACTTTGTTTTTTGTGTTTGGTTTTGTCACCTGGCTGAACGGATCTTTGATCCCGTTCCTGAAGCTGGTGTGTCATCTGACCGAATCTCAGGCGATGTGGGTCACGTTCGCGTTTTATATCGCCTACGTGGTGATGGCTTTACCGATGTCCTGGGTGCTGAACAAGGTTGGTTATAAAAACGGTATGGTGGCAGGCCTTGGCATTATGGCGGCCGGCGCGCTGTTATTTATTCCGGCCGCGCAAACCACGTTATATAGCCTGTTCCTGGTCGCGTTGTTTACACTCGGCACTGGCCTCACCATTTTGCAAACCGCTTCGAATCCGTACATCGTCTGTATTGGCCCGCGTGAAACAGCCGCGATGCGCATTAGTATCATGGGTCTGGTGAATAAAGGCGCCGGTGTGTTAGTGCCGTTGATTTTCACGGCCTGGATCCTGACCGGTATGGACCAGTTCACGCCAGAAGTGCTGGCTGCGCTCAGTGAAGAAGAGAAGGCCAGCCGCATTGCGGAGTTATCCAATCGTCTGGTCACACCGTACATTTATATGACTGTTGCGCTGCTGGCGTTAATGGCATTTGTGAAATTCTCGCCATTGCCTGAACCCGAGCTGGAACAAACGGCTGAGCAGGGCGTGGCACCGGAACATCGCACTTCTGTACTGCAGTTCCCGCAATTAATGCTGGGTGTGGCGGCATTGTTTTTTTACGTCGGTGTTGAAGTGATCGCCGGCGATACCATCGGTTTATACGGCCAGCATCTGAACGTGTCGCATTGGGGCGCACTGACGTCTTATACGATGGTATTCATGGTGTTAGGTTATCTGGTTGGTGTCAGCTGTATTCCGAAATATCTGTCGCAACCGCGCGCACTGCAGGGTTCAGCGGTGTTTGGCATCCTGTTTACCCTGGGCGTGATGTTTGGGTCGGCCGAAAGTCACCAGCTGTCGGCTGTGCTATTTGGCTGGGCCGGTATTCCGACAGTGCCGGATACGGTGTTGTTTCTGGCGATGCTGGGTTTTGCCAACGCCTTAGTCTGGCCTGCGGTGTGGCCATTGGCGCTGGAAGGGCTGGGTAAATTTACCGCGACCGCTTCAGCTTTATTGATTATGGGCATCGCCGGCGGCGCTGTGTTACCTAAGGTGTATGGCTACCTGTCGACTGCATCCGGTGATGCGCAGGGTGCTTATTGGATGATGATCCCTTGCTACGCCTTTATCCTGTATTACGCCTTTAGCGGCTACAAAAAACGCCAGTGGTAATTACTGCTGGTGGATACAGATCTCAGGGCTGACAGCGTCAGCCCTGTGTTGTTTTAGCAACCGGAGAACAATAAAAATGCAAAATACCGGACGGTTTTACGCGCTTGATGTTTTACGCGGACTGGCGATTGCGCTGATGATCCTGGTCAATACGCCGGGCAGCTGGTCATATGTGTACAGCCCGTTGCTGCATGCCAGCTGGGATGGATTCACCTTTGCCGATATCGTGTTCCCGGGCTTTTTGTTTGTTGTTGGCGCAGCGATGGCATTTTCGTTAAAAGATGCGCAGCTCAATGGCGCCATGTTGCTGAAAATTCTCAAACGGGGCCTGCTGATGTTTGGCTGCGGGTTATTGTTGAATTTTTTAAGTCATCCAGACCTGGCGACATTACGCGTTCCTGGTGTGTTGCAGCGCATCGCCATCTGTTATGTCATTGCGGCAGTGCTGATCCTGAGTCTGCCTAAACGTGGGCTTTGGGTCGCGGTTGTGCTGTTGCTTGGCGGTTATTTTGCACTGCTACAGCTATCGCCGGCGCCTTTTTCGCTGGAGCAGAATATCGTCCGCACGGTGGATTTGGTTATTTTCGGCACTGAGCATGTTTACAAAGGCTTCGGCATGCCGTTTGACCCGGAAGGTTTGTTAAGTACTTTGCCGGCCACCGTCAATGTTTTAGTGGGTTATCTGGTCGCGAGCGGTCTCAAAGGCAAAGCGCCACAACAAGCGGTGCGGGATCTTGCCGCCTTTGGCGCTGTGTTGGTCATGCTGGCGCTGGCGGGTCATTGGTTCTGGCCGGTGAACAAAGCCTTATGGTCCGGTACTTATGTGGCGCTGAGTTGTGGTTTGTTATTGTGGTTGCTGGCGGCGCTGGTGTATCTGGTGGATATCCGCAAAGCGACCCGGCTGACTGAACCGCTACGGATTTACGGTACCAATCCGTTGTTTATCTATATGTTGAGCTGGATGTTTGCCGTGGCGACCGGGCGCTGGCTCAGCTGGCCGGCAGGCGAGGGGACGCAGTCAGTCGCCGGGCTGTTGTATGACGCGCTGTCATTGGTAATGCCATTGCAACTGGCGTCGTTGGTGTTTGCGCTGTTACATGTCGTGCTGTTTTGGGCTTTGTCGCTCTGGTTGTACCGACGGCAGATTTTTATCAAACTCTGAGCCGGTGAAATCGGCCGGAACAAACCAATAGCGCTGATCGGTAAAGCTTGTATCCGGGCTCAGGCCCGGATTGGGTAACTCCAGCCAGTGCGCCATAGTAAACTGACTGAGCGGAAACACGTGCGCGGTCAGCGGATGCTGTCGCATGTGTGCCAGCAGTTCGCCATCGGCAATCATCTGTTCCAACCCTTGCTCTATCCACTCTGCCAACGCCTCATTTTGTTTGCCGGTAAAAAAATAGATGGCAAACGGGTAGTGCAGCATCAGATCGGGATAACGCATCAGACCCGGATACAAGGCGGCCCGCTCGCGTAATTCGGTCTGGCCTTCATGCAAGCCCCGCGGAAAATAATCACAACGGCCGGCATTGACCTGCTTAAACAGGTTTTCGTACACCGGTGAGGTCAGCACTTTTAAGCCGGCCTGTTGCAGGATCTGCGTATCAGGCCAGCTCAGGCCCTGGCACGCAGTGAGCTTATGAAGATGTTGCAGGTTGCTGATTGTGCTGAATTTTTCCAGTTGACTGCGCTGAATGGTCAGCATCCGGAACCCCATCAGGCCACGTTCCAGTGGAATACGGATGGCGCGGAGTTGTTGCTCTTTGTCGCGATCAGTGCCCATCCAGAATAAATCGATGATCTGACCTTTTTGCAGCTCGCGTACAGCCCGGCCCTGTTCCATTTCCGCTACCGGCAGAATGTCCGGCAGCGGCCGCCCTGCAGCCGCTTTGTGCAAGGCTTTTTGTAGCAGTTCGATATAGTACTGATGGGAAACATCATGGACTGAACGCGGTTTGGGCACGCGGATCTGGCTGGGCAAGTTGATTTCTGCAGTAACCGCTGCGGCTGGCGTTAAAACCAGCAGCAACAGGCACCCGGCAAAGAAGCTATGTAACGCGCGCCATTTTTTCACTCAGAACCACGCTTAGTTATCTCACGCCGCGCGGTGAGAAATCGCTCAGAACCGGTATTCCCAGCTGCCGGCTGCACTGACCTGATGGTCCAGCTCTGGCCGCAGTGCTGACTGCTGCAGATAGCGCAGTTGCAGACTGAGCAAGCCAGCAAACAAACCGCGGCGGTGTTCCAGTTTCAGTTGCCAGCTGGTATCCGACACAGTGGCCTGATGATAGCGCGCCAATGTCAGTTGCGCTGACCAACTGATGCCGCCCAGGGTTTGATAATGATAGGCGCTGCTCAACACCTCTGCATCTGCGCCATAACCACTGCCGATAATGCGGCCGTAGCGGCGATAACCATCCGGATAAAGTCCACCCTGATACGCACAATCACCAGGTTCCAGCTCGTCGGCGCATGTGAGGAAAGTATCTGAATACTCCAGATTCAACGTGCGAATGCCGTCGGTTTCACCAAAATAACTACGCACACCCCAGAGCTGTAGCAGCTCATCCGGTGTACCACTTTGATTGTCATCGTCGGCCAATTCGGTATAGAACGTCAGCGGGAAACCAGCTAGTTGCAGGTGCCAGGCGGCATCAATCGCAGCACGCTGGTCGGCCGGAATTTCATCGCGTTTGTCGTAGCTGATCAGATCCCACAAGGTACTGAAGCCATTGCTGCGGCCCTGGCCACCCCATTGGATCATCCGGCTGGCGCCTAATTCTAATGCCGGCAGAGGTCGTAAAGTCAGGCGGCCCCCCCAATAACGGGTTTGTGGCACTGCACTGTTATGCTGGCCGTAGCCCAGAAAGGTCGTGGCCGACCAGGGCCCCAACCAGCGCAACCAGCTCCGCTGATCCGCTTGCCAGCCATGGCGGGTCAGCCGCACACTGGGCATCGGCCGCGCATTATTACTGAGCAATAAACTACTTTGTTGTCCCGGCCCCCACCAGACTGGTGCCTGGTCGACCTGCAACACCCAGTTGCCGTTGATCAATGCCAGATAACTGCCATCCAGCGTACTGGATTGTTCAGTGCTGTTCTGGCTCCTGTTATCGCCATCCAGCGCGCGGCGATTGACCTGCAATCGGCCGGCGACTGCATCGCTTTGTACTTCCTGAAACAGACTCAGCGCCGCATCTTCAAAATAGGTTTCGCCAAAATGCTGATGACTCGATGTCGCGCTGTTCGCTTTGATTTTTACACCGGACTGACGCTCAGCGCGATTGGCATTTAACGCACTACGTAAATGTGCCACAGCGAACTGCAGATCCGGGCTTAACGCCGCGCTGTCAATCCGATTTAAATCGATAGCAATATTTTTCCACATGATGGGATAAGTGTTGACTGGCCCGGTTAACAATCCGGCTTGTGCCAGGCTTTGCAGTGACTGACGCAGATAATTGTCTTGGGTGTCCAGCCATGGCGTCGCACTGACAGGCAGCGCAGAAAACAGCATACAAAAAGACAGCGATAGCAGCTTCAATTTCATCGGCCTAACTTCCGGTTCAACGCATCCAGTACTTGCGGTGCGACAAAAGGTGAAACATCTCCACCATGCCGCGCCACTTCTTTGACCAGCGTAGAGGAGATAAACATGTTTTTTTCTGACGGGGTCATAAACAGACTGTCGAGATCGGGATTAAGCTGCCGGTTCATACTGGCGAGCTGAAATTCATATTCAAAATCCGCCACCGCCCGCACCCCGCGGATTAACACCTGTGCCTGATGGATGCGACCAAATTCGGCCAGCAAGCCGGCGAATCCGACCACTTGTACATTCGGCAGATCGGCAAATACCTGCTGTGCCAGTGCGACCCGTTCTTCCAGACTGAACATTGGCTGTTTACTCGGATTGGCGGCTACCGCCAGGATCACTTCATCAAACAAACGGGCGGCGCGGATCACTAAATCAGTATGGCCATTGGTCAGCGGGTCAAAAGTACCGGGATAAATCGCTTTGGTTTTCATCGTGGGGCCTGTGGTCGCAGCGGCACCAGCGCAGGGTGGCGCAGGCAGGGCTGGTATTTTTTTTCGATTTGACGTTACTATACCAAAATAATTCCTTTCACTATAAGCCCGTGCCGGTCATGGACAAGAAGTTGCGCACTAAAGATAAAATATTACAAGCCAGCATCGAGTTGTTTAATCAGCAAGGCGAGCGTCAAATCACCACCAATCATATTGCTGCCCACCTTGGCATCAGTCCGGGTAATCTGTATTACCATTTTCGGAACAAAGAAGACATTGTCCGGCAGATCTTTAAAGAATACGCCAAGTTACTGGACAATCGCCTGCAGCCGCCAAGCCGGCATTCCGAAGCGTTGGATGCGTTAGCACAATATCTGGATACCGTATTTGAACTGATGTGGCGATTTCACTTTTTTTACGCCAACCTGCCGGATATCCTCAGCCGTGACCCGTTATTGCAGCAGGACTATTTGCTGGTGCAAAAAGGTGTACAAAGCAAAGTAGTCTCAGTGTTACAGGCATTAAAAGCGGCGGATGTGATTGAAATTGATGATGGTGACATCGCCAATTTTGCCCACACCATCAAACTGGTGGTGACGTTCTGGATTAGTTACCTGAAAACTCAGGCGCCCCAGGCGGCGATCGACCAGACGCAGGCGTACCAGGGCGTATTAAAAGTGCTGTTGTTATTTAAACCTTATTCGTCACATCAGGCTTTGCCGCGTATCGAGAACCTGCAACGGCATTATCAGCATCTGGCGGGCCAGCCGTTACTGAATTAACGCTGAGTCGTTGGCTGCCAAGTTGTTGCGCTGTAAAGAAGTTTTACACCTGACAATGGGTTTTGTTGCATTTCGTTACAACTTGCCCGTTGCTATCGTTGTCGACTGACGTGCGCCGCGTTACCATGCAAACAGAGTTCAGGCGCATCTGCAGCACGCTGCAGCCCGATCCGCATCCGCCTAAGACTCAGGGTCTTATAAAAATCAACCAGGAATTATCCCGATGAAAAATATCTCTGTACTGGCGCTCAGTGTTGCACTGGCGCTTGGTCTGACCGGCTGCGAAAAAGCCGCACAGGCTCCGGCTGAAGCTCCGGCAGTCGCCGCCGTTCCGGCCAAAACACTGGTATCCGGTGTTGAACAGGAAAACTTTGACCCGGCGGTCAAACACACCGAAAACTTCTTTTACAGCGTGAACGGCACCTGGTTACAAAAAACCGAGATCCCGGCTGACAAATCAAACTACGGTTCTTTCACCAAACTGTACGACGATTCACAAGTGGCAATGCGCACTATTATCGAATCTGCTGCAGCGAAAAAAGACAAAGTTGCCGGCACTGATGAACAAAAACTGGGTGATTTCTACAGCAGCTATATGGACGAAGCCGGCATTGAAGCCAAAGGCGTCGCACCAATCAAAGCCGATTTAGACAAAATTGCCGCGATCAAAGACCACACTGATCTGGCCCGCGTGATGGGTGAATTCCAGCTGGCCGGTACCAGCCTGCCATTTGGCTGGTACGTCAATAACGACGCCAAAGCATCAACACAAAACGCTTTATATCTGGGCCAGGGTGGTTTGGGTTTACCGGACAAAGATTATTACTTCAATAAAGACGCCAAGTTCGAAACGATCCGCGCTGAATATCAGAAATACCTGGTCGACATGCTGACCTTGGCTGGTGTCGCTGATCCGGCTAAAGCCGCCGAGCGCATTTATGCACTGGAACTGAAGATCGCTGACAAACACTGGAGTCGCGTGGAAAACCGCGACGCAGACAAAACTTACAACAAGTTCAGCAAAGCGGATTTAACCGCCAAACTGGGTGCTTTCCCGTGGGAAGAGTATGCCAAAGTGGTCAAGCTGGACGGTGTGGGTGATATCATCGTTGAACAGCCAAGCTACTTCGAAGCTTTTGCCGGTATCTATAAAGACACTGATCTGCAAACCTGGAAAGACTACCTGAGCATTCGCTTCATTTCTGAATATTCGGCCAAACTGAGCAAAGCATTTGTTGACCGTCAGTTCGCCTTCTATGGCACTGTGCTGTCAGGCACCAAAGAGCAGCAACCACGCTGGAAAAAAGCGGTCAACGCGTCTGATGAAGTGCTGGGTGAAATCGTTGGTAAGTTGTACGTCGAACAACACTTCAAACCAGAAGCCAAAGAACGGATGAAAGTGCTGGTCGACAACCTGATCAAAGCCTATCACCAGAGTATTGATACGCTGGAATGGATGACGCCGGAAACGAAAAAAGCCGCGCATGAAAAGCTGAACAAGTTCACGCCAAAAATCGGTTACCCGGATAAATGGAAAGACTACAGCAATCTGAGCATCAAAGCCGACGATCTGGTCAGCAACTACAAAGCGGCGGCGCAGTTCGCTTATGGCCAGATGACGGCCAAGCTGGGTAAACCAGTGGACCGCTCTGAATGGTTTATGACGCCACAAACCGTCAACGCGTATTACAACCCGGTGAATAACGAAATCGTGTTCCCGGCGGCTATTCTGCAACCACCATTCTTTAACCTGGATGCCGATGATGCCGTGAACTACGGCGGTATCGGTGCGGTGATCGGCCACGAATTGGGCCATGGTTTTGACGACCAGGGCGCTAAGTTTGACGGTGACGGCAACCTGCGCAACTGGTGGACAGATGCCGATAAAGCTGAGTTCGAAAAACGCGGTAAGCAGTTAGTGGCGCAGTACAACCAGTACTCTCCTCTGGAAGGCATGCACGTCAACGGCGAGCTGACTTTAGGTGAGAACATTGGTGACCTCGGTGGTCTGACCGTAGCACTGAAAGCTTACAAACTGTCATTGGCAGGTAAAGAAGCACCAGTGATGGACGGCTTCACCGGCGAACAACGTTTCTTCCTGAGCTGGTCACAAGTGTGGCGTCGCAAAGGCCGTGAAGAATACTTACGCAACATGCTGACCACAGATCCGCATTCACCAAGCGAATACCGTGTGATTGGTATCGTGTCGAACATTCCTGAGTTCTATGACGCATTTAACGTCAAACCAGGCGACAAGATGTATATCGCACCGGAAAACCGCGTCAAAATCTGGTAACAGCGATGCGTTGAAGTCGCTTCCAAAAAGCCGCGGTCATTGATTTCCCGCGGCTTTTTCTTTGCTGTGTTGTCACGGCCGGGTAGGTGCTGTACTTGACGCGCCAGCCGCCTTCTAATGCTGAATTACCCTCATTCACCTTTTGCGGTGGAGCCATGACCCAACAGACTTTTACAGCTCACTGCGACAACACAGGTGATGTCCAATGAGTAAAGGCATGGCGGGCCTTGCTGTGGTTGGTTGCAGCGTCCTGCTCTGCAGCTGTCCTGTTGCGGCATACAATGCCGGTACCGATCTGTTCAGTATGGATCTGGAGCAATTGCTGCAAATTGAAGTGTATTCTCCGTCGAGACAACTGACCAAAGTTGCCAAAGCACCCGCTGTGATCACGGTGATCAGTGCAGAAGAGATCCACAAACGCGGATTAAAAACGCTGAAAGAAGTACTGGACCGTGTCAGGTTTTTTACGATGCCAGAGCAGTCGACCTACCTGATCAGTAATCGCGGTTTTACGCAAAACCCTAATGGTAACTATTTGTTATTATTGAATAATCATCCATTGAATAATCAGCGAACGGAAGGCGCAGAGGAATTACACTTGTTTCCAAACCTGGCTCAGGTGGTGCGGATTGAAGTGATCCGGGGGCCGGGCTCGACCTTGTGGGGCGCCGACGCTGCCATGGGGATTATCAATGTCATTACCCGCACTGCCGCTGTCGAAGTCCGCTAGTGGTCTGGTGTCGATGTGCCCGCCAGATCGTAAATTGTAGGCCGTCGGTATAGTTTGGTCCGGCTCCGACCTGCCCTGTCGCTGGTGCATCCGAAGTGCGCTGCCTGGCCCGGTCTCGGATGGGAAAAGCGGACTTGAGTCGCAGGATTTGTCTCCCTCCGATATCCCGGTTAGATTGCATTCAGTCTTTAACTGGCATCAGCTCAGGCTTGCAGCGCGGCTTTACCATTTTCAGCAGTTCAAACTTTTGGCGAGTTTGATGAGAACCCGGCCTTTCCCGGTTTAAGCCGCGCCACAGAAAAAAACAGCCACAGCCGCAATCTGATGGCCGACTATACGCTGGACTTTGCCAGTGCCGGCCAGTTGGACCTGAGTCTGGCTTATGATCGCTTCAACGTCCGTAGTTTTACCAATGACACGGAGGTTTTGCCGCTGCTCAGTGTGGAAGATACCTGGACTGACTATGACAGCACTGCAGCAGAATCTATCTATCGCATTGATTATCAACAACATAAATTGAAAATTGGCACTCAGCTGACCGCGCGGGATTTTCGTCAGCTCAGGCCTTTTTACCGATACCAGAACGACGTGCTGGTGCAACAGGGAGTGGTTGCGCATTTGGCCGGGATTGAACGCGCCTTTGGTGCCTTTATTGAAGACGATTATGCCCTGACGCCTGAATTGCAACTGACCTTTGGCCTGCGTTACGACCACAATGATTTGCGGTTGCCTGGCGCTGAGCTGTATCCGCGTTTTGCCGTGGTGTTCAACCCGCAAGACCAGCGATTTGGCGTGAAATACAGTTACAACCGGGGCTTTGTCCGGCCAGTGCTGGAGCGCTCGGATGGTTCCCTCAGCCACCCTGTGATTATCCGGGATCGGTTTTTCCTCGGGCCAAAAGTACCGCAAACGTCGGTGTCACAAGATCTGCAATTTAGTTACACCGACGAGCGCTGGCTTGGCAGCCTGACGCTGTATCACTACCGGCTGAATGATTTTATTGCTCGTCTGGGTTATGAACCCGGTACCATACTCAACGGCTATCTGGTCCGGTACCAGAATCAGAATATCGGCGACTTGACGGGCCGCGGTGTTGAACTGGAAGCCAATTTCCAGTGGTCGCCGCTGTTAAAATTTTATGGCAATCTGGCGCTGAGCCGGGCCAGTTTCGATGACGAAGAAACATTACTGGCCGACGGTACGGCCACGTTTAGTGTGATCCGGGACATGCATTACGCGGATCCGCAGCGGGGCACCACGGGGGTGCCGCGTTTGTTATGGAACTTTGGTCTCGACTGGCAATGGGCTGAGCATTGGTTTGTCAATCTGCACTATCGTGGTTGGGCGGATAATATTGGCAAAGTCAGTACCAGCAATCAATTCAGCCGTTTTGGTCCTGAGCATTTTGTGGATTTGAACCTGATTTGGCGGGAAGTTGGTGGCAGCGCGGCAGAGCTGCAGTTGTATGGCAAAAACCTGTTTGGCAAAACCCTGTTGTATCCAAGGCACCCTGGGGGGCTATTGCTGAAGACTACCGGATGTTGGGGTTGCAACTTAATTATCGCTTCTAAGCCATGCCATTTTGCTTGCCTTTGGCGGGCGGGCTCACAGGCTGGCGGCGGGAAGGCAAAGAGGTGAAATGAACATGATCCGCAACCTGTGCACTGTCTGTCGTGGCGCAACACTTTTGTGGCGCACTGGCATGGTGCTGGGTTTGTGGTGTTATGCCGCAGTAGCTGCCGCTGCGACTGAATCGCAGGTCAAAGCCGCTTTTATTCTGAACTTTACCGCCTATATCGAGTGGCCCGCTGCCAAAAGGCAAACGCACTGGACGTTGTCGTGCGGATGCTGAATTGGGTGGTGGGAAGGAGTAAAACGGAGTTTGCGGCGGCGGTGGTCGGGATGGACGCCTGGATGCGTGACCGACGCCGATATTGTTTTTTTCGGCACTGTTTGCTGGTGATCGAAATACTGACAAACTAGAAAGCGACAGTGCTGACCGTCGGCGAAAGCCGATTGCCAGGGGGGATGATCCGTGGTTAATCCGACACCGGCTGCGTTTTGATGTCACGACGATGAAAAGGGGCTAAAGGTCGGCAAATTACTGAAATTGGCCATCTGATCGAGGGAGTGAGAATGATTTTGCCGAAGACCGGTCAGACAAAATATTTTGCCTTTGTTGGCCCGGCTGGTTGATGGTCGCGCTGGCGGCGACCTTGTTGTATGAAGAGCGCAGTTATCAGCCGAAGCAGGCACAGGAAATGGCATCATTGGCCAGGGTGATGGCCGAAATGTCCGATGCCGCAGTTGATTTTCAGGATCAGGCGCTGGCACAGGAATATCTGAATATTCTGCGTTTGTATCCACAATTACACCAGGCCGCGTTGTTGCTTCCGGATGGTTCAGTGTTTGCCAGCCTGCAACAAGGCAGCGGGCCATTTCGCAGCTGGCCAATGCCACCGTACCGGGCCGGCTATCAACATCAGCAAAATTACAGCGTTTTTCTACAGCCGCTAAAAGCGGCAGATCCGGCTTCCGCTCATTTATACCTGGAATACCATCAACCACCGTTATGGCAACGGCTGCCACAGTACAGCATTATGTTTGCCGCTATTGCGGTCAGCCTGCTGGTGATCACGCTGGTGTTGCAAAGTTATACCCGAAGTTACCTGTTGCGTCCGCTTGAAGACATGACCCGCTTTGCCCGGGAAGTGAGTGCTTCTGAACAATACGATCAGCAGATTATGCTCCGCAGTCAGGATGAACTGGGCAGTTGGCCCTGGCTTTTAATCAGCTGATGCAGCGCATTAATGAACAAAATGCCAGATTGCGGCAGGAGTTGCAGGACAGACGCGACGCACAAACAGCGCAGCAGACGCTGACCGCCCAGCTGGCCCTGACCAATGCCGATTTGAATCAGGCGCTTGAACTCAGTAAAGCCGGGTATTGGCATATTGTTTGTGATGGCAGCCAGACGTATCGCTCCTCTGAGCAACTGGCGGCTATTTGTGGCGACCTGTCGCAGTCTGAAGAAAGTTTGGATTTGGAACAGAACTGGTTTGTCAATGTCCAGCTTGCCAGTGCCGAACATGCCACTGCAATTCGGGAGTTGTATCTGCAAACATTGGCTGATGAAAGGACCACATTTGATTGCAGTTATCCTTATCGCCGGCCCGCCGACGGCCAGGTCATCTGGCTACATAGCGTTGGACGGGTAGTGCGGGATGCAGCAGGCCATGCCTGTCACATTTATGGGGTTTCACAGGATATTTCTGAGAAAAAACAAGCTGAATTACTGCAGACGCAAAAATCTGCGGCGGAAGCGGCCAATCAGGCCAAAAGCGCATTTCTGGCGAATATGAGCCATGAGATCCGCACGCCGATGAATGCGGTGATTGGTCTGGCGCATTTGGCGCTGAAAACGGACCTAAGTGCCAAGCAACGGGATTATCTACAAAAAATCCATCAGTCCGGTTTGTCATTACTTGGCATTATTAATGACATTCTGGACTTCTCAAAAATTGAAGCGAATAAACTGGTGCTGGAGCAGACACACTTTGACCTGGATGATCTGCTGAATCAGGTGGCCACTGTCACTGCACATCGTGCCAGTGAAAAGGGTCTGGAGTACTGGTTTAGTGCGCCACCCGACGTGCCGCGTCAGCTGTATGGTGATCCGCTCCGGCTGCGTCAGGTCCTGATTAATCTGGTGAGCAATGCCGTCAAGTTTACGGCAAAAGGTGATATTTGTCTGAGCGTGCAACGGACTGAGCAACAGGAAGATCGTGTCTTATTGCAGTTTTCGGTGCGGGACAGCGGGATTGGCATGACGCCGGCGCAAATTGAGCAATTGTTTCAGCCTTTTAGTCAGTCGGATGGGTCCATTACCCGTCATTACGGCGGGACCGGGCTTGGGCTGTCAATTGCCCGTGCGCTGGTTGAGTTGATGGGCGGCCGGATCTGGCTGCAAAGCGAGCCGCAGCAGGGCAGTACGTTTTATTTTGCATGCTGGTTTGAATGTGTCGCAGAGCCAACCGGCAGGTCTGCAGTGCTGCCGGCAGGATTATCCAATTTGCGGATCCTGGTGGTGGACGACCATGAAGTCGCCCGAACTGTATTGCAGCAGGCCTTAGCTGCCTTACCGGTCCGCGCAGACACAGTAGATAGCGCAGCAGCTGCGCTGGCGGCGTTGCAGCAGGCTGACGCCGCCGGTCAGCCGTATCAGATGCTGATCACTGACTGGCGCATGCCACAACTGGATGGTATCGGTCTGATCCGACAGGTGAAAGCGCTGCGCTGGCAGACTAGTATGCCGAAGACAGTATTGATGACCGCATACAGTTGTGATGAGCTGCGGGTTGAAGCAAAGACGGATGGTGCGGATGGGTTTCTGAGTAAGCCAGTGAATCAGTCCGCATTATTTGACGTGATCCTGAGTTTGTGGAGTACATCGCATGATCAGGCGATAAGCAGTGCTGTTCAGCGCGCTACGCGAGAACAGATCCCGGATTTGACCGGGATCCGTGTTCTGTTGACTGAAGATCACGAAATCAACACGCAAATCGCAGTGGAACTATTACAGCATGCCGGCGCTATGGTTGATTGTGCCGGTAATGGCCGGCTGGCTACTGAGAAGTTAAAGGCGGTGGGGCCGGATTTCTACCAGTTGGTGCTGATGGATTTGCAAATGCCTGAGATGGACGGCCATCAGGCAACCCGGTTGATCCGTAGCTGGCCGGTGTACGCCAGGCTGCCAATTGTCGCGATGACTGCCCATGCCCTGGCGCAAGAACAGCAACAATGTCTGGCTGAAGGCATGAATGCGCATATTGCCAAACCGATAGATCCGGCCATTTTTTACATGGTCGTAGCGCAGCAAGCCGGCGCCGTTGGCAGGCAAATTGGCTGGCGGCCGGAACAGGTCACGAAGGATGTCCCTGAATTGCCTGTGATTCCGGGGTTGGATCAACACGGCGCGTTGCGCCGGCTGCGCGGTGATCAGGTGTTATATCACACATTACTGCGACGTTATTTACAAGAGCAGCGGCATTTGCCGGGACAACTGCAACAACTTTGTCTGGCGCAGGACTGGCAGGCGCTGCTGGCGCTGGTTCATCAACTGAAAGGGGTGTCGGCTAACATTGGTGCTGAACAGGTGACTGAGGCGGTAAGTCGGTTGGAGTTGTTATTGCGTCAATCACCTTTGCCGGATTGTCTGCAAATTGCCGGCGCGGTAAATACATGCAGTGCTGCTATGCTGTTATTGCAACTTGAACTCAGCATGAGGCTGCCGGCAAGAGAACCTGAGCCAGAGTCTGTTTGTGTCCTGTTACCTAAGGAACAATTACAGGCACAGGTGCTGCCACTACGTCAGATGATTAGCGCCCATGATG
This sequence comes from Rheinheimera sp., assembly GCA_034519945.1. Classification (GTDB taxonomy): domain Bacteria; phylum Pseudomonadota; class Gammaproteobacteria; order Enterobacterales; family Alteromonadaceae; genus Pararheinheimera. Next base: position 50,825 of record JAXHNX010000026.1, read on the forward strand.
GTGAAAGTGCAGATTTGTTCTCCCGGCTTAAACCTCAATTATCAGCTGTGGTGTCGGCCGAAATTTTGCAGCAACTGGAGTACGCGTTGGAACAGTTTGATTTTGCTACTGCCACAGAACGGGTTAAACAGCTGGCACTACAGCTGTCCGGGCAGAGCCTGGACGATGCCGGAGGTCCCTGATGTCTATGTCATTGCAACAATCGCAAAAACCAGTTCTGATGATTGTGGATGATGCACCCGACGTGATTAAGTTATTGACCACGTTGCTAAAAACTACATACCGTACCATCATCGCCGGCGATGGCAGACAGGCTCTGAGCTTACTCGAAGCGGGCGCCGCGCCTGAACTTATCCTGCTCGATGTGATGATGCCGGTGTTAGACGGTTATGACACCTGCAAAGCTTTGCAACAGGATCCGCGCTGGCAACAGATCCCGGTGATTTTTTTAAGCGCGATGACAGAAGAGCATGACGAAGAAACCGGCCTGGCACTTGGCGCTGTTGATTATGTAACAAAACCGGTTAATTCAGCGATCTTGCTGGCCAGAGTGGGCACCCACTTATCGTTGGTGCGTGCGCGTAAAATTCTACAGGACGAAAATGCCCATCTGGAACATCTGGTAAAGGAACGGACCCGCCAGCTTGGACTGGTGCAGGACGCCACTATCGCAGCGATGGCCGCGCTGGCTGAAGCCCGCGATAATGAAACTGGTCACCACATCCTGCGGACTCAGCATTATGTTCGTGCGCTGGCACTACAGTTACAAACGCATCCGCGTTTTGCGGCCTGGCTGACGGACGACAATATCGAGTCGTTATTTAAATCGGCGCCTTTACATGATATTGGTAAAGTCGCGATCCCGGACCACATCCTGCTGAAGCCTGGCAAGCTGACCTACGAAGAATTCGAACAGATGAAATTACATACTGTTTATGGCCGGGACACGATTTTGTCGGTAGAAAAAGTACTTGGCGCCACCAACAGCTTTTTGACATTTGCCCGGGAAATCGCCTACAGCCATCAGGAAAAATGGGATGGCAGCGGTTATCCGCAGGGCTTACAGGGCGACGACATTCCAGCGAGTGCCCGGTTGATGGCGGTGGCAGACGTTTATGATGCGCTCATTTCAAAACGGCCGTACAAAGAGCCTTTTTCGCATCAGATGGCTTTTGATTTACTGCGTAACGGGCGCGGCAGCCATTTTGATCCGGATGTGCTGGATGCTGCACTGGCGATCGAGCATGAGTTTTTGGCGATTCAACATCGCTTTGCAGACGATGTCGCGGCGTCAGCCGCTGAATAATATTTTCCACATCGTTGTTTTAAACAAGGTCCATTCAGCAAACTTATAGCCACTATAAGCAGTGCGGCATATACTTCGGTGTCATTTATGGCTGATTTTTCTTATAATCCAGCCGTTTGATTTGCTGCAAACCCGCTTGAGCACAGGCTTGGGTGGACCAACCAGAGGACATTACCGTGCTGCAACAATACCGTGAACACGTCGCCGAACGTGCCGCCCAAGGCATTCCTCCGAAGCCGCTGACTGCGCAACAAGTGGCTGAATTAGTTGAATTATTAAAGAATCCTCCTGCCGGCGAAGAAGCATTCCTCGTCGACTTACTCGAAAACCGTATTCCACCGGGTGTAGATGAAGCGGCTTATGTCAAAGCCGGTTTTTTAACTGCGGTTGCCAAAGGCGAAGTGCCAAGCCCGTTAGTGACGGCTGAACGCGCTACAGAACTGCTTGGCACTATGTTTGGCGGTTACAACATCCAGCCAATGATTGACCTGCTCGACAGCGACAAATTAGGCGCTCTTGCCGCCAAAGGTTTGTCTCACACACTGCTGATGTTTGATTCTTTCCACGACGTGAAAGAAAAAGCCGACAAAGGCAACCAGCACGCGAAAAACGTGCTGCAAAGCTGGGCTGATGCTGAGTGGTTCTTAAGCAAACCAGCGATCCCTGAGAAAATCTCTGTGACTGTGTTTAAAGTCACCGGTGAAACTAATACTGACGACCTGTCGCCAGCTCCAGATGCTTGGTCACGGCCGGATATTCCGCTGCACGCTTTAGCCATGCTGAAAAACGAGCGTGATGGCATTGTGCCTGACGTTGCTGGCTCAAAAGGCCCGGTCAAACAAATTGAAGCGCTGCTGGCCAAAGGTTTCCCACTGGCATATGTCGGTGACGTGGTTGGTACAGGTTCAAGCCGTAAATCTGCCACCAACTCTGTGCTGTGGTTTATGGGTGACGACATGCCGTTTGTGCCAAACAAACGCACTGGCGGTGTCTGTTTAGGCGGCAAAATCGCACCAATTTTCTTCAACACCATGGAAGATTCAGGCTCGCTGCCAATCGAGCTGGACGTCAACAGCATGGCAATGGGCGATGTGATCGACATTTTCCCACATCAGGGCGTGGTGAAACGTCACGGCACTGATGAAGTGATCTCTACGTTTGAGCTGCGCTCTAACGTACTGTTAGACGAAGTGCGCGCCGGTGGCCGTATTCCACTGATCATCGGTCGTGGTCTGACTGACAAAGCGCGTGAAACGCTGGGTCTGCCGCATTCAACCGTGTTTGAGCGCCCGGCTGTGACTGAAGTGACCAATAAAGGCTTCACGCTGGCACAAAAACTGGTGGGCAAAGCCTGTGGCGTCAAAGGGATTCGCCCTGGCCAATACTGTGAGCCAAAAATGACCACTGTGGGCTCACAAGATACCACCGGCCCTATGACACGTGACGAGCTCAAAGATTTAGCCTGTTTAGGTTTCTCTGCCGATTTAGTGATGCAGTCATTCTGTCACACCGCCGCTTATCCGAAGCCGGTTGACGTCAACACGCACCACACGCTGCCAGATTTCATCATGAACCGCGGCGGTATTTCACTGCGTCCGGGTGATGGCGTGATCCACAGCTGGTTAAACCGCATGTTGTTACCAGACACAGTCGGTACCGGTGGTGACTCACACACCCGTTTCCCACTGGGCATTTCATTCCCGGCCGGTTCTGGTCTGGTTGCTTTCGCTGCTGCCACAGGCGTAATGCCACTGGATATGCCTGAGTCTGTGCTGGTGCGCTTTAAAGGCGAAATGCAGCCTGGCATTACACTGCGTGACTTAGTCCACGCCATCCCTTACTACGCCATTCAGCAAGGCTTGCTGACGGTGGAGAAGAAAGGCAAGGTCAACATTTTCTCTGGCCGCGTGCTGGAAATTGAAGGTCTGGAGCATTTAACTGCTGAACAGGCGTTTGAACTGTCTGACGCTTCTGCTGAACGTTCAGCCGCTGGTTGTACTATCACGCTGTCTGAAGATTCAGTGCGTGAATACCTGCAATCGAACATCGTGATGCTGAAGTGGATGATCAGTGAAGGTTACGGTGATATCCGCACTATTGAGCGTCGTATCAACGCGATGGAAGCCTGGCTGGCCAATCCGAAACTGGAACGCGCGGATGCGGATGCTGAATACGCTGCAGTGATCGAAATTGACCTGGCAGACGTCAAAGAGCCAATCCTGTGTGCGCCAAATGACCCGGACGATGCCCGTCTGTTGTCAGCAGTGGCTGGTGAAAAGATTGATGAAGTCTTTATCGGTTCTTGTATGACCAACATCGGTCACTTCCGTGCAGCCGGTAAACTGCTGGATAAGTTCAAAGGTCAAATCCCAACCCGTCTGTGGATCGCACCGCCGACCAAAATGGATAAAGACCAACTGACCGAAGAAGGTTACTACGGTATTTACGGCCGTGTTGGTGCACGTATTGAGATCCCCGGCTGTTCACTTTGTATGGGTAACCAGGCTCGCGTTGGTGACAACACCACGGTGGTTTCAACCTCAACCCGTAACTTCCCGAACCGTTTAGGTCAGGGTGCCAATGTGTATCTGGCCTCAGCTGAACTGGCGGGCGTGGCGTCTATTATCGGTCGTCTGCCAACAGTGGCGGAATATCTGGAGTATGCAAAACAGATCGAAACGACGGCTGCGGATACCTACCGCTACCTGAATTTCCATCAGATGAGCCAATACACCAGCAAAGCCTCGAACGTGATTATTCAGCAAGCTGTTTAATTTCAATTAGTTGAAGTAGTTTGTCATAGAGGCCCGCGATTGCGGGCCTCTATATTTCCAAAGAGAAGTTACAGTGGAACATGATTTTATTTATCTGGCTGACAGCCGGCGTTATTCGCTGAAACTACCGTCAGAACAACATGCTTTGCAGTGTTTTCTGTTGGAAGAATTCGACCTGAATGCCCGCAGTTATCAGTTGTTATCCGACCAGCTCTGCGCGTTGGGTCCTTATGATGAATATCAGTTTGCCGGTCGTGAGTATTCGCTGCACGTTGAACGCATGGAAGTGAGAGTGTTTCATCACAGCTGCGGTCAAATTCAACCGGATGACCAGTTTATCGAAGCCGATCTCAATACGGATGACGCCAGTCTTCAGTCCGAATGTGGTGTCGAAGATCTGGTCCGGCTGCTCCAGGCCTGGCAGCAATTTCTGCCAGCCTGATTGTTTTCACCTGCACCTGCAACGGGAAGGAACGCACCATCATGGTGCGTTTTTTTTATTCAAATCTAGCCAATTTATCCTATCTATTTGTATTTAAAAGAATAAAAAACTTGGCACACGACTTTCTTATACAAATAGCAACAGCAACAAGTTGCCTGGGCCGATTTGCGCCGGTCCGGGAATCAATGAGGATAAAAACTATGAAACTCGTAACAGCCATCATCAAGCCATTTAAGCTTGACGATGTCCGTGAAGCGATTGCGGACATTGGGATAGAAGGCCTGACCGTGACGGAAGTCAAAGGGTTCGGGCGGCAAAAAGGCCACACAGAGCTGTACCGTGGCGCGGAATATCAGGTGGACTTCCTGCCGAAGGTCAAATTGGAAATTGCGACGCTGGACGAAAATGTCGACCGCCTGATCCAGGCGATCCAGCAAGCTGCCCACACCGGTCGGATCGGTGACGGTAAAATTTTCGTGTACGACCTCGAGCAAGTGGTACGGATCCGTACCGGCGAAACCGACGCAGAAGCGATCTAGCAGGAGTTCATCATGCAAGAACAGATTTATCATTTACAGTTTGCCATGGACACCTTCTATTTTCTGGTGTGTGGCGCTTTAGTTATGTGGATGGCGGCTGGGTTCGCCATGTTGGAATCCGGTTTAGTCCGGGCAAAAAACACCACTGAAATTCTGACGAAAAACTTTGTGTTGTATGCCATTGCCTGTTTGATGTACCTGATCTGTGGTTATCAGTTTATGTACGGTGGCGGGTATTTTTTAAGCGGGATTGAAGCACTAAATGTCGATGAGACATTAGCCAGCATCGCCAGCCGTGAAAATGGCTTCACTGGTAAAGCAGCATACTCTAAAGCCGCGGATTTCTTCTTTCAGGTGGTGTTTGTGGCTACGGCGATGTCAATCGTCTCAGGTGCAGTCGCGGAACGGATGAAGTTATGGGCATTTTTTGCGTTTGCTGTAGTGATGTGTGGTTTCCTGTATCCGATGGAAGGATCCTGGACCTGGGGCGGTCAGCCGGTATTCGGCCTGTACAGCCTGGCAGATTTTGGCTTCTCTGACTTTGCGGGCTCAGGCATCGTTCACCTGGCTGGTGCAGCTGCGGCGTTGGCAGGCGTGATTTTGTTGGGTGCACGCAAAGGCAAATTCACCAAAGATGGTAAAGCACATGCGTTCCCGGGTTCTAACATGCCATTGGCAACGCTGGGTACTCTGATTCTGTGGATGGGCTGGTTCGGCTTTAACGGCGGCTCGATGCTGAAGTTGGCGGATATCGGTAATGCACACGGTGTTGCCATGGTATTCGTCAATACTAATGCTGCTGCGGTTGGTGGTGCCTTGTCTGCTCTGGTGGTCTCGATGGTGCTGTTCCGTAAAGCGGACTTAACCATGGTATTAAACGGCGCATTGGCAGGTCTGGTAGCAATCACTGCTGAACCTTCGACACCAACGCCGCTGCAGGCGACCATTTTTGGTGCGGTTGCAGGTGTGCTGGTGGTTGCTGCGATTATCGGTTTCGACAAAATTAAGATCGACGACCCGGTCGGTGCGATCTCTGTGCACGGTGTGGTGGGTTTCTTCGGTCTGATGATTGTGCCACTGACGAAGGACAGCGCGTCATTCCTTGGGCAGTTCGTAGGTGCCGCAACTATCTTTGTTTGGGTGTTCGTTTGCAGTCTGATTGTCTGGGGTGTGCTGAAAGCGACAATAGGCATTCGGGTCAGCGAACAGGAAGAATATGAGGGTGTAGACCGTTCTGAGTGTGGGATTGAAGCCTATCCGGAATTTGTGTCGACCCTAAAGTAAGCAGTCTGAGGAGAGCTGGTGGGGCTTCTCAGGAGCGAGTGGCCCGCCCGGCAGTGCATGTGATGACTGCCGAAGCGGGACACTAAACCCTTACCACCAAATCGTCTATCCTTGTCCTTTGTCTTCTAAGACGACCCCACCGGCAATTGCTTGTGGGGTTTTTTATTATGTGCGGACAAAAGCTAATCTAACAGCAAGGCTTTCGGCTGAAAAGTAGCCAAAGCAACGATTTAGAATATTTCATTTGTCAGTGCTCACTTATGCGTGTCAAAAAGTCATGATTTGCTGGTGCAGAACGAATGTAATCAAACAGAATTCTGCAAAAAAAATGAAATTTAGCAGAATAAAATGTGGAGTTCGGGATGGATGGCTCTTGTTGCGCCAGTCGCAGACGATACATTTGAAGTCAGGTGCTTGCAGCACAGTAATTTGAAAAACTGTCAGATTAAGTCTGAGCTAGTACAAAACAGGAAAGCCGCATCCTTTTGGGATGCGGCCACCGTAATACTTTAACAAATTCCATTTCTAACCCAGAGGGTTGTCTTCCCTGGCTCCCGAAGGAGATTCACGCGCTGTGAAGGTTTTAACATCCATGCTCATAAAACGCTGCCAGTGCAGTGTCCTACTTCAAGCCAATCCTGGCTTTCCATTCCTTTGAGGCATCATCCTGATACCGCTGCTACATCCTGTAGCGTCCTGTTCCTTTGGGTATCATCCTGACACCACTGCTACATCCTGTAGCGTCCTGTTCCTTTGGGTATCATCCTGACACCACTGCTACATCCTGTAGCGTCCTGTTCCTTTGGGTATCATCCTGACACCGCTGCTACATCCTGTAGCGTCCTGTTCCTTTGGGTATCATCCTGATACCGCTGCTACATCCTGTAGCGTCCTGTTCCTTTGGGTATCGTCCTGATACCGCTGCTACATCCTGTAGCGTCCTTGATCGTGTTATTCAATCCCTGAACAACACCTGCTCCTCCGGAGCGACTACTCCTTTGGCTGGCATCCTGCCAACACCACCGTTCCCGGTGTCCATATCCCTGGAGACTTCACCCTGAAATCTCAGCTCTTCCTGAGCCTGTCCATGACAATCTGACTTATCAACCATCCTTGATTGTGCTGTCACAACAATTGCTGTGATGTCTTCCTGACCGGTGAGAGAATTATGCCCCGAATTTATGAGAGTTTTGTTGCTGTGAGCCAGGTTAGGTTTAGTTGAGAATCGGCTTAATAATTGCGCAATTAAAATAAAACACAATAAAAACAATAGCATGCGTATTTTTTTGGCTTAATGTCACTTACCGAAAGGCGCTTTAGCCTACTCAAATGTGAGATATATCTCACAAAGTTGAAGCAGATTTGGCGCCACTAACTTTTTTGGTTAGCATGATGTCATCTGTTAACTGTAATGCTGGGACTATGGCAAGAGAACAATTGGGTGTCTGTGCAGAACCAAACCTACATGGGTTATTGTTGCTGATGAACGCATTAGATGGGCACGAGCACCATATCCGGCGGGTTCTTGGGCGGATCCCTGGTTTGATTCAAAAGCTCACAGAGCAATTTTCCGAAGCGAATCTGAACGCCGTCATTGCGATTGGTCCAAGTTATTGGGACGCACTTTATCCAGCGCTGCGGCCTTTAGACTTTCAGCCATTTTCGCCTCTGCTGGTAGACGATCTGACGATGCCAGCTGTGCCTTATGATGTGTTACTGAAGATCCGGGCAGATCGGTATGATGTATTGCATTTGGCGATTCAGCAATGTTATCAACAGCTTATGCCTCATCTTGAGTTGGTTGAACAAACCCATTGTTTTCGTTTTATGGATGGCCGTGATTTGACCGGTTTCATCGATCAGCCACAATCACCACGTGGCCGCAAAAAACGTGAGTTAGCACTGATATCGGAGACATCACAGCCAGCGTTGGCTCAAGGCAGTTATGTGTATTATCAGCGCTATCGGCTTGATTTAAATCGCTGGCAACAACTGACTCAACAACAACAAGAAGTCATTATTGGCCAGCGAAAACTGGATGGCCAGCACTTGCCGATGGCTCAGTTACATGAACAAAGCCATGCAATAAAGGCTGCTGTGACAGATAATTTTGGTGAGTTTTACCCGCTGGTGTTTCAAAACATGCCTTTTGGTCAGCTAAAGGTCCAAGGGTTGGTTATTCTGGCTTGTTCAGCTGAACCAACAGCTTATCTGGCATGGCTTAACCGGCGTTTAGGCGACTCTGGAGGGCAAAACTACGATTTGTTGCTGGATTATGTGCAAGCAGATAGTGGTGCGGCTTTTTTCGCACCATCTATCTCGTTTCTTGAAGATCAGGCTGGTTTGTGAGGTTGCTGGTGATGAGGCGACTGCAAAACTCAGACTTTTTCAAATAATTCAGTTACTTTCTTCAATGTGAAATTTATATTTTTCACGCTGGTTGGTGCGATAAATATAGTGTCGTCTCCGGCGATAGTACCCAACACACCTTCAGCTTTCCCCACTGAATCCAGCAGCCGGGCGATCAACTGTGCAGCGCCCGGACTCGTGCGGATAATAATCATCACATCATTGTGTTCGATATCGAGAACAAGCTGGCGCAGTGGACTTTTGGTTGTTGGCACCCCCAATTCAGGGGGCAGGCAGTACACCATCTCCTGACGGGCGTTCCGGGTGCGTACAGCACCGAATTTACTCAGCATTCGCGACACTTTGGACTGACTGACGTTATCAAATCCTTCCGCTTTCAGTGCATCCACAATGTCGCTCTGTGAACCGAACCTTTCTTCTTTCAGCAGCGCTTTAAAGGCTTGGATCAGCGCTTCCTGTTTGGTTTGTTTGGTCATAGTTACCAGTTAATTCACTTAATTAAGTCTTACTCAAGCATCATGCAACAAAGCATACCATAGCAAAAACGACTGTTGGATCCAGTGAATTCTTTGCTCCGCGCAAGAATGCGCAGAACAATGGGCATTACTGAATATTGTCCTATAGTGGTCTGGTTAAATAATGTGCTGCTACTTTGGTATAAGTCATTTGTAATTTGCGCCGTATTTCAGTATTGTTGGCGCGTTTTTTTCGGTGAACCGACAATTGGAGATAAGCATGAAAGTTACCGTTTTAGGTGCTGCTGGTGGTATAGGTCAGGCCCTATCTTTATTACTGAAGTTAAATCTGCCTGCTGGTACTGATTTAGCGTTATACGACCTGGCTCCGGTGACGCCAGGTGTTGCTGTAGACTTGAGTCATATCCCAACCGCGGTAAAAGTGACGGGTTATGGGAAAGACGATTTGCATACCGCTTTAGCGGGTGCAGATGTTGTGATGATCCCAGCCGGTATGCCACGCAAACCAGGTATGGACCGTTCTGATTTGTTTAACATCAACGCCGGTGTGGTAAAAACTCTGGCCGAAGCCATTGTTGTTCAATGTCCAAAAGCGCTGGTCGGTGTGATCACCAACCCAGTGAATACGACTGTTGCTATCGCAGCTGAAGTATTCAAAAAAGCCGGAACTTATGATGCAAAACGGCTGTTTGGTGTGACGACACTGGACGTAATCCGCGCGGAAACTTTTATCGCGGAATTAAAAGGTAAAAACCCTGCTGAACTGATCGTCCCGGTCATTGGTGGCCACAGTGGTACTACCATTCTGCCACTGTTATCACAAGTCAAAGATGTGACTTTTACCGATGAAGAAGTTGCTGCTCTGACTTACCGCATCCAGAACGCCGGTACCGAAGTAGTTGAAGCTAAAGCCGGTGGCGGATCCGCCACACTGTCAATGGGTCAGGCTGCCGCACGTTTCTGTGTGTCACTGATCAAAGGCCTGCAAGGCGAGACCGTTACTGAATACGCTTATGTTGAAGGCAATGGTGAGCACGCACGTTTCTTCGCTCAGCCGATCACTTTGGGTAAAAACGGCCTTGAAGCACTGTTAGACATTGGTACTTTGAGCGCCTACGAACAAAAAGCAATGAACGATATGCTGCCTACTTTGAAAGCAGACATCGCGCTTGGTGAAGAGTTCGTCAATAAGGCTTAATATCAGCCCTGATAAAAAAGCCAGCATTAGCTGGCTTTTTGCATTTTAATAGTAACACCCAGATACTTTAGTGAGAACGTTCCACAGCGATATCTGCCAGTGTCAATAAGGCGTTTTTATAAGGTCCGGGCGGTAAAAACTCGATTGCCTGTTTCGCCAATTCAGCTTCCTGCTCTGCGAGATTTCGGGTGTAACCAAAAGCGTTTGTATCGTGCATCGCAGCCATAATGGCGTCGAAGTGTTGCAAACCATTGCTTTCAACAATCGCTTCCCGGATTAATGCCTGTTGCGTTGGACTACCGTGTTTGAGCGCATGGATCAATGGCAATGTCGGTTTGCCTTCAGCCAGATCGTCGCCAATATTTTTACCGAGTTCATTTACATCAGCCTGGTAGTCCAGGACATCATCAATTAATTGAAACGCCGTACCGAGGTGCAGACCATACAGACGCATTGCTTCAGTGGTTGCCGCATCTTTATCAGCCAGTATTGCAGCTAGTTCAGTTGCGGCTTCAAACAAACGTGCTGTTTTGCAATAAATGACTTGCATATAACTTTGTTCGGTTGTGTCAGGGTCATTAACGTTCATCAACTGCAGTACTTCACCTTCTGCAATCACATTGGTAGCATCTGCCAGGATCTGCATGACACGCATGCGCTCCAGCGACACCATCAGTTGGAAGGCTCGGGTATACAAAAAGTCGCCAACCAGCACACTGGCCTGATTGCCAAAAACGGCGTTTGCAGTCTCTTTACCCCGACGTAGCATCGATTCATCGACGACGTCATCATGCAGTAAAGTTGCTGTGTGAATAAACTCAATAATCGTAGCCAGTGTTACATGCTGCACCCCCTGATAACCGAGTGCGCGTGCTGCGAGGACTGCAAGCAGCGGGCGTAAACGCTTACCGCCGCTGTTAACAATGTAAATGCCGAGCTGATTGATCAGCGCAACATCAGAATTCAGCTGAGAAAAAATATGTTCATTCACAGCAGTCATATCGTGCTGGCTCAGTAAGCGGATTTCATCGAGCGTCATGCGGGGTCAGTTAATTCAGGAAACCAGAATGGCTGGATTCTACAACAACAACGAAAGTGGCAAAACTAAATCTCGATCCTTTTTGTTGGTTGATGATCTTTTTAATATTTGTGCTTGCGAGGGTAGGGGAAATTGCGTACAATTCGCGCCCTGTGAATCTAATTAACACGCCCCCTCTGCGGTTGGCGTGATCTGTACGGAGTTCTAACTATGTACGCGGTTTTCCAAAGTGGTGGTAAACAGCACCGTGTGACTGAAGGTCAAACCCTTCGTCTAGAAAAACTGGACTTAGAGATGGGTGCAAAGGTTGAGTTTGCTGCCCTGATGATCGTAAACGGCGACGATGTAAAAATCGGTACTCCAGTCGTAGAAGGCAGTAAAGTTACTGCGGAAGTGGTCGCACATGACCGTGGCGATAAAGTTAAAATCGTCAAATTCCGTCGTCGTAAACACTACCGTAAACAAGCTGGCCATCGTCAGTGGTTTACTGAAGTGAAAATTACTGGCATCAGCGCTTAATTTCAGGAGTAACGACTCATGGCAAGTAAAAAAGGTGTAGGTAGTACACGTAACGGTCGTGATTCAGAAGCAAAACGCTTAGGTGTTAAGCGCTTTGGCGGTGAATCAGTTCTGGCTGGTAACATCATCGTGCGTCAACGTGGTACCAAGTTCCACGCGGGCACCAACGTGGGTATCGGTAAAGATCATACGCTGTTTGCTTTAACTGACGGTAAAGTTCAGTTTGAAGTGAAAGGCGAGCACAGCCGTAAATTCGTTAGCATCGTTAGCGAATAACAGCTGAAATCTCCGAAGAAACCCCGCACAGAGCGGGGTTTTTTTTTGCTTATCAGTAAAAAGATAACGCATAGTTCTGAAACAACAGGCCTTTGTTTTCGCAGTTCAAGAATCATAGGTTTATAATGTTCGTAATGTATTTAGCAGGATAGGTCGAAATGAAATTTGTTGATGAGGCTCTGATCCGGGTCGAAGCCGGCGATGGTGGTAATGGGATCATCAGTTTCCGCCGCGAGAAATTTGTATCCAAAGGTGGACCAAATGGTGGTGATGGCGGAGACGGCGGCGACGTCTATCTGATTGCGGACAGCAACCTCAATACGCTGGTTGATTACCAATTCGAAAAACTGCATATCGCACAGCGTGGCCAGAACGGTATGAGTACAAACTGCACCGGTAAGCGCGGTGAAGATTCAGTATTACGAGTGCCGGTTGGCACGCGGGCAGTCGATGTTGATACGAACGAAGTTTTGGGTGATTTGACCCGAAATGGTTTGAAACTGATGGTTGCTAAAGGCGGCTGGCATGGCTTGGGCAATGCCCGTTTTGCCAGCAGTACCAACCGTACACCACGGAAAAAAACCAATGGCACGCCCGGGGAAGTCCGAAATCTGCGGCTGGAATTGTTACTGCTCGCAGACGTTGGCATGTTAGGCCTGCCAAACGCCGGCAAATCTACGTTTATTCGTGCAGTTTCTTCAGCAAAACCGAAAGTAGCAGATTACCCATTTACCACATTGGTACCAAATCTTGGCGTTGTCCGGACTGAAAGCAGCAAATCTTTTGTGATCGCCGACATTCCTGGTTTGATTGAAGGCGCGGCAGAAGGCGCCGGTTTAGGTATTCAGTTTCTTAAACATCTTGAGCGCTGTGGCTTGTTACTTCATATGATTGATGTCTTGCCAGCCGATGGCTCAGATCCAGCAGAAAATGCACAGGTCATCATCCACGAGTTGAGCAAATACAGTGACAAACTGGTAAATAAGCCACGTTGGTTGGTATTTAATAAAATTGATCTGGTGTTGGAAGATGAGCTTGAAGAAATAAAACAAAAAGTTATTTCTGCAATAGGCTGGGATGGTCCGGTATATCAGGTTTCAGCTGCGTCTAGAACGCATACTGAAGCTCTGTGTCAGGATATCCAGGCGTACCTTGACCAGTTACCAAAAGAAGCGCCAAAAGAGCAGTTGCTTGACCCTGTGCAGTTTAAATGGGACGACTATCATGCGGATGCAATGAATCTGGCGGACGATTTAGATGAAGACGATGATTTCGATGATGATGATTACGAAGTCGAAGTAATTTATCGCCGTTAAGGATCATGCATGTTGTTAAGTCTGATTGCCGCCATGGCAAAAAATCGGGTCATTGGTTTGAACAACCAGATGCCTTGGCATATGCCCGCTGATCTTGCGCATTTTAAACAAGTGACCATAGGAAAGCCGGTAGTGATGGGCCGTAAGACGTTCGATTCCATCGGACGATTATTGCCCGGCCGGCGCAATGTTGTGATCAGTCGTCAAGTCAAACCCGAAGGCTTTGCTGTTGATTGGGTCAATAGTCTCGACGATGCTTTAGCATTGCTTTCAGCTGAAACAGAAGTGATGGTGATCGGTGGTGCTGAGTTGTACCGCCAGACATTACCGATGGCAGACCGGCTCTATTTATCCGAGTTTGAGCTTGAAGTGGCAGGAGATGCTTATTTTCCAGACTACCATGCAATTGGTTGTTGGCGGATAAGTTCGGAGCAATTGTTTCAGGCGGATGATAAGAATCCGGTAGATTACCGCTTCTTACAACTTGAGCGCGAACGCTGAAATTTCCAGCGTTGCGCATCACCTAACATGTTGCTACTATTAATTTTGTTTTGCTAATTCTGCCTCAGAGGTTGCCTATGAAATTAATAAACGCCACGTTATGTCTGTCGTTGGCTGCAGGTTTAATGGTCGTTGCACCAGCCGCTCAGGCTCAGGAACAGCTGGCTGCTTCAATGTGTGATTATGTCAAAGCAGATGATAAGAATCGCTTTCGTAAGTTGTTGTCTGATAACCGGTTACGGTTACGTAATATTTATGATGGCGTAGTTTGTGACGGTTTATCACTGATCCGCTTCGCGGTAAAAAGTAATGCAGCCGGTGCAGGTGAGTTTATTGTGAAACAGTTACCTGCCGCGCAAATTACGGCATCAGGTGATATCGCCTGGGCAGAAACTAATCATGCAGGCTCGGCACTGATTGCAGTGTTGAAAGCTCGTGCAGGTGGTGGCGATTAGCCATAAAAATTCATAAAAAAAGCCGTGGATGCCACGGCTTTTTTTATGTCTGATGAATTTGGATCTCAATCTGAGATTAGAGTTGTTTTGCGTAGTTGCGTAACAAAAAAGGAGCCGAAGCTCCTTTTTTATTGTTGCTGTTCAATCAGACTTTAAATTGATCAACTGACAACCGCAATTCTTCAGCCAAACGTGCAACTTCATGGCTGGAGTCTGAGGTTTGCTCAGCGCCAGACGCCGTTTCCTCAGCGATATTGACGATGGATTCCAGCAGCTTGCTGATCTCATGCGAAACCTGGTTCTGTTCTTTCGCGGCATGTGAGATTTGCTCACTCATGTCATGGGCCATATGCACAGCATGGGTGATTGAATCTAATGCCTGGTCTGCTACTTCTGTCTGCGCTACACAGTTTTCTGCCTGACGTCTGCCTTTATTCATCGCCTCAACCGCGGCATGAGCGCCACTTTGCAGCACTTGAATCATCGCCTGAATTTCCTGCGTCGAGCTTTGCGTTTTACTTGCCAGAGAACGTACTTCGTCGGCAACTACCGCAAAACCGCGGCCTTGTTCACCGGCCCGTGCAGCTTCGATCGCGGCGTTCAGGGCTAGTAGGTTGGTTTGTTCGGCGATACCACGGATCACATCCAGGATACTGCCAATGGAGGCACTGTCCTGATGCAGTTTATTGATAACTTTGGATGCCTGCTCAACTTCCTGTGACAACTGCAGAATGGTCTGTTTGTTGTTGGAAGAGATGCCTTTGACGCGTTCTGCTTCTGCATCCGCATGTTTGATTTCAGCCAGTGCATCGTTTGAGCTTTGCAGTACACCTTGTGAAGTGCTGCTCATCTCGGTCGTTGCTGTTGCTGCCTGTGTGACCTGTGATTTCTGCTCACGGATAGCTGCTGTAGATTGGACTGTGATTGCAGACGTTTGCTCTGATGCAGCTGCCAACTGGGTAGAGCGGGAAATAATGCCCTGGATCAGTTGGCGCAGGTTACCAATTACTTTGTTACAGTTGCGGGCTAACTCACCGAATTCATCCTGCGCAGTATCATCCAGCTGCTTGGTCAAATCACCGGAAGCGACAACGCCAAGAATATCATTCACTTTACTCAAAGGCGTGGTAATGCTGCTACGTGTCCACAGGGCAATCACTGCTGCCGCGGCAAACGAGAATGCCATAACGACGAAGATAGTAACAACGGCGCTGCTGACACTTGATGCAGCTTCGTGTTGAATTTCGCCTGCGGCTTCGCGGGCTTTCGTCAGCAGTTTACTCAGCGCTGCGCTGGCATCGGTGGTTTGTTGTTCAGCAGTTGCCAATAACTTTGCAGCTGAGGCTTCGGCCGCTAACTTATTCGATTTTAACGCCAGAATACCATCGTCGGCGGTGAGTAATTCATTGATTGCGGCAATTTTTTCATCTAAATCCGCCACCATGTCGACTGCGCCACCGGCTTCAGCTTTGATGATTGCCATCTTCGCCACGATATCTGTCATCCGGTTTTTGATTTCGTTGCTCAGAGTTTCTGAGGTATTGGCTGCGTTCGTCCGGGTTAAGTCCACTACAGTACTCACCATCGAATTCATGCTGGTTTCGAGGACTGATGCGGCTTCAGCTGCTTTCGGGAAACGACGGCTGACATCCCGTACATCACTGAAATCAAGGATTAATGAGGCCGAATCGTCTGCATTACTTTCTAAGTCACCCAGTTTACTGTTGATTGAATCGCGCAGTGACAGTGATTTTTTCAGCTGAGCAAACAGGTTATTGTTGGTGGGAATAAATTCGTCGTATTGACCTGTAACGTCTTTGAAGCTTGCGGCGAGAACGGGTTCATTGCCAACCACAGACTGCAAATTTTTTGCAGCGGCATCATACGCATCTTTTTCTGCAGCAAAAGCTGTTTCAAAAGCCGTTATTTTCTTCACTTCATCGGTATAAAACGCCTGTAAGGTGATTTTGCTCATTTTGACAAATTCACTTTGCAGCGTGGCACTGTTCTCCAGCGCAGGGATCGAGATGGTATTAACCTGGCTTGTGGAATCACTGATATTGTTCAGGCTGGAGTAGGAGGTAAGGCCGATGATCAGTAACAACACTGATATCACACCAAAGCCGCCGATGATGCGCAATGCAACGGTTAACTTCATATGGAACTCCCAACGGGTTGGTCAACAATCGCCTTCAACAGCATCCATGCAATTGTTCGGGATCGGTATGGATAAAACCCAATTATTATAGTCTTTTTTCGTAGCCGGCAACACTAAAACGCTGTTGAGATTCAATACAATAGCATGTGAGAGCCTGCCCCCAGACACAACCTGTGTCCAGCGCGTGAATTCCCGAAACAGGGGAGTAACCCTGTAACGCAGCCCAATGACCAAAAAAGATCGTTGGATGTGCTCTATCAGACCAGAAATCAAACCAAGGGGTCAACAGCGGATTATCTGATAATTCGCCTTTCTGCCGCAGTTCAAGCCGTCCATCGGCAAAACAGTAACGCATCCGGCTGCAACTATTGATGGTAAACCGGTGTTTTTCAAAAGCTGAATTGGCATCTGCCCATCGGTCAGGGCTATTGCCATACATCTGTGCATATAGGCTGACCGGATCTGTGCGTAGCTGGTGCTCGACGGCATGGCAGGCCTGCAATGCTGTATCAATGCTCCACTCAGGTGCGAGCCCGGCATGGACCAGCAGTAACTGCTCAGTCTCGTTATAGTGAATGAGCGGTTGTTGCTGCAACCAATCCGCAAGTTCGGCTAAATCGGGGGCCTGGAGTAACGCGTCGAGCTGATCTGCCGGGCCCACCCGGCCATAACCGTGTAAGCTCGCCAGAAAGTTCAAATCGTGATTGCCGAGTACTGTGACAGCCGCAGCACCGAGATTTTTGACAAAACGTAAGGTTTCCAGAGATTTAGGGCCACGGGCAATTAAATCGCCGCAAAACCACAGTTGGTCCTGCGTTGGGTCAAAATGGATTAGGCTCAGTAGCTGCTGCAGTTGATCAAAGCAGCCCTGGACATCACCAATAACATAACGGGCCATTAATTCAGCACATTAGGGACGGCTAGGCGGAACAGCGGGATCGGCGCTTCAAATTCGCTGCCATCTGAGGTCTGCATCTCGTAATGACCCTGCATAGTGCCGACCGGCGTTTCTAACACTGCACCACTGGTGTAGGTATAGCTGGACCCTGGTGCCAGTTCTGGTTGCTCGCCGACCACGCCATCACCGCGGACTTCAGTATGTTTGCCATTGGCATCAGCGATCGACCAATAGCGTCGCAGTAATTTGACCGCGGAGCCAGATTCATTGCGGATCGTGATGGTGTAGGCGAAGACAAACCGTTCTGCTGCCGCATCGGATTGACCCGCGATGTAAAACGTTTCGACATTGACCGGGATCTGGGAAATCACAACACAGCTCCATCGGTGCTGCCCGCAACACCCATTGCATCCGGTTGTTGCGCCAGCCATTGAGCGACTCGGATAAACTCACCGACCGACAACTGTTCTGGCCGCAAACCCGGATTGATGCCCAGCGCTTCAATGTCGGCCGCGGTAGCGAAGTTGCTGAAACAGTTCCGCAGTGTTTTACGTCTTTGATTAAACGCTTCCAGGCAAACCCGGTTTAACACTGCGACCGGTACGTCCGCACGTTCCGCGACAGGTTTTGGAATCAGCCGCACCACTGCAGAGTCAACTTTTGGCGCCGGTTTAAATGCGCCAGGTCCCACTTCAACCACCGGAATTGCCTGGCAGAAGAACTGGGTCATCACGCTGAGCCGGCCGTAGGTTTTACTGCCGTGTCCGGCAGTCATCCGTTCCACCACTTCTTTTTGCAGCATAAAATGCATGTTTTCAATGCAATCGGCAAAATCAAACAGGTGAAACAGCAGCGGCGTCGAAATGTTATAGGGCAGGTTGCCAAATACTTTTAATTTTCCGCTTGCCGGCATTAACTGACTGAAATCAAATTTCATTGCATCCGTTTGATAAATGGTCAGTTTATCGGCCAGCGTTGGATGTTCACGCAGGCGTTGTGCTAAATCACGGTCCAGCTCGACAACGGTCAGATGGCCACAACGCTCCGCCACGGGTTCGGTTAATGCACCCAAACCCGGACCGATCTCAACCAGATGCTCGCCCGGTTTTGGTGCTATCGCTTTGACAATGCGTTCAATCACAGCCGGATCATGCAGGAAGTTCTGGCCAAATCTTTTGCGGGCCTGATGCCCCATGTGTACTTTATCAGTCATGTTGTGCTTTTGATTGAGTCGCTAAAAAAATGGCCTGGTCCAGCGCATGCTGGAAACTGCCGGGATCTGCCAGACCTTTGCCGGCCAGATCCAATGCAGTGCCGTGATCGACCGAGGTGCGGATCAAAGGCAGCCCAAGGCTGATATTGACCGAACGGCCGAAACCTTTGTGTTTCAGCACCGGTAACCCCTGATCATGATACATCGCCAGAACTGCGTCGGCGTTGTCGAGATATTTACTTTGAAACAATGTGTCGGCTGGTAAGGGGACCAATCAGGTCCATGCCTTCAGCCCGAAGTTCATCCAATGCCGGCCGGATCACGTCGATTTCTTCCCTGCCGAGATGGCCATCTTCGCCAGCATGCGGATTCAAGTCCACAGACGTAAATCCGTGGATTGGCGATGGCAAATTTTTGTTGTAAATCCTGATGCAGGATCCGGGTGACCTGCAGCAAGCGTTCCCGTGTGATGGCTTTGGCAACATAGGCCAAAGGAATGTGCGTCGTAACCAGTGCCACACGCAAGCCCTCGGTGGCCAGCATCATCACCACATAGGGCGTATTCGATTGCAGGGCGAAAAACTCGGTATGACCACTAAAAGGAATGCCGGACTTGTTAATAATGCCTTTGTGTACCGGGCCGGTGACAATAGCGTCAAACTGCTTTTGCATCGATTGCTGACCGGCAAAGGTCAGCGTATCGACCACGTACCGGCCGTTATTTTCATTCAGCACGCCGGGTTCTACTGGCTGAGCCAGAGTAAAAGGCGCGATAGTCAGGGTGCCGGCACGTTGTGGTTGCGGCGCCAGGTCCGCCTGATACGGCAGTAACTGCAGCGGCAGACCAATTAGCTTTGCCCTGTCCAGCAACAACGACGGATCAGCACACACCACCAGCTCAGCTGGCCAGTCCTGCTGTGCCAGCTGAATGATCAGATCCGGACCAATGCCGGCCGGTTCGCCCGGTGTGACGCCAATCCGTAAGGTCATTATTTATCTGCCAGTACTTCGATAAAGGCTTCGTCGCGGATCTCTCGCAGGAAATTGCTGGATTCCTCGTTGAAGCGGCGGTTATAAATCATCCGCGTAACCTGTTCACGTTTTTTCTCGGCCGTAGCGTCGACGGTACGACGATCCATCAACTGCACGATGTGCCAGCCGTGTTCGGTGCGGAAGGGTTCACTTAACTGGTCTTTTTTCAGCGTTTTTAACGTATCGCGGAACTCAGGGACAAACACGTTTGGATCGGCCCAACCCAGTTCGCCGCCTTTTAGACGTGAACCCGGATCTTCAGAGTGTTCTTTAGCAAACTGGGCGAAATCTGCTTTACCGGCTTTAAAATCAACGGCAAATTTCGCCAGCATGTTTTTGGCTTTTTCTTCACTGACAATGATGGAAGGCTTGATCAAAACATGGCGCGAAGAAATTTCTTCAAATTCAACCACGTTGGCGCCTTTGATATCAAAGATCGTCAGAATGTGGAAACCAGCACCTGAACGCAGCGGTCCGATCAGGTCTTTTTTCTTTTTGCCGCGGACCTGGTCTGCGAACAAAGTTGGCATTTCATTGATATTCATCCAGCCCATATCACCGCCTTCCAGCGCAGTTTCTGCAGAAGAAGACGCGATAGCGATTTTTTTGAAATCGCTGCCGCTACGCAACAGCTCCATCACTTTGGCCGCTTTGCTTTCAGCATCTTTGATCTGTTCTTCGCTCGGCTGGCCTGGCAGCGCCAGTAAAATATGGCCAATGTTATATTGTTCGTTGCTGGCGCCTTGTTGTTCCATCATTTTGGTCAGCGTATCAATCTCTTGCGGGCTGACATAAATGCGACGCTGTACGTTGCCACGCAGCACTTCACCTGTGGTGATTTCTTCGCGCAAGCGCTCACGGAACAGCTCGTAGCTGCCTTCTTCCCGCACGACCTGGGCACGGAACTGCTCAACCGTGACTTTTTGCTCCCGGGCGATGTTTTCAATAGTCTGATCAAGCTGCGCATCGGTGATTTGCAGGCCCATCCGTTTGGCCACCTGCAGCTGCAGGCTGTTCATAATTAACCGTTCCAGGGCTTGCACCTGTAAGGCCGAATCAGAGGGCAACGTCTGGCCTTGTTTGGCAGCGTTCTTTTTCACCCGGGCGACCATGTCGCGTACTTCAGTTTCCAGAACGACACTATTGTTGACGATCGCGGCTACGGCATCGACTTTGGTTTCGACGGCCTGGCAATTCAACATGACACATGTGGTCAGAGTCGCGGCAATCAGCTGTGTTAACTTCATAATTTTCCAGTCTAATTATTTAATAAATAGGGACGGCGATAACCAAAGACCCCAGTGGACAGCATGTCCGACACGTTAAAACCTGCACTATCCCCAAACCCTTTTAACACAAACTGCAACGCAATGCCGCTGTCGAGTTTGAACGGGGAGTTGATATTGTTGATCGGCAAATCCAGATTGGTCTCAATTTGCCGGCGGGCGATCAGCCGGACCGCCCAGCAGCAGGATTCA
Source organism: Rheinheimera sp. (assembly GCA_034519945.1). Lineage (GTDB taxonomy): Bacteria > Pseudomonadota > Gammaproteobacteria > Enterobacterales > Alteromonadaceae > Pararheinheimera. Next base: position 72,099 of record JAXHNX010000026.1, read on the forward strand.
TACTGCAATCCGACGTTAGCTTCAATCATCCGGTAATTGTGTAAATCGCGATAATAACTGCCAACCAGCTGCCATTGATTATTCAGCGGCATAGTACCTAAAGCACCCAACTGCTTTATCTCGTTGCCTGAGACATAGCGGCTGTAGCGATGGTTCAACTGCAACAGGTTTTTATCATCTGCACGGTAATCCAGCGACACGTTGCTTTTGATCACGCGTTTGGTTTTCGAATCATACTGTACGCCGTTGTTTAAAAACCAGCGTTGCTGAAAATGCAGCACAGATTCAGCAGCAAAGATCGATTCTGTGGCCGCGATCGGTTGGCTGTTGTCGGGATTGTTCCCATCCGGCGTCGCCAAAAACAGGATTTGACCCACACTGAAACGGAACCGCTCAGTATCAAATTCGTCATAGATCCGCGTTGTCGCACCCAGCGTGAGCTGGTTCGCATCGTTGATCCGATCCAGGCCGGAAAAACGGTTTTGCCGGAACAAACCGTAGTAGTCATCCTGTAACCGCGCTGTATCGTATTGCCAGATTTGGCTCTGATCACGGTAGGGGATGTACAGATACTGGATTTGTGGCTCCAGGGTCTGTAACGACGACTGACCAAACCAGCGGGCGTCACGTTCGAAATTCAGTTTACCATTGAGCTGCACTTTCGGCAGATGCCGTTCGGTATCTTCAGCCACCAGCGCCAGTTCTGGCGGTAAAGTGGCCAGATCGGTACGGCGTTTTTGTTGATAAAACGTCGACATCAGGCCGGTTTCGAATTGCAGCTCATAAGCTGGCGTTACATAGGGTAAGCGTAATGTGGGTTCCAGGTGCAACCGGTCGGCTTGTTTAATCGGGGCGTTGTCATTGGCAAAATGGGAATATTGACTGTGCCAGCTGAATTCAACACCGGCCGGCAGTTGTAGTGGCCGGGCTGATTGCAAATCCCATTGCGGCAATGCCGCATAGGAATAGGTATCAGCATAATTACCCAAAATTTCAAAGCCTTGCAATCGGATATCTGAACGAACGTCCGAGCCAAAATAACTCAGGCTGGCCTGGCGGTTCAGCTGCGTATCGCTCTGATTATTAAAATCTGAGCCGAGTTCACTTAAATAACCGTCGTCGCTGACATCGGTAAAATCAACCTGAGTTCGCCAGTTGTCGGCAAAATCTGAACGATGTTCGATGTGGCTGAGATACCGACTGCCGAAACCGGCGGGTTTATCCTGATCATCCGGCAGAAATTCCAGCTGCAGTTTGCCGGAGTCCTGTGCTGTCAAATAGCGAAATTCGGTTTTCAGCTGAGTGCCGCGCTCGCTCATATAACGCGGTGTGATGGTGGCGTCATAGTTGTCGGCCAGATTCAGATAATACGGCAGCTGTAAATCCACGCCCAGTTTTTGCGAACTGCCAAATTTCGGAATTAACAGGCCAGATTTGCGTTGATTGCTGACCGGAAAAGTCATGTACGGTAAATACAACACCGGTACGCCTTTGATTTTGACCACGGAATTCCAGGCTTCGCCCCAGCCATCTTCGGCATTAAGCTGGATATCTTCCGCTTCCAGCGCCCAGCCATTATCGCCATCCGGGCAAGTGGTAAAACTGGCTTCTTTTAACGTGACCTGTGCGCTGGACGCCTGCATTTCCTTTGCATAGCCCCGGCCAGCCTGGCTGATAAAGCGGTAGTCGGCATCGGTCATGGTTGCATTGTTGTCGTTGACGCGGGCACTGAACGAGCTACTGCTGACTTTCAGTTGTGGACTGTAATAACTAATGCCGCCATCAGCAAACATATGTTGCTCAGCTTTGGAGAAAGTCGCACTGGGGGCACTTAACAAGGTATCGCGGTGAGTCAGTTCAACGCCGTCGCTGAATACAGCACTCTGGTTGTCGTTCAAGCTGACTTTGCCGGAAAATATCCGCAGGTTGTTGTCATTTTTATCCAGCTGCGCCAGCCGCTCGGGCAACGACAGTGTGGGATAACACTGCCTGACCGGCTCAGCAGCAAGCGCCAGACCCGGGAGTCCGAACATCAGCAGGTACAAGGCGTGGTATTTCATCCGGCGTTCCAAAAAGTTGCTCTGTTCCATCAGGCCACTGATGACCTGTGTGCAAAAAGAGGGCCTGTATGATAAATCAATTTTCGCCGCTCGGCTAATCCGTTATAGTGCGGCTTTTGCCCGGTTTGGAGTGCTCAGGTGGCGGAAAGGTTGTCACAAATTCAGAATTTTTTACAGCAGTATCAGGCTGACAGCCCTATACAGTTTCACGCGATTAGTGGCGACGCCAGTTTCCGGCGGTATTTCCGCGTACAAAGCGGCGCTGCACACTGGGTATTAATGGATGCGCCACCGGCGCTGGAAGATAGTCAGCGTTTTATCGCTGTCGCGAACGCATTGGCGGCTGCCGGTCTGCAAGTGCCGGCAGTATTGACCTCGGATCAGGCGGCCGGCCTGGTGTTGTTGCAGGATCTGGGCGACGACTTATTGCAGTTCAGCCTGAATGCGCAGAATGCTGCTGACTGGTATCGGCGGGCATTCCGGTTGTTACCGCTGATGCAGACAGTGACGGCCACTTCCCAAGGCCCGTTGCCACAATTTGACCGCGCTTTTGTATTGCGGGAACTGCAAATTTTCCTCGACTGGTTTCTACCGGTGCATCTGCAAATCACGCCGGATGAACCAACCAGCCAGATGCTGAACCGCACTTTTGCCCAGATCGCAGATGAAGTACTGGCGCAGCCTCAAGCAGGCATGCACCGCGATTTTCATAGCCGAAATCTGATGATCCAGCCCGACCAGTCGCTGGCGTTGATTGATTTTCAGGACGCCGTTATCGGCCCGGTCAGCTATGACGCCGTGTCATTATTGCGCGATTGCTACCTGCGCTGGCCAGACGCATTAGTGGCGTCCCTGCGTGATGAGTTTTATCTGCTGTTACAGCAACAAAACCGGGTGAGCGCAGATTACTCGCTGGCGCAATTTCGCCGGGCCTTTGACTGGACCGGCTTGCAACGTCATCTGAAAGTTTGTGGTATTTTTGCGCGACTGTACCACCGGGATGGCAAAGCCGGTTATCTGGCAGATTTACCGCGCGTGGTGGGATATGTCCGCGATATAGCAGCTATTTATCCGGAACTTGCAGAATTTAGCCAGTGGTTTGATGCCGTAGTGCTGCCGCGTTGTGCTGAGGTCAGTGCATGCGCGCAATGATTTTGGCGGCCGGTCGTGGTGAGCGGATGCGGCCTTTAACAGATCACTTACCAAAGCCGCTGTTGCTGGTTGGCGGGAGGGCACTAATCGAGCATCATCTGCAGGCACTAAGCGATGCCGGGGTTCAATCGGTGGTGATTAATCATGCGTGGCTTGGCGAGAAAATCGAAGCAAAGCTTGGCGATGGCCGGCAGTTTGGCCTTGATATTGTTTATTCACCAGAGGGGGAGACCGGGCTGGAAACCGCAGGGGGGATCCGCCTGGCGTTACCGCTGCTGGGTGAAACGCCGTTTCTGGTGGTGAATGGTGATGTGCTGACCGATTTTCCATTCGGTCGCCTGGTGCATGCGTTAGCGCCGGATAAAATGGCACATCTGGTGCTGGTGCCCAATCCGCCACAGCATCCGCAAGGCGACTTTGCGCTGCAGCAAGGTGACGCCTGCATTGACGGGCCGGTTAAATATACCTTCAGTGGCATTGCGCTATACCGGCCGGAATTTTTCCATGATGTCCCATCGGGTGCACAAAAACTGGCGCCGTTTTTACGTGCTGCGATGCAGCGTGGCGACGTCAGTGCCGAGTTGTATCAGGGGTATTGGGCCGACATTGGCACACCGCAGCGTCTGACTGACGCAGACATTCTTTTTCGCAACAGGCGCTGAACAGGAGCCTAATATGTGGGGTAAGTTACTGGGCGGTTTGTTTGGCCTGGCGATGTTTAAAATTCCGGGCCTGATTGTCGGCGTTTTTATTGGTCATTGGTTTGATCGCAGCTTGCGCCAGCAGTTTGAACAGGCGGGTGGATTTGCCGGTTTCAAACGCGATCAGAGTGAAGCGCAGGGCTTGTTTATGTTCAGCACTTTTGCGGTGATGGGGCATCTGGCAAAAGCCGATGGTGTTGTCACCACGGCGCACATCGACAAAGCGGTAACGTTTATGCAACAGCTGGGGTTAGGACCACAGCAGCAACAAGAAGCGCAGCGGGCTTTTCGTGAAGGCAAAGATAGTCGGTTTCCATTGCAACAGCAGTTGGAGACGTTGCGACAGGCGTATCGCTGGCGACCTGATTTGCTGCAGATGTTTCTGGAGATCCAGATTTCAGTGGCTTATGTTGATGGCCGGCTGAGTGATATCGAGCTGAAACTATTGCAGCAAGTGGCTGCAGCACTGGCGATTTCTAATACCCGTTTACAATATTTACTCGGGCGGTACGAAGCTGAATCGCGTTTTTCACGGCGGCCAACACAGCAAGCGCCAGCCGCTGATGCGCTGGCTGATGCTTATCAATTGTTGGGCGTTGCGCCGGACTGTAATGAGACCGAACTGAAAAAAGCTTATAAAAAGCAAATGTCGCAGCATCATCCGGATAAACTGATGTCTCAGGGTCTGCCGAAAGAAATGCTGGAGCTGGCCAATCAGAAAACCCAGCAGATCCAGGCTGCCTACGAACTGTTAAAACAACACCGAAGCTGAGCCTGGCCAGCTCAGCTTTTGTAATAAAACATAAAATATACTGCGCCCAGCAGACAAATGCCGGCATACACATAATTCAGCTTAAACGGCTCTTTCATATACAACACGGCGAACGGGATAAATACCGCCAGCGTGATCACTTCCTGCAGAATTTTTAGCTGCGCCAGACTCAGTACCTGCGAACCAATACGGTTCGCCGGCACCATCAGCATGTACTCAAAAAACGCGATGCCCCAAGACACCAGAATGGCGGTCAGCAATGCCGATGATTTCAGGTGTTTCAGATGACCGTACCAGGCAAATGTCATAAAGATATTGCTCAGGACCAGCAAGCCGATGGTAGTAAGAACCGGAGACATTGGTATTCCTTTGATAGCTGAATTTTTCTCAGTTTACCGGGCTGTCTGCCAATTTGCATTTGGCAATTGCTGAACTACAGTTTCGGGTACAAGCGACGCTTGTGTTGTATGGACTCACGGCAACGACCAGCAAAGGATCAGGATGATATGCGCCAGAATCTGCCTGTTACACAGCATGAAAGAACTTTTCCCGTCGAACAGCGGTTAATTTCCGCAACTAATACTTCCGGCCATATTCAGTACTGTAATCAGGCATTTGTTGATATCAGCGGCTATAGCCGGGAAGATCTTATGCAACAGCCGCATAATTTAGTGCGACATCCGGATATGCCACCGGCGGTCTTTCAGGGCATGTGGGAATTCCTAAAAGCTGGCAAGTGCTGGATGGGGATTGTGAAAAATCGCTGCAAAAACGGCGATTATTATTGGGTAAATGCGTATGTCACGCCAATTTTGCAACAAGGCAAAATGGTGGGTTACGAGTCGGTCAGAGTGAAGCCAACCACGGAGCAGGTGCAGCGCGCTCAGCAGGTTTACGCCAGCTTGGCACAAGGCAGAAATACCACTTCAGCCCTGGAACTCATGAAATTGGCATTGCCGGCTACGGCATTGTGCAGCGCTGCCGCCACCGGCCTTGCTGCATTTTTGGCAGGACCTGTCGTCGCTGCAGTCGTTGCAGGTTGTGCAATAGCTGCAACAATGGTAACTCTGCAAGCCAGAATTGCAGCCGCTCAGCGGCATCTTACTTCGCAACTGAGCAATCCATTTATGTGCCCGGTGGCAGCGCAGGTTTATACCGGCAAAACCGATGCCTGGGGCCGGCTTGAGCTGGCAATGATAACCGATACGGCACATTTGCGGACCGTATTGACCCGACTGGAAGACGCTGCGTTGACGGCATCACGTGAATCGGCGCAGGCACATCAGTTATCGCGCAGTACCTTGTCGGTGATAGCGTCGCAGCAACAGGAAACCGAGCAAACAGCGACGGCGATGAACCAGATGACACACACGATTGCTGAGGTGTCACACAATGTGCAGCTCACCTCCACCGAAGCGACCAATGCCAACAACCTGACGACTCAAGGCCAACTGGTTGCAGTACAAACCCGCACCGCTATTGAAAACCTGGCGCAATCGGTTCGCAGCATTGCCAAATCAGTTACCGAACTGGCGACGCAAACGGCCAGTATTACGCAAGCTGCTGAGATCATTCAGCAAATTGCCGAACAGACGAATTTGTTGGCACTGAACGCTGCGATTGAAGCCGCCCGGGCCGGCGACCAGGGGCGTGGTTTTGCTGTCGTTGCTGATGAGGTCCGGCAGCTTGCACAGCGCACGCAACATTCTACGCAGCAAATTCAGCAAATCATTTTTAATTTGCAGGAGGGCGCCCGTCACGCTGTTAGCGCGGCAGATGAAGGCATCGTGGCGACCGAAACGGGAGTGGCTAAAGTGCTGGAGACTGAGCAAATGCTTAGCGGTATTATGGAAGCCGTTAATCTGATAGCAAGGATGGGGCATCAGATTGCTGTTGCGGTAGAAGAGCAGGCGCACGTGTCGGAGGATATTAACCGCCAGGTCAGCCGGATTGCTGATTTAGCCGATGACGGCTATCAGCAGAGTGAACAGTCGGCAGAGGTCAGCAGTGATCTGGAAAAAAATGCGGTGACCTTATATGAGTTAGTGGAACGCTTTAAAAAATAATTGACTGGCTACACAATTAATAGCCAATGTAGCGCAACCAACCGAGGATCTCCCCGCCGACCCAAGGGTGATCCTGTTCCACTGAGCCCGGCAACAGCCGTTGCCGGTAAATTTCTTTGATGTGTTTGCGTACCAGCTGCAAGCGTAGGGTTCCACTGTTGCGGGCAAAACCATTGTCGGTTTGTGGCAACAAATCCAGTGTCGGCACTTTATGCTGACTGATCGCCTCTGCTACCTGTTCATTTAACGCAATGTCCTGCATCGCTGCGCCGATCAAGATCAAGGCCTGCGGTGGACTGAGCTCCTCATTTTTGTACAGATTGTTCAACAAGGCACCGCTATGCCCAAAGCCAATCACCACAATAGTGCCGGGTTTAGCCTCGGCCTCCTGCATCACCATTTTGAGTCGTTCCAGCAGTTGTAGCTGGTAGGCCTGCAGGTTTTCCATACTGGGGTCAGTCACGCCTGGCGGTACCATCATCGCCAGTGTATTCCAGCCAAAATCAATCAAATAGTTGCGCAGGTACTCAACAGCCCGTGGACTAGCGGCATGTTGTGACCAGTCAGGGACTATGATCACTGTGCCTTTAACAAAAGGTGTCATCGCCGTGCGTTGTAAAGTCAAAAAGGATTGTTGGTCGGATTTCAGTGCATTAATTTGTGCGGTGGCAACCTGGCGTTGTATATCCGCGGCGGTTTGTTGTTCGTCCCACAATGCGGCCTCAGCCTTTAGCTGAAATGGCGCGCCTAAAAGTAGGAAACACAGGTAAAAGCAGGAGAAGGTTCGCAACATCGGAAATTCCGCCAGACTGAACATTAAAGTCAGTATCGGCCACATTTCGCCGCGCTGTAGTATTGGCAGAAAAAACAAAGCCACCCGAAGGTGGCTTTGTCAGCGGTAAAACGAATTAACGTTGAACAGCTTCTTTTACAGAGGCAGTAACAGTCGCTTCGATGCGACGGTTGATCGCGTGAGCGGCTTTAGAGCTGCCTGCAGCTTTTGGTTTGGTGATACCGTAACCAACAGCTTTGACACGGCTACGCTCGATACCGTAGTTGCTGACCAATACGTCTGCAATGGCGTCTGCACGACGTTGTGACAGTGCCAGGTTGTAAGCTGGAGTACCAACGTTAGACGCGTGGCCACCGATTTCTACATCAGTGTTCGGGAAGCGTTTCAGGAAGGTTGCCAGTTTTTCGATATCAGCGTGGTATTGTTCTTTGACGACAGAAGAGTCGTTATCAAACTGTGCGTTCAGTGCAATGCTGACTGAGTTTTCAGTGAAGATTGAACAACCAACAGTGTCTACTTTGTCAGTGATTGGCGTGTTTGCACATTGGTCTTTATCGTCTGTTACACCGTCCTGATCGGCATCACCAACAACCGGCGCTGGCGCTGCTGCTGGCTCTGGAGCTGGTGCTGGTTCTGCAGCAGGAGCAGCGCCGAAGTTGTAGGTCAGACCTACTTTCACGCCGTGATCGCCAAACGCCTTGCTGATACCTTGGTAACGATTTGCTTCAACGAAGAAAGCAACTTCGTCAGTAACAAACATGTTCACACCCATACCGATGTTGGCAGCAGAAGCTGAACGGCCAGTGGTGTAGTTTTTGACGCCACCCACAAAGTACAGCGGCAGGCTGTCAACGTGGTAAACCAGGTCCATACCGACGCGGTTGCCTTTGATATCGGCGTCAGAGAATTCAGATTCCAGATCCTGGCGAACATATTCTGCGCGGATGCCCCAGCTTTCGCTGATACGGTAACCGATGTTCAGGCCAGTGCCGTTGCCGTTGTTCTGACCTTTCCAGTCTAATGATTTAGTTTTGTCGTTGTCCGGTGCGTAGTGCTCCCAGAACACAGAACCGTAAACCCGATCTTGTAATTCAGCAGCGGTTGGGGCGGCTGATGCTACAGCTGTCATCAGGGGTAAAGCTGCCAGAACGGCAATTGCGCTAGTTTTCAGTTTCATCCATATCTCCTTAGGGGGTTTTCCAACGCGCTAATTTTATTTGATTTGTTTAGATTAAACAAATTTACTGTTGTTTTGCTGAACAAATGCACTTCTTTATTGTCAGCGCAACACGCGTCAGCGGGGTTATGCTAATCGCTGAAGATGAATCTGCGGTTAACACTGGGTTCTTTGTATTCAGAATGGGGCCGGTGACCGAAACTCCAGCCATTGACCCGTCAGCGGATGCCGCAATGCCAACATTGCAGCATGTAGCTGTAAACGTTCAGTTTTTTCGTCTGGCGCCGAACCATAAAATTTGTCACCGCAAATCGGATGCCCCAGCCATTGCATATGCACCCGCAGTTGATGCGAGCGGCCAGTAACCGGCGTCAGCCGCACGCGCGTGGTGTTCTCTTCATAACCGATATTTTCAAATAAAGTTTGGGCTGGTTTGCCCCGGCTGAAACAAACCATTTGTTTTGGCCGGTTTGGCCAGTCACAAATCAACGGCAGGTCGACAGTGCCGGCTTGCGTCTGCAACTGGCCTTCCAGTCGGGCAATATAATGTTTTTGCGTTTGCCGGCGTTCAAACTGCCAATTCAGCTCACGTTGTGCATCCAGCGTCAGCGCCATCACTAACAAACCGGACGTGGCCATATCAAGCCGGTGCACTGTGCGCGCAGTCGGGAACACCCGCTGCACCCGCCACTGCAGGCTGTCCTGATGTTCCAACGCTTTGCCGGGTACAGACAACAAGCCGCTCGGCTTATTGAGTACCAGCAGCGCTTCATCCTGATACAGGATGTCCAGATAAGGCGATTGCGGCGGCCGGTACTCCAGTAGCATGTCAGTCTGGCCTAGTCGTGGCTGACGACGATGACGCGGATCGCATCAAAGCGCAGACGTGCTTTACCGATGTATTGATCCAGCTGCTGTTGTTTGTCCGCCAGATGGGCAATTTCTTCCGGCCGTACCAGCGGGTTGATTTTTGCCAGTGCCTGTAACCGGTCTTGCTGCGCCTGTAACTGGTTGTGCATATTGCGCAAAGCTTCTTGCTGCAGTTGTTTTAACTGCACATCGGCATAAGCTTCGGCTTTTGCCAGCAGCGGGTGAATTGTGCTTTGCAGCGCGCCGACCAGTTTACTGGCCGTTTGGCGGCCAACCGGTTTGAGCTGACGGTTGAAGTTGTCAAACGGCACATTCGGCGCCAGATTCTTACCGGTTTTTTCCAGCAACAATCGAATCGGCGTGGGCGGCAGATAGCGACCCAGTTGCAGTTCCGCCGGTGCGGACGCTTCGACCAGATAAATACATTCAACAAAAAATGTCGCAGCGGGCAGCTGTTTGTTATGCAGCAAGGCAGCCGCGCTGTTTCCCATCGTGTCTTGTGTGACGATATCGAGAGTACCCTGCACCATCGGGTGATCCCAGCTCAGGAACTGAATATCTTCCTGCGCCAGTGCAGTGGCCCGGTCAAACGTCACGGTAATGCCATCTTCATCCAGCATTGGATAATGGCCTTGCAGATGTTCTGATGGCGTCAGCACAATGCTGGTGTCACTGCGATCATCCTGCTGCACACCAAGCAAATCCCAGGCTTTGAGCATATACAGCGGCAGAATAGTCGCGTCGTCTTGTAAACGGACTTGTTCGACTAACTGTTGCGCCTGACCACGGCCGCTGGAATTCAGTTCCAGCAGTTGATCCCGGCCTTGTTCCAGCTGTTGTTTCAGCTGCGTGTTCATCTCACGACTATCGGCCAGCAGGGCACTGACGGCAGTCTGATCCGGTGTGGACTGCGCCAGCAGCGGTAACAGGCGTTCGCGCACCTGTTGATAGACTGCGCCACCGGTCTGGCAGGTGGCATCAAATGCCTGTAAACCCTGGTGATACCATTCCAGTAACACTTGCTGCGGTTGGTCGGTGAAATACGGCAGATGGATCTGAATGTCCTGAGTCTGACCGATCCGATCCAGCCGGCCGATCCGTTGTTCCAGCAAGTCCGGATTTAATGGCAGATCAAACAACACTAAGTGATGGGCAAACTGGAAATTGCGGCCCTCGGAGCCGATCTCCGAGCAAATCAGCGCCTGCGCGCTTTGATCGTCCTGGGCAAAATATGCGGCCGCTTTGTCGCGGTCAAAAATCGACATGCCTTCGTGGAATACTGCCGCGCGAATGCCTTCTTTCACCCGCATCGCTTCTTCCAGCGCAATAGCAGTGTCGGCATGGGCGCAAATCACCAGGAATTTCTTATATTTGTGCTGTTTAATCAGCGCAATCACCGCTTCAACACGCGGGTCAAACTGCCACCAGCTGGTTTTACTGCCTTCAAATTCCTGATAAATCCGCTCCGGGAATAATAGCGTTTTCGCTTTGAATTCATCGCTTTGATTGGCCATGAAACTCAACTGCACTTTGATGGCATTCTGGTATTGCTCTGGCAGCGGCAAGCCAATGAACTGCGGCTGACGCTGCGGGAAACCGGCAATAGCGGCGCGGGTATTGCGAAACAAAATGCGGCCCGTGCCATGGTGATCCAGTAACAGACTCAACAGCGCATCGATGGCGGCATCGCGCTCGCTGCCTGACTCCGCGGATTTCAGCAGCGACAAGTTTGTGCTGATATCGGTTTCCTGCAACAACTGTTGCAGCTGCGCTGCAGTGTCGGCCGATAATGGCACTTCCTGTTGCAGTGCGCGCGCCAGTGTTGCGATGGCTTTATATTGCTTTTCCTCGGCGACAAAGGCGGAATAATCATAAAAGCGATTGGGGTCGAGCAGGCGTAGCCGGGCAAAATGACTCTGATGCCCCAGCTGATCCGGCGTTGCCGTCAGCAGAATAACGCCCGGTGTATCTTGCGCCAGCGTCTCTATCCGTTGATATTCCGTGCTCGCTCCGGCTTCGCTCCAGGTCAGGTGATGGGCTTCGTCAACCACCAGCAAATCCCAGTGTGTTTCCGCGGCCGCTTCAAAGGCCGCTTTTTTCCGCGTCAGGAAGTCGAGGCTCAACAGCACCAGCTGTTCGGTTTCAAATGGATTCCCACCGTCAGCGGTGGCTTCGGTCAGGCGCTCGTCGTCAAAAATGGCAAACTTCAGGTTAAAACGGCGCAGCATTTCGACCAGCCACTGATGCTGCAGCGATTCCGGTACCACAATTAATACGCGGCTGGCCAGGCCCGACAGCAGTTGCTGATGGATGATGAGGGCCGCTTCGATCGTTTTCCCCAGGCCCACTTCGTCTGACAATAACACCCGTGGTGCGTGACGTTGTGACACTTCATTGGCGATATGCAGCTGATGCGGGATCAGGCTTAAGCGACCGCCAACCAGACCACGTTGCGGATTTTGTTGCTGCTGATGCAGATGTTGCCAGCTGTGGTAACGCAGGGTAAACCAGTCAAAACGGTCAATCTGACCGGTAAACAGCCGGTCTTGCGGTGAACTGAAACTGATGAAATGGTCGAGAAAAGTTTCGCGCAGACTGACCGCTTCACCAGTGTCGGTGCGCTCGCCGTGATAAACCAGTGTCTGATTCACTTCTTCAATCCGTTCGATGACGAGACTGAATTCCTGCGCACTTTTCACCGTATCACCCGGGTTAAACTGCACCCGCGTCAGCGGTGCTTCGCTCATGGCATACAGCCGTGTTTCGCCACTGGCGGGGAACAACATGGTCACCATCCGGCCATCAATACCGACTACGGTGCCTAAACCTAAGTCCGATTCCGCGTCGCTGATCCAGCGTTGTCCAAGGGCAAATTTCATCATTATCCGGGTCACTCTGCAAAGGGGGCGCTATGGTACTGAAAATCCGGACAAACTGCATCCGCCTGGCCGGGAATTTTTCAGCGCGGTTTAGGTCACAAATGAAAAGCTTTGTATCGTCATGAGATTGTCATCCGGTACAAGGATTCTTGTTCTAAATTACATAAGAACCCGCCGGGTTTTTTCATCCGCTGCTAAGGAGCTGCATATGGCGCGAAGAAGAAGTAAAGACATAAAAATCTACGTCCTCGATACCAATATCCTGCTGCATGAACCCTTCGCTTTCTTAAACTTTCAGGAACATGATGTAGTCATCCCAATGACTGTGTTAGAAGAATTAGACCATATCAAAGACAAACACAAAGATGTCAGCCGCGAAGCGCGGGTGGCGATCCGCGCGCTGGAAGACGTACTGAAGGATGCGACGCCGGAGCAAATGCTGCAGGGTGTAAAATTACCGCAACATACTGACGATAAATCCAGCGGTCATTTGTTTATCGTTAATGACCATCATATCAGCGATCAAATTCCCGGATTGCCTGGCGGCGAAAACGACCACCTGATTATCAATACCGCGTTGTTTTTACAGCGGGAAAAAGCACCGGTCAAAGTGATTCTGGTAACGAAAGACATCAATATGCGTCTGAAGGCCAAAGGTGCCGGCTTGAAACTGGTCGAAGACTATCGTACTGACCAGCTGATTGATGACGTCAGGTTTTTATATAAAGGTTATTTTAAGTTTACCGGCGATTTCTGGAGTCAGGTTAAAGATTGTCGCAGTGAAAATGAAGGCCGTGACACCTACCACTATTTACCCCGCACTTTATTACCCAATGCCTACATCAATGAATACCTGGTCGATGAGCATGAAACCTTTGCTGGTCGCGTGGTGTCGATTAACGACCAACAAATTAAAGTGCTGGATTTGGGGTTTGAGCGGATGATGCACCGCCATGCCTGGGGCATTCATCCGAAAAACATTTATCAGGCGATGGCACTGAACGCGTTGCTGGACCCGGATATGGATCTGGTGATCCTGACCGGCCCGGCAGGTTGTGGCAAAACCTTACTGGCATTGGCCGCCGCATTGGAGCTGGTCATTGAACGTGGCATGTACGACAAAGTCATCGTGACGCGTAATACGCCGGAGATTGCTGAATCGATTGGCTTTTTGCCGGGTACCGAAGAAGAGAAAATGGCACCCTGGCTGGCGGCAATTACCGACTCGCTGGAGGTGCTGCATAAAACCGACGAGCATCCGCACTCCAGCGTCAACTACATCATGGACAAGGCCAACATTCAGTTTAAGTCGGTCAATTTTATGCGCGGTCGCAGTATTCAGCACGCCATTGTGTTGCTGGATGAATGTCAGAACCTGTCTGCAGCGCAGCTGAAAACTATCATCACCCGCTGTGGTGAAGGCACCAAACTGATTTGTTCCGGGAACCTGTCGCAAATTGACAGCAATTACCTGACAGCGGTGACTTCGGGTCTGACTTATATTGTGGAGCGTTTTAAAAACTTCGAAGGTAGTACCACGATTAATCTCAATGGGGTGGTTCGCAGCCGGCTGGCTTCCTTTGCAGAGGCCAATCTGTAGGACGTGTTGATGTTTGGTGGTTAATTTTTGTTCGTTTCGGCCACCGCGTGGTGGTGGCATTTTGGGCGCGAAACGAGGCGCGTGGCATAGTTATTCTATGTGAGCAACGAGTGACAAAGCCCAAAGCGCCACCAAACGAACCCGCAGGGCAGCGTTTGGCTGCGCTTTCTGCTGCGTTAGTGCTCGTTTGTGTAGAATAACTACACGGCTCTCGCACTGCCTTGCATAAAAAGCGGCCAAACTGCTGCTAAAACAAACACCAAACGTCAACACGCCCTAACGGTTTTACAGTTGTTAACAGATTGACTTGCCTGCGCAATCCGTTAGGCTAGTCAGTCTGTTCTGTCGTCAGCATGTTGCTGTCCGCACACAAGGATGCCGTCCCACCGTGAAACTGTTCTCCTGGTCCAGTTTGTTTTTTCTGTTGTCACTCAGCTTTTTATGGGGTTGTGGCTATTGGGTCTGGTTGCAGACCAATCAAAGCCAGCAAACGCAACTTTATAGCCAGCTCAGCCTGCAACTGGAACGCAGCGAAGTATTACTGGAAGACTGGCAACGGAACTACCGTTTACATCTTGATTATTTGCGGGCTGATTTAGCGGGCATGACGCCGGCGACCACCGATAATGTCATTTATGATCCCTGGCAAGAACTGGACGATAAAATTCAGCATGCGCCCTGGCCGGATGCACTCCTTGGTTATGCATTGCTGGATGAAGCCGGTCGGGCAGTTCGTCTCAGTAATAGTGTTGCTGGTCAGTTGTTTACCATTACCGCTACCGATTTCAGCAGCAATCATCAGTTCCTGACTCCTATGGTATTACCCGCACTTTGGATCGCCCCTGTGCACCTTGAACTGAATAATCAGCATCTGCTGTTCTGGTTTGATTTGTCGGCATTGAAACAAAATCTGCAAAAAGCTCAGCAAGGCGGCGCCGGCGAAGTATTGCTGGTGTCTGCTACGGCGCAGTTGGTATCCCCCAGTCGCTATCAACAAACGTTATTAGCACGCTTTGGACAGACGGATCTGCGTGATGATCAAAGTCTGAAGTTTCTGTTGAAACGGCCACCGGAAGACTTAACCCGCAGCAGTCAACGCTATGACGGCAGTATGGCCTGGCCGGCAACGCAATTGGCACAATTGATGACCGTGAGTAAACAAGGGCAGACGCCGTTATTTGTACCGAATTATCTTGGGCGTTCCAGTGTCGCCAGCTGGCGTTGGTCTGATAGCTGGCAGGCTTATCTGGTGGCAGAGCGCGATCTCAATAGTCTGCAACTGCAGCGCAAAACCTTGCGGCAATATTTGTTGCTGGGATTATCAGCGTTGAGTTTGATTTTGCTATTGTTGTTTTGGCTGATCCAACGCGGCGTCAGGCAGCAAGAGCAGGTCGAGGTGTTCGGCGGGACTGAATTGTCGCCTTCGCCAGAATTGGTGACAACGGCAGCTGACACGGCAATACCGGAACTGGTTGCAGCGGCTGAACCCGGCTTGACAATAAAACCGGTAACCGTGGAATCATCTCAACAACAAAACCAGTTAAAAATAGCCCAAACCTTATTACAGGCCTGGTTGGCACAACCTACATCAGACCAGGCTTTGCGGGAGATTTCAGAGCTCTGGTTGCAACAATGCCACACGGAAACTCAGGGGCCGATCTATTGTCAGCCGGGATTATTGTTGAGTCTGCAATTAACTCAATTGCAGCAGCAGGCTGCGAAGGCACTGTTACTGGAACTGGCTCCGGATCTGCCGGCCTGGGTCAATCTGGACGCCGGCGCCTTGCGCGATGCACTTGATTGGGTAGTGCGTCTTCGGCTCGCTCAACATGATGTCAGTACTGTGATGATTAAAGTTGTGTTGACAGAGCCGCAACGGTTAATGCTGGAGATCAGCGATGATGGCGATACTGTTGCGGCCGGGCAATGGCTGGCTTTGTTACACCCGGGGCAGGATCAATCCCTATGGCCGGCAGCACTGCAACGATTGCAACAAGCCGGCGGTCATTTGAGTGCGGCGCAGCAACAATTCAGTGGCAATAAGTTATTGCTGACTTTGCCGTTGCAGATATTGGCAGAAGCCCGTCCCGGCAGTGAGTTGCAACTGATTGATGGTGCAGCATTATTATTATGTCCGGCCGGTGATGCGCAACAACTTTACCGGCGGATGCTGAAACAAACCGGATTGGCCCTGATGCCACTCGATGATGCCGCCCAATTTATGCAATGGTGCAGCGAACAAAATGACGCGCGGTTGGACTACCTGATCCTTGATGAAGCTTTTATCAATGCCGATCAGCAAATTGCCACACAAGTGTTTCAGGTGGTTCGGCGGTATTTCCCGCAGCTGGCGTTACTGGTGCTGGTCAGACAGCCAGACCAGTGGCAGGCATTACAACAGAGCTTTCAGTTGCGTTTGATCAGTAAGCCAGTGCTGTGCGGGGCATTACAACAAGCCTTGGTCGCAACCGAAGGTGCGGAATTTGGTCCACAGGTACGGTGTGTCTGGCTGGCAACAGCCGATACTTTGGATGGCTGGGTGTTGCAACAAGTATTAAGTCAGTTGGGGTATCAACCGAAAACGCTGCTACCTGAACAGGCATTGCCGCACAATGAACTGTTGATGCTGCCGCTGGAGAATTCAACGATGTGGCAAGGTCAGCTGAAACAGCAGCCTCTGCTATGGTACACCGCCCAGCCTGTCGCGATTGATGCGCTGGAAGAGTCGCAGCTGGTCTGGACCCAATCGCAGGGGCTGGCCATGCTGAGTCAGCGTTTATTTCAACTTTCGGAAAGATTGATTACGGATGAAAATTAGCAACCCGCTGTTAAATGAACAAAAAAGAAACCGCCGCAATGGTTTGGTTTTGATTATCTTACTGGCTGTTTCTATGGCGCTGCTGGATTATCTGATGGCATTATCTGACCGGATTGAATTGCGCCAAATGCAGTTAAATGCCGCTGCCAGTGATTTTGATCATCAGTTGCTGCCACTTTTACATCTGGCGAAGGTCATGCAAACCGAAGCCAGTCAGGTTCTGCAGCAGCCACAGACTGATGCTGCGCGGCCTGCTGGGCAGTTAACCGCATTGCGTCCGTTAGACCAATCACAACAGGTACAACCTCTGACTGCTGCCGAGACTGCCATGTTACAACAAATGGAACCTTGGTTTCGTCAGCAGTTAAAGTCAACCCGGTATTTACTCAACGTGTCTTACATTTCTGAGGGGTTGCAGTGGTTTCATCTGACTGATGCGGACGCCAGCTCTGTCGAACTGGCAAATGTTGCGGTACAACAAATTGCAGCGTTGGTCCATATGCAGCTTAACAGCAGTGCAGCCAATATGCTGGTATTGGATGAGTTGAAACAACGGTATGCGCTGCATATTCCGGTCAAGCTCGACAAGAATGTGGTAGGGCATCTGCTGATGGAAATCGACCTGCTGGCCATGTTGCAGCAGGTGAAAGTCTCTCAGCATGGCGCCACGCTAATGCTGATGGATAAAGTCGGTAAGGTGTTGTTGGCGGCGCAGGACGGTCAGTTAGCTGACGCGACAATTTACAACGGTTCTGATCAGAATGACAGTTTGCAGCAACTCGAGTCGTTGCCATTTGCACTTCACATTCAGCCAGATGCGGTTCGCGACACCAGAGCTGAACTGGTTCGGTTTGCCAGTGAATTGTTACTTTATAGTATCCCACTGCTGGTCTTGTACTTCTACATGTTGTCACGGTTTAAACGCAAAGTGTTACGGCCGTTTTCCCGCTTATTGATCCATGTGGCACGGTTGGAGCGCGGCGATGTGCAGGGTGTTCGTCATGTCCCGCTGGAATGGGAGTCCGTGTTTAAACAGACTGAACAGCTCAGGGAGCGAGGGTCGGAAAAGTTCGTTGACTGAACTGCTTGCTGAGTAAAGCCGCCTGAAATGCCGGGCTGATCTGTCCCAATTTTAACGGAGCAGGCCCGGTCGGATCGATTAATAATAACGATGCATCTGCAAAATCAATAACTTGCTCTGTATCAGTGGCTGGAACCTGCGCAGCAATGACGGCATGGTTGGGTAGGTAGATGATTTTGATCATCAAGGTCGGAAAAATCAGCCGCATCACAGTCGCCCACAAAACTGCTTTACTGTCACAGTCACCGCTGTGGTCAAAAATTAACTGAACGGGCGGTGCATATCCTTTGCCATTGGATTCGATGCGGTTATCCAAATCCCGGTAAGGGATCTGCTGGATCCACAAAGTCAGGCGGGCAGCAATTTGACGGATATTTTTTTTGCCGTAGTTGCTGATAAATGCGTCGGCTACTGGTTGCAACTGTCCCAGTGCATCCTGCATAAATCGCAGATGGTCTGGGATCACACCTTTGCCTTTGACCGGGTCATCCAGCAAAAAATAATAACCTTGTGCCAGATACTGATCCAATGCTGAATTTTGTAATGCGCTCAGGGTTGCTGCGACAGCCGCGGCGTTATTGTTGTCATCGGCCTGAACAGTGAACTGTAGGGGTAAATTCGACGGTGAGAACTGGATCCGCAGGCCTTTTTGTTGTAACGAAGCAGCTTTGCGCATGAGAGCATGCCGGACGGCCTGTTCTGCCAAGTGGGGCATATAACGTTTCATGCCCCGATATTGGTTGAGCAGTTTGTTGTCGAGGCGAAATACCAATGCCGGTTCTGGCGGCAGCTGGTAACTGAACTCAGTTTGCTGCCCAGCCACTGCACGTTGTAATAACATTTGCGCTGAGGCTGTGCTGCAAGTTAACAGCAACAATGTACATAAAACTCGTTTCAAGACATCAGCTTCCGCCGCTTCAGGTATAACCAGCTTAATGCTACCGGCCAGAAAAAGCCAAGACTGCCGCCAGAAGATTCGTGCACTATGACACTGACAGGTGTATCCGCCGGACCATCTTCCAACGCCAGATTATTCAGTGCTGCGGCTTCATATCCGGAAATTTCGGCGAGTTTTGCGCCACTGCGCGCGTCACGCAGTTCAATTTTCAGTTTGTAGTAATCCCGTGGTAAGTCACGCATATCGACTTCGATAGCGAACCAGTCGCTGCGGCTGCTGCCATATAAAGTAAAGATACTGCTGGTGTGAAAGATCCGGTTCAGACCCGGACCAATCAGGCTGTAGACCGCATAAACCGGCTGTTCGGTGTACTGCGTGTGTGCATCAAAACGAATGTAGATCTGCGTGTAAAACCGGTCGCCATCACGGTCGTTTCGCAGCGTTAAATCAACGGAATCAAACCAGCTGCTGCTGCTGAAATCCTGGTTTAGTGTGATGGCCGACGGGGCGGTACTCGCATCAGTGTTGGCGGCAGCTAAGCTGGCGTCAGCGTGGATTTCACGGGTTGGCAATGACTGTTCAGTGGGGTCGGCGTACAGACCGTAGCTGGCTATTGCAAGTAAACAGGCGGTCAGTTGGGTTTTCATAGGCGATTCTCCGGTGGCTTTGGTATGATCCTCGCTTCTGTGCTCTGAATCTTGGCTGAATCCCTCAGCACTGGTTTTTTTTGAGTTAAAAAGCTGAATAATTTATGAAATTAATCCGACGTATCACTGTGACTGAATCAGGGCAGGCCATCGATTTGCTGGTCAGAAGCTGCCCTGAATTATCCAAAGGCCGGCTGAAAGACGCGATGAATAAAGGTGCCGTTCAACTGGTACAGGGCAAGCAGCACAAGCGGCTACGCCGGGCGCAGGCGGAAGTGGCTGCCGGCAATGTGCTGGAATTGCATTATGATGACGATATCCTGCAACGCCAGGCAAATGCGCCGGTATTGCTGGCGGATGAACGTGGTTACAGCGTCTGGTTCAAACCGGCGGGCCTGTTATCACAAGGCAATGAATGGGGTGATCATCTGGCCTTACTGCGGCTGGCCGAACAACATTTTACCCCACTGCGGCCGGTATTTTTGTTACACCGGCTCGACAGGGAAGCGAGCGGTCTGGTGCTGATTGCCCATCATAAAGCGATGGCGGCGACGCTAAGCCAGCTGATCCAGCAACATAAGATTGAAAAAACCTACCGCATCACCGTCTCTGGTGTACCTGACGCCGCGTTACAGGCACAAGGGGAAATTACCTTACCGCTGGATGGTAAAGCCTGTTGTACCCGCTTTCGTCTGGTGCAAGTGCTGCAACAGCCAAGCCGGGCCGTGTTGGAAATCGACCTGATCAGTGGCCGCAAGCATCAAATCCGTCGCCATTTCGCTGCGGTGGGCCATCCGGTAATGGGTGATCCTCAGTACGGCAGTGGCAATCAGGACCCGGCAGGTATGGCGTTGCAGGCGACGCGGCTCGCTTTTGAATTGCCCGGCAAAGGCCTTCGTCAGTACGAATTGCCGTTAGCGTTGCTGCGCTAGCTTACCGAATGCTGGATTTGTAAATAACACTGCTGTTGACCGATTAAACTGATCGGTGTTCCAGAGGCTGACAACGCAGATTCAGCAGACCAAGCGCCAGTGCATTGCTGATGTCCTGGCGCAAATTTTCCGCTTGCCAGCTGCACGGCACTTGCTGGCTGGTGCTCAGTTCAAAATGTAATATCTCACCGGCATTAGCCTGTTGCTGCTGCCAGCTATACCACACCAGTTCACGCAAGCCATTGATATCCGTGTCCTGCCAGTCGTTTCCCAATAATGCAGTCAGTTGGCCTTGCCAGATGCGGAAGGCGGGTTGTCCGGGGAGTTGTTGCTGGACGGCTGCTAATCCCTGCCAGAGCCGTTGTTGCCAGGCCGCGTCGGGTTGACTGACCGATAACCACAACACATCGGTGTGAATGGTGCTATCGAGCAATTGTGCGCAGGTTAATTGTTCCAGCAAAGTCCGCATGGATTTGCGCAACAGCTGTTCGCCGGCCAGCAGTTTAAATTCACTAATTTGCTGTAGTTGCACCGCGACGAGACAGACCGCCGGATCACGGAGTTGATCCTTGCGCAGTTGCCGGCTGAATGCTGTCCAGCTTTTGACCCAGACTTGCCCGGCAGGCACTGTTTTTGGCTTGCTGCGCCGGCGAATGGCATAAAACAACACACCCAGCCAGCTGGTAATTAATGCTGTCAGCAGACTCCACAGCCAATATCGCTGCAAAGTATTTTGTGCCGACAGTGAGGCCATTTGTTGTTGCTGTTTTAGTCCTTTGGCCAATTGGTCCAGCCGCTGCTGCTGCTGTGCAGCCTCTAATTCAAAACGAGCCTGATATGCAGACAATGCCGCCTGATAGGCCGCTTGCCATTGACCTGAATTGGCGTGGATCTGTGACAAGACGTCCCAGTACTTACGTTGTAAAAAGACCGGTAGTGTGTCGACCTGCAAATCCGCCGGCAAATAAGCGCGGGCCTTCTCCAGTTGCTGTTGTTGCAGAGCCACTTCGGTCAGGGCGATGCTGGTTTCATGCTGCATACTGCGGTTACCCAGTTGCTGGAACAACTGGGCGGCTTTTAACAATTGCTGTTCCGCAGTCTCAGGCTGCTGCCGGGCGAGCGATAGCTGTGCTTCAGAAAATGACAGCTGTGCAGTGAGGTAGGGATCTTTTAGCTGTTGCAGCAGATCGCGGGCTTTTTGTTGGGCAACTTCGGCACGGGTCAAATCGCCCGCTGACAGCAAGACATCCATTTGTGTCAGCAACACGGTGACCAGCTGCGTGCGTCGCTCGGGCATCTGCAGGAACTGCTCAGCCTGACGTAAGTGGTCAGCTGCCAGCTGATGTAGCTCCAGTTTGTCATATGCCATACCGAGGCGCAGATGAATAGAACCCAACGATGCCTGATCGTCTGACTGCTGCGCCAATTCGAGGGCGCGGCTTAAATGTTGTTGCGCCATACTAAAGTTGTTTTGTTGCAGTGCCAGGCGGCCGGCAATCAACCGGCTTTGTAGTTCAGCTTTCGGCAGCTTGTATTCAGTGGCAATAGCCACGCTCAGTTCCGCATATTTCAGTGCAGCAGTGATGTCGCCGCGCTGATTGTAACCTTGGGCAAAACTCTCATAGATGCTGGCTTGCAATGCCGGTTTATCGTCTTCATGGTAGTTCTGGAGTGCTTTTTCTGCTTGTTGCAGTACTGAGATCGCCGTTTTGCTGTCGCGGAACATAATGCCGTAAACCAGCGCTTTATGTTGCAACGCGTCTATTTGCAACGTCGGCGTTAAACCCAGGTCAAGCGCTTTATCTACTGCGGACAACGCCCCATCTTTATTGTGCAATTTCATATAACCGTGGCTGAGCAATAGCCACTGTTCTGCGGTGGGAGCGGCCAGCGCGCTGAGTTGGTTAGTGGCTTTGTCCGGATCGGCTTCAACTTTTTTTCGCTCGATCTGAAAATCGGCGGCTGCCACGGTACTGAACCAGCAAAAGGCAATAAAAAAGCACAACAGTCGCATCAGCGGCTCCGGAAAAGGTCAATAGTCAGTGACAAGGCCCGATCATATTGCAAGTGCGTACCGGGGAGCCAGCAATATAAGCCAGAATATTGTCTGCCAGCTGTTGTACCAGCAATTGCATCGATTCGCTGGTGGCCCAGGCAACATGTGGACTGAGCAGCAGATTTGGCAGTGCGGCGGTCAGAAACGGGTGATCGGCCGGTGGCGGCTCCTGCGTCAGCACATCAAGAGCTGCGCCAGCGAGCCGACCTTGCTGTAAGGCTACCAATAGCGCGGCTTCATCAATCAGTGCGCCACGGGCCGTGTTGATCAGTAGTGCGCTGGGTTTCAGCCAGCTCAGCTGTTCACTGCCCAGCAACGGCGGGTGATTGGCCTGCGCCGGACAATGCAAGCTGACGACATCGGCTTGCGCCAGTGCCTCGCGAAAGGCTACCCGGCCCGGACGGATAGTGCGGGCATCCGGCCGTTCTGCCAGACAAATCTGCATGCCAAAAGCTTCTGCCAGTTGCGCAGTCGCCTGACCTAAACCACCGTATCCGACCACAGTAAAAATTTTACCCTGCAGGCTTTGCACTGGTTGCTGATGCAGACAAAACACCGGGCTCTGGCTCCATTTGCCACTGAATACCGCCTGCTGTTGTGCCAGGGTTTGGTTATTCAGTGCCAGTAATAGCGCCATAGTATGTTGCGGCACGGCTCCGCGTGCATAATCCTGCACATTGCAGACCTGAATACCCAGTGCGGTTGCCGCGGCCAGGTCGACATTATTAGTACCGGTTGCGGCAATACAAATCAGTTTGAGTTGAGGCGCTGAAGCCAAATCGGCCGCATTCAGCAGCACTTTATTGCTGATCACTATGCTGGCGTCGCGGATGCGTAGTTGCACTTCCCCGGCACTGGTCGTCGGGTAACAATGCAGCTGGCTGCCTTCGATCTGTAGCAGGGATAAATCAGTGCCCGCCATAGTGTCCGTATCCAGAAACACAATTTGCTGCATCCGCCTGAGTCCTTTTCTTTAAAAGGTTGCTTTTACCAGACCAGACCTCTAAAAATAAAGCACTTTTTAAAACAACGCAGCGGAGTCAGCTATTGGCACAGCAGTGGCAGCGTGGACCATGGACCCGAATAGTTGCACAGCAGCTCCGTTTACTTTGCTTGTGTGTCTGCATCAGCTTTGGCTTGCCGTTACAAGCAAAAACGGTCACGGTAGCGGCGGGGGCCTGGGGCGGCATGACAGCAGCCGATGGCAGCGGGTTGTATTTCCAGGTGTTACGCGAGGCGTTGAGTGGGACTGACATTGAGTTAAAAGTCCGGGTAACCAACTGGAAACGCGCCAAGCAAATGTTCTATGCCAACCGTGCAGATCTGCTGCTTGCCGATTATCGTAGCAATGGCAACCGGCAATTTTTTCCACAGTGGCACATTGATATGGATCCGCCAGTGGTGGTGTTCAGTCTGCAACCATTGCTCACAGCCGATGTGTTGCAAGGCAAGACGGTCGGCTGGATGCTGGGCTATGAATTCGGTCAGTTTATACCGGTACCAGTCGATGGCGTGGAGGTGTCTGCCGAACAGTTTGGCTTTGATATGTTGGAGTATGGCCGGCTGGACGCCTTTATCAGTTATGACAGCAATGTCCCTCAGGCGCTCAAAGCTAAATTAAAAAGCCTGCAACTGGCGCCTGCGCAGCCACTATACCCGGTATTTCAGAATACCTTTGCTGGCCGCCAGCTTGCCGCAGAATTTGACCGTGGCATGTTGCGGTTGTATCAGAGCGGTCGATTAGCACAAATCTATGCCGCGCATTTCCAGCAAGCAAACTTTCCTGCGCTTCAGCGGTAAACCACGTCTTTATACATCGGGGCCAGTTTGGCTAACAGACGGTTTTGGGCGCCAATCGCTACATTCTGCGCGGTCATCACTTTGATTAAATGATCGACCAGATTATCAAAATCGGCCTGCGTGATGTGAAATCCGGTATGGCTTTCCTGCATCGTTGCGCCGCTATATCTGCAAGGCCCACCACTGAGTTCACACAGCTGTTCAATCAATAGTTTACGAAAACGCGGGATATCAGTGTCGCTAAAATGCTGGACTATCTGCGGGTCCTGTTCAATCTCAGCCAACAGACCATCAACCAGCTGAGTTACGCCGGTTTCGGCGCCCAGTTGCTGATATAACCAGTCTTTCGGTTCCGGTGCGCTGCTGCAGCCAACCAGCAATACCAACAAGGCCAAGCGGATTAAAACGACCATGTGGACTCCAGCGCCAGGTAATATCCGGTTTGACGTTCAAAGGTCGCGATACTGCCAAGATCAACATGGCCTGCAACCAGACTCAGGTGTTTATTGACGAACCAGGCGACAAAGACATCGCGCCAGTGATCTTCGCGGGCAAACGCCAATTCATTGGGTTTTTGTTTAAATTCAGCGCCGATGGCCCATTGCGGGTTAAACAGCATCACCGCCGAAACTTCGCCGACCCACTGGTAATCATCATTGCTGACAGTGCCAAAGCCAAGCAATCCGGTTTGTTGGCCTTTGGTGCCGCGCAAGGTGGCGTTGAGCAACACATTACGACCCCATAAAGCATCAAGCCAGACTTTACTGGCGGCAACATAAACATCAGTACCGCTGTCACGCCGGGCGCCGACAGCTGATGGGATGGCAAAATCGAGTTGTTTTTTCAGCTGCAGGCCAACACTGATCTGTGGCATCGCGCTGTACAGCAGTTCTCCGGCCACTTTATATTTCAGGCCGATGATTTGTTGGTTCAGCTCACCGCCCATCGTATCGAGTTTTAGTTCCTGCCGGCCAAAACTCAGTTCATATTTGTTGTCGTAGGACAGGCCGATGCCTTTGCTGTTCAGTGTAAAATCGTCGACACCAACCTGACTGAAGTAACCTGTCACCGACCATTGGTCAGAACTACCATAACCATTGATCACGGCCCAGGGTACTATGCCACCACCAGCAGCGCCTCCTATACTGGTGGCTCCGCCTGTGGCCAGAACTTTGCTGCCGGCGGCGGCTGCATTCAGGCTGCACAGCAATAATGCCGTACTCAGCAGCGTTTTTTTCATGAAACCTCAGGAAACCATCTGTCATTGTTTTGCTGAAACTCGGTCAGCCAACCGCTCAGATCCGCAGCTTTTAACGGCTTGGCGAAATAATAGCCTTGCACTTTATCAATGCCGGCGGCCTGCAATTTGGCGAGACCGGCAAGATTCTCCAGCCCTTCAGCTGTCACCAGTAAACCGAGGCCATGTGCCAGTTCTGTTGTCGTCTGTACAATCAGCGCATCATTATGATTGTGCTCAATATCTTTGACAAAGGCCCGGTCAATTTTCACTTCATGCACCGGCAGACGTTTCAGATAGGCCAATGATGACTGCCCCGTACCAAAGTCATCGATCGCCAGTTCAATACCCATCTCGCGCAAGGTCTGCAGGTTTTGGATCACCTGTTCCGGGTCCTGCATCACTGCGCCTTCAGTGACTTCCAGCGCGAGTGCCGCTGCCGGCAGCTGGTGCTGTGTCAACAACGCGGCGATTTGCCCCGGTAATTCACTGCTAAGCAAATCATAGGCTGACAAATTGACCGCAACCGTCAGTTCGATGCCTTGCTGCCGCCATGTCGCCAATTGTCCGATCACCTGCGCAATCATCCAGTCGGTGACCCGTGAAATCAGACCGGAATGCTCGGCAAGACGGATAAATTCATCGGGCGGTACAAAGCCGAGTTGGGGATGTTGCCAGCGGATCAAGGCTTCTGCAGACTTTGCACTGCGGCTGTGCAGGCTGACTTTAGGCTGATACACCACAAACATATGGCCGGATTGCAGCGATAACGGCAAATCGTGTAATAAAGTCAGTTCGCGCTGATGACTTTCATCCTGACCGGGCTGATATTCGGCAATCAACTGGTGGCTGGTTTTGGCGTGGACCATCGCAATCTCAGCCCGGCGCAGCGCATCATTAGCGGTTCCAGCCGACGCAGCAGGGGCCGGCGCCTGATACAACGCCAGTGCCAGCTTCAGATTCAGGCGGGAATTATCCAGGGTAAAATCATGTGACAGCAGTTGTTGCAGTGCAGGCAGGTCTTGTTGCTGGATCGGTGTGGGACTGACCAGTAGGAATTCATCCCCACCGAGCCGGGCGATCATCGACGCCACCGGTCGGGCTTTGACCAGGCGTTGTGACAGCTGCACCAACAGTGAATCGCCATTTTTATAACCAAAGGCGTCGTTGACGTGTTTAAAATCTTTGATATTGATCAGTAACAACCACAAGGGCTGACTGCTGAGTAATGTGGGTAACTGCAATTCCACCAGATGACGGTTGGCAAGGCCAGTCAGGGTGTCATGCTGCGCCTGAAACAGAATTTGTTGTTCACGCTGGCGGATATCCTGCTGCATTTTTTGCAGCGTTTCACTGAGTAAACCAACTTCCCCGCGTTTAATTGATGGCGCCTGCAACGCCTGGCCCAGACCGATAGCACGGGCGAATTGAGTCAGCAGCTGCAGTGGCTTAGTAATACTGCGCGCCAGGGCGACCGCAAACAACACGGCAAGTGTCAGGCCGAGGCCAAAAATAGCTAATAATTGGGTGCGGGCCTGTTGATAGGTTTCCTGCCAGGGGGCGGTCGATAGATGTAGCAGCGCGCTGATAGTGCCGGCGCGGTCCAGCGGACGTTCGGTGGTCAGCAGGGGCTGATCCAGCACTTTCAGGGCGATAGGCGTCGGGGCTGAGGTCAAATCCATCTGTAATGCCGGTGCCAGTGTGGAGGCCAGCAGTTCTGCAGCGGCAGTGCCGCGGCCAAATACAAAACTGATATCCAGATCGGTCAATGCTTTAATCTGGCCGGCGAGTGCGGTATCCAGTGCAAAGCCCATCGCAACCCAGGCGATCAGTTGCGGCGCTTTAACCGGGACCATCACCATTTGATAAGCGTTATTGCCGATATGCACGATATCGGACACCGAATCCTGACCGGATAAGCGCATATCTTTGAATAACTGGGTGATTTGATCAGCGCTGACATCCTGGCCGCTGCTGGCGATAAGCTCACCCTGCGGCGTCAGTAACACCGTCAGCGTGGCATCAATGCGGCTGCCATGATTTTCCAGTACCGACGCAATGGTGTCCTGTTCACGCAGCGCCACGGCCTGACGAAAGCCAAAATCGCTGGCGACCAGCCGCACTGAGTTCCCCAGCTGCGTGGCTCTGTTACTGAGCGCTTCCTGGAAAACCCGGCTGGCAACATCCAGCGCCTGACGGGCCTGCGCCGCGCTGTCGCGTTGCATCGCGCCAAGTGCAGCAAAACCCATCGCCACCGTCATAAAGGTCAGCATGCCCAGTAATAACAGGATCAGACGACTACGCAATGAATCTAACATGCCACCTCAAGCCGGTGTTTCAGCAGTACGCACTGTGAGGCGTCTGATGATTATTCAATTGATACAATAGATTAACCTGATTTTACCCAGAAGGGTGAACGCATCAACCATAGCAGTTAATTTGTTCTGACTCAAAGATCTGTGTTGGATTGGCGCTGTAAACCGACGAGTGGCGCTGAGGCTTGCTGCGGCGTTGGCCTGGAAATAAAAAAACCGCTGAGATCAGCGGTTTTTTGTCAGCAGAGACTGGCTTAAGCGCGGCGGCGCGCCAACAGCAGCAGCGCCGGTAACAGCAACAGCGCTGTTGCAGGGGCTGGAATTGCCGGGCCCGCGACATTGACCAGACCGTTTTCGCTGCTGAAATCTGTCACTTTGTCACCCCAGGCATCAGTCAGTTCGATCTTGCTCAGGATCAGTTTATGCACACCGCTGTTTAAAGCTTTGAAGGTGATAGTTGCCAGCGTGAAATCCGGACCTTGTACTGCAGCCAGATCCCAGGCGAAATCAAACAGGTTCAGTTCACTGATGGTCAGTTTGCTGCCGGTTTTGCTGTAGTCGCCAAAGTTTGCTTCGATTGGCGAGAAATGCGGGCCAAAAGTAACGGCTTCTAAGCCAAGCGCTGCTGACCAGTAACTCAGATCCAGTTTAAAACCAGCCAGGCCATCTTCATAACCCTGCAACCGGATTTGCGCCTGTACCAGTTCATCTTTCTGGTATTGGGCTTTGTCCAGTTCAACTTTGATCACTGTGGCCTGGCTGCTGAAAGTCAGGCACAGCGCGAATAATGCAATTAACTTTTTCATTTGAAATTCCTAGTGTTTATTCGTAATTATTTGATAGCGCAACGGGCGTAAGTACACAGGGTTGCCATGGCACGGGCGTCGCTGCTTGAAACCACGCGGTCTTTGTTAAAGTCGTATTCCAGACCCAGTTTCACGCCTGATTTCAACAGTTTGTTAAACAGCGTGATGTCGTTGTTATCGACGTCACCGTCTTTATCCAGATCGGCCGGATTGGCTGCTTTCAACGCCAGTTCAACCACAACCGGATCATGGTCAGAGCCACGGAACGCAGTTGGCTGATAGAAATCGGCTTGTTGTTGTGCCGTTTTATCTTCCATGTTGTAGTCAAACAGCGTGGTCTCGTCGGCATTGATATGCCATTCCATTGCATAAGTGACCTGAGCAGATAACGCTGAACTGGCTAACGCATGGTCCAGATAACCGCTTTCACCGCCAAACAGGTAGGAGTAACCACGGTTGCCCTGGAATTTCTCCACCAGATTGACAAAGCCTTTGCCGACCAGCGTATGGATTGGATCTTCTTTGGCGTAGGCGTTTAAGTCACCCATGATCAGCACGTCTTTATCGGCAGAACCGG
The DNA here is from genome assembly GCA_034519945.1 of Rheinheimera sp. Classification (GTDB taxonomy): domain Bacteria; phylum Pseudomonadota; class Gammaproteobacteria; order Enterobacterales; family Alteromonadaceae; genus Pararheinheimera. The sequence goes on from JAXHNX010000026.1 coordinate 101,336, forward strand.
TTGGATTAGTGGCAAGCCACGCGGTCAGTTCAGTCGCTGCCTGCACACGGGTGGCATTCCAGCAGCTCTGGCCGTCTTTCATATCACGGTCCGGGTTGCTTGAGCCACTTGGGCAGCTGCCTTTTGACTTGAAGTGGTTGACGGCAAAAGTGAACACTTCATTGTTGGATTTCTGCGTGAAGCTTTGGACCAGTGGTTGGCGGTTGCCATAACCAAACACGCCGGTGCTGGTAGTGACAGCATTGCCAAGCGGCGTGACTTTAGCTGGTTTGTACAACATACCGACGCTGATTGCATCTGTGCCAAGTTCAGTGCTGCCAGGCACCTGCACAAACTGGTACGTACCGGCGCCGAGCCGCTGATTCAGCCGGCTGACTAAATCGACGATAGCGCTGGTGCTGCCATAACCGTCGTTTTCAATTTCCATCAAACCGACCACATCGGCGTTGATTGCGCTTAACGCCGCAACAATTTTGTCGGCCTGACGTTCAAATTCAACCGCTGTTGATGCACCACGTGAGGTTGGGAAACCACCGCCCTGACCATCACCGTTAAAGTAGTTCAGCACGTTGGCGCTGGTGACGATAAGGTTGCCAAGGTTGCGCATGACTGGCTGTTCTTCACGCAGGTTGTTGGCGCTGAATTGCACAGTACCGGCCGGCAATAAACGCCAGGCGCTGAAGCTGTAGTCGAGGATCCCGCTTAAGTTGGCATTGACGGCATCACCGACACGGACCGGGTTATTCATATTCAGACCCGGTGCCGGATAAATGATCGTGGCCGGGTTTTTACCGTTGGCGAGGTCATCCAGCACAATTTTACTGCGGCTGTTTTGTGACGCTAATGCCACGGCTTCGGCAGTGCCAGGACGGAACTGGTTGGTTGGCGTGAACAGGCGTTGTGGCGCCAGTGTCAGCTCGCCATAGGTGCCTAAGTTATAGTGATCAGCAACGACCAGCTGTTGCGGGAAGCTCACCTGCATGCTCTCCAGGCTTTCCCAATTGTTCAGGTTGGCAACTGGCAACGTCACGCTGACCGGTTGTACAGGAGTGGCAGTGCCACAGGCAACGAGGCCCGTGCGGCGAATTTGGGTTTTGGTGAAATATTCTTCGACTTTGCCCAGTACACGGACTTTGTCACCCACTGCCGGATAATCGGCTGCCGCGTCGTTATAAACAAAAATAGCTTCAGAACTGGCCGGGTTATTGTCTGAATCGCTGGCTTCTTCCTGAATATAGAAGCCGGTAGCAAAAGCAGTCACGCGGCTGACCACCGCTTCGACCACCACAGTTTTACCGGCTTCCGGTGATGCTGCACCAGTACCTTGTACGGCACTGATCAATGTCGCGCTGTCACCACAGTTCCCAATGACCGGACCGACTGGTGGGACTACTACACCACCGCCATCGCCGCCACTGCCGGAACCGGTGTGGCTGCCGAGGTTGCTGAATTCGTCTTTGGCATAAAAATCCCATTCGACGCTGGGGTCAAACGCATCGCTGCCGTTGGCATCACCCTGCACAACGCTGCTTTTACGCACTAAAGTACGGTCGTGCGTGAAATTGTTATTGCTGCCCCATGAGGTACCTGGGTCCAGACCGATTTGACCAAATACATCAATTAAATCAGCGCCTTTGTATAAGGCGATGGCATCGTCGCCATTGAAGTTGCTGGTACCGAATGTCATGTTACTTTTGGCGGCCAGCGCTGCGACAGATGCCGTATCAGTCAACACCAGTGTGCTTTTAGCCGCCAGAGTGCCACTGAGCGGGACTGTTTTGCCGGCAGTGACGGCGCCGTTAGAAAATACTTTGATGGAGTAACCAGTCAAATCCAGTGCGACATCGGCCGGGTTGTAAATTTCCAGCGCTTTATTGTTCGAAGAGCCTTCGACATACTCAGAGATAAAGGGTTCTGCATGCACAGCCGGGGCCAGCAGCATTGCCAGCAACAACATATTCAGTTTCATGATGACGTCCGTTTGTAAGAGCTTGGGTTGAATGTCCCGGACCCTGCACAGGGTCTGAGTGGCTGGACGGCTATTATTCTGCATGTGATCCGACCAGGGGCTTGTACGTTAAATGACCTTTGTGACAATTTCAATAAAGGCTTATTAAGTTTTTCAGAAAATAATACAGCATATGTAAAATAACCTGACACAATTTTTGGCTAAGCTATTGATCTGAGAACAGGAAAGTTTCGAAAAATTTATTTACACTACTCAGCAGATTTTTAACGCAGATGTTTTAAATCTTAGTTTTTTATCAATAGCTTGTACTGGTACAGCTGCAACAGGAGACAGGGCCGATGTCCACAGTCCGCAGGTTGATGTTCGGAGTGATGTTGCTGGCGCACCAGGTCGCGGTGGCAGCACAATCGGCTGACCATTCGGCGAAACAACCAGCTGATAGTCCCTGTGCCCGGGTGCAACACCGGCCTTGTGTGGCACTGGTACTGGGCGGTGGCGGTGCGAGGGGCGGCGCCCATCTGGCCGTATTAAGGCAGTTAGAAGCGCAGCAGATCCCGGTGGATTTAATTGTTGGCACCAGTATCGGCGCTTTTGTCGGTGGTTTGTATGCGCAAGGCAAAACGCCGGCCGAGATTGAAAAACTGTTATTGGAATTACCCTGGAGTGATGGTTTTCGTGATCGGGTGGAACGGGATGAAGTTCCGGCGCGACGCAAAGATCAACGTGATCAATTTCCGATCAACCTGGATTTAGGCGTTGGCCCGGAAGGCCTGCGTGTGCCCAAAGGCGTGCTGCACGGACAGGCGATGGCGGGCTTGTTGCAACGTGCCTACGGCATGGTGCCGGAGCTCGGCAGTTTTGATCAGCTGGCTGTGCCGTTTCGGGCAGTTGCCACCGATTTAACCAATCGCGAAGCGGTGGTGCTGAGTCATGGCAATCTGCTGCATGCAGTCCAGGCGTCGATGTCGATTCCCGGCGTGGTGCGGCCGATGCTGTTGCAAAATCATCTGCTGGTTGATGGTGGCGTGGCGAACAATCTGCCGATCAGTGTGGCCAAAGCATTGGGTGCTGAGCATGTCATTGCGGTGTCGATTGACGCCCCATTGCTGGCCAGCAACGAGTTAACCAGCGCGATGGCGATCACTGAGCAACTGACCAATTTTCTGGTCGCAGAAGCGGTCAGCCGTCAGCTGGCACTTTTGGGCCCAGGCGATGTTTTGATCCAGCCGCAGCTGAAAACTGTCGGCACGCTGGATTTTGATAAAATGCCGCAAGCCATCGCGGCCGGCGAGGTCGCGGTTTTGGCTGCCCAAACCGCGCTTGGCCGTCTCAGCCAACCGGATTGGTATGCCGCCTGGCAACAACAGCGTGTGACCCGGCCACAGCGGATCGAACTGGCCGGCGTTGCCCTGGAAAATCACACGGCGCTGGACGACCAGTTACTGTTACAGCGGTTAAACCTGCCACTGCAGCAACCGGTGTCGTTACAGGCGTTGCAACAAGGCGTCCGGCGGATCTACGGCCTCGATATGCTGGAGCGCGTCAGCAGCACCTTGCAACAGGATGCTGCAGGTAAACAACATTTGTTACTGAAAGCGGAAGCCAAAAGCTGGGGGCCTGCCTATCTGAACTTTCGTTTTGCGCTGGAAGATGATTTTGAAAATACCCACAACTATCAGCTGGCGGCGTCTCATCTGTGGACCGGCTTATCGGCCTATGGTGCGGAATTACAAAATGTTGTGGCACTGGGCACCGACAAGCAGCTGGCCAGCACCTTGTACTGGCCACTGGGATTGTCTGGGTTTTATACGGAACTGCATGTCGGGCAAAACCGCACTGTATTTAGCCTGGAAGATGATGCCGGCCGCTCCGGCGGCGAATTAAATCAGCGCGAGCTGACGTTACGCGCCGCATTGGGCTGGGAGCCGGTCGATCCGCTGCAGATCTCAGTTGGATTGCAGCGTCGGGACGGGCGTTTCCGGCTGCCCGCAGTGCTGGCGCAACAACTGCCGTTTGACCGCTTGCCATATTTACGCCGTGGCACCAGCATGCAAATGAATTATGACACGCTGGACAGCCGCAGTTTCCCCAGTCGTGGGGTGCGGGTTGACGCCAGCTGGCAGCGGTTGAATGATGACTATCTGTCGGCGCGCAGTCAAAGCCAGTCGTATGGCTTGCAGGCGCAGGCGGCGCGCCAGTGGCAGTCCCATATTCTGCGCGGCCGGTTGCGGTTTGACCGCGTTGATGGTCCGGATAATCTGGTGGAACTGGACCAGTTTTCGCTGGGCGGCTTGCTGAATCTGTCGGGTTATCCGAAGAACTTTTTGTTTGGCTCTGAAGTTCAGTTTGCCAGCCTGGTTTATCAGTACCAGTGGCCGGAGTCCAGGTTGAGTCTGTTTAAAGCGCCATTTTATCTGGGAACGTCGCTGGAGCGGGGATTGGTGCGCCAATCGCGGTTCAGCGCTGTACGCGATGTGCAGGTCGACGACTGGATTTGGGCCGGCAGTATTTTTGCCGGCTGGGACAGCCCATTTGGGCCACTATATCTGGGTTATGGTCAGGCCGCCTCCACTGCAGCCGGCCAGCCTTACCGGTTTTATTTGTCATTGGGCCAAACCTTCTGACCTGAGGAGTGAAAAGAGTGACAGACGGCACATCAACGCAGGACGTGATCCTGGCGATAGATCAAGGCACTTCATCCAGTCGCGCCATGTTATTTGACCGCAATGGCGTGGTGCGGGCGCAAGCCCAGCAGGAGCTGGCCTGTGATTATCCGCAGAGCGGCTGGGTGGAACAGGATGCCGAAGCGCTGTGGCTGTCGGTACTGACCGTCTGTCGCGAAGTACTGGCGCAGGCCGACAGCTTGCAGCTGAAAGTCTGTGGCATTGGCATTACCAATCAGCGCGAAACGACCTTGTTGTGGCGGCGTGACAGTGGTGAGGTGGTGGCACCGGCGATCGTCTGGCAGGACCGGCGCACACTGCAATATTGCCAGCTGTTGCAACAACGTGGCCATCAGACCTGGGTGAGCAACCGCACTGGCTTGTGTCTGGACCCTTATTTTTCCGCATCCAAACTACACTGGTTATTGCAGGATCCGGCACTGCGGCAGGCAGCAGAGCAAGGCGAGCTGGCGTTTGGCACTGTCGATAGTTTTATCCTGTGGCGGCTGACGCGTGGCCTTGTGCATGCCACTGACACCACCAATGCCAGCCGGACTTTGTTGTTTGGTATTCAGCAATTGCAGTGGGACGCTGAGTTACTGGAGCTGTTTGACATCCCTGCGTCAATTCTGCCGCAGGTCCGGCAAAGTGCCGATGACTATGGCCGCAGCGACGCGCACTGGTTTGGCCGCGAATTGCCAATTGTGGCGCTGGCCGGTGATCAACAGGCTGCGGCGATCGGTCAGGGTTGTGTGCGGGCTGGCGGCTTAAAAAGTACCTATGGCACCGGCTGTTTTGCGTTGTTGAACACGGGTGAGCATTTACTGCAGTCCAAACATCAGCTGCTCAGCACAGTAGCCTGTACTGTGCAGGGCCAGACCCAATATGCACTGGAGGGCTCGATTTTTGTCGCCGGCGCAGCGGTAAAATGGCTGCGTGATCAGCTTGGTCTGATCCAGGATGCAGCAGAAACGGAGACGCTGGCCGCCAGTCTGACCGACAATGGCGGTGTGTATCTGGTGCCGGCGTTTACCGGTCTTGGCGCGCCGTACTGGCGGCCGGAGCTAACCGCGCAGTGGTCCGGTTTAACCCTCGGCACCGGCAAAGCCCATCTGGCACGGGCGGTGTTGGAAGCGGTGGCCTATCAGACCGCCGATTTATTGCAGGCGATGCGCGCCGACGGCGCTGCTTTACTCAGCCTGCAGGTTGACGGTGGCATGGTCAACAACAGCTGGTTCTGTCAGTTTCTGGCAAACGTGTTAGATATCAATGTGATGCGACCTCTGCAAACCGAAACAACGGCATTTGGTGTCGCCTTATTGGGCGGTATTCAGCTGGGCTGGTATGCCGATTTGGACGCATTGCCGGATTTGGTCAGAGCTGAATCCTGGTTTTATCCGAATTTAAGCGCCGGTCAACGGGCTGAATTATTGGCCGGCTGGCAACGTGCTGTAGCGCAGTTGCTGGCAACGGAGAATGGCTGATGTTATTGAAATATCTGCAAAATGTGCAGCAGGGGAAAGCGGTCAATTATCAGAAATTATTAGCGCTGCTGCCACCGGCGTATTATCAGCGCCGCACTGAGCTATTTAAAGTCAAAGCCAGTGGGGCTGGCAAATGGCAGGTCAGTATCGCGGATGCCACCTTGTTTCAGGCCCTGCTGCAAAGTGCCGGAGCGCCGGCAGATCGGGTCACCGCCAGTTTGCAGGGCGACTCACACCGGGTGCAGACGTCCCATTGTTATTTGTTGGTGTATCACAGCCAAAGTCATACAACGAGGCCGGATCTGGTGCTGGCGGCCGGCAGCGCAGCAGGCGACGGGCAGCCTCAGCTCAGCCTGGCATTCACGCCAAAACCAGTGTTATTACTGATTGAAAACGAAGAAAACTTCTTCCGTTATCCGCAAGTGCTGACGCTCTGTAGCCAGATGCGCGCGCAGTCTTTTGCACTGACAAATTGTGATGTGGCGCTGGCGGCTGGTTCCCGTATCGGTTCGGCGTTGTTAAGCCCTTTGCTGGCGCAATATCAGCAGATTTATTGTGCTTTTGATTTTGACAGTGCTGGCCTCGAAGTGTTTGACCACCTGCACAAACGTTATGGCAGCAAAGTGCAGTTTGTGGTGCCGCCCGATTTAACGCCGTGGCTGGACGGTTTTCGCGCCGAGCCTAAAACGGCGGCTCAGCTGCAACGTGCGGTTGAGCTGGCCGATCAGCATCAGCTGTATGGTCTGGCGCAGGCATTTTTGCAGCGCAAACGTTTTTTAGAGCAGGAAGTGCTGCTGGCGCAGCAGTGAAAATCCGGGCTGGTCAGTGATCCACGGTCTGCGCTTATGTCGCGCTCATTTAAAACGGTGTTAATAATGTACGCATCACCGGTTTTAACGCAATCAACACAGTGTCGCTGTCCAGCTGCGGATTCAGCACCCGGCGGATCATCAGGCCACCGAACAGCGCAAACATCACGCAGATGCGGCTGTCGAGTTCTGCGTCCGGCAAGTCACGCACCAGGCTGCCATCGCGGCGCAGCAGCTGCTTCATCAGCCGGCGGGCTTCAACGTCTGAGGCCTGCAGCGACAGGGCCACTTTTTCATTGCGCGCTGCCTCTGAAATCATTTCCAGCTTTAATGCGCCTTTTTCTACATCCAGATGTTTGACGACGCCATCCTCACAGCCCGCCAGCATCACGTCGAGCAACGGGCCTTGCGCCTGCAAAAAGCCATTAAACACCGAAAACATCTCTTCCATGTCACGCTGGATAATGGCTTCAATGATGGCATCTTTGCTATCGAAATAGTTGTAGATATGGCCCGGGCTCATGCCGGCAGTTTTCGAGATCTCGGCCATGCCGGCGCCATGATAACCGCGGCGGCGGAAGCAATCAGACGCCGCGTCAAGGACCTGCAGCCGCCGGTTTTGCGCCAGCATGGGGTCTTGTCGTCTGGTTTTGGTGCTCATTGTACTTCCTCCGCTTGGTGTTACTGCGTTGTTGTCGTGCCGGGCTGGTCCTGCCAGCCACCGCCGAGTGCTTTATACAAACCCAGTTGGGCTTGTTGATAACTCAGACGGGCACTGGACAGTTGTTGCCGCGCACTATACCAGCTGCGCTCGGCATCCAGCAGTTGCAGATAGCTGTCGACTCCCGCGTCAAACCGGGCCTGACTGAGCTGTTTACTGCGAAAACTGCTGTGCTCCAGTTCTTGCAGCGCACTGAGTTGCGCCTGATAGCCGGCTTTGTCGGCCAGCTGGTCAGACACATCGCGAAATGCCTGCAGGATCTTCTGCTGATAAGTTTCGAGCGCGATAGTACGGTCTGTTTCCGCCAGCTGCAAGTTGGCCTGGGTGCGGCCCATATTAAAAATTGGCAGGCTGATATTTGGCACAAAGCTCCAGCTGCCACTGCCGCCGTTAAATAAACCACTGAGTTCATTGGATGCGGTCCCGGCGCTTGCGGTCAAACTGATCGACGGGAAAAACGCCGCCCGCGCCACGCCGATATTGGCGTTGGCCGCTTTGAGCTGATGTTCAGCCTGCTGAATATCCGGCCTTTGCGTCAGCAGCAGCGATGGGCTGCCTGCCGCAAGCTCTGGCAGCGTCAGCTGCTCTTGTGCACTTGGTAATAAGGCATTGAGATCGGCCTCCGGCTGGGCCAGCAATAACTTTAATGCATTCAGATCACGCTGTAACAGCCGCTGATACCGGGCTGCATCAGCCTGACTGGTCGCCAGCAGGCTTTGCTGCTGGCTCAGCGTCAGCTCTGACGCTGCACCCAGCGCCACTTTACGCTCGGTCAGCTGCAGGCTCTGCTGATAACTGGCGGCACTGTGCTGCGCCAGCGTCAGCAACTGCAGATTGCTGGCATAGCTATACCAGCTGCCGGCCACTTCAGCGAGCAGACTGATGGTCGCGGCGCGTTGTGCCGCTTCACTGGCAAACAGTTGTTGCAGCGCCTGTTCGGATTGATTGCGCACTTTGCCGAACAGATCCAGCTCCCAGCTGCTGCCGACCGTCACACTGGCTTGCTGCGAAATGCTGGCGCTGCCGTTTTGGCTCAGATCCGCTGGCAACCGTTGTCGGCTTTGACTGGCTGACAAGTCGAGCGCCGGGTAACGGTTGCTGTCGGTGATTTGATACAACGACCGCACGCGTTCGACGTTCAGCACGGCCAGTTTCAGATCATGATTTTGTGCCAGCGCTTGTGTCAGCAGCTGCTGCAGCCGCGGCTCCTGAAAAAATACCTGCCAGGACAAGGCGGCAGTCTGTGCTGTTGCCGCTTCAACCGGCGTGTTCAGGTACGCTGTCGGGACCGACTGCGGAGCTGGCGGCAGATCCGGTGCCAACGAACATCCGGTCAAAGCTATGGCTGTCAGGACGCTCAGTAGTTTGTCAGGCCGGAAGCTGCCGGTTTGGTTTGGATTGCAATAACATCGAAAACTCCTTAACCCTGGGTATCAGCGGCAGGTTTGGCCGGGAACACCCGGCGCACCAACACAAAAAACAGCGGAACAAACACCACAGCCAGAATACTGGACGCCAGCGTGCCGCCAATCACCGAAATGCCCAGCGCGTTTTGCGCGCCAGAGCCTGCGCTTGAAGCAATCGCCAGTGGCAATACACCACAGATAAACGCCATCGATGTCATCAGGATCGGCCGCAGCCGTAACCGCACAGCTTCAATCGCAGCATCAACCAGGCCTAAGCCTTGTTCCATCCGGGCGATGGCAAATTCCACGATCAGGATGGCATTTTTCGACGCCAGACCAATAGTGGTCAGCAACCCAACCTGCAGGTAGATGTCGTTGGAAAGATTCCCGACCAACGCGGCCAACGCCGCACCAAACACACCCAGCGGCACTATCATCATCACAGCGGCCGGCACAGACCAGCTTTCGTACAGCGCGGCCAGGCAGAGGAACACCACCAGCAACGACAGCGCATACAGCAGCGGCGCCTGACCACCACTTAAGCGTTCCTGATAGGAAATGCCGGTCCATTCAAAACCAACGCCCGCCGGCAGCTGTTTCACCAGCTGTTCCATTTCCGCCATCGCCTGACCGGTGCTGTAACCCGGTGCTGCCGCGCCCTGAATTTCCATCGCGGAAAAACCGTTGTAGCGTTCCAGTCGGGGCGAGCCATAGCTCCAGTGGCTGCTGGCAAAGGCGGCGAATGGCACCATGTCGCCTTTGGCATTGCGCACATACCATTTATTCAGATCTTCCGGTGCCATCCGGCTGTCGGCTGCGCCTTGCAGGAAGACTTTTTTCACCCGGCCGCGGTCAATAAAATCATTGACGTAGCTGCTACCCCAGGCGGTGGCGAGGGTGCTGTTGATGCTGCTTTGGCTGACACCCAACGCTTCAGCTTTGGCTAAATCAATGTCGAGTTTGAGCTCTGGGGTATCTTCCTGGCCATTCGGCCGCACACCGGCCAGCACCGGGTTCTTGGCGGCCAGCCCGAGCAGCATATTGCGCGCCTGTAGCAACTGGTCGTGACCAAGGCCTGCGCGGTCCTGCAGATAGATATTAAAGCCATTGGCAGTGCCGAGCTCCACCACCGCTGGCGGCGGGAAAGCAAACACAAAGGCTTCTTTAATCGTCGAGAAATAACCCATCGCTTTACCGGCAACGGTGCCGACAGATAAATCTGGTCTTTGCCGCTCATCCCAGTGCTTCAGATTGACAAAGCCAATCGCAGCGTTCTGACCGGAACCGGCAAAACTAAAGCCCGCCACGGTGAAAATAGATTTGACCGCTTCCTGTTGGTCTACCAGGAAATGTCGCTCCATTTTTTCCACCACACCCAGTGTTTGTTCTGTGGTGTTGCCGGCCGGCAGGACCACCTGATTAAACAAAATACCCTGATCTTCGTCCGGCAAAAACGCCGAAGGCAACTGGCTGAAGATGTAAATCAGGCCGCCGAAAATCAGGCCATACAGCAGCAGGTATCTTTTGCTCTGCGCAATCATTTTGGCGACAAAACTCTGCGTGCCCTGATTGGTTTTATCAAAACCGCGGTTAAAGCCGCCAAAGAACCGACCGGCCAGCGAGCCCGACTGATGCACGTGGCTTGGTTTTAACAAGGTGGCACAAAGCGCCGGCGTTAAGATCAGCGCGACCAGTACCGACAGCGCCATGGCAGAAACCAGCGTGATGGAAAACTGCCGGTAAATCACCCCGGTTGAACCGCCAAAAAACGCCATCGGCACAAACACCGCCGACAACACCATCGCAATACCGACCAAAGCACCTTTGATTTCATCCATCGATTTGCGCGTGGCTTCCAGCGCAGACAACTTCTCTTCAGTCATTACCCGCTCGACGTTTTCGACCACGACAATGGCGTCATCGACCAGCAAACCAATCGCCAGCACCATGGCAAACATCGTCAGCGTATTAATCGAATAGCCAAAGGCGTACAGGATGGCAAAAGTACCGAGTAACACCACAGGCACGGCAATGGTGGGGATCAGCGTGGCGCGGAAGTTTTGTAAAAACAGATACATCACTAAGAACACCAGCACCACCGCTTCGATCAGCGTATGCACCACTTTTTCAATCGACAGCGACACAAAAGGCGTGGTGTCGTAAGGCACCACGGCTTTGAGGCCTGCCGGGAAAAATGGCGTTAAATTTGCCAGCGCTTGTTTCACGCCGTCGGCGGTATTCAGTGCGTTGGCGCCACTGGCCAGTTTAATGCCAATACCCGAAGCCGGTTTGCCATTGTAGCGCGCGACCACATTGTAGCTTTCACCGCCAAGTTCAACTTTCGCGACATCACTTAAGCGCACGGTGCTGCCATCCGCGGCGCTTTTCAGCAAAATATTGCGGAACTGTTCCGGCGTTTGCAGCCGGCTTTGCGCGGTCACGGTGGCGTTCAGCTGCTGGCCCTGCATGGCTGGCAAGCCACCAATCTGACCCGCCGAGACCTGGGCGTTTTGCGCCACAATAGCGTTGCTTACATCAGCCGGCGTCAGCTTAAAGTTTTGCAGTTTGGCCGGGTCCAGCCAGATCCGCATCGCATATTGCGAACCGAACAACGGCAAGCAGCACGTGCCTGTGTACATCACCGACCAGATGGTGGGTCACAAGCTCGGCGAGATTACGCTGACGCGCACGTTCGAAGGCCATCCGGCCGACAAGAAAGCCAAGAAGTAAGGACCAACCATGAGCACAGAAACCCGCTCCGTCGTTCGCGGCGTGCGCCTGTCGGTGGACAAAGGCCGTCTCGTGGCCGACCTGATTCGTGGCAAGAAGGTCGACCAGGCACTGAACATCCTGTCGTTCACGCAGAAGAAGGCCGCCGGCATCGTCAAGAAAGCCCTTGACTCTGCCATCGCCAACGCTGAACACAACGATGGTGCTGACATCGACAGGCTGTTCGTCGAAGCGATCTACATTCCAGACAAGGCACCACGCTCAAGCGATTCTCGGCCCGCGCCAAAGGCCGCGGTAACCGCATCAGCAAACCCACCTGTCACATCTACGTGACGGTTGGCAACTGAAGAGGTCAGAGGACATATGGGACAGAAAATCAACCCCACCGGGTTCCGCCTCGCAGTTTCCCGCAACTGGGCCAGTCGCTGGTACGCCAGCAACCGTGACTTCGCCGGCATGCTTGCCGAAGACATCAAGGTTCGCGAATACCTCAAGGGCAAGCTCAAGAACGCCGCCGTTTCGCGCGTCGTGATCGAGCGCCCCGCCAGAACGCCCGCATCACCATTTTACTCGGCCCGTCCGGGCGTGGTGATCGGCAAGAAGGGCGAGGACATCGAGAAGCTGAAGAAGGATCTGGCTGCCAAACTGGGTGTGCCGGTTGCAGTGAACATCGAAGAAGTGCGCAAGCCCGAGATCGATGCCAAGCTGATCGCCGACAGCATCACGCAACAGCTCGAAAAGCGGATCATGTTCCGCCGGGCCATGAAGCGTGCCATGCAAAACGCCATGCGTCTGGGGGCCCTGGGCATCAAGATCATGTCGTCCGGTCGACTGAACGGTATCGAAATCGCCCGCTGCGAGTGGTACCGCGAAGGCCGCGTGCCGCTGCACACCCTGCGCGCCGACATCGACTACGGTACGTCCGAAGCCAAGACCACCTACGGCATCATCGGTGTCAAGGTCTGGGTCTACAAGGGCGACACCCTGGGTCGTAACGGTGCAGCCTGCGGCGGCGGAAACCCCGCGTACTGAAGAAGATCGCCGTCCGCGTGGTCCGCGCCGTGAGCGTCCGGGCGGTCCGCCTGCCCGTGCCGCGGTTCGCCGCGGTGGCGCCAGCGCCGCCCCGGCCGATGGCAGCGACAAGCCTGCCAAGCGACCGGCAGGCCCGCCGACGAGACCCGCCGTTAAGCGCGTTCGCAAAGACGCACCCGCATCTGCAGCTGCGGACGGCAAAGGAGAATAACTATGTTGCAACCTGCTCGTCGCAAGTACCGTAAACAGCAGGAAAAGGCCGCAACACGTGCAAGTCGCCACGCGCGGCAGCTCCGTGGCCTGTGAGCAGACTTCGGTCTGAAGTGCACCGACCGCGAAAGCCGCCTCTCACGGCCCGCCAGATCGAGGCCGCACGCCGTGCGATCTCCCGCCATGTCAAACGTGGTGGCCGCATCTGGATCCGTGTGTTCCCCGACAAGCCGATTTCCAACAAGCCTGCCGAAGTCCGTATGGGCAACGGCAAGGGTTCCGTGGAGTACTACGTGGCTGAGATCCAGCCCGGCAAGGTGCTCTACGAAATCGTGGGGGTGCCTGAGCAACTTGCGCGCGAAGCCTTTTGTGCTAGCTGCCGCCAAACTTCCGCTGCGCACCACGTTTGTGACGCCCATGCTGGGTCAATAATTCAGGAGAACAACGTCAAGATCGAAACCTGCAGAACCCGGCGCCAGCACGGATGTGGCCGCCCTCGAGCCGAAGTGAAGTAGCTACAGAAGGCCCATTTCGGTCTGCGCATGCAAAAGGGCACGCAGCAGCTGAACAACACCGCGACGCTGGGCGCCACCCGCCGCTCGATCGCGCGCGCCAGACCATGTTGACCGAAAAGCAGCGTTGATGCGGCCGCCAAGTAAGGTGCAGAACATGACGGAAGCCCAACCCTCCCTCAAGCGGGCCTGATCGGTAAGGTGGTCAGTGACAAGCGCACCGAGACCGTGGCCGTGCTCATGGCGTGTCGCGTCGAAGCACGAGCTCTACGGCAAGATCGTGGCCAGCTCCAGCAAGTACCACGCCCATGACGAAAAGGGCGAGTAGGCGCCGGGTGACATCATCGAGATCACCGAAAGTCGGCCGCTCTCCAAGACCAAGAACTGGGTTGCCACCCGCTTGGTTCAAAAGGCCGCGTTGATGGAAGCCTGTTTTTCGCTGTTTTCGGCCGCCCCAAAAAGCGACCGAGAATTCGGTCGCTTTCTTTTCCGGGCCCTTTGTGGCCTTTTCAACCACAGAGGAGGAGCAGAACCATGATTCAGGTTGGCGACAAGATTCCGGCGGTCACGCTGATGGAGTACAGCGAAGTCGAAGGCAATGGCTGCAGCATTGGCCCCAACCCGGTGGATGTCGGCTGAAGGCCAGCGCCGGCAAGACGATTGCTGTGTTCGCCCTGCCGGGCGCGTTCACGCCCACCTGCTCGGCCAAGCACGTGCCGGGCTATGTCGAGCAGCTCGCGCGCACTGCAAGGCCTCAGGTGTGGATGAGATCTGGTGCGTGAGCGTCAACGACGCCTTTGTGATGGGCGCCTGGGCGCGTGACCAGAAGACCGGGGGCAAGGTGCGCATGCTGGCCGATGGCAGCGCCGACTTCGCCAAGGCCACCGGCCTGACGCTGGACCTGACCGCGCGCGGCATGGGCTTGCGCAGCAACCGCTATTCGATGCTGGTCAAGGACGGCGTGGTCAAGACGCTGAACGTGGAAGGACCTGGCAAGTTCGAGGTGAGCGACGCCAACACGTTGCTGGCGCAGGCCAAGAGCCGCTGTCTGAACGGCCGGGAGCCTACCCTCGTCAAGCACCGCCCAGAACGAGGGGGCGCAGATCAAGTTTGAGGTAGTGGGCGCCCGCCAAGGGGTTGTGATAGTAGGGCTCGGTCTCGACGAAGCCGATTTCCTGGTACAGCGCCCTGGCCGCTTCCATGTCGCTGAGAGTGTCCAGCAGCATGGTGGTGTAGCCGGCCTGCTGTGCGCCAATCACCACCGCCTCCACCAACTGCCGTCCAAGACCGAGACCTCGAAACGCAGGGCGCACGAACAGGCGCTTCATCTCGCACGCGTTGAGGTGGTCGCTGTTGGCCAGCGGCCGAAAGGCACAGCAACCGGCCGGCTCACCGTCGATTGAGGCAAGCAGGAGTGCGCCCGCAGGTTCGGCGTAGTCGCCGGGCAAATGGCTGAGTTCCTGTTCGAAACCCTGGAAGCAGAGGTCGATGCCCAGATCGGCCTGATAGTCCAGGAACAAAGTGCGGATTTCGGCCACTTCGTGCGGCGAACGGGCTTGCAGCAGGTGAAGGGAAGCGGGTCGGGGCTCAGGCATCGGCTTGCAGGTCAACAGGACGGGTCGAGCGCGCACTATACGACAGCGAGTGTGAGCCGTGCCCTCGCCGTGAATCAGCCGATGCTGGTCTGACCCAGGCCAACAATCTCATACACGATAGCGACGCACACGGCCCACACGGCCAGCGCCATGACGCGCGTTGACGCCGTATCCAGCGCGCTGGGAACCGGGGTGCCAACCAGTTTGTCGCCGAGCACCATGGGCCGCACCAGGTTGTCCTTCTTGAACCATCGGTAGAAGAGGATGGCCAGCAGATGCAAGGCCACGAGAGCGATCAGGAGCAGTTTGCCCACCGACTTGTGGTACCAGGTGGCCTGGCTGACGGTATCGCCAGAAACGAGGCCGACGAGCGGTCCGGTGAACGCAATTTCGTCGTCGCTGAACAGTCCGGTACTGACCTGCAACAGCAGCACAGCCATCAGCGCCAAGACAGACAGCATTCCCAGCGGGTTGTGGCCCACCCGGTGTTCGGTGGGTGACATTCCCCGCAGATGGGCGAGTACGGCGGACGGACCGTACAGGAAGCTGCCGAAGCGGGACCAGTGTCCGCCAATGAAGCCCCAGACGATGCGAAACAGAAGCAGGCTCAGGACCGCATAGCCCAGCCGTCCGTGCCATTCCATCCAGCTGCCGCCAATGTTGGCGGTGATGACAAGACCGATGACGCAGGCCACCAGGGCCCAGTGAAACAGGCGGGTAGGAAGGTCCCAGACGCGGATGGTGTGCATGGTCAGGCGGGTGGTTGTTCGGAGTGCGGGTAGAGAAGATACAGGGAACCAGGTTCCTGGGGAGCTGCGTGAGGAACTTTTTTCCCACGGCACAACCTCAGCAACGGGTAGCTCTCATGGCTACTTTTTTCTCATTCAAACCAACCTGCGCAGGAGTCCATTCATGAAATTGCTTGCTTCCCTCACGCTTGCCGCCGTCGTGTCCACGCTGTCGATGCCTTCGATGGCCCAGTTCCAGAAGGCGGAAGATGCCGTCAAGTACCGCAAGGCGGCGTTCACCGTGATGGCTACGCACTTTGGTCGCCTTGGTGCAATGGCGAGCGACAAGGCCCCGTTCGACGCGAAACTGGCGGCGGACAACGCGGCGATCGTGGAAACCATGAGCAAGCTGCCTTGGGCAGGCTTCGTCGCCGGCACCGACAAGGGCGAAACCCGAGCCAAGCCGGAAATCTGGGAAGAGCAGGCCAAGTTCAAGAAGGGCTCGGAGGACATGATGGCCTCGGTGGCGCAGCTCAATGCTGCAGCCAAGACGGGCAACCTTGACAGCCTGAAAAAGGCGTTCGGGGAAACCGGCAAGACCTGCAAGGCCTGCCACGACGCCTTCCGCAAGGATTGAGAGCCTGCGGTTCTCTTCATTCATGACAACAAAGGGCTGGCCACCGCGAGGTGCCAGCCCTTGTGCCATCAGGCGGGAGCTTCAGCCCTTGGCGAGCAGTTCCTCGATCAGGTTGTGCAGTGCCGTGAAATCCGGCTCACCGACAAAACGCTTGACGATGCGACCCTGTTTGTCGAGCAGGTAAGTGGTCGGCGTCAGTTTCACGTCGCCCCAGTTCTTGGCCAGCTCCCCGGTGTTGTCCAGAGCGACCTTGAACGGCAACTGGCGGGTCTGGGCAAAATTGAGCACATACGCTGGCGGGTCGTAGCTCATCGCAACCGCGATCGTTTCGTAGCCCTTGTCTTTGTACTTCTGGTGGGTGCTGGCCAAGGCTGGCATTTCCTTGACACAGCTGACGCAGGTGGTAGCCCAGAAATTGACCAGGGTCACCTTGCCCTTGAAATCTGCATTGGTGGCGGTGGTTCCGTCGAGCAACACAAACTTCGATGCGGGCGCATCATCTCCTGCGGCGCAGCCGGCTAGCCCCAGGGCCGAAAGACCCAGCAAGGCGGCCAGCGCGGTCAGTGTGCGGCGGCGAATGAACAGTGTGGAGATCATGGGCAAGGGGAGAGTGTCTGGGGTGTGATTCCCGGATTGTCCCGGAGTTCACAGGAACTGCACAACACTGTTCAGCGCAGCCGTGTGCGGGCCTGCCGCAAACGTTCATCCAGGTAGTCGCCATAGAAGTCGGGAACCGCCACCCCGACCAGGCGTTCGGCCAGCTCCTCTCCATTGGGACCGAGAAACAGCACGGTGGGCGCAAACCGGGCCTTCCAGGCTTTGGCCTGGTCGGAAGGGGTGGTCATTGAGCCGTCGAAACCCTGGAGGTTGCTGGTCCGGTCGCGGGTATCGATCTGGACGGCATGCACCTGTCCCTGGCGCAGCATGGGAAGGAGGTAGTGGTTGCGCACCAGATCGCAATAGGGGCAACCGGTCAGCGTGGTCATCACGACCAGTGGCTCGCCGCGGGTGGCTGCCGCCTGTGCGGCGCCGCGCAATGAGAGAGGGGCTGGGCAGGGCGGGGGGATGTGGCGTGAAGGGCCATGAAGACACCGGCTAGGGGTATGAAACTCAGACGATACCGCGCTCGCGCAGTTCCGCCAAGCGTCGTTGATCCAGTCCCAGCCAGTCGTGCAACACCTCGGGCGTGTGCTGGCCCAGCAAAGGCGGAGGCAGGTCGCTGCGCACCGGGGTGGCGCTGAGCTTGAGCGGGCTGGCGACCAGTTGCACCGCATCGGCCAGCGGGTGGGCGTGTTGGCCCTGCCAGGTGTGGACCATGTCGCGCTGCTGCACCTGCGGGTCGGCAAACACCTCGGCCAGGTTGTTGATCGGGCCGCCGGGCACCTTGGCGGCTTCGAGCGCGGCGAGCCAGTCGGCTTTGCTGCGGGTCTTCATGATGGCTTCGAGCAGTGGCACCAGCACGGCGCGGTGGCGCACGCGGTTCTGGTTGCGGGCGAAGCGTTCGTCGGTCGCCAGCGCGGGCCGGCCCGCCACTTCGCAGAACTTGGCGAACTGGCCGTCGTTGCCCACCGCCAGGATGATGTGTTGCGGCTGCCCCTGCGCATCTGGTGCCACCTCGAACACCTGGTAAGGCACGATGTTGATGTGCGCGTTGCCGGCGCGGCCCGGTACCTTGCCCTCTTTGCGGCCGCGCACCAGGTAGTTGGCGCCCAGGTTGGCGAGCATGGCGACCTGCGTGTCGAGCAGCGCCATGTCGATGTGTTGCCCTTCGCCGGTGCGTTCGGCGTGGCGCAGTGCGGCCTGGATCGCGACCGTGGCATAGAGACCTGTGAACAGGTCGGCCACCGCCACGCCCACCTTCTGCGGGCCGCCGCCGGGCAAGTCATCGCGCTCGCCGGTCACGCTCATCAGGCCGCCCATGCCCTGGATGGCGTAGTCGTAGCCTGCGCGGTCCTTGTAGGGGCCGGTCTGGCCGAAGCCGGTGATGGAGCAATAGACCAGCTTGGGGGTTGATGCGCGTGCAGCGAGGCGAAGTCCAGCCCATAGCGCGCCATGTCGCCGACCTTGTAGTTCTCCACGAACACGTCGGCTTTGCGCAGCCAGTTCCCGGATCAGCGCCTGGCCCTCGGGCGTGGCGATGTCGCAGGTGATGGAGCGCTTGTTGCGGTTGGCGCCCAGGTAGTAGGCGGCCTCGGCAGTGTCGGTGCCGTCGCGCCCCTTCAGGAAGGGCGGGCCCCAGCCGCGGGTGTCGTCGCCGCCGGGGTGGCCCTCGCTGCGGGGACGTTCGACCTTCACCACATCGGCGCCCAGATCGGCGAGGGTCTGCGTGCACCAGGGGCCCGCGAGCACGCGGGACAAATCGAGTATGCGGATACCATCCAGAGCGTTCATCGGGCCATTGTGCCCGCCGCGCGGGCGCCACGCTGTCGCGTTGATCCGGAGACCACCTTGTCGCTTTCCTTCCGCGCCGCCACGCTTGCGGCGCTGTGCGCCATGGGCGCCTGCAGCCCCACTTTCAACTGGCGCGAGCTGCGCTTGGAGGGCACGCCGCTGCTCGCGCTGATGCCCTGCAAGCCCGAGAGCGCCACCCGCGCGGTGCCGCTGGCCGGCACGCCCACCGAGCTGCACATGCATAGCTGCGAAACCGCCGGCCTGCGCTTTGCCGTGGCCTGGGCCGATGTGGGCAGCGCCGCGCAGGTGCCGGTGGCGCTCGCGGCCTGGCGCAGTGCCAGCCTGCAGGCCATCCGGGTGGCGCTTGCGCCGGCAGACGACGCGGCCCACCGCTGGACCGTCGCCGTGGCCGGTGCGCCAGCCGCAAGCGGCGTGAGCGCCCAGGGGCTGGACCCGCAGGGCCAGCCGGTGCAGACCCGGGGCGCCTATTTCGCCCAGGGCACGCAGGTCTACCAGGCTGCGGTGTACGGTGCGAAGCTTCCTGAAGAAGCGGTGGAGTCCTTTTTCGCCGGCCTGCAGCTGTCGGCGCCATGAGTCTGCCACCTCAGCCACTGGCGTCGACCGAGTCCGAATGGCTGGGCGCTCGCCAGGCGGTGTGGGTGTTTCTGGCGTTTGCGCTGGCCTACTTCCTGTCGGCACTGGTGCGCGCCGTCACCGCCACACTGTCGCCGCTGCTCACCGCCGAACTCGCTCTCTCGGCCAGTGACCTGGGCTTGTTGGCGGGAGGGTATTTCTTCGGGTTCGCGCTCACTCAGTTGCCGCTGGGCACCTGGCTGGATCGCCACGGCCCGCGCCACGTGATCCTGGCTTTCCTCGGTTTGGCGGTACTGGGCTGCGCGGCTTTCGCGATGGCCACCAGCTTTGCGGGTCTGCTGGCGGCACGTGTGCTCACGGGCATGGGCGTGAGCGCCTGCCTGATGGCGCCGTTGACCGGCTACCGGCGCTGGTTGCAGCCTGCCACGCAGATGCGCGCCAACTCCTGGATGCTCATGACCGGCTCGCTGGGCATGGTGGCGTCGACGCTGCCGGTGCAGTGGCTGTTGCCGCTGACGGGCTGGCGCGGTCTGTTCTGGGGGTTGGCCGCGCTGGTGCTGCTGTCGATGGTCGGGCTGGCGCTGCTCGTGCCGCGATGGCACGGTCATGCATTGGCTGCCGCTCAGGAGCGGGAGGTGCCAGGCTACGGCGCGATCTGGCGTCACCCCTATTTCCGCCAGATGGTGCCGATCGGATTCGTCAACTACGGCGGCATGGTGGCGGTGCAGACCCTGTGGGCCGGGCCCTGGATGGTTCAGGTGGCCGGGTACACGCCCGGGCGGGCCGCCGCCGGGCTGTTTGCGATCAACCTGTGCATGCTGCTGAGCTTCTGGCTCTGGGGCCTGGTCAACCCCCGGCTCGCTCAACGCGGTATGCCCGCTGAGCGCCTGATTGCCTGGGGTTTGCCGACGAGCTTTGTGGTGCTGTGTGCCATCGTGGCCCTCGGTCCCGCCGCCGGCTGGCCACTCTGGGCCGCGTTCTGTGTGTGCAGCACCTTTGTCTCGCTGTCGCAGCCAGCGGTGGCGCTGGCGCTGCCGGCGCGCGCGGCGGGTCGGGCGCTCTCGGCCTACAACCTGGTGATCTTTGCCGGTGTGTTCGTGGTGCAGTGGGCGATCGGGGGACTCATCGATGCGTTCGCATGGCTGGGCTGGGAGCCGGTGGCCCGTTTCAGGGGCTCGGTGGCGGTCTTCGGTGTGTGCGGCTTGCTGGCCTACGGCCTGTTCCTGCGCGGATACCTGCGCCAGCGACCGCACGCTGCGGGATAAACTCCTGTCATGAACGGCATCCTCATCGTTGCGCACGCGCCGCTGGCTTCGGCCCTGCGGGCCTGCGTGCTGCACGTGTTTCCCGACAGCGCCCATGCGGTGTCGGCCCTGGATGTCCAGCCCAATACCCCGCCTGAGGAATCCGTGGCTCAGGCCAGCGTGCTGATGCGCCAGCTGGACACGCCTCAGGTGCTGGTGCTGACCGATGTGTTCGGTGCAACACCTTGCAACATTGCGCTCAAGCTGGTCGATGGTGTGCGCTCCAAGCTGATTGCCGGCGTCAACCTGCCGATGCTGCTTCGCACCGTGTCCTACCGGCACGAACCACTGGACGCACTGGTCTCGCGCGCCATGGTCGGGGCGACGCAGGGCGTGATCCAGGTGTCGGTGACCGCACCACAAAATCAGGCGAGAAGAACCCCCCATGATCAAGACCACCGCGACCATCAGCAATAAGCTCGGACTGCACGCACGGGCCTCGGCCAAGCTCACCAAGCTGGCCGGCAGCCACAACTGCGAGGTCTGGATGTCAAAGGGTGATCGCCGCATCAATGCCAAGAGCATCATGGGGGTGATGATGCTGGCAGCAGGCCTGGGCAGCCAGGTGGAGATCGAAACCAGCGGTCCCGACGAGCGGGCGGCGATGGACGCCATCTTGGCGCTCATCAACGACAAGTTTGGCGAGGGCGAATGAGTTTCACTGTTCACGGTCTGGCCGTCTCCCGGGGCATTGCCATCGGGCGCGCGGTGATCGTGGCGTCCAGCCGGATCGACGTTTGCCCATTATTTCGTCAAACCCGATCAGGTCGAAGGCGAGATCGAGCGCCTGCGTCAGGCGCGCAATGGCGTGGTCGACGAAATCGAACGGGTGCAAATCGGTCTTGGCGAACTGGGTTCGCGAGCGACGCACACCCCGAGCTGAGTGCGCTGCTGGATGTACACCTCATGCTGCTGCAGGATGAGCAGCTGACCGGCGGCGTGAAGCACTGGATCGTCGACCGCCACTACAACGCCGAGTGGGCACTGACCACCCAGCTGGAGGTGATCGCACGCCAGTTCGA
>JAXHNX010000015.1:0-64082 GCA_034519945.1 Rheinheimera sp.
AATAACTGTACTTCGCCAACCCCTTCGACCCGCGAGATAATGTCCTGCACGTTCGATGCAACATAATCGCCGATATCGATGTTGGTCATGCTGCCGTCTTCGGAAACAAAACCGACCACCAGCAGAAAGTTACGCGCCGATTTGGCGACAGTGACGCCCTGACGCTGCACTTCCTGCGGCAATAGTGGGGTGGCCAGTGCCAGTTTATTCTGCACCTGCACCTGCGCGATATCCGGATCGGTTTCGGCATTAAACGTCAGCGTCAGCGTGACCTGACCGCTGGACTCAGAGGTAGACGACATATACATCAGGCCGTCCAGCCCTTTCATTTTCTGTTCAATCACTTGCGTGACGGTATCTTCCAGCGTGCGGGCCGACGCTCCGGGATAGCTGGCGCTAACACTGATGGCTGGCGGCGCAATCGATGGATATTGGGCGATCGGCAGGGCACGGATCGCCAGCACGCCGGCCAGCATCACCATAATGGCCAGTGCCCAGGCAAAAATCGGTCTGTTGATGAAAAAATGCGACATCAGGAACCTCGCTTAACGGGCCGCGGCGGGTGCTGCCGGGGCAGAACCTTTGCTGGCCGGGACTTCAGACGAAGAGACTGCAGTAGAGGTAGCCGGCACCGCCTGTACCACAGCACCGGGCCGGACTTTTTGCAGACCTTCGACAATCAGCTGATCACCCGGCTGCACGCCAGCGGTGACCAACCAGTTGCTGCCGATAGTGCGGTTGGTTTGCAGCACGCGCGGTTCGACTTTGCCGTCTTTACTGACGACCAGCGCCGTGGCTTCACCTTTGGCATTGCGGCTGACGCCACGTTGCGGCACCAGCATGGCGTTGGCCTGCAGGCCTTCATGCACTGTCGCCCGCACGTACATGCCCGGCAGCAGCAGCTGGTCCGGGTTCGGGAAACTGGCGCGCAACGTCACAGAGCCGGTATCCGGATTGACCGTCACTTCAGTAAATTGCAAGGTACCTTTATGCGGATAAACGGAACCGTCGTCCAGTGTCAGGCTGACTTCGGTCTGGCTGGCGGCTGTGCCGATAACGCCTTTCGCCAGCGCTTGTTGCAGTGCCCTTTTTTTCAGCGCCAGCAGTTCACTGCTGGACTGTGTCAGGTCGATAAACACCGGGTCTAATTGCGTGACCGTTGCCAGTGCCTGGCTTTGGCCGCTACTGACCAAAGCGCCAGTCGTGACGGTGGATTTGCCGATTTGACCGGCAATGGGGGCCAGCACTTTGCTGTAATTCAGGTTGATTTGTGCCGTGCTGATTTGCGCTTTGGCACTTTGTAAATCAGCTTTTGCCTGTAAAAACGCGGCTTCGGCTTCATCAAAATCCTGCCGGCTGACCGCTTTGATTTTCAGCAGTTCGCGATACCGTTCGGCTTTGGCTTGCGTGCTGGCGATATTGGCTTGCGCTTTGGCTGCGGCCGCTTGCGCGCTTAACAATGCGGCGGAAAAAGGCGCCGGGTCGATTTGATACAAAGTGGCACCGGCTTCGACTGTGCTGCCTTCAGTGAAATGCCGCGCCAGCACAATGCCGCTGACTTGTGGCCGGATCTCAGCGATCTGCGCGGCCTGCACCCGGCCCGGTAATTCGCGGCTTAAAGTCACATCCTGCGCCTGCAGGGTAACCACGCCGACCGGCACAATAGCAGGGCCTGCAGCCGCGGGGGCTTGCTGGCCACAGGCCGTTAAAAACAAGGCACTGGCCAGCAGCGTGAAAGTGCTTTGCAGCAGAGGTTGGTGACGACGAATAGGCTGCATCAGAATGATCTCCAGATTAGAGTGAACGTTCATTCTAGTTAATGGCGGTGAAAAAATCAACGGGGAGAATTGTCAGGATTGGGTAAATGTTGCATAAAGAGAGGTGAGTGTTACTACATAAGGAACTTGGAAATGCTGAACAAACTGTTGGTGGTCGTTGTTCTCTTTGGTGCCTGGCAGTGGTGGAGTCAAAGATACAAGGTGGACATCGTGGACTTTGATGCGCCAAATATTGAGGTGACTGCTGCTCCAATGTCCTGCAGCAGAAATTAACATCAGCGAGGCCAGATAGCAGAAGATCCAGAGTCACAGAGCAGCTTTCAGTGTGATGGCCGGCAACATTGCAGTCAGATGCGGTCACGGGAAGAAGCTGAATTTTTTATCGCCCATTGCCCGAATACCAAAATGGATGGTGATCATGATGGCGAACCCTGTGAAAGGGACAGTCGCTGGTAGGACAGACAATATGCGGTAAATGCTGTTTGTTTATCCAGTGGTTAATTTGCTACAGTAAAGCAAACTTCACCTGCACCGGACTTGCTAATGCCTGCGCCTGTTGTGTTACCGCCGGATTATTATCTGCATCATTTCGCCGAGTTTCTGGCCCGTGTCGAAGCGCAATACGCCGGATTATTGGGGCCGGCGGAACAGCAGTTTATTGGCGATTATCGCGCCTTATCACCGGACGCCCGGCGCTTGTGGCTGCGGATGCTCAGCCGCAAAGGTTCTGTCTTTGCGCTGGCGGATCTGCAATATGCCGAAATCAGCGATCAGCCTGCAGCGGCCGCGCTGTTGCTGCAAAGCGGTTTTGCCGCGCGACCGGAACAAGAGGCGGATCTGACCAACTGGTTACTTAAAGCCAATAAACAGCAGCTGACGGATTTGCTGCATGTGGGCCTTGCAGCAGGGTTGGCTTTTGCAATTGCCGAAAAAATCGGCTGACAAAGCGACTTTGCAACAAGCGGTGACAGATGCCGCGTTGTTGCAGCCGCAATGGCTGGCACAAAGCGGCGACTGGCTGGCGCTGCGCCGGACCGACGCGTTGCAGTATTTATTGTTTTTGTTTTTTGGCCGGATTGAAACCGATTTATCCGCCTTTACGCTGCGGGATTTAGGTGTGATGGCGACCGGTGGCCTGCGCACAGAAGCCCAGACCGGAACCGCACCTGCGGGAGCGGCGGCTCGCAGCGAACCGCTGTATCAGGCCCGCTTTCTTGATGTGGCGACCGCGCAGGCGGCTTATGCCTATGCCCGGTTAAAAGCAGCGCTACGTGAGGCGCTGCCACGGAAAAACAGTGTGCTGAGCCCTGAGCAATTACAGCAATGGCAAGTCTTGGCGGCGCAATGGCCGCACCCGCTGGATGACCGCACTTTACTGGCACGGGAAAAGCTCTGTGAAACTCTGGGGCGTTTGGCGGAACGGCAGGGGCTGGTCGATACCGCCATGCACTGGTATCTGGCCGGTGGTGGTTACCCGGCGTCGGAACGGCTGATGCGGCTTTATCATAAGCTGGGCAGGCGTACTGAACTGGAGGCGTTGCTTGAGCAAATGCAAACAGAACCATGTTGTGACGAAGAATATTATCTGGCGCTCGACTTTAGTCGCCGCGTGTTTAAGCAAAGCCGTATCACCGCAACCACCCATCTGCTGCAGCAAGCGGCCGTCTTAGCGCTGGATGAACTTTGGGCCAATGCGCCGGAGCAAGGCGCTTTGTTTTATTACCGCCAGCAGGGTTATCAGGCTGAACATCTGGAAAATAACTTGTGGCTGGCTTTGTTTGGCTTGTTGCTATGGCCGCAGTTGTTCGAAGCGCCCGACAGCAGTATCTACAACGAATTTGAACGCCGGCCGCGTGATCTCACCACACCGCAGTTTTATCAGCGCCATGGTGCCGCGATAGAGGCACAGCTGACGTTACTGGACGACAAAGCCGCGGCCAGCCGTTATCTGCTGGCGCAAAGTACCCGCCACTATGGCAAACAGAACGCAATCTTCAGCTGGTTTCCGGAATTGACCAGGCCATTGCTGGCATTAGTGCAGGGCGCGCCGGCCGGTGCTTTGGCCGCGGTTTTACGCAAAATGGCGTTGGACTTTCGCCGCCACAGCAGTGGTTACCCCGATTTAATGCTGTGGCGCGACAGCGATGGTCTGGTACAGGACCTGCAGTTTATTGAAATCAAAGCACCGGGCGACAGTGTGCGGCGCAATCAGTTAAGCCGGCTCTATAGCCTGCGCGAGTTAGATTTTGTCGTGCGACTGGAGCGGGTGCAGTGGGTACTGGATCCGGCACGGATTTATGCCGTGATCGACGTCGAAACCACTGGCGGCACAGCCGGCAACGATCGGGTGACCGAAATTGGCCTGGTGAAACTGCAATATGGCCGCGAAATAACCCGTTATGCGACGCTGATTAACCCCGGGCGGCGCATTCCGTCTTTTATCAGTAAGCTCACCGGCATCACCGACAGCATGGTGGCGACAGCGCCAGGTTTTTGCGACATTGCTCCAACGCTGTGGGAGTTACTGCAGGGCTGTATTTTTGTCGCGCACAATGTCCGGTTTGATTACAGCTTTATCCGCGCCGAGTTTGCCCGCTGTGGTTATACGCTGCAGCTGCCGCAGCTGTGTACTGTGGTGGAAAGCCGGCGTTATTTTCCGGGCCTGGCCTCGTATAGCCTGGGAAATCTGGCTGCGCATTTTGGCATCAGTCTGACCCAGCATCACCGTGCTTTGGCTGACGCCGCGGCAGCGGCTGCATTGTTGTTACTGATCAACGAACGAAGAACGGCCAGCGCCAAAGCACCGGCCGCAGCGGCATCAGAGGAACATGCCACCGGATGCTTCGATGCGCTGAGCAGTGATCCAGCCAGCGTCGTCGCTCAGTAACAACCGCATCACAGCGCCGATATCATCCGGTTGACCAACACGGCCAAGCGCAGTGTTGGCCGCCAGATATTGGTTCATCGCCTGATTATCCCGCACGGCGCCGCCGCCAAAATCGGTTTCTATCGCACCAGGGGCCAGCACATTGACGCGGATGCCACGCGGCGCCAGTTCTTTCGCCAGATACAACGTCATGGTTTCCACTGCGCCTTTCATCATCGCATAAGCGCTGAAACCCGGGATCGCAAAACGGGTCAAACCGGTCGACAACTGCAGAATGCGCGCATTGGCAGATAACAGCGGTAACAGTTGTTGCGTCAGAAAATACGGCCCTTTGACATGGATATTCAGCAACTGATCAAACTGCGCCATGCTGGTTTCGGCAAACGGCGTATGGATGCCGATGCCGGCATTGTGGATCAGCGCGTCCAAAGTGCGGCCATTCCAGCGTGACTGCAGGGTTTCACTGAGGCGGCGGACAAAATCAGCCAGCGTGTCCGGGGCCGCCAAATCCAGTTGCAGCGCCACAGCACGTTGACCCAATTCCCTTGCCTGTTCAGCAACTTGTTCTGCTTCCAGCGCATTGTGCTGATAGGTCAGGATCAAATCAAAGCCGGCCTGTGCCAGTTTTAACGCGCCATTTTTACCAAGACCACGGCTGGCGCCGGTGATTAATACGATTTTATTGCTCATCTGTTGCTCCTTCAGGTGGGCGAAAGTGCCACCGACAGCTGTAGTGTATTGATAAGCAGATAACCAATAAATATGCTAAAAATGCTTAAACTATTCGCTATTTGAGGATAATCAGCATGCAGGATTTACTGCTGGCTTACCGGGTATTTGCCCGCACCGCGGAACTGAAAAGTTTTCATCGGGCGGCGGAAAGCCTGGGCCTGTCGAATACCTATGTCTCGACACTGGTGCGCCAGCTCGAAACTCAGCTGGGCAGCCGCCTGCTGGCACGCACCACCCGTAGCGTGCAGCTGACCAGCGACGGCCAGTTGTTTTATCCGCGTTGTGTCGAGCTATTGGCCGAACTGGATCAGCTGAATCAACTGCTTGTGCCGCAACAAGGCGAACTCAGTGGCAAACTGCGCATTGATCTGCCCACCGGCATCGCCAGGTTGCTGATCCTCCCGGCGTTGCCGGCAGCGTTGGCCGCGCAGCCCAGGTTACAACTGGATATCAGCTGTACTGATCGCAAAGTGGATTTGGTCGCGGAAGGTTTTGATTTGGTGCTGCGGATCGGCAGTGTCGACAGTGAAGGTCTGGTGGCGAAACAGCTCGGTGTTGCCGCGCTGACACTGGCGGCCAGCCCGGCTTATCTGGCGCGCTTTGGCACACCGTCGCAGCTGGCGGATTTGGCGGGCCACCAGCAGGTACATTATGTGCGCCATTTTGGTGCGCAGGATCCAGGCCTTGCATATCTGCAGGCTGATCATGCAAAGATTGGTCAGTCAACAAATGCGCAGTTGCAGTATTTTCCATTGCCGGGCGCAGTTACGGTCAATCATACCGACAGCTATGAAACGGCGTGCCTGCAGGGGCTGGGCCTGATCCAGGCGCCGAAGTTTGGCTTGCAGCACTATTTCAGCAGCGGTGCGCTGGTTGAAGTGTTGCCGGATCTGCCCCAACCAGCCATGCCGGTCTGGTTGTTGTATCCACACCGGCGCCACCTGACGCCGCGTTTGCACTGGGCATTGCAGTGGTTGCAGAATTTAATTACACCATTGCTGCAGCAACCTTGACGGCAAGCCATTGACGGCACAGGCTTAAGCAGAACATAGCAATGGAGTTTGAGATGTCTGATCCTTTTATGCAGGCGGCCATAGCAGAAGCCGAACGCGGTCTGGCCGAAGGTGGCATTCCAATAGGCTCTGTGCTGGTGATTGACGGCAACATCGTCGGACGTGGCCACAATCAGCGGGTGCAAAAAGGCAGTTGTACTTTACATGCCGAGATGGATTGTCTGGAAAATGCCGGCCGGCTGCAGGCTGCCGATTACCGCCGCGCTGTGTTGTATTCCACTTTATCGCCTTGTGACATGTGTAGTGGCACCGTGCTGTTGTATGGCATTCCGAAAGTAGTGATAGGCGAGAATCAGACGTTTCAGGGGCCGGAAGCTTATCTGCAAAGCCGGGGCGTTGAACTGGTGAATTTGCAGGATGAACGCTGTAAATCTTTGATGCAGCAGTTTATTGCAGAGCGCCCAGCCTTGTGGTTCGAGGATATCGGTGAATAGCCGCTGGATCTGGACCTTACTGCTACTGTGTTGGCCGGCAGAGCTGGTGGTCGCTGCAGAGAAAGTCCGGCTGCAACTAAAATGGCAGCATGGTTTTCAGTTCGCTGGTTATTATGCCGCAGAACAACAGGGCTATTACGCCCAGGCCGGGTTAAAAGTTGAACTGATCGCGGCCACTCCGGGGCTGCAGGTGATTGACGAAGTGATGGCCGGCCGGGCGCAGTTTGGTGTCGGCACCAGCAGCTTGTTGCTGGATTATGCCAAAGGCCAGGATGTGCGCTTGCTGGCCAATGTATTTCAGCATTCGGCGTTGGTGCTGTTGTCGCGGCCTGCCGGTGCGATACCCGATATTCAGGCGCTGCGCGGTCAGAAAGTGATGCTGGAATCCGGCGCAGAGGAGTTAAGGGCTTATCTGAGCCGCGAAGGCTTGAGCGACGCGGATTATCAGCTGCTGGAGCACAGCACTTCATTGCCGGATCTGATCAATGGGCAGGTCGCTGCAGTGTCGGCGTATAGCAGTAACGAACCACTGCAGCTGCAGCAGGCAGGAATACCCTACCATTTATTTTCACCGCGCAGTGCCGGCATTGATTTTTACGGCGACAACCTGTTTACCAGCGCGACACTGCTGCGGAAAAAACCGGAGCTGGCAGAAAAGTTCCGCGCCGCCAGCCTGCAAGGCTGGTCCTATGCGATGCAGCATCCGGCCGAAGTGGTCGATTACATGCTGCAACACTATCCCGGCGGGTTAAACCGGTCGTTGTTGTTAGCTGAGGCGGCCGCGATGCAGTCGTTATTGCAGACCGATTTAATCGAGCCTGGTTATATCAATCCGGTGCGCTGGCTGCACATCGCTTCGGTTTATCAGCAACAAGGTTTGTTGAAGGCCGTGCCGGATCTGGATGGTTTTTTATACCAGCCGGCCAGTACCATTGATTTAACCTGGGTACTCATTGCGTTGCTGGTTTTGCTCGGGCTGTTGCTGGCGCTGGCGCTGTTGGCCTACATCACCCAGGTGAATCGACGCTTGCATCAGCTGCTGCAACAAAAACGCCAGCAACAAGGCTGGCAACATGCGCGCAGCCAGATCCTGCAACAAATGCTGCGGGACGAAACCGCGCCGCATGAGCTGCTGACCAGTGTGTTGCAGCAATTGCAGCAATTTCGCAGCGGATTTCATCCATTGTTATTGCTGGACCGGCGTGGCGAGCTGCCGCAACTGATCCACATTGACCTGAGCGCGGCGGGCTGGAGCGATATGCAGCAACGGATCGCGGTGTTTGACAACGAATGTGATATCCCCGGGCTGAATTTATTGCGGGTGCCGCAGCTTGGCAATCCCAGCCCGGAATTTACCGGCGTGGCTGCCGGGCAGCTGCGGTTTTGTGCCTTTCCATTACAAGGCGACTGCAGCCAGATCCCTGGCGTGTTACTGGTCTGGCAACAAGCCGAATTCAGCGCGCAGGATTATGAATTACTCGGCGATGTTGGCTCGCTGATCGCGATTAGTATGGAGCGCCAGCGTGACCGGGAAGCATTGCGCCAGAGTGAAGCCCGGCACCGGCTGCTGACGGACCACGCCAGCGACGTGATTTGGACGATGGATCTGGTCGGTAATATCACCTATGTCAGTCCGTCGGTACAACGCCAACGCGGTTTTACCGCCGAAGAAGTGATGCAGCAGCATCTGACAGAAGCCTTAACCGCGGATTCAGCCCAGCTGGTGTGGCAACAAATGATCCAGGCCAGTGCGCTGGTTGCGGCGGGTCAGCCGTATCCGGAATTTGTCGCTGACCTCGAACAACCGCATAAAGATGGCGGGACTGTGTGGAGCGAAGTGAAAACCGGTGGCATTTATAACGAAGCCGGCGAATTTATTGGCGTCGTCGGGGTGGCGCGCGATTTGACTGAGCGGCGTAAAGCTGAGCAGCAAATGCGTTATATGGCGCAGCACGACAGCCTGACCGGCTTACCCAACCGGGCGCTGTTTATGGATCGGCTGCACCAGGCGCTGACTTATTGCAGCCGGCATCAACGCCAACTGGCGGTTTTACTGCTGGATTTAAACAAATTTAAGCCGGTCAACGATGAATACGGTCATGCGGCCGGTGACGAGTTACTCAAAGCGACCGGCGAATCTTTACGCAAGTTATTGCGGGCATCGGACACTGTGGCGCGGCTGGGCGGCGATGAATTTGTCGTCTTACTGCCACAGCTGGAGTCGCCGTTGGAAGTCAGCAAAGTCGCCGCGAAAATCACCGAAGCACTGGAGCAACCTTTTGTGCTGAGTATGGCGACTGTGCAGATTGGCTGCAGTATTGGTCAGGCGCTGTTTCCGGATGACGGATCAGATGCGGAACAACTGATCCGTATTGCGGACGAACGGATGTATCAGCAGAAACAACAGCGCCACCAGGGCCGATAAAGCGGCGCTGGTGGCTGCGCCGTCATCTGTTAAACGTTGTCAGGCATCGCGGCGAAAACGCAGCACCAGCTCATGCAGTTCTTCGGCAGTGTTGTTTAACTGTTCGCTGCTGTTGCACACCTCTTTGCCGCTTTGCATGCTGTCATTGGCCAGCGTAGAGATTGATACGACTTGCTGATTAATGTCTTCAGCAACGTGGGATTGTTGTTCTACCGCGGCGGCCATTTGCGTGGCCATACTGGCAATGCCAATGACCACATCACTGATGTCACTGAGCATTTGCTCGGCTTCCTGCACCTTTGATACACCGACCGCCGCATCCTGCACGCCGTTTTCAGCCACTGTAACAGAGCTTTTTGCCTGCTCAGACAGTTGCCGGATGATCTGATAAATTTGCCGGGTGGATTCGGTGGTGCGGGATGCCAGATGCCGTACTTCATCGGCAACCACGGCAAAACCACGGCCTTGCTCGCCGGCGCGTGCCGCTTCAATCGCGGCATTTAAGGCCAGCAGATTGGTTTGATCGGCGATTTGCTCAATGATTTGCGCCGCCTGATTAATCAAGCTGGTCTGACCGGCGAGCGTGGTAACCGCCTGGCTTACACCGTTCACCGTTTGCTGTAACTGTAAAATCGCTTCGCGGGTTTGCCGGGCAATGGCTGAACCTTGCCGGGCCAGTGCATCGGCATCGTTGGCTTTGGAAGCAGTTTCCTGCACATGGCTGGCAACTTCGGCGATGGTTGTGGTCATCTGATGCATTGCAGTGGCAACCAGCTCGGTCTGTTGTTGCTGCTGTTGCAGATGCTGCACGGACTGACTGGACAATTCATAAGCGGACACTGAACGCTGTGCGACCGAGGTGGCGGAATCTTCAATCCGCGTCAGCATAGTATCCAGATGCGAATTACTGGCGGTTAGCGCGACTTCCAGCTCACCCAATGCGCCGCCGTGACGGGCGTAGGTCAACACGGCCAGGCCATCGGTGAACGGATGTTGCATCGACTGGCGCAACACGCCGAGTTCGCTGTTACTGCGCAGCTGCATGCTAGCGATTGCGGCGACCGCTGCGACGGCTGATAACACTCCAGCCCAACCAATGCTGCCCACGGTAAAACAAATCGCGGCGCCGGTCAGCGACAAGCCCGGCAACGCATACCAGCCGAGCTGGTAAGCCAGTGCAGAACTGCGACCTTTTGGCGTTTTGCCAGCGTTAATTTGTGCGTACATCTCATTGGCGTGTTGGATCAACTGACGATCCGGCACTACCCGGACCGATTCATAACCCACTACTTTACCCAGCTCGCTGATAGGGGTGACATAGGCGTGCACCCAATAAAAATCGCCGTTTTTACAGCGATTTTTCACCAGTCCCATCCAGGCTTTGCCTTGTTGTAAATGTTGCCACATGGTTTTAAAAGCAGCTGCCGGCATGTCGGGATGGCGGACTATGTTGTGATGCTGGCCAATGAGTTCGTTATGGGAGAAGCCACTAATGGCAACAAATGCATCGTTAGCGTAAGTGATAGTGCCTTTTAAATCTGTGGTAGAAATCAATTTCTGACCGGCAGGAAAGGTCCGCTCGCGCGTCGTGATTGGCGAATTCTGGCGCATCCGGTTAAATCCTTTTTAGTAAATATATGAAAATCGGAGGGAAACATTGCTGAGCATAGCTCAGTCAGGGGTTTTGTCAGGGAAAGTTCAGTTATTTCTAATCTATACGAAACCAGCCCGCGATGCTGAACCTGACCATCTCTGCCGGAAGTACCTCATGCGGAAAGCGAGCACTTTCAAACAACACCAGCGTGCTGGCCTGTGGCTGCACTTGTAGCAGCGGTGTGTCATCTTCGCTGTAAATCTGTAAGGCGCCGCCGCTGGCGACGTTATTCAGATAACATACGGTGGTCAGCATCCGACTGGAACGGCCGGTAAAGGCGTCCAGATGTTTCTGATAAAAATCACCGCACTGATACCGGGCAAAATGCGCTTCGTGATGGGTCAGGCCAAGAAAACAACGGCGGTTGGCCGCTTGCTGTATTAACAACATTAACGCCAGATATTGTTGTTGCGCGTCTGTGCTGCCATCAAGCCATAAGGTCTGGTCACGGCGAATATCCGGGTCCAGCTGCAAGTCCCGGCCCCGGCCTATGCCGGCAGGTTTTAACTGCCCCTGCTGAGCTTCATCGCATAGTTTCTGACAAAGGCTGGTTGGCAATGCGTCGCGGATCACCACAAGTCCATGCAGATAAAACTGTTCAATCGCGTCGGCTAACCAGGCAGGTTCAGGTAATGGGCTGACCGTCATTTCAGATCTCTTCTGTGCTGATGCTTATTGGATGGGCTTTTTACGCAGCGGCGGTGGGCCTGTCAAGTCTGGAATTGGATTAATTTGAGGGACAGTTGGCAGTGAGAGCAAAAATCGGGTCTGGATGGCAGACCCGATATTTTGAGTGTATCCAACAGGGATTGGCTTAGTATTGGTAATAGTCCGCTTTTTTCAGCAATGATTCTGCGCCCATCTTGCCACTGATGCATTGATTAATATCAGATTTTTTAAACACCCAATAAATATCTCTGCTGTCGCGGCCGCCGTCGGTGGACAACTGCAGCGAAACAAACTCACTGTCTTTTAACTCCCGCAGGCTGGCACCGTAATCACATAAAGTGGCGGCAAATTTGCTGCCGACCTGAGCGATCAGCTCGGTTTGTTTTTGCTGGGCAATTTTTGCCTGCTCCTGGCGTTTCTTCAGCATTTCCTGTTCGGCAACATCATATTTTTGCTGCATTTCTTTGACTTGTTTTGCCAAAGCCGCTTCTTTCGCCGTCAGTTGAGTTAACTGCTTTTGTTGTTCGGCATCCAGCTTGCCGACTTTGCCGGAGAATTCGACATCACGTTTTTCGCGTTGGATATCGCGCAGGTCCCGCTCCAGATCGCGTTTTTGTTCACGCAGTTCGCGGCTTTGGTCACGCATCCGTTCGTGTTGTTCCATCATTTGTTCTGCGGCGAGTTCAGCCTGTTCTGCCATTTCCTGCAGTTGTTCTTCATCGATGGCATGACCGGCCATAGCAGCCTCTGCTGCACTCTGAGCATGTTCAGCGATAGCCGCCAGATCTGGTGGTGAAATCGGTGCGACCGGTGGGATCGGGGCAACCGGTGCCACTGCAAAGAAGTGGCCAAAACCACCGGACGTGCGAGTCTGGAATAACACGCCCTGACCGGCCAGATAGCTCAGATCAATCCGGCCTACGCCAGATGAACGGCCTGACTGTTCCATCGATTTTTGCAGGATATCCCGCATAATTTCCAGATTTTGTTTCAGTTTGTCACTGACCTGCGTCGCCGCATGGCCACCCGTCGATAAAGTCAGCAGCACAGCAGCTGCTACAGCAGAGATAAGTTTCATCACACAACTCCATTAGTTGAGGTGTTAATTTTGGCGATTAATACGATTGTCCGGGTTGTAATTCAGTCGCGCCTGGGTGGGCTGGACATTGTCCTGCCAGTATTGCCAGTCGGCCTGTCGTTGCTGGTTCAGGTATTCCACCAGTTCCAGCATGTCACCACGCCGGTTTTTCTGTTCAGCATCAGTCAGATAATCCTTAAGCAGGATCAGCTGCGACGCCTGTTGTTGTTGTTGTGTCTGCATTTGTGTCTGCAGATACTGTTGTTGTTCGGTTTTATAGCTGGCCAGCTGCGCGGCTACTTGCTGTTGCACCTGCAACTGCATTTCCAGCGGGTCAACCTCGCTCCAGCGCAGTGCAATGCCACCGTTTTGCACCTGAAGTGTCAGCGGGGAGATGCTGATCACCAGTGCCAGTGCCGACATGCCAACGCTGAGGCGTGGCCACCAGGATGTGGCGCGGGCAGTTTTATGGCCCCACTGCTGGCGGAACATGCTGCTGGTGTCTACTTGCGGCACCGGCGGATAATCCGGTTGGCGCGCCAGTTGTTGTAGCTGGGCCGCCGTTTCAAAACGCGCCCGCCAGATCGGGTCATGCGACAGAGCGTTGCGACAGGCGTCGGTGGTCAGATCACCGGCGAGCCAGGCGTCAAAAACTTGCTGACTGTTCGACATCGTGGTCCTCCAATTGCACCCGGAGTTTATCCAGGGCGCTGTAAAATCTTGATTTCACTGTATTACTTGAAATCGCCAATTGGTCGGCAATTTCGTCAAAGGTAAAGTGTTGATAAAACCGCAACTCGACCACCAGTTTTTGTTCCGGCGGCAGTGTTGTTAATTTTTGCTGCACCAGCAGCTGCGTTTGTTGTGTTGATAATTGCTGTTCGTGGCTGGGTTGATCTTCATGTTCCAGTTCCGGTAAATCATCCAAATCCTGCGTCGGCTTGCGTTTTCGCAGCATATCCATGGCGCGATAGTTTGCGATGCCAAATAACCAGGTTTTAAAACTGCTGTCACCGCGAAACTGCGCCAAATTTCGGCACAACACTAACAACACGTCTTGCAACAAGTCACGGGCGTCGTCTGGATTGCCCATCAACCGCAGGCTGTAATAGTACAAAGCCGACTGATAGCGACCGACCAGCTGGTGCCAGGCCCGCTCGTCGCCGTGGATGGCTTTTTCTATTAAGGTTTCGTCGCTGCGTTTAAACACTGTGTGATCTGTTTTTGCGTTGTTGATATGCCTTGGTCGGGGCAGGGATTTATTTAGTTTGGCAAAATCGGAAAAAATTCGGTTATTTTACGATTATTCTAAAAAAACATTTTATTTCATGTACTTCCAGTTTCTGGTTTTGTGCTCGGCCAGCCATAACACAATGGTATCCAGCCGTTTTTGCTGAGTGCCGGCAGTTTTTGCCTGCAAAAACCAGTCAATATAGTCATTTTGTTGTGCGATGGTCATCTGCTGGAAAAAACCACTGGCAGCGGCGTTTTGTTGCAGGGCCGCCGCAAAAGGTGCTGGCAATGGCAGAGATAATTGGTGTTTTTTCTGTCGCGGTAGCGGCGCTGCCGGGCTTTCGGCTAAGTCTGCCGCCTGAAGTAACAGCGCTTGCAGCTCTGCATTGGCCGGTAAATCACTGATGCTGCAAATTTTACCAAACTGGCCCATCCCCGTATCGCTGCCGGCGGCCGGAACTATCAGGCCCAATGCATCAGCACGCCAGAAACCAAAGCCACAGTGCGCCTTAAATCCGGCCATAAAACACAGGTTGTGTTGCAGACAAAAAAACGGCATCCCCCATTTGATCTGTTCGCGCACCGCTGGCAGGGTCTGATGCACTAACTGGCGCAAATGTAACAATACGGGCCGGGCAAATGGGGCGGCTTGTTCAATATAGCGGTCAACATCAGGATTCATTGGTGGCTCCGGCAGATCCAGTGGCAAATTTTCAGCGTAACTAAAGTATCTGCAATCAAGTCCGGAACTGTAAATGAAATTCGTCACTGTGCCCGTTATCCTGCTCTTGCTTAGTGGTTGTAGTCAATCGCTGGATGACTACCGGCAGATGCAACCTGCATTAACTTTACCCGGTTTTTTCAGCGGCAGCAGTCAGGCTTTTGGCGTACTGCAGAACTGGCGTGGCCAGCAGACTTTGCATTTTTCTGCCGAGCTCTG
The DNA here is from genome assembly GCA_034519945.1 of Rheinheimera sp. GTDB lineage: Bacteria > Pseudomonadota > Gammaproteobacteria > Enterobacterales > Alteromonadaceae > Pararheinheimera. Next base: position 14,904 of record JAXHNX010000015.1, read on the forward strand.
TGGCCAGTGGCAAGGCAACCGCGGCGATTTGTACGAGATTTTTTTATACAGTGATGGCCGCACCGATAAACGTCACTGGCAATTGCAGGTTGGCGCCGATGGTCAGATCAGTGGCAGTGCTGAAGATGTAGTAGGTGCCGCCAGTGGCCGTATTGCCGGCAACACGCTGTACTGGGAATATGTGCTGCGCATTCCACAGGTTGACGGCAGTATCGATGTCGCGGTCAAAGACTGGTTATATCTGGTCACACCGCAGCAACTGGTGAATCGCTCGACGTTGCACAAATATGGGCTGATGGTCGGCGAGTTGACGTTATCAATTCAGCAGCAGGACGCCAACGCGTCGTGTAAAGATTTTATTCAGCGTTATCAGCAAACAGCACGCTCGGCACCTCAGGCCTGAGACCGCGTTCAGCCTTGAGTACTGTCGTCCGGGAATGCGTCGCGGATCGCCAGAAACTCATCGATATGGCTGAGCAGGATGTCCGTTAGTACCGGGTCGAATTGGGCGCCTTTTTGTTCATGCATATATTGCATAACTTTCGGCATCGGCCAGGCGGGCTTGTAACAACGTTCACTGGCCAGTGCATCAAACACGTCAGCCAGCGCCGTGATCCGGCCGGCAATATGAATCTCTTCACCTTTTAGGCCGCGCGGGTAACCCATGCCATCCCAGCGCTCATGATGTTCATGCGCGATCACCGCGCCGTATTGCAGAATTTCGTTTTGCGATTTTTGTAAGATTTGATGGCCGACTTCGGCATGCGTGCGCATGATTGCCCATTCGTCGGCGTCATGTTTACCTGGTTTGTTCAGAATATAATCCGGAATGGCGATTTTCCCGACATCGTGCAGCGGCGAGGCCAGTTTGACTTTTTCTGCGTCATAACCGGACAAGCCATATTTGATTGCAAGCAAATAACTGAAATTCGCCACCCGTTTGACATGACTGCCGGTTTCTTTCGAGCGTTTTTCTACCGCTTCGCCAAGGATATACGACAGTTCACGCTGGCTTTCTTTTATCAGTTCACGCAGCCGCACATTTTCATAAGCCACGGCGATATTACTGGCGAAATAGCTCAGCAGGTGGTGGTCAATCTGGTCAAATTTACTGTCCTTGCTGACATAGAGGAAATTCTCCAGCCCGCGATTTGTCGTGAAGTACCCGACAAAATAATCGTCACCATGAAAGGAACGTTTCAACTGATGGACCTGCGCCAGTTTTTGTTCCACTTCCGCCGGCAACTGGAATTCTGGTCCGGTAGCACAACCGCTGGCAGCGATAATATCCAACGACAGTTGTTGCTGTTTCGGATCGCCGGTCGCGGCACAACAAAAAATCTGTGAATGCTCAAGCCCGAGTAAGCTGGCGGCCTGGCCAAGAATAATCGAAGCGAATTCCTGCAGACTGTCACATTCGAGGAAACTGACCGTGGAAGCAATCACACGCTCCAGGCCTTTTTTGTTGTTTTCTATAATGCAGATATCGCGATAGGCGCGCAGTGCTGAATACAGCAGCGTTTTTAATTTAATCGCCGTGACTTCGGTTTTGTTTTTGTAGTCGTTAATGTCGTAATCGCGGATCACATGCTCTTCCGGCGCTTCGCCGGGTTGGCCGGTACGCAAAATTAAGCGGATTTGGTGGTTTTTTAAATCGCTGCGAATGGTTTTGACTAAATCCAGACCGGCGTGATTGGATTCCATCACCACATCAACAATAGCGACGGCAATGTGCTGGTGTTGTTCCAGTACCAGCAAGGCCGCTTTCGCGCTATAGGCATGCAATAATTGCAGCGGACGGCCCTCAAACTGGAAGCCTTTGAGTACCAGATTGGTGATTTGATGAATGCTCTCATCGTCATCAACAATCAGCACCAGCCAGGGGTCCGCCGCCGGTGCGGCTGATGTTGTGTCCGGGGGCGACTGAAATTCCTGATCAGCACCAAACAAAAAATCCTGATTCGACATAGAGGCGGCCTGAGTGTCCGGTTAATTCAACCACTGCTTTGAATGTAGCAGGCTTGTCAAAAAAATCCTCTGCGGCGTACCGCATCAGGATTGCCGGTCAGCGGCTTCCAGTGATTCCAGTTCAATATTAATGGCATTGCAGGAGATCTGAATTTCGTACAACGACACGGTCAGACTCAGCACCAGACTGGCCAGACTGGCACCAAAAAACCACTGGCCGGCCAGATCCCATTGCATAAATAACGTGAACATCGACAAGGTGCACAGAATAAAGCTGATCACGCCCCAGCGCTGCATTGAGCGGATCAGCACAATGCGTTGGCGCAGATTTTCAATTTGCCGCTTGGCCAGGTCGCGCACCTGCTGGCCCTCACGGTTATTCAGCTGGCGAATGAGTTGCGCCAACACCAGAAAGCGATTGGTATACGCCAGCAATAACAATGAGATGGCGGGGAACAGCAATGCCGGGGTGGTGATGGTCATCATAGTCATTTTCCTCTGAACGGCGTTTTAGCACGGGCAACTGCCATAGTGCGAAAACTGCTGCAGCAGTGCAAGTTTTTGATCATACTCAGATCTTCATAGCAGATGCACAGGAGAATTCCGCATGGCGGTTGATTTGTGGAGCGCGATGCTCACGTTATTTCTGATCATGGATCCGCTCGGTAATTTGCCGATAGTGGTCGCTATTCTGAAAAACATCAAAGCAGAACGCCGGATGAAGGTGCTGGTGCGCGAATTGCTGCTGTCGCTGGTGATCTTGTTGCTGTTTTTGTATGGCGGCCAGGCGTTCCTCAGTATTTTGGGCGTGAAAGAAGAAGCGGTCAGTATTGCCGGCGGTATTATTTTATTCCTGATTGCGTTGCGGATGATATTCCCGCAGGAAGGCGGTGTGATTGGCTTAAAAGAAGGTGAAGAACCATTTTTATTTCCGCTGGCAGTACCGATGATTGCCGGGCCTTCGATTCTGGCCGCATTAATCCTGCTGGCGAATCAGCAACCGGGCCAGATGCTGGACTGGACGTTGGCGTTATTGGGCGCCTGGTTGATTAGCTCTGCCATTTTGTTGTTTGCACCTGCCTTGCACCGGATCCTCGGCGAGCGGGGTCTCACCGCAATGGAGCGACTGATGGGGATGATTCTGGTTATCATTTCAGTGCAAATGCTGTTAAATGGCATCGGTCATTATTTTAAGTGGAATTAAGTGATGCAACAGGATCCTCTGATCCAGCAATGGCTGGAGCAAACGGAACTGCAACTGCGTGCGCAGTTGCAGGGACTGGCGCAGCAACTGCAGCAGCAACAACAGCTGTGGCAAGAAGAGCTGCGGCGGACTGAGGCGACATCAGCAGCGCCTGAGCAGGCAGCATTGCAACACGACCTGCAGCAGACTCAGCAACAGCTGAGCGTCGCACAGAAACAAGCGCAGGCCGGGCAACAGGCGCTGGCTGCAGCCACAGCGCAAAGCCAGTCTGCGCAGGAAGAACGTGACGAAGCACTGGATGCTATGCGCCGGTTAGCCGACCAGTTGCGGCTCAGTCAGGATGAGTTCCGGCAGGAAAAACAACAGGTGCTGGCGTTGCAGCAGCAGCTGGATCAGCTCAGGACTGAACTTGCTCAACAGCGCCGGGATAGTGGCGTGCTGGCGACACTGCAGGCCGAACTGCAAGATGCGCAGTTACAGCTGGCTGAAGATCGGCAAACATCGGGACAGCAATCAGAGCAGGCCCAGCGGCAATTGAACCAATTACGGGAACAACTGCAACAGTTGACCTCGGCAGATCAGCAGGTACAGCTGCAGTTAGAGCAGCAACTGCAACAACTCGATCATGCCAGCACACAACGACAACAGCTGGAACAGCAGCTGGCGCAACAACTGGTGCTGACAACACGGCAACACACTGAGCTGCAGGCGTTACAGCAGGAATTAACCACAGCCCGGCAAGATCAGCAAGCACTGACTGGCCTGCAACAACGTCAGCAACTACTCAGTACTGAGCATGCGGCGCTGGAGCAACAACTGGCCCAATTACAACAGCAACATGATCAGCTGCAGCACCAACTACAGGCGTCCAGTGAACTTCAGGCGCAGCTTCTTGCTTTGCAGACCGCCTATGCGACGTTGCAGCAGCAACAGGAAGAGACAGTTGCGCTGCATAGCGCGCAGCAGGCGGAGTATCAGGCACAACAGCTGCTCATCTCTGAACTAACCGCGTTACAGCAACAACAACAGGCGTGGTTGCAACAGCAGCATAAACTGGAAAGCCAGTTGTTCCGCGCCCAGGCCCGCGTTGAGAGTATTGAAGAACGTCAGCAGGGCGAAGCAGAGCAGTCGCGCGAGACGATTCGCCAGCTCCGCCAGCAATTACAGGCGCAGCAAGCAGAAGCGCAGGAACAGATCCAGTTGTTGCAACAGCAGGCCACTGAATTCCGCCTGAAATTTGATTACGCACAAAAACAGCTGGTACAGCAGTCAAACAGTTAGCCGGTTATACCCGTCAAACTGGCCGTGCCGTTGTGCTTTGTGTATGATGGCCGGCATTGCTGCATAGCCTGTTACGGACGCCACATAGATGTCAAAAGCCAATAATTTCCAGAAGATGCGCGAGCTGAGCTTTTATCAGCAAGCCGCCGTTGCCATTGTCTTGTTAGAGCGGATGCTGCCCAATTATCAGTTGTTTGCTGAAGTCAGTAGTTTTGGTGATGCGGCATTGCCGCGGCATACGCTGGATCTGGTGTGGGAATGGTTGCAGGTGCGCCGTGCCAAAATTAACTTTGAACGGTTACAGGATGAACTGGAGCTGATCACACCGGAAGTGACCCACTTTGATATGTTTGGTGTTTACCCGGCAGTGGACGCGATGATTGCGCTCGACAGCATGCTGAACGGCATCCGCGAACAGGACAGCATGGAGTTTATTAACGTTGCGAAAATTTCGCAGGCCTCCGTCGCCCGGTTGATTGAACATGAATCCGCTGATCTGGATATCACCACCGAAGCTGAGCTGAAAAAAGTGGTGCGTGACCATGAATTAATGGCTTATGAAATGGATTGTCTGGCGGAATTGATTGAGATCTGTAGTGTGATCCAGTCATTTGACCGCGAACAAATCCAGCAACTCAAAGCCTGGGTAAAAGAGCAGGGCGTGACCAATCTGGGCATGGAGCTGAGCTGAGTTCTAAGCAGTTTCATCAGCAACCGGCTGATACACAAACAGCCGGTACGCCAGCTGACCGGCTATTTTATCTTTGATTAAGCGCCAACTCTCTGGCAAACCACTGATATCCAACTCTTTTTCTGTCTCCAGATAAATCAGCGCATCGGCTTTCAGCCAGCCTTGCTGCAACAGCGCAGCACAAGGCAGCGCCAGCCCTTGGCGAAATGGCGGGTCGATAAAGACCAAATCAAATTGCTGGATGGCGGGGCCTGCGAGAAATTGCATAGTGTCGGTCTGCCGGACTTCCGCATTACTGCATTGCAGTCGCGCCAGATTTTGTTTCAGCTGGGCGGCGGCTTTATTGTCGCGTTCAAGCAATAACGCACTGTGGGCATGGCGGGACAAGGCCTCAAAGGCGAGGCTGCCACTGCCGCTGAAACAATCCAGCACCAGCCGTCCTTGCGTGTCCTGCATCAGCCAGTTAAACACCGTTTCTTTCACCCGGTCGGTGGTTGGTCTTAAACCCAACACATCAAGCACCGGCAGTTTGCGACCGCGCCATTGCCCGCTGATGATCCGGACTTCCCCCGGTTGGGCTGACGCGGTGGTGTTGCTTTTAAGACGGGACTGCGGGGCGGGGGAGCGGCTTTTCATCAGGGTTTATGCACTTAGAATAAAGGTGATACTATAAGCGTCGATTTTACCGCAGTTTCGACAATCTGACAGCGAACCTTATGACTAAACCGAATAAACTATTTTCCTGGCTGGGTTTTGGCAAAAAAGATACCACCCCGGTCACGCCTGAGCCTGTGGCGGAAACTACTGCTGCCATTTCGCCGGCAACCCCCGCCTTAGCAAGTCAGCAGACTGAACCGGTCACAGCTGAAATCGTGGATACACCTGCCGCAGCGCCGGCAGCTGAGGCGAAAGTAGCAGATAAACCTGAGATTATTCCGCCTGAGACTGCCGATTTAGTTGAAAACAAGGCAGTAACACACTTCACTGCAGAGCCAGAGCCAGAGCCAGAGCCAGACCAGAGCCAGAGCCAGAGCCAGAGCCAGAGCCAGAGCCAGAGCCAGAGCCAGAGCCAGAGCCAGAGCCAGAGCCAGAGCCAGAGCCAGAGCCAGTTATTGCGGCAGCGACCGTCACACCAGCCAGCAGCGACACCGCAAAAAAACCAGGTTTTTTTGCCCGGTTAAAACAAGGCCTGGCGAAAACCAGCCAGAATTTAGGTGCTGGCCTTGCCAGTTTATTTCTCGGCAAAAAAATTGACGACGAGCTGTACGAAGAGCTGGAAACCCAGCTGTTACTGGCTGACGTTGGCGTAGAAACTACGCAAAAACTGATTAAACAGTTGGTCGCTGATGCCAATCGCCGTCAGCTGAAAGACGCCGAAGTGCTGTATGAAAAACTACAGGACGAAATGGCGTTATTGTTGGATAAAGTGGAACAACCGCTGCAAATCGACAGCAGCACCGGGCCTTATGTCATTCTGATGGTCGGCGTCAATGGCGTGGGTAAAACCACTACCATCGGTAAACTGGCGCAGCAATTTAAGCAACAAGGCAAATCTGTCATGCTGGCGGCGGGTGACACGTTCCGTGCTGCTGCGGTCGAGCAACTGCAGGTCTGGGGCGAACGCAACGAGATCCCGGTGATCGCCCAACATAGCGGCGCCGACAGTGCATCGGTGATTTTTGATGCCTACCAGGCCGCCAAAGCACGCAAAGTGGACGTGTTGATCGCCGACACAGCCGGCCGTCTGCAGAATAAAGCGCATCTGATGGAAGAGCTGAAAAAAATTGTCCGCGTGATGAAAAAAATCGACGGCGCAGCACCGCATGAAGTGATGTTGACGCTGGACGCCGGCACCGGTCAGAATGCACTCAGTCAGGCCAAATTATTCCACGAGGCAGTGCAGCTGACCGGTATCACACTGACCAAGCTCGACGGAACGGCCAAAGGCGGGGTGATTTTCGCCATTGCCGATCAGTTTAGTTTGCCCATCCGTTATATCGGCGTCGGCGAAGGCATTGACGATTTACGGGTGTTCCAGAGCAGAGACTTTATCCGCGCGCTGTTTAACAGGGAATTCTGAGCATGCTTCGATTTGAGCAGGTGAGCAAGAGCTATCCGGGCGGTTTTGTCGCGTTGGACCGGGTGAGTTTTGAACTGCAAAAAGGTGAAATGGCCTTTTTAACCGGTCACTCCGGTGCCGGCAAAAGTACCATGCTCAAGCTCATCAGCCTGATCGAACGGCCATCGACCGGACGGGTTGTCATCAATGGCATCGACCTGTCCGGCATCAAACCTAGCCAAATTCCTTATGTGCGCCGCGATATCGGGATGATTTTCCAGGATCACCGTCTGCTGATGAATCACACAGTATTCGACAATGTGGCGTTGCCGCTGGTGATTGAAGGATTCACCGGTCGTGATATGGCGCGGCGGGTACATGCAGCGCTCGATCAGGTGGGATTGCTCGACAAAGCCCGTTGTTTGCCGGCGACATTGTCCGGCGGTGAAGCACAGCGGGTTGGCATTGCCCGCGCTGTTGTCAACAAGCCGCCATTATTGCTGGCGGACGAACCGACCGGTAACCTCGACCCGGATTTATCCAAAGATATTATGCGGGTGTTTGAAGCCTTTAATCAGGCCGGTGTTTCGGTACTGGTTGCCAGCCATGATTTAAGTCTGATCGCCCGGATGCGTTATCGGACTATGACGCTCAAATCCGGCAAAATGATCAATGACGGTCTGATGCACAACGAGGAGGCCGAATGAGTATTCTGTTTAACGGCCGTGCCAGCGGCGCCAGTGACAGCGCCCCCGGTTTAATCCAAAAGTTTGTGATGGGGATTGTGACGCATCTGCGCCAGGCCGTATCAAGCCTCGGTGAATTATGGCGCAGCCCGGTCTGGACACTGGTCACTATTGCAGTACTCGGCGTCAGTATGACGTTGCCGGCGACTTTGCACGTACTGGTAAAAAACCTGCAGCAAGTCAGCAGCAATTACGATCAGTCGTTTGAGATCAGCCTGTTTCTGAAAAATGATGTCACCGAAACTGATATTGCCACGCTGGTCACCCTGCTGCAGGGCGACCGCGATGTTGGCAAAGTGCGGTTGATCGACAAAACTGCAGCAATGGCTGAATTTAAGCAGGGCTCCGGTTTTGGCGAAGCGATCACCTTTTTAGATCAAAACCCGTTGCCGGATGTATTGCTGGTCACGCCCAGTCAGAGCAAACCGGCTGCTGCCGAAGCTTTATTGAATAAACTGCAAAAAGAACGTTTTGTTGAACTGGCCAAGCTGGATATCAGCTGGCTGGAGCGGCTGGCGGCTATCATGTCGTTGGTGCAGCAAGTGGTCTATACCATTGCGGCGCTATTGCTGTGCGGTGCTTTACTGGTGATTGGCAATACCATTCGTTTACTGATTATGGATAAAAAAGCCGAAATCGAAGTGATGAAACTGGTTGGGGCCACCGACAGTTTTATCCAACGGCCGTTTTTGTACACGGGTATCTGGTTAGGCGTCTTTGGTGGTTTTCTGGCGTTTCTGGTGATTGAACTGATGTTGTTCTGGTTACGTGGCGCTATTGCCAATGTGACGCAGCTGTATCAGAGCGGCTTCAGTTTAAATGTGCTGACACTACAAGAGTTTGGCATCCTGATGTTGATTGCCGTTGGCTTGGGTCTGGTCGGTTCCTATCTGGCAGTTCGCAGTCATATTAAAGCGATAGAGCCCTGCTAAGGGCTGTTGGCGTTTTCTGGTTAAGTTTCGTTTGGGTACTTCACCGCGTGTTGACAACCTGCTGCATTAGCCAACAGCCACAGCCTCTGACTACTCTGCCAGACTCGCGGCTCAGCCAGCCGCCGCTTCCTGCATCAGGCCATGCGCCCAGCTGACCGCATCCAGATAAGTCATGCTTAAATCACGGGCCTTGCCAAACAATTGCAGCGTCAGTTGTTGCTGCTGCTCCCACTCGCCACTCTCATAAGCCTTGGTCAGTAACAGGTACAATCCCAACCGGCCCTGATGCTCCAGCAGTGCGGCTTTAATCTCGGGCAGGATCGGTAAGTCGTCCAGCAGCTGCTGCAGTGGTTGTTCCAATAACGCATCAACCAGCGAAAATAATCCGGTTAAAAATGCCGCCGGTGGGTTGTCGGCATCGCCCATCATGGCCGCCAGCTGATCGCAAAACCGCGCCCGCACGATCGACATATGTAACAGTTCATCCGGGCCATCTTCTTTCAGATTGGCCAGCGCTAACAGCGCGATAAATTTCTTCAGTTCCCCTTCACCCATGTACACCATGGCATGCTTCAGCGAGCCGATGGCCTGTTCACGGGCAAAACTGGCGCTGTTGACAAAACGCAGCAATTTATACGACAAGCCCAGATCGCGTTCAACAATCGCCGTCAGCTTTTCAAAATCAAGACGGATGGCACTGGACTCAGCGATCAGTAACAGCAAATTCAATTTACTGCTGGCGATTTTTTTGTGTTTCAACATTTCTGGCCGGGCAAAGAAATAGCCCTGGAACAAGGTAAAACCAAGTTGCAGCAGTTTTTCGAATTCTGTCTGCGTTTCGACTTTTTCCGCCAGTAAGGTGACCGGGTGATGTTTGACCCGCGACACATATTTACTGATTTGCAGAATATTAAACTGGCGCACGTCAACTTTAATAAAGCTGATATACGGCAGGAAAATATCCCATTTTGGGTCAAAGTCGTGATCATCCAGCGCCAGCTTATAGCCCATCCGGTGCAGCTCACGGCAGGCTGTCAGTAACTCCATGCTGATCGGCACGGTTTCCAGCACTTCAATCACCATGCTTTTAGGGTCGATCGAGGTCGGGAAGTGGTGGATTAAGGTGTCGGCAGAGAAATTGATAAAGGCCTGATGGCCGCCGGTAATTTTTTCCACGCCCATCAGCAAGTGATGTTCGGTGATTAGTTTTGACGTGGCTTCATCCGCATTGATATTGGGAAAGCTGTTTTGCACGCCGTCGCGGAACAATAATTCATAACCAAACAGATTTTTATGCTGATCTAAGATCGGCTGGCGCGCCAGGTAACAATACATCTACAACTCCTGAACCAAAGGCCGGATCCGGCCGTAAGCATAGCGGTATTCAGGTCTGGCGGTTGCCAACGTCCGATGTTTTAAAGTGGACCAGACAGCTGATGAGATACTTTGAGCATATCGGAAAATCGGCGTTTGTCTTATGAAGTTATATTCTCAAATTCACATTTTAATACAATTCAGTTCTTAAAAACGCAGGAACTGCTATTAGCACTCTCTGTCAAAGAGTGCTAACATGAGTCCACTTTCAGATCTCCACAGGAGTTTGTTCATGACCAAAGCGAATCAATTGATGACATTGTCAGTCGCCGGTAGCGGTAGCCTCGAAGCTTATACTCACGCTGTCAGCACTATATCGATGCTATCGGCTGAAGAGGAACGCGCTCTGGCTGAACGTCTGCAGCAGCACGGCGACCTTGATGCCGCCCGCCAGCTGATTATGTCGCATTTACGGTTTGTCGTGCACATCGCCCGCAGCTATTCAGGTTACGGTCTGCCGATTGGTGATTTGGTGCAGGAAGGCAATATCGGCCTGATGAAAGCAGTGAAACGCTTTGACCCCTCTGTGGGCGTGCGGCTGGTGTCTTTTGCCGTGCACTGGATCAAAGCTGAAATTCATGAATTTGTACTGAAAAACTGGCGTATCGTTAAAGTTGCGACGACCAAAGCGCAACGCAAACTGTTTTTTAATCTGCGTAAATCCAAGAAAAACCTGGGTTGGTTCAGCCACGATGAAGTGAAAAACGTCGCTGCGTCTTTAGGTGTGCCTGAGTATGAAGTGCGGGAAATGGAAGCGCGCATGAGCAATCACGACCTGGCGTTTGATGCGCAGGACGATGATGATGACAACAATTTCAGTGCGCCGGTGTTTTTCCTCGACGACAAAAACTCTGATCTGGCGAACAATTTTGAAGAAGATCAAAGCGAAGGTGCTGCCCTGGAACGCTTACAGGCCGCCGTGCGCACGCTGGATGAACGTAGTCAGGATATTATCCGCGCCCGTTGGCTGGATAATGAAAAACTGACGCTGCAGGAGCTGGCAGACCGTTACCAGGTGTCCGCTGAGCGCGTACGTCAGCTGGAAAAGAATGCGATGAAAAAATTACACGCGGCGATGGTTGCCTGAGTTTTCCGTCGCCATAAAAAATGCCAGAGCTTGCTCTGGCATTTTTATGTCCATGGAAGGACGGTATGGTGAAGCAGGGCTTTCGAAACGCCAACAGTTTGGCGTTTCGCCTGATGAACGCCATTTGCTAAGCAAATGGCACAATGCAGGTACGTGGTACCCAGAGCTTTTTCGGCGATGTCCATGGAAAGTGGCTTAACGCAGCAATAATGGTACCGGCGAAACCGGGGCCGGTATTTCTGCCGGTTGCGGATAGAATCGCCGCCATGCTGGTTCCGGCACAGATGATGCCGCGGGCGTATCAAAACCCGGCAACTGTGGCAGGTAGGGCGGATGCCATGGGATGAGTTCAGGCACTGGCTCAACGATGTCGCTGATAGCAACCGGTACTGGTTCAGCAATCTGTACCGGAGTTGTGACTGCTGTGCCGGTTGTGTCGACCGGTGGCGTGGCCGGCGCAGGTTGCGCTTTCACCGGCTGAGGGGCCGCGGGTTTAACAGTGTTCGCGATCAGCTGTGGCGGAGGCGCCGGTAAATCCAGCAACGCCGATGCCGGCACTACTTTAATCCCTTGTTGCGCCAACCGCGGTAAATTTTTCTTCAGATAGCGGTAAGTTTCCGGATAAGGATGGCCGATTGCCACGGCATGACCATGTTGTTTTGCCAGATGGATCAGTTGATTAAACTGGCGGTCCAGCGCTTTATAAGACTTGTCATTGTCAAGGAACACGTCACGGCTGCGGCTTTTTACCTGATGCTTATGTGTCAGGGCGGCGACTACACTTTTGCCGGTGGTTTTGCTGTCAATAAAGTACAACTGACGCTCGGCAACAACCTGCATGACCCAATCCATTTGTTCCGGTAATGACGTGTACAGGCTGCCCATGTGGTTATTCATGCCAATGGCCTGTGGCACGCTGTCCAGCGCTTTGTGCAGCGCCTGCTGCACCTGCTGCTTGTTCATCGGACGGCGCAGCGCACCTTTGCCGAGTAAATGGTTCTGCGCCACCGCTTCCATCGGCATATGTAACATGATTTCTTTGCCATGCTGACCGGCTAGTGCCGTCATTTCATGGCCATTTGGCGTAAATGGCATCACCGCGACCGTCAGCGGATAAGGTAGCCGGATAATGTCCGGATCGACTTTCTGATAACCAATATCATCAATAATAATGGCCACTTGCGGTGGCAGCGACTGCGCCTGTACCGACAACCAGAAACAACTGAGAACACATAACGACTGGAGAATACGCACGCTGGATTGATTCACTGATCTTGGCAAAGCGCCGGCTGAATTTCAGGCCGGCATTATGCCTGTTGTTACGGATTTCGCAACCAGCGCAACGGGTCAACCGCCGCACCTTTTTGCCTGATTTCGAAATAAAGCCCACTGCGATCACGGCCACCACTCTGACCGACCAACGCGACATGGTCGCCACTGCGCACCACATCGCCCGGTGATTTCAGCAGGCTCTGGTTATGGCCATATAAACTCATCAGGCCATTGCCGTGGTCCAGCACAATCACCCAGCCATAACCGCGTAACCAATCGGCATAAATCACCTGACCATCTGCAACTGCGCGCACCGGCTGGCCATTGCTGGCCTGAATTAAAATTCCGCTGGCCGTGGTCTGCCCGCCTTGTGCCGCGCCAAACTTCTGCACTAACGCACCTTGCACCGGCCACGGCAGCTGGCCTTGTTTCTTGCCTTTGTATGTCAGTCTGCGATTGGCCGCTTCAGTCTTTAGCTTGGTGATAGTGCTTTGCAGACTTTTTTCATTACTCTTGAGGTACGCCAGTTGCTGTTTTTGTTCATCCAGCAGTTGCCTGAGTTTCAGCACACTTTGTTGTTGCTGATTTTTCGCTGTGACTAAATCCTGTTGCTGCGAGGTCAGTTCATCCAGCCGCAAAGCTTGCTCATGCCGGGTTTGCTGCTGCACTGTTGTCAACTGCTCCAGCTCGCTGACCGTTTGCTTCAGTGCCTGTAGTTGTTGGATCCGGGCGTTATTGAAGTACTGGTAATAAGTCAGCAAGCGCTCCAGTTTTAGCGCGTCCTGCTGATTCAGCAGCAGCTGGGTGTAGTCGTGTCCACCAACCTGATAAGCGGCTTTAACCTGCGCCGCCAACAACTTTTGCTGCGTTTGCCGTTGTTGCTCCAGCTGTTGTTGCCGGGTCGCCAGTTCGGCCATTTTTTCGTCCAGTGCCTGCAGCTGCTGCTGTTGCACTGCGACCGCAGCAGCTGCTTCGGCTAAGCGAAGGTCTGCCTGTTTCAGCTGTTGTTCGGTGTCCTGCAGCTGTTGTTGCTGCTGCCGGCGCTGTTGTTCGGTGCGGCTGATATCCTGTTGCACGGATTTGAGTTCCTGCCGGACTTTGGCCGTGTCGGATTGCTGGGCCTGTGCTGGACAGACTCAGCAACAGGCTCAGTAGCAGGCTAATGCATATTGGGACCGACCGCGCCCGCTGGCGATGTAGTCGCATCACCGGACGTGGAACAGCACTTTACCGGTCATTTCTGCCGGCACCGGCATGCCAAGCAGCGTCAGCATGGTCGGCGCAATGTCGCTGAGGATGCCACCAGCCACCACATCCGCCGGCCGGCCGATGTAAATCAGTGGCACCGGATCTGAGGTATGGGCGGTATGGGCCTGACCGGATTCGTGGTCGACCATCTGCTCGGCATTGCCATGATCGGCGGTGATGATACATTCACCACCGACGCTTTCCAGTGCGGCCACTACCCGGCCAATACAGTGGTCGACAGCTTCTACCGCTTTGATGGCGGCAGACAGAATACCGGTATGACCCACCATATCGCCATTCGGGTAATTGCAGATAATCACGTCAAACTTGCCGGAGTGAATGGCGTCCACCAGTTTGTCGGTCAGCAGTGTCGAGTTCATCTCCGGCTGCAAATCATAAGTGGCGACATTGGGGGATGGCACCAAAATGCGTTCTTCACCCGGGAATACGTCCTCGCGGCCACCACTGAAAAAGAAAGTGACGTGGGCATATTTTTCCGTTTCGGAAATGCGCAGCTGGTTTTTTTGGTGTTTGGAAAGCCATTCACCGAGCACATTGTTCAGACTTTCCGGCGGATAGGCGACTGGCGCTTTGATATCGGCGGCGTATTCGGTCAGCTGGACAAAAGCGCCGAGCTGCGCCACGCGTTTGCGGGCAAAAGCGTCAAAAGTGGCTTCGGTAAAAGTACGGCTGAACTGGCGGGCGCGATCGGCACGGAAATTCATAAAAATCAGCGCATCGCCATCCTGTAACTGCACCGGCTGACCAGCGTCGCCGACAATCGCAGTGGCTTTGACGAATTCGTCATTTTCACCGCGCTCGTAAGCGGCCTGGAGTGCCGACACTGCGTCTGTTGCCGTATAGGCCGCCACGCCATCAACAATTAAGTCATAGGCTTGTTCGACACGGTCCCAACGTTTGTCCCGGTCCATCGCAAAATAGCGGCCAATGACACTGGCGATTTGACCTTTGCCCAGTTCGCGGCAGCGTTGCTGGACGCGTAATAATGATGCTTCTGCACTGCGGGGTGGCGTATCGCGGCCATCGAGGAAGGCATGCAGGTAAATTTTCTCAGCGCCCTGACGTGCGGCCAGCTCAATCATCGCAAGCAGATGGTCTTCGTGGCTGTGCACACCACCTGGCGATAATAAACCCATTAAATGCACGGCTTTACCGGCTTGCACCGCTTGTTGCACCGCACCGGTTAACACCGGGTTTTCGAAAAAGTCGCCATCACTGATGGCTTTGGTGATGCGGGTCAGTTCCTGATACACCACGCGGCCTGAGCCTAAATTGACATGGCCGACTTCAGAATTGCCCATCTGGCCGTCGGGCAGACCAACGTCCAGGCCTGAGCCTGAGATCAGACTATGTGGACAATCACGCCACAACCGGTCCATCACCGGGGTATTGGCCTGTGCGATGGCATTATCAGCCGGGTCTTCGCGGTAGCCCCATCCATCCAGAATCAAAAGTACCAGGGGTTTGCCAGACTTCGCCATAACATGCTCCGCTTTCTCGTTGCTTGATCAACATTTATCTTTATCCCGATTCGCTGTTCATCTTACCGAAATTCAGCGGTGACTCCAATCAATGCTGTGCAGAAACTGCGCAATCAGCCGCAGCCTTTGCCACATGCGTGTTGCGCCAGTGGGCGAAGGGCTGTTTTTGCCATTGAAACCCGTTATACTCCGGCGCCTGAGCTTTGACCAACTGAACGGAATGTTATGCAACAATACGTCGAATTTGCCGGTAATCACCCGATTGTCGTGGTGATCTGGGTAGGTCTGCTGCTGGCGATTATCGTCAGTTATGTGCAGTCATTGTTTTCCAAAATCAAATTTGTCAGCCCGACCGGACTGACTTTACAAGTCAACCGTGAAGATGCGCTGGTGCTGGACATCCGCAGCAACGACGACTTTAAACGGGGCCACATCACCGGCGCCCGCAATATCCCTCTGGCGCAGCTGTCCGGCCAAATCAGCAGCCTTGAAAAGGCCAAAGACGCACCCATTATAGTGGTCTGTCAGGCAGGTATGTCCGCGCAAGGTGCGGCCAAACAGCTGTCAGCTGCCGGGTTCAGTCGTGTATCTGTGCTGAGCGGTGGTATGGGTAAATGGGCGGAAGCCAGTTTACCTGTGGTAAAAAAATAACCGGAGCAGGTCGATGAGCAGTCCCAGCGTCACTATTTACACTAAAGAATATTGTCCGTATTGTGTGCGCGCAAAGGCTCTGCTCAGCCACAAAGGTGTTGTGTTTAACGAAATTAAAATCGACGCACAACCTGAGCTCAGACCCGAAATGATTGCAAGATCGGGCGGACGCAGCACAGTGCCGCAAATCTTCATCAATGACCAACATATCGGTGGCTGTGACGACCTGCATGCGCTAGACGCGCAGGGTCGGTTAGACACACTGCTGCAACTTTAACTGTATTTTCAGGGAACCATCATGGCCGACGAACAACTGAACCCAGCTGCGGATGAGCAGCAAGTCCCTTTTGCAATCCAGCGTATTTATGTCAAAGACATTTCGTTTGAATCACCAAATGCACCGGCAATTTTCCGCAAAGAATGGCAACCAGAAGTAAAGCTGGACCTGGACACTCGCAGCGAAAAGCTGGAAGACAACATGTTTGAAGTCATCCTGTCACTGACAGTCACCACGACCGTAGGCGACGAAACTGCGTTCCTGTGCGAGGTGCAACAAGCCGGTATTTTTGCAGTGCCTGAATTGCAGGACGCGCAAATGGCCCACATGCTGGCCTCTTTCTGCCCGAATATTCTGTTCCCATATGCCCGTGAAACCGTGGCAAATCTGGTAAACCGTGGCACTTTCCCACAACTGAACCTGGCTCCGGTTAACTTTGACGCGCTGTTTGCACAATATGTGCAACAACGTCAGGCGGAAGCTCAGGCGCAGCTGCCAAACTAAGCAGCCGTCAGCATGAACATGACTTCGGCAATTACGGTATTGGGCGCCGGCTCTTATGGCACGGCGCTGGCGATTTGTCTGGCGCGTAACGGGCATCACACCTTGTTATGGGGCCGCAATGCTGATGATATCGCGGCGATGACGCGGGATCGGATCAATCACCGTTATTTGCCGGAGATTGTGTTACCAGAGCAGCTGGAAGTGACTGCTGATCTGGAAGGCGCCGTCAAAGCCAGCCAGAATGTGCTGGTGGTAGTGCCGAGTCATGCTTTTGCCGATACTTTGCGGCAAATTAAACCATTTTTGTTACCGCACGCTCGTGTGGCCTGGGCTACAAAAGGCCTGGAGCCCGACAGTGGCCGGTTATTACAGGACGTGGCGCGCGATATTCTCGGTGATGATGTGTCGTTGGCCGTGTTATCCGGTCCGACTTTTGCCAAAGAACTGGCAAAAGGCTTGCCTACCGCCATTTCTTTATCATCCACCGACGCCGAATTTATTACTGTATTGTCCGACTTGCTGCACTGCGGCAAAACCTTCCGTGTTTATACCAATCCAGATTTTATTGGCGTACAGCTTGGCGGCGCGGTGAAAAACGTCATTGCGATTGGTGCCGGTATGGCGGACGGTATCGGTTTTGGTGCCAATGCCCGCACGGCATTGATCACCCGTGGCCTGACTGAAATGTGCCGGTTAGGTTGTGCCTTAGGTGCGAAAAAAGAAACTTTTATGGGCATGGCCGGTTTAGGTGATTTAGTCCTGACCTGCACCGACAACCAGTCCCGTAACCGTCGTTTTGGCTTGCTATTAGGGCAGGGTGTCGGCGTTGAAGCTGCGATCACACAGATCGGACAGGTCGTCGAAGGCTATCGTAACGCCCGTGAAGTTTACAATCTGGCGACCCGTGTCGGTGTTGAAATGCCGATCACTGAACAAATTTACCAGGTGCTGTATCAGGGCAAAGATGCCCGCGCTGCGGCGCTCGACTTGCTGGGCCGCGAAAAACGCGACGAATAACGCCGGATCAGCGTTTATCCGGCCATCTGCCACTGTTGTTGCCCGCCATAAGGTTGTTGCCGTCCATCAACAAGGCGCATGGCACTGAAGTGTTCGCCACGACAGCCATAACAACCCATCACATGCAGTAAATACGCCTGCATTTCGTTGTCGGTGCCTTGAGTACTGACCTGCAGTCCCTGATGGATCAGCAGCCGGATTAGACTGGCGCAGGCGTTCCGCTGCGCTTCAGATCCTTCCAGCTGGTTGATCATTGCCGCGGAAAGCTCTGCCGCCTGCCAAAATGGTTGCTGCAACAATTGCAGCGAACTCAGGCCATTGCCAACTTCGACAATCATCAGGCCAAAACCGGCGGTTTTTAGTTCCTGTGCCTGCAGACTGAAGCCTGCCGGATCCTGTAACCAACCGTCTTCCCGCAAGCACAGCACAAACGTATTGGCCTGAAGTTGATGGTCCTCCAGCTGGCATTGCAAAAAATTCAGCAGTCCACTGTGACGAAAGTTTGCCGCGGACAATTCGACCTGCAGCGGTGGCAACGGGCCCAGACGTTGCCACAATTCCACTAACTGACAAATCTGACAAAAAGCCCAGCGCTCCAGCGCCAGTAACTGACCATTCTGTTCGGCCAGAGGTTTTAATTCGGCATAACTTAATAATCCGCGTTGTGGTGAACGCCAATATAGTTCCAGCCGGAATGCCGTGGCGATACCAGTCGCCAGTTCAATCACTGGTTGCGACCAGATCTCACATTGATATTGGGTTAATGCTTGTTGCAACTCATATTGCAGTTGCAGACCTGGCGCCGGATTATGTCCCTGCATTTGCCACAGATGCAAACGTTCCGGTACTGTAGCAGCGATGTGCAGCGCGTGTGACGCATGAGCCTGCAGTTCGTCGGCATCATGACCGGCTTCGGGGAAAATCGCGATCCCGGCGCGGCAATCCAGCCGCAATTCGGCCTGTGGTATAAAAAACGGCCCCTGACAAAAATGCAGTATTTCACGGCTGAGCTGGATCGCCTGTTGTTCGGCCTGCTCACCATGTCCGTCCAGACTGAGCAGCAGAGCCAGCTGATTCGGCGCCAGCCGGGCCATAAAAGCACCGGCCGGGATCTCCGTCTGTACGTTGTTCACCAGCTGTTGTAACAGACCATCTGCAGCGGTCTGACCAAAATTACGGACGATAGCGGGGTAGTCATTCATGTCCAGTAATAACACGGCAAAACTATGATATTTCGCCTGATGGCGGCTCAGCTGAGATTGCAGCCAATAGCGCCACAGCGTTGCTGAGGGTAGTTCAGTGACCGGGTCAGCATAAGCGCGGAGCTGTGCCTGAGCATGGTCCAGTGTTGCCTGCAGTGGTAACCAGTGCCAAAGCAAAAAGCGCTGATGATAGCCGCTGAGCACCCGCACATTCAGCTGATAGGCTTGCCGCTCAGTGCTGCCAATCCAGACCTGACCTTGCCAATGTGGACTGATCTGCAGCATCGAGAGGATATCCGGCAGAGCAGGATCCGTTCCTGCGGCGGAGAAAAACAGCTGTTGTTCCAGCTTGGTGTTGGCTGCCGGATGGCGGACGGCGTGATTGTGCCACAACGGCCTCGCTTGCTGATCCGTCAGCCAATAGGCATTCGATTGCTGTTGCAAAAATTGCAACAACGGTGTGTTTTGCATGGGGGTGCGGCGGGAGCGTTGTAACTGGATCAGTGCCAGACAAAGCAGAAAACCACTGATGATGGCCAGCAGGTATTGTATCCATAATGGGGCTGTCATTTTGGCATTCCTTGCGCAGCAATACAGTTCAACTATAAGTCTCTGTCTAAAAAATCGCCACTAAACGCCGGGAAAATTGGTAGCAGTCTGACCTTCGTTGTCACGCTGCGCGGTCGGACTGCGGTATACTGGCACTTTGCCATGACACAGGAGTTGTTGTGTTTCATATCGCTTTATTCGAACCCAAAATCGCACCGAATTGCGGCAATATTATCCGGCTGGCTGCCAATACCGGCTGTCATTTGCATTTGATTGAACCGTTAGGGTTTGATTTTGAAGAAAAAAAGCTGCGTCGTGCCGGGTTGGATTATCATGATTTGGCCAATGTCAGCCGCCACGCCAGTTACCAGGCGATGCTAGACGCGGTAAAACCGGTGCGGGTGCTGGCGTTGACCACTAAAGGCAGCCGCCCCCACACTGAATTGCAGTATCAGGCAGGCGATTTGTTGTTGTTCGGCTCCGAGACTTCCGGGCTACCAGATGAGATCCGTAACGCCATTCCGGCCGAACAGCGCCTGCGGATCCCGATGATGCCTGATGCGCGTAGTCTGAATTTAGCCAACTCTGTGGCGATCGTCTGTTATGAAGCCTGGCGCCAGCAGCAGTTTGCCGGCGCGTTGTAACTCTGCGAACTGACAAGGACCAGCGATGACCAGTCATGAATATAATCTGTGGGTACGCCGTTCGGGCAAACTGACGATTGGCATTGCGCTCTTTATTGTCATCATTAAATTGTTTGCCGCTATCGACACCAATGCAGCTTCGGTATTGGCGTCGTTGATGGATGCGATGATGGATGTCGCAGTGTCGTTGCTAAACTTTGTCGCGTTACGGTATGCACTCAAACCGGCGGATGACGATCACCGGTTTGGTCATGGCAAAGCCGAAGCGGTGATGGCGTTATGTCAGGCGGCCTTTCTGGCCGGTGCGGCATTCGTGTTGTTATATCAGGGCGTAAACCGGATTTATCTGCCGGCGCCAATTGGCGCAATCAATAATGGTATCTGGGCCATGCTGATTTGCAGTGGCCTGACTCTGACACTGGTGTTGCTGCAGCGTTGGATCATCAAAAAAACTGGCTCATTGGCGGTAGTCGCCGATCAGGCACATTATCGCAGTGACCTGTTGATGAATGCCGCTGTGTTATTGGCCTTATATCTGGTGCAAAACAGTCTGCTGTGGGCGGACGCAGCCATCGCCATTCTGATCGCGGCATATTTGTTGTTTAATGCCGCGCAGTTACTGCGCGAAAGTATGGTGCACCTGCTGGATGAAGAATTGCCGGAAACAGAACGGCAGCAAATTTTGCAGCATCTGCTGCAAATGCCTGGCGTACTGGGCGTCGAACAGTTGCGCACCCGTCGTGCCGGACCGCGTATTTTTATTCAGCTGCGTTTGTTGTTGCCACAGGACTGGAGCTTACAAAAAGCGCATCAGGTGACCGACCTGGCGGAGCAACAAATCGCGGCATTTTATCGCGATGCCGAAGTGATTATTCACCCGGACCCGTTACCGCACGCTGCAACCACTGATTCATCAGACTAAACACCTGCTGCCGCTGCGCATCTGTGCCGGCCAATAGTTCATGCCGTGCACCTTCGATGCGGTGCAGTTCGATGGCGCAGCGCGCGGCCAGTTTGTTTTGTGCCAGATTATCCACCACGGTATCGGCGCCCGCCTGCAGGATCAGCATCGGCACCGCTGGTACAACGCCCCGTTGGATCTGCCGGCAAGCCTGCAATGCATGATGCAGCCAACGCCAGCTGACACCACCGAGCTGATACGCCGGATACTGCTGATATAAATCCCGAAACCATTGATATCGCTCGGCGCTAAGCGTCAGCGCATTACCGGCAAAAGGCAGGTTTTGATAGGGCCCCTGGCCCGGTACATACCAGCCGGCCTGACTGAAGCGCTGGTTCAGCTGCTGCATCAGCGCGGCGACGATGCGGGTCAGTAGCGGCAGCGGGCCTGTCGGAATCCCAAACATCGGTGCACAGAAAATGGCGGCATCCAGCAGCGGCATTGGCGTCATTTGCAGATAACGATACAGAATGGCGCCGCCCATGGAGTGCGCCAACGCCAGCAGCGGCAAGTCGGTCTGGCTGCGGATCAGGCTAATGGCCTGCATCAGATCATCACTGTAGTGGCGAAAATCTGTTACATCACCCAGTTGCGGATCAGGTTCAGGCCGCTCTGCCAGCCCCTGACCGCGATGATCGAGCACAAATACCTGATAACCGCTACACAGCGCATCCTGTGCCAGTTCGGCATATTTATGTGCGGCTTCGATCCGCCCCGGCACGATCAGCAAGGCCGCATGGGGTTTACGCCAGCCCGGCAAACTGGTGCGGCTGTACAGGCAATAACGGCGACCGTCGCGGCCATACAGCTCGGTTTTGACAAATTGCTGCCAGCAATGTTGCAGTTGCAGACGGACGCTGGGGTCATTCAGTGCGTCAGCCTGCAGCTGCGGCAGGATCGGCGGAAAATAGGTCAAAGATTCAGCTCCTGCTGTGCCGGCATTTGCAGACAAATTTGCAAACCGCCAATCTGATCAGCCTGATAAATATTCTGCGCGGTGATCTGGCCCTGATGCTGTTTCATCGCCTGCGCAGCAATGGCTAAACCTAAACCCGTACCGCCAGCGCCAGCCGTGCGCGCATCTGATACGCGGTAAAACGGTTCAAAAATTGCCTGCAGCGCGCTGTCCGGGATGCCGGGGCCCTGATCAGAGACACAGATCTGCAGACGCCCGTCATCCGCCTGCAGCCGCAGTGTGATCGCTGAACCGGCAGGGCTGTATTTAATCGCATTTCGCAGCACATTCTCCACAGCACGGGCCAACAGCCGGCTGTCGGCCTGTAACCAGCACTGTGCCGGCGCTTCGAGTTGTATTTGTTGCTGTTTCTGACTGGCTTCCAGTTGATTGACCTGGATAATTTCTTCCAGCAGTTCGGTCAGATCAAGGTCCTGCAATTGCAGTTGATATTGGCCGGCATCGAGCCGGCTGAATGTCAGCAGCTCATCGAGCATACTGTCAATTTTATCCAGCTCCTGCGATAAGCGTGGCAGCTGACTGCCACCGCCTTGTCGTTGCTCCAGCGCGATAGCGAGCTGCGCCCGGGTCAGTGGTGAACGCAATTCGTGTGAGATATCACGCAGCAGACGCTGTTGATTTTGCAATAAAGCGCCGATTTGACTGGCCATCGTATTAAAGCCACGCGCTAACTCACCGATCTCGTCACTCCGGGCCGCGGCTTGTTGCACCCGGCTGGTTAAGTCGCCGCCGGCGAATTGCAGGCTCTGCTGCTGCAACTGGCGCAGCGGTCTGGTGATAGTCAGAGCCAGACCAATACTGGCAAGGGCGGACACTAATAAAAACAGCAGCGGGATGGTCAATTCCGGTAATTGGGCGAGGCCCAACATCCCCGGCCGGTCAGGGCGGGGTTGTTGCTGATATAACACCAGCGGCTGGCCATTCAGACGGACAAAAAACGGCCCGGCCAGGCTGATGTGGCGATGCAAAAACAAACGCGGTTTTTCAAACTGCGATAATTCGGTTAACCAGCTTTGGTCAAAACCGCGCGGCAGAATGTGGGCGTTCAGGATCCGCTGATTGACCGGGTCGACCAGTAACCAGCGATTATTCTCGCGCCGGTTCAGCCGCTGCAATAAATCTTCAATGCTGTCAAACCGTTGCAGACTGTGTAGCATCCGTTCGGCATGCTCATGCACGCCGGGCGGCAGGCGGCGGATCACCGTATCATCAAGAAAAGCTTTGGCTAGCAACCAGGCGGCGGCAATCGTCAGCAGCAGCACCAGCCAGAACCAGCTGAACAGCCGGAATGCCAGAAAACGCCATGGATTAACCCAGTTCAGTTGCATCAGGACTCCAGAAACAAATAGCCGCTGCCGCGCAGCGTCTGAATTTTTTCATGGTCGCTACCCTGTGCCAGCTTCTTGCGGATATTACTGACATGCATATCCAGACTGCGGTCATATTGTTGTAGTACCCGGCCCATCACTTCTTTGCTGAGCTCTTCTTTGCTGACGACCCGACCGGCATGATGCATCAGATATTCCAATAGCTGAAACTCGGTTGCGGTCAATACAATGGCGATGCCCAGGCAGTGCACCTGCCGGTTTTGCCGGTTCAGCGTGACCTGATTCAGCTCTAATACCGGCGTTTGATGCTGCTGTGGTTGCTGCGCCAGTTCGACCCGGCGCAGGATAGCCCGCACTCTGGCGCTGAGTTCACGCGGATTAAACGGCTTGGCGAGGTAATCGTCAGCCCCCAGCTCCAGGCCAAGAATGCGGTCAATGTCGTCGCCGCGCGCTGTCAGCATCAGCACCGGGCAATAGCTGGTCTGGCGCAGCTGCCGCAGTAAAGACAGGCCATCGAGGCCTGGCAGCATCACATCCAGTAAAATCAGCTGATAAGCGCCGGTCTGGGCTTTTTGCAGGCCTTTGATGCCGTCTGCGGCATGATCGAGACTAAAACCATCCAAAGTCAGATAGTCGGTGACCAGCTGGCTTAATTCTGCATCATCATCAATTAGCAGGATATTCGGGTGTTGCATCGGAAACCTTCTTAGCTACTGCAATAGGTCCATCACTGTGAATGGTGCGCTCAGTGTAAGCAGCAGACATGCCCGGACAAGTGTCTTTACCAAACCTTTACGGCGGCTTTGCGTTGCTTTGCAGCCAGTCGCTTATGCTTGCATCATACAAAACAGACCGCTGTTTGTAATGCCCGAACCTACTGGAGAGACAAAAATGACCACATCGAAAATAGTATCAAAATTAATTCCTGCGTTATTCGGCGCCGCCTTGTTGCTGTCTGCGCCAGCTTTCGCCGGTCATGGGCCGCATGACGGACAAAGCCCAGAGCTGCGGATGCTCAAAGGCCTGGATCTGACCGACGTGCAGCGGGAGCAAATCCGCACCCTGGCTGCAGCCAGTAAAGCTGACAAAGCTGATTTGGCGGCACGGCAACAGCAGCACGATGCCCTGCAGGCGTTGATCAAAGCTCCGCAATTTGACGAAGCGGCTGCCCGCTTGTTACTGGAGAAACAACAAGCCAGCATGCTGGAGCATCAACTGGATCGGTTAAAGCTGCAACATCAGATCCGTGCGGTATTAACCGACGAGCAAAAAACCAAACTGGACGAGCGGATGGCAAAAATGCGTGACCGGATGGCTGAGCGGACAGGTAAAGACGACTAAGCCGACGTCATGTCGCAGTTCAGGTGCCGGCGCGCCTGAGTTGTCAGCACTTTGATGAGGAAAACCGGGCCTGAGCCCGGTTTTTTGCGTTTTAAAGCGCTGCCCAGTGGCTATTCCATATCCAGTTCTTTGAGCTTGCGTGTCAGCGTATTGCGGCCCCAGCCGAGGCGTTTGGCCGCATCTTGTTTATGGCCATGGGTAAACTGTAATGCCTGTTTCAGCACAATCCGCTCAAACTCCGGGCCTGCTTCAGCCAGAATATCTTCCGCACCACTTGCCAGTTTTTGTGTGACCCATTGCGCCAGTAAATCCTGCCAGCTGTGTTGCCCGTCGCTGCTGCTGGTCACCGGTTTTGGCGCACTGGTCAACTCTGGTGGTAAATCCGATAACAGGATTTGTTTGCCTGAAGCCATCACGGTCAGCCAGCGGCAGGTGTTTTCCAGTTGCCGCACATTGCCCGGCCAATCCAGCTGGGCCAGAAACTTTTCGGTTTCCAGTGCCAGATCTTTGGCTTCCACATTCATCTCGCGTGCGGCTTGCGCCAGGAAATGCCGGGTCAGTTTCGGAATATCCTGTTTGCGGTCCCGCAGCGACGGAATATGGATCCGGATCACATTAAGCCGGTGGAATAAATCTTCACGGAACTTCCCTTCGGCAACCAGTTGTTCGAGGTTTTGGTGGGTTGCCGCGATGATCCGCACATCCACACTGACTTCCTGATGACCGCCGACGCGATAAAACTGACCATCGGCCAGCACACGTAGCAGGCGCGTTTGCACATCAAGCGGCATATCACCGATTTCATCCAGAAACAAAGTGCCGCCGTCGGCCTGTTCGAACCGGCCTTTGCGTAAAGTGGCGGCGCCGGTAAAGGCGCCTTTTTCGTGGCCGAATAATTCCGATTCAATCAGATCTTTGGGGATTGCCGCCATATTCAGCGCGATAAACGGCGATTCGGCTCTGGGGCTGTGTTTGTGCAGTGCGTGCGCCACCAGTTCTTTACCGGTGCCGCTTTGGCCATTGATCAATACACTGATGCTGGAGCGGGACAAGCGGCCAATCGCCCGAAACACTTCCTGCATCGCCGGTGCTTCGCCGATGATTTCAGGCACATGTGATGGTGCGCTGGTGCTGGCGCGTGGTTTTTTCGCCTGGGCGTGTTCCAGAGCGCGGCTGATTAAGGCCACAGCTTCATTCACATCAAATGGTTTGGGCAGATACTCAAAAGCGCCGCGTTTAAAGGCGTTGACGGCACTGTCGAGATCGGAGTGCGCCGTCATAATAATCACCGGCAGTTCCGGCGCCAGTTCCTGCAGCTTGCTCAGCAACTGCATGCCATCGGTACCTGGCATCCGGATATCGGACACCACGACGGCGGGTTGATCAAATTCCAGCCGTTGCAGCATCAGATCTGCCGAGGCGTAGCTCTCACAGACGATCCCAGCGCGTGACAGGGCTTTTTCCAATACCCAACGGATGGAATTGTCGTCGTCAATGATCCAGACATTCTGCGTCATGGGTTAAGCTCCTTCTGCGCTTATCGGTAAATACAGGGTAAATTCGGTGCGGCCTGGCCAGCTGTCACAATCAATCCAGCCGCCATGCTGATGGATCAGCGTTTGTGAAATGGACAAACCAAGACCGGTGCCGCCGGGCTTGCCACTGACCATCGGATAAAACAACGTATCTTTAATCGCCGGCGGAATACCCGGGCCGTTATCGATGACGCGGATCACGGCGACCAGCTTATGCCGGCGGCCATGAATGGTATGCTGATGTAAAATCCGGCTTTGCATCACAATCTGGCCACCTTGGGTCAGCACTTGCTGGGCATTGCGGACAATATTCAGCAGGGCCTGTTCCAGCAGTTCCGGATCTAACGAAAAATCCGGAATGCTCGGGTCATAATCACGGATAAATTGTACGGCATGGGGATTGTCCATCTGGGCCAGCTGGCTGACACGTTCAATTATTTCATGCAGGTTAGACACAACCTTATGCGGTGGTTTATAGGGGCCAAGTAAACGGTCAACCAGGTTTCGCAGCCGGTCGGCCTGGGCAATGATCAGCTGGGTATATTCTTTTTGCTCTTCATTCAGCGACTCTTCCAGTAACTGCGCCGCACCGCGTAAACCGCCAAGTGGATTTTTGATTTCATGGGCGAGGCCTCTGATCAGTTCGCGCGCCGCCAGATGCTGATGTTGCTGCAGGCTTTCCATGCTGATCTTGCGTTGCTGATCGACCTGACGCAATTCCATCACCAGACTGGGTTGTTCGGTTTCCAGCCAGGTCGCCGTCATATCCAGCAATAAATGCCGGCCATCCGGCATCACGCAATGCACGTCACTAATGCCAAAACCCTGCTTGGTATTTAAGGTACTGACCAGCTGCGCAGCACTGAGATCGCTGTATTGAAACAGCCCGGGAAAATATTGTTGTTGCAGCCGTTTTTCACCAATGCCAAGCAAAGCGCAGCAGGCGGTATTAAAGCAGGACACCTGTAACTGCGCATCCAGCACCAGCACAGCGGTGGTCAGTTGTTCGGCCAGATTAATGCCTGGCAATTCAAGAGCGATATGTGCGTGTGTCACAGCAAATCCCTTATTGCACCAAAATGGTGCTCATGGCGCTTAGTCTAGTGGCTAAGCTGTACCGTGTTGCACTATTTTGGGGTAATTGATGATGCTCGGTGCAGAAAAAACGTCGTTACGGAACTGGTAGCAATAACCTTGCCGTTTTGGTCGCTTAACTCCAGCATTAGCTGATGCTCGCCCCGGTCTATGCTATGGAGGATAAAATTGGCATTGCTGCTGGGGCCGGCAACTGCCTGCCCGTCTAGATATAGTCGCACTCGCAAGCCTTGGGCAAACAAGGGCTTCACCTGGCCGGAAACATAGACAGTGCCATTGTTTTCTCGCACAGTGCCTTCAGGTTCTGGTTTGGTGATGAACACTTCGAACTTCGGCGTATGATCAATACTGCGCTGGCTGATTTCAGTGGGTGTGACTGCAGGCATCCGGTTGCCTTCTTTCAGTTGCAACTGCGAAGCCCCGGGGACAGGATTGTCAGAAAACACCGGCACATTATTTTTGTCGACCGTGACAAACACTGGTTTGTCGTCGTTTTTTGCCTGTGCCAGCACCGGCGGTGCCGACAGTGTCAGCACGATTAGTAAAAATAACGGCCAACCGGTAATGTTCATCACAGAGTCCAAGCTGATCAAATGGCTGATTGTTTAACTCTAACTGGCTTTTCTGGCTTTGACCAGTACAAAAAGCCCGCAGAAGCGGGCTTTGGTATTGTGCAAGTCACACTTTATAAATCAGTGTGTTAGCTCGGAAAATTACACGCTGTAATACAGTTCGTATTCCAGTGGGTGCACAGCCATAGACACGCGTTTGGCTTCTGCACGCTTCAGAGAGATATAAGCATCAATCATTTCATCTGACATGACGCCGCCTTTGGTGAAGATCGCACGGTTAGCTTCCAGTGCATCCAGCGCTTCGTCCAGTGAACCACAGACTTGTGGGATCAGTGCTTCTTCTTCTGGTGGCAGGTCGTACAGATCTTTGTCCATCGCATCGCCTGGGTGGATCTTGTTCTGGATACCATCCAGACCAGCCATCAACTGCGCTACGAATGCCAGGTATGGGTTCGCCGCTGGATCCGGGAAACGCACTTCAATACGACGTGCTTTTGCACTTGGTACCAGTGGGATCCGCACAGAAGCAGAACGGTTACGGGCAGAATAAGCCAGCATGACCGGCGCTTCGTAGTGTGGAACCAGACGCTTGTAAGAGTTGGTGGATGGGTTGGTGAACGCGTTGATTGACTTCGCGTGTTTGATGATACCGCCAATGTAATACAGTGCAGTTTCTGACAGACCAGCATATTTATCACCGGCAAACAGGTTGACACCATCTTTTGCCAACGACTGGTGACAGTGCATGCCTGAACCGTTATCACCAACGATTGGTTTTGGCATGAAAGTCACAGTTTTGCCGTACATGTGGGCAACGTTGTGCACAACGTATTTCAGTTGCTGAATTTCATCGGCTTTTTTCGTCAGCGTGTTAAAACGGGTCGCGATTTCGTTTTGGCCGGCAGTTGCAACTTCATGGTGATGCGCTTCAACCACCTGACCCATCTCTTCCAGTACCATACACATGGCGCTGCGGATGTCGTGATGTTGATCTACTGGTGGTACCGGGAAATAACCACCTTTGACACCTGGACGGTGAGCTTTGTTGCCATCTTCATATTCAGCGTCTGAATTCCAGGCGGCTTCTGAAGAGTCAACTTTGAAGAAAGAACCTGACATGTCGTTTTTGAAACGCACATCATCAAACATGAACCATTCTGGCTCTGGGCCAAACAGCACTGTGTCAGCGATGCCAGTCGATTTTAAATATTCTTCAGCGCGTTTGGCGATAGAACGTGGGCAACGGTCGTAACCCTGCATAGTGCTTGGCTCGATCACGTCACAGCTGATCAGAATCGTGGTTTCTTCGAAGAATGGATCCAGCAGCATGGTGCTGGCATCTGGCATCAGGATCATGTCTGAATCGTTGATGCCTTTCCAACCGGCAATTGAAGAGCCGTCAAACATTTTGCCGTTTTCGAAGAAGTCTTCGTCAATTTGGCTGGCAGGAATTGTAACGTGCTGCTCTTTACCTTTGGTGTCAGTAAAACGTAAATCAACAAACTTCACGTCGTTTTCTTTCATAAAACTCAGAACGTTCGATGCAGACATGCATTCCTCCGGATTCAACTCAAACTAAGGTTCAGGTGCGGCTTGCCGCCGGTTTGCGCTTGTAATGCCAAAGCTGTGCCAGAATCCTAAATATATGATTTTAAAATATATTTAGTGCAAATTTAGAATGAAGCACCAAGAAATTGCACCAATGTAGTGCGTGAGTGCACTGTGGTGGTGCAATTTGTCTGTATTTGCTCTGCTTCTGTGCAGTGGTCAGCGGCAGCGATAACGATAGCAAGAATTCGGCTGAATTCAGTCAGGCAGAGTAAAATAAAATCAGCGCTGAGCAGGCATGGCATCAGACGGTAAAATTGTTGGTAAAAGGCGAGAATCAAGGTGAGTGAGCATGAGATAACGTCTGGATGGCAGAGCTTTTGCTTAAGTTCGACGCGCTGCTACTGGCCGCTAAGCAGCATTCAGATTGGGGCTGATGAAAAAAACAGCAAGCGCGGACCAGATAAATTTCCCAGTCAGTCGTAAAGCAGGTAAAATACGCGCACCAATTTTTCGGGTACTTGCGGTGGGTGACTACAAGCGGGTACACATTTACACTTCACTAAGCGAGCACCAAATAAATGTCTTATGATATCAGCAAGTTGCGTAATATCGCCATTATCGCGCACGTTGACCACGGTAAAACTACACTTGTTGACAAATTACTGCAACAGTCCGGCACTTTCGATGCACGCGCTAAGTTGCAAGAACGGATGATGGATTCAAACGCGCAAGAATCTGAGCGCGGCATTACCATCCTGGCTAAAAACACTTCTGTACGCTGGAACGGTTATCAGATCAACATCCTGGACACACCAGGCCACGCCGACTTCGGTGGTGAAGTTGAGCGCGTTCTGTCGATGGCTGACTCAGTATTATTGTTAGTTGATGCGGTTGAAGGCCCAATGCCACAAACCCGTTTCGTGACACAAAAAGCTTTCGCCCACGGTTTAAAACCAATCGTTGTGGTAAACAAAATTGACCGTCCGGGCGCACGTCCGGATTGGGTTATTGACCAGGTATTTGACCTGTTCGACAACTTAGGCGCGACTGACGAGCAATTAGATTTCCCAATCGTTTACGCATCAGCCATCAATGGCTGGGCGACGCTGGATTACAACGAGCCAAAAACAGATATCAATGACTTGTTCGCTGCAATCGTTGAGCACGTTGCACCACCAAAAGTTGAACTCGATGGCGACACGCAGATCCAGGTTTCTCAATTAGATTATTCCAGCTACCTGGGCATTATCGGCATCGGCCGGATCAAACGCGGTACATTAAAAGTAAACCAGCAGGTCACTGTATTAGGTGCTGATGGTTCAAAACGCAATGGTAAAGTCGGTCAGGTATTCGGTTATTTAGGCCTGGAGCGCATTGAAACTCAGGAAGCCAACGCGGGTGATATCATTGCATTCACCGGTTTAGGCGAGCTGAAAATTTCTGACACTATCTGTGCCCCAACCAATCTGGAACCGTTACCAGCGCTGCAAGTTGATGAGCCGACTGTGACAATGACCTTCCAGGTCAACACGTCACCATTCGCTGGTAAAGAAGGTAAATACGTGACTTCCCGCCAGATTTTAGAGCGTTTAACCAACGAACTGAAACACAACGTCGCCCTGCGTGTTGAAGAAACTGAAGACGGTGACAAATTCAAAGTGTCAGGCCGTGGTGAGCTGCACTTAGGCGTTCTGATCGAAAACATGCGTCGTGAAGGTTTTGAACTGGCCGTATCTCGCCCTGAAGTGATCATGAAAGTGGTTGATGGCGCGAAAATGGAACCAATCGAGAACGTCACCATTGACGTGGAAGAGCAGCACCAGGGCTCTATCATGGAAAAAATGGGTGAGCGTAAAGCCGAAATGACCAATATGCAGCCAGACGGTAAAGGCCGCATCCGGATGGATTTCCAGATGCCAAGCCGTGGTCTGATCGGTTTCCGTACCGAGTTTATGACACTGACGTCAGGCACAGGTCTGATGTACAACAGCTTCGACCATTACGGTCCATTTAAAGGCGGTTCAATCGGCCTGCGGATGAACGGCGTGTTGATTTCGAATGCTATGGGTAAAGCCGCTGGTTATGCGATTTTCTCGCTGCAGGAACGTGGCCGGATGTTTATCGGTCATGCCGATGAAGTGTATGAAGGCCAGATCATCGGTATTCACAGCCGTAGCAACGACTTAACAGTCAACTGCTTAAAAGGTAAACAGCTGACCAACGTCCGTGCTTCTGGTACAGACGAAGCGATCAACTTAGTGCCGCCAATCCGCTACACACTGGAGCAGGCGCTGGAGTTTATCGACGATGACGAGCTGGTTGAAGTGACGCCACTGTCTATCCGGATCCGGAAACGTCACCTGACAGAAAACGACCGTAAACGCGCTAGCCGCGCTTAATTCCGGTTGTAAATGCCAGAACCCGCGCTTAGTCGCGGGTTTTGTTTTTTGGGACAAAGCGCTGGCGATGCCAGCCAATGCTGTGTATTGTGCAGCGCAGAGAAAACGTTAAGCATTTGTTGCATGGAGCTTTGCCACAATGACCTCACGCCGGTCGTTTTATAAAAACAAAACTGTGCTGGTGGTAGATGATTCTGACCAAATCCGCAGCTATTTCAAAAGTATGCTGTTGCTGATTGGGTTTGATGATGTGACGCTGGCGCGCGATGCCGAGATGGCGTTGGCGTGTTGCCGGCGTATTCCTTTTGATTTTATTTTGTGTGACTTTCATTTAGGCGTCGGTCGGGATGGCTATCAGTTATTTGAAGTGCTGCGTACCGAGCGCCTGCTCAAGGCGGAAAACTGCTTTCTGGTGGTCAGTGCCGAGCGCCAGCGCCAGGCCGTGTATGGCATTGTTGAATATCAGCCGGACGATTATCTGCTGAAGCCCTTCAGCTACGCCGAGCTGGAACGTCGTATCACCCGTGCTTATCAC
Organism: Rheinheimera sp.; assembly: GCA_034519945.1. Lineage (GTDB taxonomy): Bacteria > Pseudomonadota > Gammaproteobacteria > Enterobacterales > Alteromonadaceae > Pararheinheimera. The sequence goes on from JAXHNX010000015.1 coordinate 47,405, forward strand.
ATCAAACAAGCGCTGAAACTGGCTTATCAGGCCATTCAACAACACGAATACAATGACGCGGTGCAGGCTTGTGATCATGTGGTGGATCATCGCAGTAAATACGCGCTGCATGCAACCCGGCTCAAAGCCGAACTGCTGGTGCGGTTGGAACGATTTGACGAGGCTGAACATTTATATCAGTGGGCACTGACCGTACGTGATTTTGCCTGGGCGCGGCTGGGGCTGGCGGTGATCTATGGTTATCAGGGGCGCAGTGACGAGGCGGAAGCGGCGTTACAGCTGTTGTCCGGACAAGCAGAAACGAAAATTGAAGCGCTGGACTGGCTGACCCGCCTGTATATCAGCCAACAAAAACCAGCGGCCGCGTTGGCGGCGGTTGAGCAAGTTGCCAAAACGTCGCCGCGCAACTATTTGCGCCAACACGTGCTGGCAACGCTGGCGGTGATCGACAACCGCAAAGATCTGGCGGTGCAGGTGCATCAGCGCTTGCTGACTGCGGCCCGCTATTCAATGTATGACACTGCTGACAATATGCTCAACTTTGCCCGCGCTTTGATTGAGCAGGCGAAAGATCAAGAGCCAAAAGGCCGGGCAGAGACCATGCGCCGGCTGGATACATTTCTGACGACCATCAAAAAACGCTTCCATCCGGCCAGTTATGAACATGACCGGCTGGTCGTCGACGCCCGCATTGCATTGCTGGAAGGAAAAACCAAAGAAGCGCTGCGTTTGCTTGAGCACAGTGAGCAACTCAGTCTGGACAGACATTTATCACCGGCAGCGATGCTGGATCGGGCCCGGGCTTATTTTGAAGCAGGAAATCTGCCGATGTGTGACCACTATATGGCCGCGCTGTCGGCGTTAACGCAAGACGATAATCTGTATTGCAGTGCCATCAGCCTGATGATGCAACACGAGCAAAAGAAACATCAGCAATTGCGCCAGCAATTGATGGAACGCAATGCGGCTGGCATGCAAGCCTATGGCAGTGGCGATTTTTCGATGGCGATCGATTATTTCCGCACTGCGCTGGAATCGATGCCGGCGAATGTCAACATCGCGCTGAACTTGTTGCAGGCGTTGAGTATGCGCCAGACCCTGAATGCCGATCTGAAAGCCCTGGCCCAGCACTGTGTCGATCTGGTCGCGGCAGGGCAGTTACCGGCCGATCAACAAAAACGTTATCAAGTGATTATGGGCCATCTGGACCTCTGAATCTGTCTGGCATTTCAACGGCGCATAAATTACACTGCGCCGGTTTTCCTGCAATGAGAAGCGCTGATGTCTGTCAAAATCTGTTTGTTTGCTGGCCGTTGTGCCGCAGTTTTCCTGCCTCTGGTGTTGCTGAGTTGTACACCTGCCGATCCGATCCAGCGCTTTTCCGGTCCGGCGCAGGGGTCAACCTACAATATCAGTTATTGGTCTGAGCAACAGGTCAAGGCGACGGATTTACAACAACAGATTATGCAGGAGCTGGATCGCATTGATTTGGCGATGTCGAATTACCGGCCCGATTCAGTGATTGAACAGTTTAATGCGGCGCAGCACACCAATTTACAGGCCGTGGGCGCTGAATTAGTGGCGCTGGTGGAAGATGCGCGGCAAGTCACCCAAGCCAGTCATGGTTGTTATGACCTGACCGTCAAACCGCTGTTTGATCTGTGGGGATTTAAAGCGGACAAGTTTAATCAGCCAACACCTGAGCAAATCAGTGCAACGATGCAGTGGGTTGGTATGGATAAAATTACTACGACGACGGGCGGCGAGATGCGCAAAGCTATCGGTCAGATGCGGGTGGATGTGTCATCAATTGCTCAGGGTTATACCGTGCGCAAGCTGTCGGCCTTGCTGGAACAAGCCGGTGTAACCAATTATCTGGTTGAGGTTGGTGGTGAATTGCAGGTGCGGGGCAAAAAGCCTGAAGGCCAACCGTGGAAAGTCGCGATCGAAAAGCCACTGCCTGGCGATCAACATTTGCAGAAAATTATTACTGTAAACCAGGACCAACCACTGTCCATCATGACATCCGGCACCTACCGGCATTATTTTGATGCCAATGGTCAGCGTTTCAGCCATGTGCTGGACGCGCGCGCCGGAGCCCCGGTTCGCCACAATACGGTGTCGACTACGGTGTTGATCGACAACGCCACTTTTGGTGATGCCTGGTCGACCGCGTTTTTATGTCTGGGCAGTGAAGCCGGGCTGAAAGTTGCTGATGAACTGGGTCTGAAAGTATTATTTATTGACCAGCAGGGCGAAACACTCATTGAAAAATCCAGCCAGGCACTGGTAAACAGTCAGGATGTGTCGCTGCAATAGCAATGCGGTTTTTTGCTGCGATCTAGCCGGGTCTGCTTGTCGGCACCGGGGCGCTTTGTGATAGGCTGCAACTTCCGGCACCCAGACAGGTGTCTGCTCAGGACAGGATGATGCCCGATTCGATGATTCAGCGCACAGTTACCCTTGCGGTGAACAGTGTGCGTTTTTGCCGCCTTTATCTGCAACGTTGTCAGCACGACCAAATCGGTATGATTGGTGGTTATCTGGCATATATTTCGATTTTATCGCTGGTGCCGTTAGTCGCGGTGGCGTTTTCGGTGCTGAATGCGTTCCCGATGTTTGCCGGATTGCGTGGTGAAATAGAAGCCTTTGTTTATGCCAATATAGTGCCGTCGCGTGGTCAGGAAATTCAGACCTATATCAACGGCTTTGTTGAAAACATTGGTCAGATGACCACTGTTGGCGTGTTGTTTTTGGTGCTGGTTGCGCTGATGCTTATTCACAATATCGACAAGACGCTGAATAAGATCTGGCGCGTACAAAAACGGCCGCGGCTGGTGATTTCGTTGTCGATTTATTGGATGATCCTGACGCTGGGCCCGATTTTGCTTGGCAGTTCGATTGCGTTGACCTCTTATCTGGCGTCGTTGAGCCACTTTGCAGACGATTACACGCCCGGTTTATCTAATTTCCTGCTGTCGTTTACGCCATATGGCATGTCATTGCTGGCGTTTTTTATGCTGTATCAGTTGGTGCCGAATATCAAAGTCCGTTATGGCTATGCCTTTTGGGGCGCTTTGCTGGCCAGTATTTTGTTCGAGATGCTGAAAAACGGGTTTGCACTCTATATCCAGCATTTCCCGTCCTATCAGGCGATTTATGGCGCACTGGCGCTGGTACCGATTTTATTTGTCTGGATTTATTTATCCTGGCTGGTGGTGTTGATTGGCGCCGAGCTGACAGCACTTTTGCAGGAACAACATTGCCGCGCGCTGCAATTATTACAGCATAAAACACAGCGGGCACAGCCTATGGCTGCGGCGTTGCGTCCTGTGCCGACGGAGTCTTCTGATGTATCGCACTGAACCTGTTGATTGTTACCACAGCGAATTTCTGCCACGCCCGCACGGTCATCGCTTGTATCTGGAGCAAAGTGGCAACCCGCAGGGGATCCCGGTACTGATGTGCCATGGTGGCCCCGGTGGCGGCTGTTCACCGTTTCAGCGCACGTTGTTTGACCCGCAGCAATACCGGATTGTGTTGTTTGATCAGCGCGGTTGTGGTCAGTCGACCCCTTTTGCCAGTCTGGAGCACAATACTACTCAGGATCTGGTGGATGATATTGAAGCGATCCGACAACATTTGGGGATCCAACGTTGGGTGGTGGCTGGTGGCAGCTGGGGCAGTACCCTGGCGCTGGCATACGCCGAACAATACCCGGAGCACTGCCTTGGCCTGATCCTGCGGGGCATTTTCCTCGGCCGGCCCGAAGATATCGACTGGCTGTACCGACCGGGTGGCGGTGCCAGTCAATTGTTCCCGGATTATTTTGCTGATTTTTTTGCGCCGGTGGTCGCGATGAAAGGCCTGGATATTCTGGTTGCTTATCAACAGCTGCTGCAGCATTCCGATGCCAATATCCGTTTGCCTGCTGCGCAGGCCTGGAGTTTATGGGAAGCACGGGTCGCCACTTTGCTGCCCAATCCGGCGATGCGCGACAGCGCTACAGAGCCAGAGTCCGCTTTACCATTGGCGCGCATTGAAAACCATTATTTCCTGCATCATTGTTTTTTGCGCCCGAATCAGTTGATGGCGGAACTTAGCAAGGTGGTGCATTTACCTTGTTACATTATTCATGGCCGTTATGACATTGTCTGTAAGTTAGAAAATGCCTGGACTTTACATCAGGCCTGGCCAGCGTCGGTGCTGACCGTCGTTGCCAACGCCGGGCATTCTGCCAGTGAAACCGGCATCAGCCGTGCGTTGTACGATGCGTCGTTGCAGCTGGCAATCCGCTTGCGGGAGGCGTCATGATTGCATTGATCCAGCGCGTACGGCGTGCTGATGTCACAGTCGGCAGCGAAGTGGTTGGGGCTATTGGCAGCGGAATGCTGGTTTTGCTTGGCGTAGAAGCCGGCGATACGGCGACAGAGCTGCACAAGCTGGCCGACAAAGTGCTGAAATATCGGTTATTCAGTGATGAAGCCGGCAAAATGAATCTGAATGTACAGCAGGCTGGCGGTCAGCTGCTGGTAGTGTCGCAATTTACCCTGGCAGCTGATACTAACTCCGGTTTGCGGCCGAGTTTTACCCCGGCGGCACGGCCTGAAGTGGCCGAGCCAATGTATCTGCAGTTTGTTGATTATTGCCGCGCGCAGGGAATGACAGTAGCGACCGGTCAGTTTGGCGCTGATATGCAGGTCGGTCTGGTCAACGACGGCCCGGTCACATTCTGGCTGCAGGTGCCTCCGGTCGTCTGAATTTTTAACGAGGTGTTTGATGCAGTACCAGGTGACAACTCCGCATAGTGCGCAGGATTGGCTGGATTATTATCAACTGCGCTACCAGGTGTTGCGTCAGCCATGGGGACAACCGCCGGGTTCGGAGCAGGATGAACTTGAAGCCAGCAGTGCCCATCGTATGGTGCGGGCGGCTGATGGTCAGCTGCTGGCGGTCGGCCGGGTGCATCAGCTGCAGGACGGCTGGTGTCAGGTGCGTTATATGGCGGTGGCTGAATCTGCCCGTGGTAAAGGCCTTGGCGCACTGGTATTGCGGGCGCTGGAGCAGCAGGGGCTGGCATGGGGTTGTGATCAACTGACGCTCAATGCCCGCGAAAACGCCTTCAATTTTTATCAGAAACTTGGCTACAAGGCCGGTAAAGCGCTGGAACCAATGTATGGGATCCCGCACCAGCAAATGACCAAACGGCTGCGGCTGGCCGGCGATGCACCGCAATTCACTCGCTGGTGTGCCGATTTGCAACAAACCTGGCATCAGACGATCCCGTTATCGGCGTTTATGCAACTGCAGATCACGCAGTTTGATGGCAATTTGTTGGCCTGTCAGGCGCCGCTGGCACCAAATAAAAATCTGCATCACACCATGTTTGCCGGCAGCATTTATAGCTTACTGACGTTAACCGGCTGGGGTCTGATCTGGCTGCAATTGCAGGCGCTGGGTTTGCAGGGCGACATCGTGTTGGCCGATGCTGATATCCGATATCTGGCGCCAGTGCAGCAAGATGCCCGTGCACAAGTACAATTGCTCGATGCCGTCGGGGATCTGACGGTACTGACTCAGGGCCGGCGTGTACGCCAGTTACTGTTAGTGCGGTTATTTCAGGGCGAGCGGTTGCTGGCTGAATTCCATGGTCGTTTTGTTGTGATGCCGGTTAACACCGTAGTGAGTGCGGGTTAATGGCTTCGGTTGTTATTCTCGGCTGTGGCTGGCTGGGCACTCAACTTGGTCTGCAGCTCAGCACAGCAGGGCATCAGGTTTGGGGCAGTAGACGCAGCAGCGAACGGCTTGCTACTTTGCCAGCGCCGATCCAGCCATTGCAATGGGATGGTGTGAGTCCGTTAAGTCCAGAGATTTGTCAGCTGCTGCCTGGCAGCTGGCTGATCCTGGCGATGCCGCCGGCTGCCGCCCAGGACGGTGGTGCGGCCTATCTGCGCACGCTGCAAATCGTGCTGGCGCAAGCCGGGGCTGCACAGGCGCTGGTACTCTGCTCATCCAGCGGCGTGTATGCAGGCCTTGCTGGTGAGGTCAGCGAAACGGATGCGCCAGGGCCTGAACCACGGGCGCAGCTGATCTGGCAGGCTGAGCAACTGGTACTACAAGGGGCGCAGCCAGGCCCGCAACGTTATGTGCTGCGGCTGGCAGGTTTAATTGGGCCTGGCAGGCATCCGGCTACTTTCACCCGCCGTGGTGTGATGGCCGGGCCGGAGCAACCAGTGAATCTGGTCCACAGCGCGGATATCTGTCGTTGGCTGAATTTGCTGCTGAATAACGGCGCCTTTCCAGCCTCTGTAGTGAATCTCTGCGCGCCGATCAAACGTAGTAAAGCAGAGTTTTATACCGCGGCCTGTCAGCAACAGGGGCTGACGGTGCCGCAATTTATCGCCGCGACTGAGCCGTCGCGCCGTGTCAACGCAGCGTTAAGTTTGCAACTGGCCGATTTTGCTTATCAGCAGACGGACCTCGCCCGCCTGTAAATCAGGGTTGACTGCAATAGAGTGATTTGCAGTAATATCAAAATTTTATCAAAGCTTAATCGTCTTTTTCCTGCAGTAAAACGGCAGCATAGTCAGAATAGGAACATGATTCAGGATGCTGCGGTTGGATCTCAATAAATGGCTGCTCGGGTCGGGTTGTTGCACTGCATTAGGGGTGGCCGCCGGCTTTGTGTATTTGTTTGATAGCCCGGCAGAATCGCTGCTGGTCAGCCAGCAATGGTATCAGCAACCTTTGTTACTGTTTTTCTCCGGGATGCTGCTGCTGGCGCTGTTGCTGAATGTGCTGGCGATTTTTGGCGTTGATTTTCATCGGACGCCTTTATTTGTCGTATCACGCGACAAAGATGATCTCAGTCATTTCAGCCTTTTGGCCCAACAATTTTTGCGGCAACAGGCGGCCAGTCCGTTAACGGGCGAAACAAATTATTACCTGCAACGCGAATATGGCGTGTTGTATTACGTGCAGACCAGCGCCGACGTGCCGCTGGATATCGTGCAACTGCGGCAAATTTTTCAGCTGATGTTGCGCCATCAATGTCACAGTGCTTTGGCGCTGGTTCCGGACAAAATGCAGAGTCCGGCGCAGATCTTTGCGTTAGAAGCGAATATTCGCATTTTGGATAAACAGCAGTTACGGAATTGGATAAAGTCTTAAAAAAAATCACTTTTTAGGCACAATATCAAAGTTCGGTAAGGTTTTTCTGTCTCTGTTTTGGCAAATTGATCTGGCGTGAAACGCTGAAGGACCGATACAAATACCCGGGATTGGGTAGAAACACCGCCTGCCTGGCTGGACTTGTTCCAGCCTTTTTTTCTTCTGTGCCCCCGGTGGCAGACGGCCGTCGCGTCCAACCATCTGGCAGCTCAGCCTACTCTTGCTAAAGGCTTGTTTATTGAGGCCTGCTTCGGTTAAACAATATTTGTTGAGGTGATCCCAGGCACAAGCCTCTTCGTCACAGTCGTCTCTACCATTACCGCCATAACCATAACCATAACCATAACCATAACCATAACCATAACCATAACCATAACTACAGTCATTGCCACAGTCATTGCAAGAGAACCAATCCAGCGGTATTGGCCGCAGGTTCAGTTAAATATCTTTCTGGCAGGGGAGCGGGTGCAGAGGCCCTGTCTGCTGACAGGGCCTGCAAGGTTTAGATTTTGAAAGTGCTGATGGCAGCGGTCAGCTGGCCCGCGTTGTCACTGACTGCTGCGCTATGTTGCAGCGTGCGGTCAGCTTTTTCAGAACTTTGGTCGGACAACAGGACCATTGCGCCCATGTGATCAGAAATCAAACCACCGAGCGCGAGCTGTTGTTGGGTAGCGCTGGCGATCGCGGTACTGATGTGATGCATCTGGCTGATGGCCTGATTGACATGACCGAGCGATTGCACCAAATCAGCCGTATGATTCACACAGTATTCGGCGTCAGTTTTGCCGCGGTTGATCGCGCTGACCGCAGCAGTACTCTCCTGTTGCAGCGTTTGAATCATCTGACGTATTTCATCAACCGCGGCCTGACTGCGTACCGCCAGCGAGCGAACTTCATCGGCAACAACGGCAAAACCACGGCCTTGTTCACCGGCGCGGGCCGCTTCGATTGCGGCATTCAGCGCCAACAGATTGGTTTGTTCCGCAATGCCACGGATTGTGGCGAGGATACCGCCAATGTTATTGGAATGGGTGTTGACCTTCAGCATGATGTCCGCGGTACTGGCCAGCTGACCGGCCAGTCCGCTGATCAGGGTATTGTTTTCGCCGGATATTTTATCGATTTGCTGGCTTTGTCCCAGTGCATGCTGCATTTCTTCTACCGCTTGCTCGGCTTGTTGTGCGATGTTGTGGGTATTGTCGTTCAGCTGCTGCGTGGTCTGGTTGACGTCATTAATTTGGGTTTGTTGCGTTTGCAATGCGCGGTTAATTTCCTGCACTTCATCTCTGGAGCGACTGGCATTGTGCTCCAGCTCACCGGAACTGGCGACAATCCGGTGAATAAGCTGGCTCAGTGCTTCGATCAGGCTGTTGACCTTGGCCGATAATGCGCCAAATTCATCTTCCTGCTCGATGTGCAGGCGCCGTGTTAAATCACCACCGGCTACTTCTCCCAGCACTTTGTTAATACCCGCCAGCGGTTTTAACATCGCATTGATAGTCAGAAATGCTGCGCCGCCGGCCAAAACCACCAGCACCACCATGATGATGATGGTGCGGGCTTTACCAAAAGATAATGCTGAGGACACTTCGGCCTGCAGGCTGGTGAATTGTTGATCGGCGGCTTTGAGCAGCTGGTCCAGTGCCGCAATGGCGAGGCCAATCGCTTGTTCTGAATTTGCCAGCTGCGCACGGGCGTCCTGTAAGGCCGTCAGTTGTTGCCGTTTCAGGCTGACCAGATTTTGTTCAGTCGCCACCCGGGCTTTGACTGCGCTGAGTTGTTGGTTAAAAGTTTGCCACAGGTCAGTTGCATCCACTTCATCCACCAGATCACCGATGTAATCCAGGTTTCCTTGCATGTCACTTAAGGCGAATTCAATGTTTTGCTGACTTTCCGTCAGTTGGGATAATTCGGTAAAGGCGGCGGTTTCCCGCACCGTCTGCATTAATGTCAGTAATTGACCGTCGACCCGCGATGCAGCCCCTGCCAGCAGTTCAAGCTGATTTTTTTTGCCCGGCGTTTCCAGATAAGACAAATCCACCAGCGTGGCGCCGGCATCGTCAATCAGCTGGACCAGCTGTTTTAACTCAACAGCTGCAGCCTCACCGGCCTGGAGCGTGGTCAGTTTGGCTTTAAACATATTGTTAACTGCTGTGCTGTACAGTTCATGTTGTTGATCTGCGGTGGTCAGTGCTTTATTGAGGGTTGGATCCGAAGCCGTCAGGGCGTGTAGTGCGGTGACCTTTTGCCGGTAATCGTTATTGGCGTTGGCGAAGTCTGATTGAAACTGGCTGATGGTTTTCGCCTGGTCGGCCATAAAGCCCAACGCAGATAACTTACCGAGTTTCAACAGCTGGATTTGAGCCTGATTACTCTGCTGCTGCACAGGCACGGCAATATCGTTGACCCGGCTGCCCGAATCGGACACCACGGCAAAGCTCCACAAGGACGATAAACTGGCGAACAATAGTAGTAGTGCAATAAAGCCAAAGCCGAGGATGACTTTGTGAGCCACGGTGAGTTTCATGTCTAATCCTGTTGTCTCATTTGTCTTCTTCGTCTGGAGTGATTTTAGTATTGACGAAGTTCATGTTTATGCAAAGAGGATCAGGAAGTTAACAGAGTTAAATCTGCTGGTCCAGCCAGTACTTCAGAAAAAATGCATGATGAAAAATGGCAGAGTTGGTGCAGAACGGGCGGCGATTAGTGGATAAATGCAGTCTACGACCGCCGGCAGATGAGACCTGTGTCAGATCTGAAGCTGCGGCTATTGTGGCTTTTACTGTTATTTCAACGGCGTTATATTCAGGTGCCCACCCAGCCGGTAACGGCTGCCGGCGGAGGTTAAATAAGCAAAACTGACCGCGCCTTCGCGGCTGAATGTACGGCGGGTCAGTCGCAGGCACGGCTCATGTGCACTGATTTTCAGATGTTTACAGGTAAATTCGTCGGCTAATACCGCCTCGATAATGTGATCGGCTTCGGTGAGTGGCGCTACGGCACTCAGATATTCGTGTGGTGTCTGAAATCCAAAATCCTGTTGCAGATACAATGGGACCATCTTTGGATTGACGTAGCGCGCTTCCAGCTGCAGCGGGGTCTGATTGTCAAAATGGACAATCAGCGAGAAAAACACCGGCTCGTTGCGGACCAGGCCCAGAGCAGCGGCAACCACGGTGGGGCATGGCAGACTGGTCAGCTGAACCAGTCGTGCGCTGTGGAAATGGCCGCGCGCCTGAATTTCATCGGCGATATTACGGATCTCCAGCAATGCGGACTGCGATTTTGGCGATGCGACAAAACTGCCAACCCCCTGAGTGCGGTACAACACCCCTTGTTCTGTCAGTTCCTGCAAGGCACGCCGGGCAGTCATCCGGCTGACGGCAAACTGGTCACACAGCTCATGTTCTGAAGGTACCCGGCTATGTTCCGGCCAGTTGCCGCTTTCAATCTGACTGAGGATAAACTCTTTGATGGCGGCGAACTTGGGGGTGCCGCTGTCGTTACTGCGTTGCATCGGGTTGCACTCTGGCCTGAAAATATCTGCGGAATGTGCAGCAAAAAATAGCGGCTCTTGATTGTATATACAAGTGAGTGCGGTAGAATTATTGCTGGATTTGTGTAGCGATGACTGCCCGCGGTGCAGACAATAAAACGCAAAGTTTGAGCCTGGCAGGTACAAAACGTGAACAATCAACAGGATTAGAATATGCAGCACTTCGATGCCATTTGGCACAATGTCAATATCGCCAGTATGGACCCGCAGCGGGCCGGTCCTTATGGGGCGGTGGAACAGGCGGTACTGGCAATCCGCGATGGCTTGATTGTCTTTTGTGGCCCCCGCGCGGAGCTGCCGCTATACGATGCGCTGGCGACGCCGACTTTTGACGGTCAGGGCGGTTGGTTGTTGCCGGGTTTTATCGATTGTCATACCCATCTGGTGTATGCCGGCAGTCGCGCCAATGAATTTGAGCTGCGCTTAAACGGTGCAACTTATCAACAAATCGCCGAAAGTGGCGGCGGGATTAAATCGACAGTGGCAGCCACCCGTGCGGCGTCGCATGAAGAGCTGTTTGTGCTGGGAAAGAACCGGCTGAACGCGCTGCTGGCGCAGGGCGTGACTTGTGTAGAGATCAAATCCGGTTATGGTCTTGACCTTGCCAATGAACGCAAAATCCTCGAAGTGGCGCGGTTGCTCGGCGAACATCATCCAATTGCGATCCAAACTACTTTTCTTGGCGCGCATGCGTTACCGTCGGAATATAGCGCCGACAGCGATGGTTACATGGATTTAGTGGTCGACAGCATGTTACCTGAACTGCATGACGCGGGCCTCGTCGATGCCGTGGATGTGTTCTGTGAAGGCATTGGTTTTTCCGTGGCGCAAAGCCGGCGTTTATTTGATAAAGCCCGCGCGCTTGGCTTGCCGGTAAAAGCGCATGCCGAGCAGTTGTCGAGCCTTGGCGGCGCCAGTCTGGTGGCTGAATTCGGCGGTTTGTCGGCCGATCATATTGAATATCTGACCGAGGCGGATGTCGCGAATATGGCCAGTGCCGGCACCGTTGCGGTGCTGTTACCGGGTGCTTATTATTTCCTGCGTGAGACTAAAATGCCGCCGATTGACTTGCTGCGCCAGTATCAGGTTCCGATGGCGGTGTCGACAGATCTGAATCCCGGGACTTCGCCATTGTGCAATCTGCCTTTGATGCTGAATATGGCCTGTACATTATTCCGGCTGACGCCGGCTGAAGCCTTAGCGGGCGTGACGCGACATGCGGCTCAGGCCCTCGGGCTGGCTGACCGTGGCGTGCTGCGGACCGGTCTGCGTGCTGACTTTGCCTTGTACCAGGTCAGTCAGCCGGCGGAGCTGTGTTATCAGTTTGGCGTCAGCCAGCTACGGCAGCTGGTGATCGGCGGCAAGGTCGTGAATCCCGGCTAAATCCGCGTTATTGCGTCGCTTTACAAGCAGGCAAAAAAGCGTAAGCTCAGCAAAAAACAGTCTTTGCAGGTGTTCACCAGATGAGACGATTTGCCGCTGTACTGCTTGTCGCCTCGGTTCCGGTTGCCGCGCAACAACCGGAGTCCGCCAACGCGATGTGGTTATGGGCCGGTTTGTTGCTTTGTGGCATCGGCTGGCTGATCACCATTGTATTGTGGTTGCGTGGAAAAAACGCGCCGGCAGTCAATCCGTCTACAGCGCCGCCCTATCAGTTATTGCATGATGAAACGACCGGTTTGCCGAACAAATGGCTGGCCCGGCAAGACTTCCAACAGTTTATCTCGGCACACCCGCATGCACAGCTGGCATTGGTGCTATTAAAAATTGAACGCTTTGACCGGGTCAATCAGTTGCTGGGGTACAGTCATGCCAATCTGGTGCTGAGTCAGATCGCGCGACGGTTAAATCTGGCGGCCAGCCAGCATCAGGGCATCGTTGCGCTCAGCAGCACAGATGCCTGGGTGGCACACCTCGGCGGCGTCGATTTTTTATTGCTGGTGGACCAACAAGGCAAACAACATCAGGCCGGTTATCTGGCACATCAGTTAGAACATGACATTGCCGAACCCCTGTTACTGCGTGGCTGCGCGGTGGACTATCAGATCTTGTCAGGCATCAGTTGCTATCCCGAGCACGGTATTGATTTTGCTGAACTAGTGGAAAAAGCCCATCTGGCGTTACAGCAGCGCCAGGGCTCCGGTCACGGTTCACCGTTGTATCAGGTGGAAATGTCGGCGACCACACCGCACAAGCTGGCGATGATGGCAGAGCTACAGCAGGCGATTGCCGCGCAGCAATTACAATTAGATGTGCAACCCCAGGTGTTATTGCCCGATCGGCAGGTGGTGGCGGCTGAAGTATTGCTGCGTTGGGCCCATCCTGTGCACGGTTTGTTGGCACCCAAGCAGTTTATTCCGCTGGCGGAGAGCATGGGGCTGATGTTTCCGCTGACTTGCTGGGTGCTGCGTCAGACCGTACAGATGCTGGCGACGTTGCAACAGGAAGGGATCCTGGTGCAGTTGGCCGTCAATATCAGCAGCAGCGATTTGTTGCAAATCGAGCTGGTGGAACACATCCAGCAATTATTGCAGCAGTATCAGCTGAAGCCCGGCCAGTTGATCCTCGAACTGAAAGAAGATGCGTTGATGGCTGATCCACAGGCGGTGTTGCCTATGCTGCAACGCTTACGTGCATTGGGACTGATGCTGGTGCTGGATGATTTTGGCACTGGCTATACGTCGCTTGGTATGTTGCGCGAGTTTCCGTTGCAGCAAGTCAAAATCGACGCCCAATTTATCAGTGGCATGCATAAGTCGGAGGCGCAGGTGGCCATCACCGGCGCCATTATTGATTTGGCCAAAAATCTGAAACTTGATGTGGTTGCAGAAGGGGTAGAGGAACAGGCCTGCGCCGATAAACTGACACGGATGGGCTGTTTGCGGGCACAGGGGTTTTTATTCAGTCAACCTTTTGCACTGGCCGGATTGCCGGCCTGGATGCGGCAGCATCAGTTTAACAGCGGCACCACAGAGCGGCCTGGCATTCTGCGATGACAGCCGGTGGTCACGCTTGTTGTCTTGCCTGCAGAAATGCCAACACTAACGCGGTCAGGATCTGACCGGCTTCATTGAACCCGGCTTTGAGTCCGGACGGATGCTGCGACGGTGCGGCTTCAGCCAGATGCAGATATCGCACCCGCGGTAACTGCGCCAGCTGCCAGACATAACACTCTGCATCTGCCACAGACACGCCACAATTGGTATAGGCGCTGACCGGCATGCCGCTGATGCTGTCGGTATCCAGCTCGATACCAAGTGGTCTGGGGTCATCTGCGCCGACAAACCGGATGGCTTGTTGTATGGCGTCCTGTAACGTCAGCTGCCGACGTTGCCAGATCTGTTGGTAGCTACAAAAGCCAGCGCCTGCCTGTTGCAATTGGGCCAGCGCCGCCTGTGAGTTTTTCAGTTCGTGCAGACCCAACACAAAATATTTGCGCAACCAGCCAGCCTGATGCGCATAGCTGAAGCCATTGCCACTGTGACGGCCTTCCAGTAGGCGGAAATCACAATGTGGATCCAGATTTATTGCATCGGCGCTTTGTCCGGCATGCGCGGCCAGCGCCTGTAAAATCGGCAGGGCGTTATTGTGACCACCGCCAATCACAATCGGCACCAGACCCGCGTCGAAACAGGCCCGCAACACAGTGCTGACGCGCTGGTCCAGCTCGGCACAGAGTGCGCGCAGCTGTGCCAGCTGCGTGGCGTCGTTGCTGTCGAGACTCTGTGATTGTTGTTGCAGGTCAGCACAGGCTACAGTGCCCGCCAGCAGCAGCTCGCCGGATTTGGCGAAGGCGTTGTCCTGTAAATTAATAAACCGGCTTAAAAAAGCGGCAAAACCCTGATCAGCACCGCAATTGCCCAGATTGGCACGGGGACCGATATCTTCCGGGATCCCGAGCAGCACGAAGCGGCAACCATGTTGCACAGCGCTTGCGAGTGCATCTTCCAGCGGTAATAACGGATTCAGAAACTGTAAAGCGGCACCGAGCCGGGTCTCACCGGCGCGGTGTTGTTGCCAGGCCGCCAAATCGGCGGCCTGCAGGCGCTGTAAGTGATTACTCAATGTCCAGCGGCTCCGCGGACAGGATAATGCCGGTACTGTCGGCATAAATATGATCTTCTGGCAGGAAGGTCACGCCGGCAAAATTGACCGGCACGTCCGTTTCGCCAAACCCCTGGTCATCGGCACGCACCGGGATGGCGTTGACGGCTTGAATGCCCAGCTCAAAATCTTCCAGCGTATCCACATCGCGCACACTGCCGTAGCAGATAATGCCTTCCCAGCCATTTTCAGAGGCCAGTGCTGCCAGTTCGGCGTCAATCAGCGCCCGACGTGCTGAACCGCCACCATCAATTAACAACACTTTGCCAACACCCGGCTCTGCCAGCATCTGACGCACCAGACCATTGTCTTCAAAACATTTCACCGTATGGATCACACCGCCGAACGAGCGACGGCCGCCGTAGTTGGCAAAAATAGGCTCAACCACATCAATCATGTCGGCATACAGATCACATAATTCAGAAGTATTGTATTGCATGGTAATTCCCGCCTGTTGATCAATTGGTTAGGGAAACAGTATAAACGGATCTCCCCTAAGCTCAAGCATTCAGCTTTGGCTGAATTCAATCGGGAATCACAGTGCAAAACCATTTCAGCTGTGTTAGTTTTTGCTTAATTTCGTCGATTCTGGTCCTGCCCCTTGAGCTTTGAACTGACACTGGCCCGCATCTCGTTGTTCCTGGTCCAGGCCGGACTGGCCTGCGCTCTTAGTTTTATCCTGTGGTATTTCCACCGGATTTATCAGCGTCATTACCTGAAATCCTGGTCAGTGGCCTTTGCCATTTTCGCATTATATCTGCTGATGTTAACGGGCTACGCCTTAATTGGTCCGCGCACGGACTGGATATTCTGGCCGTTGCTGGGGCTGGAGTTTGGCTATTTATTCTGTAGCTACGCTTTCGCCATTTTTATCCTGGTCGGGGTGCGTGAAGCGGTCAGCACGGAACGGATCTCCAGTCGGCTGGTAAATCAGTTATTGTTATTGGTCGCTGCGCTGGCGTTTGTGTCCGTCGCGCTGTTTGTGACAGATACCGAGCCGTCTGTGTGGAAAACCACAGTGCAGCTGAATTTACGGTTGCTGTTTATCGGTGCCGCGTTATTTGTTGGCGGGATTTGGTTGTTTGCGCTGCCACACCGCATTCTGATTGCCAAGCTGGTTGCCCTGTCCATTATGCTGTGGGGCTTGCTGATGTTTGTTATGGCAATGTTGTCAGGCTGGTTGGGCGAAGGACAGGCGTTTTTGCGCGTGGTGGTGGTCAGTAAACATCTCGAATTGTTTTTTCAGACGTTATTGGGCCTCGGGCTGGTTGTCTGGTTGCAGGACGATGAGCGCAGTACCAATCAACAACTGACAGCGAAAACCCGTTATCTCGATACCCACGACCAGTTAACCGGCTGTTTAAATCGGGACGCCTTGTTGCAGGAGTTGTCGGGACTGGTCCAGTTACCGCAACAACAGCCGCTGCTGCTGGTGATGTTAGGTCTGGACCGATTTAAAACCATCAACGAAACGGTGGGCTTGAAGCAGGGCGACCGCATCTTACGGGAAGTTACCCGGCGTTTTGATACCAGCATTCTGAAACCCCGGTTGGTCGGGCGTACCGGCGGAGATATATTTGCGCTGGTCCTGCAGGACATTCTGACCGACAAGCAACGGCAGTTCTGCTTGCACCACATCGAACAATTGATTGAAAAACCGTTTAATTTTGATTCCGGCTTATTAAAACTGACCGCCACTATTGGTGTTGCGCAGTTTCCGGAACATGCCGCCAGTGCCGAGTCTTTGCTGCAAAAAGCCAACATCGCTTTTCACCAGGCCAAACGGCAGCAACAGCGCTGGATCCAATACCATCAGGGCATGGAAGAAGAAACCGCCCGCTTATTGAG
>JAXHNX010000004.1:0-38978 GCA_034519945.1 Rheinheimera sp.
CCTACCAGCTAACCCGGCGCAGTTTTGACAAAGACGGCAATTTGTCCGGCCAGGTGAAAGCTGCGCAGATGGCGCATTTTGAGCAGCTGGGTCAGATCCAGTTTGAACAACCGGCCTACACGCTGTATGAAGACAGGCAACCGCGCTGGCAAATCAGCAGTGCTCAAGGTGTGTTTTATCAGGATAACAAAGTGATCCTGGAGCAAAATGTGCAGGTGGATAACCTGCATCCTGACGAGATGTTCAAACAAATTCAGACCGAACAGCTGGAAATGCTACTCGATACGCAAATGCTGCAAACCGACCATCCGGTACTGGTGCTGGGCCAGAGTTTTCAAATCCATGGTCAGGGTCTGCAAGCAGATTTAGCCGCGCAAAAATTGCGCCTGTTCAAGCATCAAGGGACGGTATATCAACATGAAAATCAATAAGCTGGGTTGTTTGTGCCTGCTGTTAATCAGCATGACAGCCGCGACAAAAACCACCGATTTCAGCGAACCTATTGAAGTCAACGCTGATCGGAACGAAGCCAGCCTGAAACAACAAATGCTGGTTTACTCCGGCAATGTCATCGTTAAACAAGGCACTTTATTGATTAAAGCCGAAAAGCTGACGGTCGATCGTTCCGCCGGAGAAGGTAAAGAAGTTTTCATCGCTGTTGGGAAACCTGCTGTGTATTCGCAGGTGTTAGATGGTGACAAACCAATCCAGGCCAGTGCCGAAGAAATTCGTTATGCGATGGCGACCCGGGTGCTGACCCTTACCGGTAAAGCTGAAATCACTCAAAGTGGCAGTCTGGTACGTAGCGCCAAAATCGAATATGACCTGCTAAAACAACAACTCAGTGCCGAAGGTGAAAAAGGCAAAGAGCGGGTCACAACTATCTTTACCTCGGAAGGAAAATAGGGTGAAAAAGCTTGTAGCTGCGCACCTGGCGAAGAGTTACAAAGGCCGCCAGGTAGTCAAAGACGTCAGTCTGGAAGTTGGTGCCGGCCAGATTGTTGGACTATTAGGGCCAAATGGCGCTGGCAAAACGACCACATTTTATATGATTGTGGGGCTGGTACCTTCTGACAAAGGCCAAATCACTTTGGGCGGCAATGACATCACTTTTGACCCAATCCATGCCCGCGCCCGGCAGGGGATTGGTTATCTGCCGCAGGAAAGCTCGATTTTCCGTAAATTAACGGTGTTTGAGAACCTGATGGCGATCCTGCAAATCCGCAAAGATCTGACCGAAGATCAGCGTGAACAAACCGCCGACGAGCTGCTGGATGAGTTTAACATCACCCATATCCGGAACAGCCTGGGCATGAGTCTGTCTGGTGGTGAACGGCGCCGGGTTGAAATCGCCCGCGCATTGGCTGCAAATCCGGCATTTATCCTGCTGGATGAACCTTTTGCCGGCGTCGATCCAATCTCAGTGCTCGACATCAAGAAAATTATTCAACACCTGCGTAATCGTGGCATCGGTGTGTTAATTACCGACCATAATGTCCGCGAGACCCTTGATGTTTGTGAGATCGCCTATATCGTCAGTCATGGGGAGCTGATCGCCTCTGGTACACCGGCTGAGGTATTGGCCAACCAGCAAGTCAGAGATGTATACCTCGGTGATCAATTCAGGCTATAGTTAGCAAAAAACCAGTCCCCAGCTGGTCGTCAGGAGTGACAAGAAGTACATGAAGCCATCTTTACAACTTCGGCTTGGACAGCAACTAACAATGACGCCTCAGCTGCAGCAAGCTATCAAGCTGCTTCAGCTGTCGACCATTGAATTGCAACAGGAAATCCAGGAAGCACTGGACGCCAACCCGCTGCTCGAAGCCGAAGATGAATTTAGTTTTTCCGAAGCCCCCAGCGGCAATGAATTACAAAATACTGACCCTGCGCCTGAACATAACAGCGCTGATGAATATGCTGAACCCGAAGTGCCGGACAGCAGCGAGTCGATGACCGAACAGAACATCAAAGAAGATTTGCCCCTCGACAGCAACTGGGACGATCTGGTCAGCGCAGCCCCGGTCTCTGGCACAGGCTCACCCGATGAAGACACTGTGTTTCAGGGCGAAACCACCGAAACCTTACAGGATTATCTACGCTGGCAAATGCAGCTGACGCCGTTTAGCGAAACGGACCGCGCCATTGCTGAAATTATTATCGAAGCCATCGATGAAAACGGCCTGCTGACTATCAGCTGTGAAGACGTGCTCGAATCATTGGGCCTTGATGATATCGAAGCGGACGAAGTGGAAGCCGTGCTGAAACGGATCCAGTTATTCGATCCGGTTGGTGTGGGCGCACGCACCATCCAGGAATGTTTATTGATTCAGTTGCGCCAGTTTGACCCGCTAACCCCTTTCCTGAAAGAAACCTGCGAAATAATTAGGCATCACAGCGAATATTTAGCCAATCGTGATTTCCGTTCTCTGATGCGCGTGTCTAAACTGAAAGAAGATGATCTGCGTGAAGTGATGCGACTCATCCACAGCCTGAATCCCCGCCCTGGCGCGGATGTGATCCGGCAAGAACAGCAGTATACGGTGCCGGATGTGTCGGTGAAAAAAGTCAAAGGCCGCTGGATGGTCGAACTGAATCCCGACGCTTTCCCGAAAATCAGAATTAATGAACAATACGCGGCAATGTCGCGACAAGTACGCAACTCATCAGACAGCCAGTTTATCCGCTCGCATCTGCAGGAAGCCAAATGGTTCCTGAAAAGTCTGGAGAGTCGCAACGAAACGTTATTAAAAGTGGCCAACTGTATTGTTCAGCAGCAACAGGCGTTTTTTGAACATGGCGAAGAAGCCATGAAGCCTATGGTGCTGAACGATGTGGCAGAGATGGTCGGCATGCACGAATCAACGATTTCCCGGGTCACCACCCAGAAATATATGCATACCCCGCGCGGAATTTTTGAACTTAAGTTCTTCTTTTCCAGTCATGTCAGTACAGAGAGCGGCGGCGAATGTTCGTCAACCGCAATCCGGGCCTTTATTAAGAAATTGGTGGCGGCGGAAAATCCGGCCAAACCGCTGAGCGATAGCAGAATGGCCGAGATCCTGTCGGAACAGGGGATAAACGTCGCGCGGCGCACCATCGCCAAGTACCGGGAATCTCTTTATATTCCGCCGTCTAATCAACGTAAGAGCTTGCTCTAAGTAAGTGCTCACCTAAGAAGGAAATGTCTATGCAAATTAATCTAACTGGTCGTCATGTAGAAATTACTGCAGCACTGAGAGAATATGTAGACAGCAAATTTGCCAAGCTTGAGAGACATTTTGACCATATCAACAATGTGCATGTCGTGCTCAATGTCGAGAAGTTAAAACAAATCGCCGAAGCCAAACTGCATTTAAACGGCGGAGAGGTGTTTGCGCAGTGTGAAGATGATAACATGTACGCCGCGATTGACCTGTTGATCGATAAACTGGATCGTCAGGTCATCAAACACAAAGAGAAGATTTCTCGTCACTGAACTCTGGATTTATGAACCTAAGCTCAATGTTATCGGAGGACTGCACAAAAAGTGCGGTCCTTTTTAATAGTAAAAAACGCATCCTTGAATACGTCGCGGAGCTGGCACACCAGCATATGCCGGAATTGCCGGAGTCCACGGTATTTGAAGCGCTGATGGCCCGGGAAAAGCTTGGCTCTACCGGAATTGGCGGCGGCATTGCTATTCCCCATGGCAAGCTAAAAGGCGTTACAACTCCTGTGCTGGTGTTTGTCGTCAGTCAGGATGCCATTCAATTCGATGCAATTGACAATCAGGCCGTGGATATCTTCTGCGCCATCCTCATTCCGGAAAATCAGTGCCAGACGCATTTGACGACGTTGGCCGGTATCGCCCGTCTGCTCAGTCAAAAAGATCTGACGCGAAAAATCCGTCATGCGGACACTGATCAGGCGCTGTATCAGTTGCTGCTCAGCCATGCTGACGCAGGCGCCGCCAAATGAAATTACTGGTTGTCAGCGGCAGGTCAGGCTCAGGTAAATCCGTCGCGTTACGGGTGATGGAAGATTTGGGTTACTACTGCGTTGACAACATTCCGGTCAATTTGTTGCCCACCCTTGCCAATGCGGTCATGGGGCAATATGAACGGGTCGCCGTCAGTATCGATGTGCGCAACTTACCGCAAGAACCAGAGGAGCTCACTGAGATCCTGTCGTATCTGCCGCGTAAAGTTGAACTGACCATCCTATACCTCGATGCCGACCACACCAGTCTAATCAAACGTTTTAGTGAAACCCGCCGGCTGCACCCGTTGTCGCATCAGGCGATGTCACTGGACGAAGCAATTCAGCGTGAGCAGCAGCTGCTCGATCCAATCTCAAGTCGTGCCGACCTGTATATCGACACTACAGAACTAAACGTACATCAGCTGACCGAGCAGTTACGCGAACGGATCCTCGGGCAAAAAACTGGTCGTCTGGTGATGTTATTTGAGTCTTTTGGCTTTAAATACGGCATCCCGAAAGACGCCGATTTTGTCTTTGACGCCCGTTTTTTGCCTAACCCGCATTGGGAACCTGAACTGAAGATCCTGACTGGCCTTGACCAACCCGTGAAAGATTATCTGGAAGCTCAGCCGGTTGTCGCTAAATATACCTGGCAAATCAACAGCTTCATCAGCACCTGGTTGCCACACCTCGAACGTAATAACCGCAGTTACCTGACGATTGCCATCGGTTGTACCGGTGGACAACATCGTTCGGTTTATATTGTTGAGTCTTTGGCAGAGAGCTTCCGGGCTTTACGCGAAGACGTGCAGATCCGCCACCGGGAGTTAGTCCGTCACCATGGCAAATAGCTTTAAAGATACTGTCACCATCGTTAATCAACTGGGCTTACATGCCCGGGCAGCAACCAAGCTGGCTCAGCTTTGTATGCAATTTGATGCCAAAATTGAACTGCAACAGGACGGACGCAGCGCCGATGCCAGTAGTGTGCTGGCGTTGCTAATGCTGGCCAGCAGCAAGGGCAAAAATGTCGATGTAGTGACCAGCGGTGAGCAGGCGGAAGCTGCGCTGATTGCGGTCACAACGCTGATCCGTGCCGGTTTCGACGAAAACTGAAGCCCGCCACGACCCGCTCTTTAGCTTTGCGGTTTCAGTCTTTCGGTATTTGCTCCTGTCCCTGCGTCTTGTCACAGGCTTTCAGCTGATGGTGCAACGCCACTTTAATCAGCATATGCGCGGTCACTGGCGCTGAAATAAACAAAAACAATGCAATCAACAGTTGTTGCAGACTCAACGTCTGCTGCTGCAGATTAAAATACAGCATCGACGCGAGAACAAGGCTGCCCAGTCCCAGTGTTGTGGCTTTGGTCGGGCCGTGTAGCCGGGTATAAAAATCTGGTAACTTCAATAGCGCCACCGACCCCAACAACACAAACAAAGCGCCTGACAGTAAAAAACCACTGATCACCCACTCCAGTATGCTCATCCTGCCTCCTATTCGATAATATCGCCGCGCAGCATAAACTTGCAGACTGCAACTGTACTGACAAATCCCAGCAAGGCAATCAGCAGCGCCGCTTCAAAATACAGCTGAGTCGACACATAAATTCCGTACACCAGCAACAGCGCGATACTGTTGATATACATGGTATCCAGCGCCAATAAACGGTCGGCCAAATCCGGTCCACGCAGTAATGACAACCCATTCAGCAACAGTGCAAACACGATCACACTCATCACGCCAATCAGGATCAGACTGAACATGCAAAAATCTCCTTCAACGGCATTTCATAGCGCTGTTTCAACTCCGCGATCAAAAGTGTTTCATCTTGCAGGTCCAACACGTGCAATAACAAGAACTGAGGTTTCTCAGCACAACGTGGCAGTAATTCAGCGCTGACAGTGCCTGGGGTCAGGCAAATTGTGCCGGCCAAAATCGTCAGCGGCAACGGCTCAGTCAAATCCAGTGGTAACAACACAAAACCAGGCCGCAATGCACTGTTAGGTCCAAGCACGACTTTAATCACCTGCAGATTAGCGACGACAATGTCCCACAACACCATCAGCAGATATCGCAGCAATAAACCATAACGCCGCACTGCCGGCTGTGGTTCACGAAAACCACGACTGAGCAAAGGGATCAACAGTGCCAGCAAAACGCCCGTCAACACAATCAGCGGTGCGAAACTGTTGTGTAGCGCACACCAGACCAAAAGCAATAAAGCGCTGCGCAATGGCGTGGCAAATAATGTCTGTTTCATCAGTGCACTCCCACGCCAGCCTGTAGCTGTGCAATTGCATCAAGGCAAAATTGGGTCCACCAGTTGCCACACAGTACCAACGTCAGGCCAGATAACAACAATAAACCCACTGCGCTAACCGGCAGCCGGCTGGCAGGGTTTAAATCCTGAGCCGGTGAGTTGGCACGCCAGAACAACATACTGCCGGCCCGACTTAACGCAATCAGCACTGCCAGACTACTCAGTAACAGTACCGTAATCAAAAACAAACCGGCTGGGTGGCTGGTGATGCCCTGGATCAGCCACAGCTTGGCGACAAATCCGGAGAAAGGCGGCATTCCAATCACAACCAGTGCACTCAGCACAAACAACCAGCCATACAGTTGCGCCTGCACCAGCCGCGGGCCAGGAACCAAACGATCGCCAACACTGCCGCGTTGCTGGCCTATCTGGTCAGCCAATAGAAACCATACCGCGCCAATCCAGCTGGAATGAATGGCATACAACAAAGCTGCGGCCTTAACTTCAGCCACACCACTGCCCAAAGCAGTCAACAGTATGCCAGCCGACAGCAACACCAGTGCCGCTGCCATGCCTTTTAAATCCACTGCCGCCAGTACCATCGCCGTGGCAAGCAGCATCGTCAGCAACCCACCCCACCACAATAATGGTTCGCCGTAACCGCTCAGTTCACCGGCGGTCACACCAAACAACAGACCAAATACCCGCAACAGGCTGTAAACACCGACCTTAGTCATCACTGCAAAGATCGCCGCCACACTGGCACTCGCCTGGCTATATGCTGCCGGCAACCAGAAATGAAATGGCAACAACGCCGCTTTTAAACCAAATACAATCAGCAGCAATGCTGCCGCCGCTTTCACGGCCAAGGCCTGCGACGGCTCCAGCATGCTGATCCGCTGCGCCATATCGGCCATATGCAAAGACCCGAGCATCGCATAAAGCAGTGCCAGTGCCAGCAAAAACAACGCCGACCCGACCAGATTCAGCACCACATAATGCAGTGCCGCCTGAATGCGCTTTTTGCCACCGCCATGCACTAACAAGCCATAAGACGAGATCAGCAGCACTTCAAAAAATACAAACAGATTAAACAAATCACCGGTCAGGAAAGCGCCATTCAGCCCCATCAGCAGAAAATGTAACAACGGATGGAAATACGCCCCTTTTTCATCATCGCCACTGCAGCTGTAAAGCGTCACCGCCAGCGCCAACAAAGACGTCAGCCAGACAAACAGCACCGACAGCTGGTCCGCCACAAGTAGAATGCCAAACGGCTGTGCCCAGTTGCCAAGTAAATAATGCTGTGCCGGTACATTAGTTTGCTGCCACAACAGCACTGAGCTGACTGATAATGTCAGCAGCATTGCCACAACACTAAAACTACGCCGCAGCTGTGCTGCGCCTGTTAATGGTTGCAGTAGCAATAAAACCGCAAATAAAGCCGGTAATAAAATCGGCAGAATGACTATATGTGACATCAAGGCATCCCCCGCTTCGGCGCGCGCTGGTTATCCAATTCGTCGTGCCCAAGCTCGGCACGCGCTCGGATGGCCAGCACGACCAGAAATGCGGTCATAGCAAAACCAATCACTATCGCAGTGAGCACCAATGCCTGCGGCAGCGGATCGGCGTAACGAGCGGACGCACCCAACACCGCGCCGGCACCAGCCGTCAGCCCACCGCTGACAAAAATAAACAGATTGACGGCATACGACAGCATGGTCAGGCCCAGCATTACGGCAAAGGTCCGGCCACGCAGTAACAACAATACACCACAGCCGGTCAGCAGGCCGATGGCCACCGCCAGTAATAATTCCATCAGGCTTGCTCCTTGTGTTCCGGTTTATATCTGGTGGTCAGCTTGCCCAGGTTCGCCAGGATCAGCAATGATGCCCCCACCACTGTCAGGTAAACCCCTAAATCAAATGCCATCGCACTGGCCAACTCAATTTGTCCCAGCAGTGGTACTTGGAAATAATCAAACCAGGAGGTTAAGAATGGTTTACCAAACAACCAGCTGAAAGCGCCGGTGAGCCCAGCAATCAAAATGCCGCTGGCGATAAGCGCCGAAAACTGTAGGTTTAACCGCGGCTTAACCCAATCCACGCCGTGGGCAATGTATTGCAAAATAAGCGCGACCGCGGTGACAAGACCCGCGACAAAACCACCGCCCGGCAGATTATGACCACGGAAAAAGATATACACTGTTACCAACAATGCCAGCGGTAACAAGCCTTGCGACACCACCCGTAACAACAGCGGATGAGCGTCCAGCGCCCAGTTCCGGCCATCAGCATCGGCACTGGGTTTAAAGCGCGGAATACCGGTCAGCAGCTTGTAAATTCCCAACGCCGCGATCCCCAGTACCGTGATCTCACCAAAAGTATCAAAACCCCGGAAGTCGACCAGGATCACATTCACCACATTGGTACCACCACCACCGGTTTTCGCGTTGGCCAGAAAATAAGCCGACACCGAATCAACCTGTTGCGTCAGCATGATGTAAGCCAGACTACCGACCACAATAGCGCAGCTCCCCGCCAGCACCAGATCCCGCAGCAGGGTCGAATGTGCACTTTGTTTCGGACTGCGGTGTGGTAAAAAATACAATGCCAGCATCAACAACACTGCTGTCGCGACTTCGACCGCCAGCTGGGTTAACGCCAGATCCGGCGCCGAAAAACGGATAAATAGCAGACTCAGCATCAGGCCAACGGCAGACACCATCACTAACGCCAACAATCGCTGGCGCTGCCAGACCACCGTCGCACATGCGGCCAGCACCATAATCAGCAGCAGCGCTGCTGTGAGCAAGTCGGGGACCATGCTTGCTCTGGGCCCTTGCAAACTATGCAGCTGCAGCAACGGATAACCCGCCAACAACACCATTGCCCACAGGATAATGGCAATGTACCGCTGTAGTCGGCCCGGTTCCGCCCAAACACTCAACCTGCGACAGCTATGTACCAGCCGCTGCACCAGCGCTTCAAAGCGATAGATTGCCAATGTCGACTGAAAACCGGCCTGAAACAAAAACAACTGTTTTCTGTTGATGTACAGCACAATACCGGCAAAAAACGCCACCGCACTCATCAATAGTGGCAGGTTCAGCCCATGCCATAACGCCAGGCTATAAGCCGGCGGTGCTTGCTGCAACGCCGCCGTTGAAGCCGCCAGCAGAATATCGCCCACCAGCCACTGAGGAAATAAACCGACACCGATACAAAGTGCCACCAGAATCTCCATCGGCACCCGCATATATCGCGGCGGTTCGTGTGGGGTTTTGTCGAGCCCTATCGGCTTACCGTTAAAAAATACGTCATGGATAAAACGGGCGGAATAAGCGACCGAAAACATCGCCGCGACCGTCGCCAGCAGCGGCAATAACCAGCTCAGTGATCCCAGCACACTTTGGTGCAGCGTCTGACTGAAAAACATCTCTTTTGATAAGAAACCATTCAGCAGCGGCACGCCCGCCATCGATGCGGCTGCCACCATCGCCAGACTGGCAGTTACCGGCATGAAATGCCATAACCCATTGATTTTACGCATATCACGCGAGCCGGTTTCATGGTCAATAATACCAGCGGCCATAAACAACGAGGCTTTAAACACCGCATGGTTAATGATATGAAAAATGGCCGCCACAGTAGCCAGATCGGTATCCAGACCCAGTAATAAGGTAATAAGCCCCAAATGTGAAATGGTCGAGTAGGCTAACAGGCCTTTGATATCATGCTGGAACAAGGCGAAATAGGCGCCGGTTAATAGTGTCAGCAAACCTGCGAGACTCACCAGACTGAACCATAAATCGGTGCCGGCCAATGCCGGATACAAACGGATCAACAGGAAAATACCGGCTTTGACCATCGTTGCCGAATGCAGATAGGCGCTGACCGGCGTCGGTGCGGCCATCGCATTAGGTAACCAGAAATGAAACGGGAATTGGGCTGATTTGGTAAAAGCACCCAGCAGCACCAAGGTCAGGATCAATGGATACTGCGCGTGAGCCACAATCTCCGATCCTTTACTGAGGATAACATCCAGCTGATAACTACCAGCCACCTGACCGAGCAACACCAGGCCGACCAGCAACGCCAGGCCACCGGCCGCCGTTACCGTAAGTGCCATGCGGGCGCCTTTGCGTGCATCGGACCGATGTGACCAGTAACTGATCAGTAAAAATGAGCTGATACTGGTCAGTTCCCAGAACAGCCAGAGCTGCAATACGTTGCCCGACAACACGATGCCAAGCATCGCCTGCATAAATAGCAACAGACAGCTATAAAAACGCCCCATCGGGTCTTTTGGACTCAGGTAATAGCGGGCATAAAAAATCACCAGCAGGCCTATGCCGAAGATGAGGATCGCAAATAGCAGCGCCAGAGCGTCTAGGCGTAAAGTCCACTGTAAACCTAATAGCGGCAACCATTGCCATTGCTGTTGCAACACTTCGCCCTGCAACAGCTGCGGTATCAACGGTGCTAGCAGCAGCAGACCAAATGCCGGTACAGCCAGTGCTATCCAGGTTTGCTGATTGCGGCTGAGCTGCCTGAAAAACAACAACAGCGCAATACCGATTAAAGGGGCAGACACAGAATAAAGGGGAGTATCGACACCATGTCATCGCCTCTTTAGCAGTTTTGTGTGTACAAAGCGCAGCCAAAACCCGGTACAGGCTCACACAACAGATTAAAAGTTATCCTGATTTGTCTGGGTGACAGCGGATGAAAACAAGTTCCTAACCGGCCAATGGGGCATTCTGAACGGTGAATGCCCCAGTTTTACCGATGAATTAATGTGCGGCCAGAACCCGCAACACCGGCACATAATGATGGACCCAACCAACAGCTATAGAAATAGTGGGTCACTTCAGGCAGCAGGAATACAGTCGCTAATAAACCCGACCACCGTCAGTACAATCGTATATGGTACAGCCATCCAGACCATCCGCATATACGACAACCGGATCAACGGGGCCAATGCACTGGTTAGCAGGAACAAGAATGCGGCCTGACCGTTCGGCGTCGCAACACTAGGTAAGTTGGTACCGGCATTAATCGCAATCGCCAGCATTTCAAACTGCTCACGGCTGATCCGGCCGGCTTCCCACGCTGTTTTCACTTCGTTGATGTACACAGTGCCAACAAAGACATTGTCGCTGACCATCGATAACACGCCGTTCGCCAAAAACAACACGGCCAGTTGCAGCTGCCCATCAAACGTCAGCACCCAAGTGATAATTGGCGTGAACAAATGCTGGTCGATAATGACCGCGACGACTGCGAAAAACACTACCAACAGCGCAGTAAATGGCAGCGCTTCTTTAAAGGCATTACCAATAGCATGTTCATCGGTGACACCACAAAAAGTAGTCGCCAGAATAATCACCATCAGACCAATCAGGCCAACGGATGCAATATGTAAACTCAGGCAAACGATCAATAACAGCGAAATTACACCCTGTACCCACAATTTCGAGATGTCAGACGCGGTCAGCTTGGCGCGTCTGATAGTGTATCATAAGCAATCAGCACATCCTGGACTGCAACCGGTAAACGCACAACCAAAATCAAACCATTCCGAATTTCTCTACCAGTACCGTCGGTCAACAAACCACAGATTAACACCGGCATACTAATCGCGCGACATCCGCAGCGCAAATTCAGCAAAGTCCCAGCTCAACGGCTTCGGCAATAATCAGGTTTTGTGGCTCCCCGACCATAGTTGCTACACCACCCAAGGCAGTACCGACCCCAGCATGCATCAGCAGGTTACGCAGGAAGCCCCGGAAATTTTCCAGGTCGGTGCGCGATAACTCGCGTACCTCCGCGTCTGCATTATGATCATGGCTGATCCAGAAAAGTTTTGCCTGATGAAATTTTGTGATAAATCGCGTAGAAACCAACAGCAACACTGATCACCACGGCAACCACGGTCAGCGCATCGAGGAACGCCGATAAAAATGCAGCCATCACACAAAATGCCAGTGAAATGCCGGTTTTGGATTTCACCCGCAGCAGCAGCTTGGTGAACACAAACAACAGCAGATCTTTGACGAAGTTGATGCCGGCGACCATAAATACCAGCAACAGGATCACTTCAATATTGACGGAGACTTCATGCATGACCTTTTCAGTACTGGTCATGCCCATTGCAATTGCCTGAATTGCTAACAAACCGCCGGGTAATAATGGGTAACATTTTAGCGCCATCGCCAGCGTGAAAATAAATTCCAGCACCAACAACCAGCCCGCTATATACGGGTTCTGAATAAATACCAATGGATTCAAAAACAGAAAGGCAATTATGGTCAGTTTGAACCAGTTGGGCGATTGCCCTAGAAAGTTGGTGTACAGCGCCAGCGCAGTGCCAGAAGGTTTCATAGCGGATCTCACTTGTTATTATCTGATTTGATCTTTATCGGCAGTTTCGTCAACGTTTAATGTAGCGTAACTGAGATGATTCGCCTGCCCTACCCAAGAGTAAATTGCGGTCCAGTCCCGAAAAACATCAACGACGTCAGATTCTTATACCTGAGTTCAGCCAAATATGTCTATGGCAGCTCCATGACAATTATGAATACAGCCTGAAATTTGCGACCAGTCAACTTACCTTGTCGCTGACCAACGCTTGTGCCTGAAGACACTGAAAGTGGCAAAAAAAAGCCCGGCAAAAATACCGGGCTTCAGTTTATACATATTATATTACTGATATATCAGGATTTCTTATCCAGCAGCGACAGGATAAAGGCATATTCCTGCGCCACTTCTTTCATCCGCGAGAATCGACCGGATTTACCACCGTGCCCCGCTTCCATATTGGTGCGGAATAATAACGGTTGCTGGTCAGTTTTTTCTGTTCTGAGCTTTGCCACCCATTTCGCCGGTTCAAAATACTGCACTTGGGAATCGTGCAGACCTGTTGTCACCAGCAATGCCGGGTAAGCCTGTTTTTTCACCTGGTCATAAGGCGAATAGGACAGCATATAGTCGTAGTAGGCTTTTTGTTTTGGATTACCCCATTCGTCAAACTCGTTGGTAGTCAGTGGGATAGATTCATCCAGCATCGTTGTGACCACATCGACAAAAGGCACGTTGGCTACTA
This sequence comes from Rheinheimera sp., assembly GCA_034519945.1. Lineage (GTDB taxonomy): Bacteria > Pseudomonadota > Gammaproteobacteria > Enterobacterales > Alteromonadaceae > Pararheinheimera. The sequence goes on from JAXHNX010000004.1 coordinate 13,335, forward strand.
AACCCCGGTATTTCTCCGGCGCCATATTGGCAACAGCGCCCATCAACAGACCACCGGCACTCCCGCCCATGCCAAATACTTTGTCTTTGGCCGCATATTGTTGCTTGACCAGATAATCAGTCACATCAATGAAATCTGTGAACGTGTTGATTTTTTTCAGTAATTTCCCGTCTTCATACCAGTGACGTCCCATTTCCTGACCACCACGGATATGGGCGATGGCATAGACAAAACCACGGTCAACTAACGACAGCACGCTGGCGCGGAAGCTTGGAGCAGACGACGAGCCGTAAGAGCCATAGGCATATTGATACAGCGGCGCGGAGCCATCTTTTTTGAAGCCTTTGCGGTATAACAAACTCACCGGCACTTTGGTCCCATCACGGGCTTCCGCCCAAACCCGCTCCGTCACGTAGTTCGCCCGATCAAAACCACCTAACACTTCCTGCTGTTTTAACAGCTTCTTTTCGCCAGTCCGTAAATTCACTTCATACACTGAATTCGGCGTGGTCAGCGAGGTATAGCTGTAACGCAACCATTCGGTATTTTGTTCCAGATTCACGTCAGTTGCAGCGACATACACAGGTTCATCTGAACTGATGTAGCTGGCTTTTACCGGATTTTGCCATGGCAATACGCGGATGCGGTTTAAACCTTCACTACGCTCATTAATCGCCAGGTAGTCATTAAACAACTGAAATGACTCAATAAAGACATTTTTGTCGTGCGCCAGTAATTCAGTCCAACGTGAGCGGTCGCCAATTTGATCGTCAGCGACTGCCATGATGCGGTTGTTTGGCGCGTTCCAGTCGGTGCTGATGATCCAGCGCTTGCCCAAATGGTCAGCTTCGTATTTGAAGTCACGCTGACGCGGTGCCAGTACTTTAAATTCAGCGGTCGGCTGATTGGCCGGTAACACGCGAATTTCTGACGACACTGTACTGCCAAGCCACAACACCACATATTGATCGTCGCTGCTGTTACCAATGCCGGTGTAGAAGCTAGTGTCTTTCTCTTCGTACAACAACGCATCTTTGGCCACCGCTTCGCCCAGCTGATGACGGCGGATTTTATTACCCAATAAAGTTTGTTTGTCTTTTTCGATATAAAACAGATGCTTGCTATCCGAAGACCAAGCCAATGAAGCTTCCACGCCAGTCAGCACATCCGGTAAATCTTTGCCGGTTCTGAGGTCGCGCACCCGCACCGTGTATTGGCGGCGGCCATTGGTGTCTTCGGCGTACGCCACCAGATTGTTGTCAGGACTGACCGCATAGTTACCGACCTGATAAAAGTCTTTCCCAGCTGCCATTTTGTTGACATCCAGAATCACTTGCTCTGCGCCGGTTTTTAGCAACTTACGCAGATAAACCGGATACTGCTGACCGGTCTCATAGCGGGTGTAAAAGCTGTAATCGCCTTTTTTCGCCGGTACTGAACTGTCGTCCTGCTTGATCCGGCCAATAATTTCGTCGGTCAGTTTGTTAGTCAGGTCCTGATACTTGTCTGCATATTGTTGGTAATAGGCGTTTTCTGCATTCAGATGCGCCAGCACTTTAGGGTCCTGCCGTTTGTCGTCGCGCATCCAGTAATACGGATCTACCCGGTCGCCGTTGGCCGATTTAACGGTGTAAGGAATTTGTTCAGCGACCGGTGCCTGTGCGGCCGGTTGCGCCTGAGTCATGCCACTGATGATCATCGCACCGGCACCAAGCAGCACGGTCCATTGAGAAAGAGGTCGATTTGCCATTTTTGCTTCCTGTTATTTTTTTGCTTCATGCTTAAACATTTACATCGTTGCTTGTTTAACATAATTGATACAAGGCTGCCCACTGGAATGCGCTCAAACGACAGCGCTGGCCGCCTTATAAAGTGTAACTAAGGATTATTTCCCGACTTAATCGTTTTAAATTTCGACTGTTCCGCCATTCAGTATTCACAAACCAGAATATCTGCGCTTATATTACTGGGATACATCACGCAGGAAATCATCATGGCTTTAATGACTGTAGCCGAAGTAGCGGCTTTTTTATCAATTCAGGATATCCGGGTCGAACGACTGGCACGGGAAAATTTATTAGTTCCAGCCGACAAGGATGCTGCAGGCAAACCGATGTTTGAAGAAGAAGACGTCAAGCGTTACAAAGTTTTAGCTGAGCGTCTTGGTGGTATCTGATTGCTGACCAGGGAACTGGCGTAATGTAAGTTGCGCCAGTTTTGCTTTATCCGCACCACCTTCCAGCGACTTATACCACAACCAGCAAAACCCACTGTATAACAACGACGCTAACTGCAACCGCTGCGCTAAATCTTGCCGCGCCTGAGGCCGGAATTGCAGGTATAAATTCAGCAATTGTTCCCGTTCTTTCGCATTCAGTTGCAAATTCAAACATAACGCTGCCAAATCAAAAGCACTATCGGCCTGCTGGCAATACTCATAATCAATCAGCCATAACTGCTGGTGCTGCAACAAAATATTGCCGCTGTGCAAATCCATATGACACAACACCTGATCACCCGGCAATAAGCTGAATGCGGCAGCTGCAGTGCGAAGTCGTTGCCAATCCCGCTCATCATCCGCATTCCAGGCTGCATCAAACACTTTGTCGCGCAGTTGTTGCAGATAGATAAAAGGATCTAACACCGGTGTCTGCACTTTCAGTTTGTGTAGCCGCACCAGTTTTTCCACCAGCTGCAATAAATGCGAGTGGTGCAGTTCCCAGTCAAAATGGCGGCTGTGGGTCAGAAAATCACTGATTAAAATCCGTTGATGGTTGTTCAGGCACAGTGGTGCCGGCGCGACGCCCACAGCCGCTGCGGCATGCTGACAACGTAGTTCCTGCTGCCGGCACACGCCGGCCACGCCCGGTTTATAATGGCGCACCAGATAATGACCCCGTTGTGTATGCACGTAGTAATTGTCGTTGGTACTGCTGGCCGCCAGCTTTTGCAATGCCAGCGGCAGATGATTAGCAAAAAACTCTAGCCGCTGACACAGATGCCAGATGCGTTGTTCAGTTGCTGTTGCCGGTAGTTGCTGCGCCATGCGAAATATCCCGAAGCTGCGGTCAGCGTATAAATAACAAAAAGCGCACTGAAAAAATACAGATCTTTTTGCAGATACATATAAATCGACGCCGCATCAATCACTATCCAGTACAGCCAGTTCGACACCACTTTTTTCGCCACCAGGTAAGTTGTCACCACGGCAAAACAGCTGATTTGCGCGCCAAGCCAGGCAAAATCGGTGCTGGTAAACTGCTGCATCAGGAAACCCAGCAACACTCCCGCCAATGCTGTCACGCTGATGAGTAGTAGGTGTTGTGAGCCACGCCATTCCACCACTTGCTGAACCTGACCAGTCTGGTTGCGCAATTGCTGCCAGTTCCACCAGCCATACAGCGCCATGCCGGCGTAATACAGCTGCAGCAGTGCGTCGGTGTACAAATTGGCACTGAGCATAATCTGCAGCGTCAGCACAGTACTCGCCAGTGCCGCGGGCCAGCACCACAGGCTATGGCGAATGGCCAGCACCGTGTAGGACAGCGCCAACACAGTCGCAATCAGTTCCAGCGCCGTCTGTAGCTGCCACTGGTTCAGCAGCTGTTGCCACAGTTCCGTCATGGCCGCAGATCACCGTGCAGAAATTTCACCACAAACACCACTTTGCCATAACGTTCAAACGACCAGCGGATACAGCGCTGCAGCGCTGCCATCACCGTATCGTATTCACCAAAAACCTGCGTGCTCATGGTATTGGTCAGCACGTGCAGGCCGGCTTCTTTGTTCAGCTCTTCGATAAACCCTTTAATAGGTTCGATGTAATCGCTGGTCAGCGGATATTTACTGATTTCGATAGAAAGTTGCATCACGATGTCCTTTTAATAAGTTCAGAACTGATAAGTGGCGCTCAGACCAACCCGGCGCGGTTCGCCGAACTGCTCGTACAGATGGTCGCTATAGCCATCCCGCGGGTCGTTGCCGAAATAAAAACCACGCACGCCGTAAGTTTCATCCAGCAAATTGCGACTCCACAGCGCAAGTTCCCACTGCGACCACTGATAGCTCGCCCGAAGATTCAGCAAGTTACTGTGTGAGGCCCGGATGTTTTCGGAATCTGAGTAGTAATAACCATCTTTATGGGCATATTGCGCCGAGATTTGCAGCGCTTCCAGTGGCGACCAATCGGCCCCGGCACTGAACTGATATTCCGGCGCCTGTGCTTGTGCGCGGCCGCTCATATCGAGGCCAGCTTTGGTGACAAAACCACGGATCTCAGATTTCAGCACAGCACCACTGACATGCAGGACCAGTGCAGGGTTCAGCTGCCAGCGGTTTTCGGTCTCCAGGCCATAATTGCGCCCGCTAAACGCATTATCGATATAACCGACAAACTTGGTGCCCTGATTAATCCAGGCTTTGAGCTGCATGTCCTCCCGCCACATATAAAATGCCGAGACCCGGCTCACCAGAGTGTGATCGGCATTTTGGCCTTTGACCCCAAACTCCGCATTGATCAGCTGTTCTGGCGCAAAAGTGGCTTTGCTCAGTAAGAAGTCTTTTAAGCCGCTCAATTTAGGATTCAGGGTTTCTGCCAGGGCTTCACCATTGACGCCCCCCACTTTGTAGCCTTTGGACACTAAGCCATAAATCTGACTGAGTGGGCTCACCTGATAGGCCAAACTAAGTTTACCGCCCCACATCTGGTCATCGCCATCAGTACGAATACCATTATTGTCGCTATATTCATCCTGATATTGCTCCAGGCGGCCGCCATAAGTCAGCGTCAGATCCGGCGCTAATTGCTGTTCGTTTTCTGCATAAACAGCCAGATTCTGCCGTTCGAAATCGCTGATAAAATTCTGATCAAGCCAGGTATATAACCGGGTTAAATCTATCGTTTGCTGACTTGTATACAAACCCGCGACCCAGTTGTGACCCTGCTGATTTTTACTGATGAACCGTTGTTCCAGACTGATGAAATCACGCTCACGCAGATATTGGTCTGTTGACGAGTATTCATCCGGGTGGATCCCGACATAACCCCAATCTTCGTCGTAACCATAATCGGTGTCCGCATTTAACAGACTGAGCTGCGTCAGGCTATCCACGCTGGCAAAACCCTGATACTGCAGTTTCAGCGCGCTGGCATCCACATCTTGTTTGTCCTGACCGGGTTGGTCGGACAACGTTGTGCGGTTACGATCCAGCGAAAATGCATCATAGCCATTGTCGATGTCGTGGTGGTTCCACAACCAGTCCAGCGTCAGATCCTGATTGGGTTGGTAGCGCGTTTTCAGCCGGAACGTCGTTTCGTCGATGCCGTTGGTGTCTTCGCGCTTGAGGAATTCGTTGTGAATAAAGCCGTCTGATTGTTGCCGGTCAGCCACCAGGCGCCAAGCAAATTGCTCGGTCAGTGCCTGATTCAGCATCATGCTGGCTTGCCAGCTATCGTAATTTGCCGCCGTCAGTTGCAGCCGGCCTTCGCTGGCAAACACCGGGTCAGCCGTTTGCAGGTTCAGCATGCCAGCCAGCGCGTTGGCGCCAAAACGAGTCGCTTCTGGGCCACGGAATACTTCGAGCTGTGCCGTGTCAGCCAGCGACAACAGCCCAAGCGCCGAATAATCGATGCCGTCTACCAGCAAACCTACCGAAGGATTGATGTTGTCGACAAATTCACTCCGTTCGCCTACACCACGCATCTGTAAAAAACGACTGCGCGATGCGCCGGCGGACGCATTTAGATTAGCGATATTGGCAAGCAAATCATCGAGATGCTGTGCGGATTGGCGTTTAATGTCGGAATCGCCCAACACGACGACACTGCCCGGCAGTTTTTGCAGATTGGTCTGCCGAAAATCACCACGCACTTCAATCCGTTCGACATCCTGCACAGTGACGGCCTGCTCTTCGGCCTGTAATGCGCCGGATACAAGCAAAGCAATAACAGATAATGCCGGAAAAAATGGTGGACGCTGCAGCGTTACAGAAGAAAAAAGACCGACAGATAAAGGCGAGAATGCACGTAACATCAACTTACTCCGGTAAAGACCGGGATCACGCGCGTGCAGCTGGAAGTGTTCACACCATCCCTCCGCCGGTATGACCCGGATCAGGTTCTAAGGGTTTGCCTTGCGGCATCTCAGCGGTTGCACCCCTTGGTTTGGCCGGCAGTTTAGCGGCTTTTCTGTACAGTCGCAAGAAATCAGAAAAATTCATCTGGGTACAAGCTGGCAAAATATTTTTCAGCAGCTAGGGTTAATCAGAACGTCATTTTTGACGTGCAGTTATAACAAGAGGAAAACTATGAAAAAAAGTCTTATCATCCTGTTGGCAGCCGGGGCTCTGACCAGCAACATCGCTTTTGCTGAGGAATCAGAAGAAGTTGTTTACTCTACAGAAGGCTATTGCCTGTTATCCAACGAAGGCGCGTCAGACGAATATCTGAAAGCCTACGCCAAAAAACTTGGCGCTAAACCGACTAATTCCGTCTGCGCCAGCTTCAAGAAAATCGTTGAAGAATCACGGCCACGTGAATGGGATTATCCAGCCGGACGTGCTTATCCTGGCAGCGTGATCAAGCTGTCACCCAGCCAGGTCGCACTATTAAAATCACTGAAGAAAAAAGACGGCAAAATGTAAGTCGTCTGATCAGCTCTGCCAATTGGCAGAGCTGATCTCTTTGTTATTTATCACAATTTTATCTTACCTCTTGCATTTCCACGTCAAACCGCATTAACTGAGCCGCATCGTTCCGGAACCAAGGAAGCTGTGATGCGACGGATCCGATCCCTGCCGATCATACTGAACATGGCCATATTGCTAACGTCCGGTGGCAACGCTCTGGCTGCAGAAGACTGCACCATGCTCTCTAAAGCTGAAACGCTGCCAGCATCGGCACAACAATGGCGTATTGGCACAGTTCTGTTTGTCCGCAATGACATTTTTGACCTCACCAGCAAACACAGCGTCTGGTTCCACCGTTTTGCCAATGAATATCATGTGATCACCAGCGAAAGTGCCTTGCGTGAAGATTTGTTGTTTCAGGAAGGCGAGCAACTCGATAGCAGTATTCTGGCGGAGACTGAACGTCTGTTGCGCTCCCGCCGCTATCTTCGTCATGCAGAAGTCAGCATTTCTGCCTATTGTCCGGCCAGTCAGACCGTGCAGGTCACAGTACAAACCTGGGACAACTGGTCACTGCTGCCGCGCATTTCTCTAGGCCATACTGGCGGCGCAACCAAAGCCAATCTTGGCCTGGCTGAAGACAACCTGTGGGGCACCGGCAATCAGGCGCAAATTGAATACTTTACCGACAGCGAACGCGATGGCTACAAGCTGCAGTTTCATAGCCCGAACATCAGCGGCAGTCACTGGCAAACAACGATGCAATATGCCGACACTTCAGACGGTGAAAGTTACCGGCTCAATCTGGCAAAACCCTTTTACCGCCTGTCTTCTGAACGTGCTTACAACTTGGATATCTTCAAAGAAATCAAAGATATCAGTGAGTATGCCCGCGGTGATGTCTACAACGAATACAAAAGTAACCAACAGCTGGTCGAACTGAGCAGTGGCTGGAGTTTCTGGCGGGACAGCGACAGCGTGCAGCATCTGAATGCCGGTGTGACGTTGGACGAACGTAAATTTGACTTGAATAATGACAGTACTCAGGCGCAACCGGACAACCGGGATTTGTCGCAAGTCTGGTTGAGCTGGGAGTTTCTACAATCCGATTACCGCGAGCTGACCAACTTCTTTTTATGGAACCGGGTAGAAGACGTGAATTTTGGCTGGCAAGCCTCGCTGCGACTCGGCCGGTTGCTGGAAAGTCTCGGTGCCGATCAGGGCGGATGGCACTGGCAAGCGAGTGTACAAAAGAACATTGCCATCGACGACATCAGCTGGTTAGTCGGAAAGCTGAGCTATTCACAGTTACACCGCAACCAGTTGCAGGAACAGCAATTATTTCAAAGTGAACTGCGTTACGTGCGGCATTTATCGGCGCAACAAGTGCTGATCGCTCAGCTGCAATGGTCGGTCGGCAAAAATCTGTTTCGCGATCAACGCATGACGATTGGTGGTGATGAAGGCATGCGTGCGTTCCCGCTTTATTATCAAACCGGCGATAAAGCCGCAATAGCGTCACTGGAGTACCGCTATATCACACACTGGCACGTGTATCAGTTATTAGACGTGGCATTGGCCGGTTTTGTCGATGTCGGGCGGGCCTGGGACAATCCACAACGGCCGGCCGGGCCGGATGATGAGCAGAATCTGACAGGTTACGGCATCGGCATCCGCCTGTTACCAAGCCACTCCAGTCGTGGCAGTGTGATCAGTATCGATTTGGCAAAGCCGGTCAGCGACAATCCGGAGCTATCTGGCTGGCGTTGGCGGCTCATCGCCAAACGGCCGTTTTAAAGCAGTCCGTTCAGGCCTGGCAATGCCGACAAAATACGGTACTGCGCTGGCCTAAACGGATTTCTTCAAGCAGGCTGTTGCAGCTGATACAAGCATTGCCGCCACGACCATACACTAACAGTTCCTGTTTAAAGTAACCCGGTTTGCCATCTGCCTGACTGAAATCCTTTAACGTGGTGCCGCCCTGCGAGATCGCCTGTGCCAGAATTTGTTTCACCACCTCAGCCAGCACGGCACATTGTGCCAGCGTCAGTTGATTCGCCGGTTTGGTCGGCAGAATGCCGGCCTTGAACAAAGATTCATTGGCGTAAATATTGCCCACACCAACCACAACATGATTGTCCATCAGCACCAGCTTGATGGCGCTGCTACGTTTCTGACATTGCGCGAACAACTGCTCTGCGTGAAACGCCGGCGTCAGTGGTTCAGGCCCTAAGGTGGTCAACAACGGATGATCGGTTCCGGCCGCTTGCCACAGCACAGCACCAAAACGGCGAGTGTCGTTCAGGCGTAATAAAGTGTGATTATCAAGCACAATATCTACATGATCATGTTTACCTGCGGCCGTGTCGGCACTGAGGATCTTCAGATTGCCAGACATGCCGAGGTGCAAAATAATACTGCCGCCTGGCACTTCGATCAGTAAATATTTGGCGCGGCGGCTGACATTCAGCACCGGCGCATTCGCTACAGCCATCACCTCTGCCGGCACCGGCCAGCGCAGCATTGGCTGGCGCACATCAATACGGCGAATTGTTCTGTTCGTCAGGTGTGGCGTGATGCCTAACCGGGAGACTTCAACTTCTGGTAATTCAGGCATAACAACTCCGGTTTAACGTAAAGAAGGCGGGCAAAGCTTGTCAGCGGTAGTCCGATCGATCGGGAATAATACTTGCTGATACTGCAGATACCACTGTTGCTGATCAACCGCAATGAGCCATAACACTGGCTGCGCCTCACCGCTTTGATACAACAGCACCCGGCACACCTGAGCCAGGATCTGTGGGCCATCCGTTTTAGCCGGTGGCAACTGAAAATCTTGCCATTGCTGCAGAATGGCCTCAGGCTCTGGCTGGTTAAGCTGGGGCTCTAAACGCCAAACTGGTCCGGCTTGTTTCAGCGTGGCACGGGGAAATTGTAATTGCAGGAGCTTTTGCCCAGGCGCAACAATGCTGATGGTCTGGTCGCGGCTTAGCATAAAAGCCAGATGACTGGGCGCTATGTAAAACAGGAAAAACAGTGCCAGCACACCAAAGATAATCAGATTGTTCCAGGATTGGCGGGATAATCTAAGCATAGGGTTCGCTTGTTGACTGAAGATGCTGGCAGTGTACCGGATAGCGCTGCAGTCGCCAATTTGTCTGCGATGCGGCGACTCTGTTGAGACGAGTGTTCGATTCGGCTCGCGCATGGCCGCAGATTGCTTTGATGCTAAAAAAACAAAACCCGGCACAAGGCCGGGTTTTGTTTTTGGAAATAAATCCGATTACTTGATTTTCGCTTCTTTGAAAATCACGTGCTTGCGCACTTTAGGATCGAATTTTTTGATTTCCATTTTTTCTGGCATGGTGCGCTTGTTCTTATCAGTTGTATAGAAGAAGCCTGTACCAGCAGAAGAAACTAAACGGATCTTATCGCGCATTTGCTAATTCCTTAAACCTTTTGACCTTGCTTACGCAGATCAGCTAAAACGGCATCGATACCATTTTTATCGATGATACGCATAGCCTTAGTTGTCAGGCGCAGCGTAACGAAACGGTTTTCGCTTTCAACCCAGAAACGGTGAGTTTGCAGGTTAGGCAGGAAACGGCGCTTTGTTGCGTTGTTGGCGTGTGAACGACGGTTACCTACCATCGGACCTTTGCCAGTGATTTGGCATACTCTAGACATGTCAATAAATCTCCAAAATTACTTCAGCTCGAGCTATCGTCATCCTTCTGGCCAAGAAGAATGCCCCGGATTTCTGAAAGGGCGCAATTTATACACGATCAGCTAAAAAAACTCAAGCAATAATGCCTGAACTTTATGCATAGATCGTGTTGATCCTTTCAGATCTTAAAGCCAGCCGCGTTCGGCAAAGGATATGACCTCGGCGTCGCCGACCACAAAGTGATCCAATAACTTAATGTCGACCAAAGCCATGGCTTGGGTCAGGCGCTCCGTTATCGCTCTGTCAGCGCGACTCGGCTCAGCAACTCCGGATGGATGATTGTGAGCCAAAATAACGGCGGCGGCATTATGCGCTAAAGCAGCTTGAACTACAATACGCGGATAGACCGGCGAGGCATCTATCGTGCCATAAAATAGCGGTTCGGCTTTGATCAGCCGGTGTTGGCTGTCTAAATACAAAGTCATAAAGACTTCGCGTGTTTCCAGGCCAATGCTGTATTGCAAATAATGTTTCACCATACCGGGGTCAGAAAACACGGTATCGCGCTGCAGATGCTGATATAAACAGCGCTTGCAAAGCTCCAGCACCGCCTGGGTTTTTACGTAACGATACACGCCCAGCCCTTTGTGCCGGCAGAATTGGCCACGTGGCGCAGCGAAAAACGCCCGTACGCCGCCAAAATCCTGTAACAGCTGCCGCGACATCGCCACGGCATCGAGACCGGCGCAGCCGTGGCCGAGAAAAATCGCTAACAATTCGCCGTCGGACAAAGCGCCGGCACCATAACTCAGTAGTTTTTCACGGGGTTGTTCGGCCGTCGGCCATTGCTTGATGGTCATGATTACTCGTCCTTGAGTTCGTGGTATCTTATCGGCCAGTTTCTGGCTGATGGTTTTCTTATGCACAACATCCTTGCTGGCAAAAAGATCCTGCTTGGGATCAGTGGTGGTATTGCCGCCTATAAAGCTGCCGATCTGGTTCGCCGCCTGAAAGAGCGTGGCGCCGAAGTCCGGGTGATCCTGACCCCGGCTGCGGCTGAATTTATTACGCCGTTGACGCTACAGGCGCTGTCCGGTCATCCGGTCGGCCAGTCATTGCTCGACCCCGCCGCCGAAGCTGCGATGGGCCATATCGAACTGGCGAAATGGGCTGACCTGATTCTGGTTGCTCCGGCCTCGGCCGATGTCATCGCCCGCATCAGCCACGGCATGGCCAATGATTTGCTGACCACCTGCATTCTGGCCAGTAGTGCGCCGCTGGCTATCGCGCCGGCAATGAATCAGCAGATGTATAAGAACATAGCGACGCAGGCCAATTTATCAACCTTAATTTCACGAAATATTCACATATTTGGGCCCAATGCCGGTGAACAGGCCTGCGGCGACGTCGGCCCGGGCCGGATGTTAGAACCGCTACAGCTGGTTGATGCCGTCATCGGCGTCCTGACAACGCCCGCGCAGCAACGCCTGCAAGGTGTAAAAATCACTATTACTGCCGGCCCAACGCGTGAAGCGATTGACCCGGTGCGTTACATCAGTAACCACAGCTCCGGCAAGATGGGTTATGCCCTTGCCGCTGCCGCTGCAGCGCTAGGCGCCGACGTGACGCTGATCAGCGGCCCGGTGCAGCTGGCAACGCCTGCAGGCGTGAAGCGGGTTGATGTCACCACCGCCGAGCAGATGTATGTCAGCAGCCTGCAACAAGCACCCGCTAGTGACATTTTTATCGGCTGTGCCGCCGTGGCGGACTTTCGTGTGGCCGAATTGGCGTCGCAGAAAATCAAAAAAACCGCCGACCATGACGGCCTGACGCTGCAATTAGTGAAAAACCCGGACATTATCGCCAGCGTCGCGGCACTCACAACACAACGGCCTTTTACTGTCGGTTTTGCCGCCGAGACGGAAAAAGTCGCTGACTACGCCCGGCAAAAACTGCAGAAAAAAAATCTCAACCTGATTTGCGCCAACGACGTGTCCGACCCTTCGCTTGGCTTTAACAGCGAACAAAACGCCATCACGGTGTACAGCAAAACAAGCGAATTTCCATTGGGCCAACGCAGTAAAACCGAGTTAGCCCAAGCCTTAATTTCCCTGATTTATGAGCAATACCAAGATGAAAAAAAGCATTGAACTGAAAATTCTCGACCGGCGCATTGGCACTGAATACCCGCTGCCGGAATACGCCACGCCGGGTTCTGCCGGTCTGGATTTACGCGCCTTATTAGACGAACCGCTGACGCTGTTACCGGGCCAAACTGAACTCATCCCAACCGGGCTTGCCATTCATATCGGTGATGCGAACTTATGCGCGACCATTCTGCCGCGTTCCGGCATGGGCCATAAAAACGGCATCGTACTGGGCAATCTGGTCGGTCTGATTGACTCGGATTATCAGGGCCAGCTGATGATTTCCACCTGGAACCGTGGCCAAAATGCTTTCACTATTCAGCCGGGTGACCGCATCGCTCAGCTGGTGTTTATGCCGGTGGTGCAGGCGCAGTTTGAATTGGTTGAGGAATTTGATACCTCAGAGCGCGGCGAAGGTGGTTTTGGCCATTCAGGCCGGTCTTAAGCGCTGATGTCGACGCCCAGAAGCAGCAACCGCAAAGCGGAAATTCTGGATGCGCTGGCCGTGATGCTGGAAAAAAGCCCCGGTCAGCGGATCACCACTGCCGCACTTGCGACGCAGGTGGGTGTCACCGAAGCTGCGTTATATCGTCATTTCCCTAGTAAAGCGCGGATGTTCGAAGGCCTGCTCGATCTGATGGAGCAAGAGCTGCAACAGGAATTTCGCGTTATTTTCCAAACCCACAAACAAGCCGAAGCCCGTATTCAGCTGATGCTGGAAGCCTTGCTGCAATTTGCCGGGCGCAGACCCGGCTTGTGCCGGCTGCTGACCAGCGAAGCCCTGCAGGGCGAGCAGGAACGACTGCGCGAACGGGTCAGCCAGCTGCTGGACGGACTGGAAAAACAACTGAAACAATGCCTGCGCGAGCGCAAACTCGGCACCGGCAAACGCCATGGCGACGAAGGCGCAGTGGCAAATTTGCTGCTGGCTTTTATCGAAGGCCGGCTGCAGCAATATGTGCGTAGCGGCTTTAAAGAAGCGCCGCATCAGAGTTTTGCCAGCCAGTGGCCGGCGCTCAAAGCCGCACTGTTCGCGCAGGACTGACATGGCGCGCAGCAGCATGATCCGCCTGTCGCCGTTGTGGTCATCGGGCGCAGTGCTGCAACACGGCCAGCGCCAATCACTATGCGGCACTGCCACACCGCAGCAATTATTGCGTGTCACACTGCAACAGCCACATATTCTGCATCAGTTTGAAGCGCACACGGACGCACACGGCATATTCAGCGTCGACATTCCACCCCAGCCGCCTTCCGGCCCCTGGACTTGCACCATCTCGCAGGCTGACGTTGTCCTTATCAGTTTGCACGACCTTTGGTTTGGCCAATTGCTGCTATTTGCCGGCCAGTCCAATGTTGGCTGGCCGCTGCGGCATTACCCCGGGCAATTGGCTGATCTGCAGGAAAAACTGCAAGCACAACCTGGTATTGCAGCAGTGCGCGCTTATCTGACAAATGTTTATCAGCCCGTAGCTCCAGACGAACAACCGAGCCATTTTCGCCGTGCGGGACACTGGCAGCAGCTCACACCCACACTGTTGGCCGACTGGCCGGCGCTGCTGTGCCATTTCAGTCAGCACTATCAGGCAGCGGACGGGGCTACAGCGATGATGCTGGGGCTGGTTGATATCAGCTGGCCCGGCTCTGCCATCGACGCCTGGACGCAACAGGCTGAAGGCACAAATGCCACCCAAGCCTGGCAAGCCGGCGCTTTGTTTGCATCAAGGCTCAAACCCTGGCTACAGCAACCTTTCTCCGCGTTGGTTTGGTATCAGGGCGAACAAGATGCGATGGGTAAAAACGCTGCACACTATGGCGTCAAACTGCAGCACTGGCTGCACAGTTGCCGTCAGGTTGCTGGCTGGGAGTTCCCGCTGCTGTTGGTGCAAATCGCTGGTTTTGGCCACTCTGGCCTGCCACAACTGCAACATGGTTTTGTGCTGGTGCGTCAGGCGCAGCAACACATCGCTGCAACAGCGCGTCAAGTTATGTTGGTGTCTGCCGCCGATTTGGGCGCAGAAGATGATATTCATCCCCCGTTTAAAGCCGAACTGGCCCGGCGACTGGCGTTGCAACTACCGCAGCTGTTGGCTGCCGGTTTGCGCTCCAGCATCTCTCAGCTAACAGCGCACCTGCTTGAGCGCATCACAACAACTGCGCAACTGCGTTTACCACAGGACTGTAGTTGGCAGCACAGTGGGCCACTCGACGGATTTTTTACGCATAGTCCTGCGGTGGGCTGGCAGTCCGCACCGGCATTTCTGCATGCGGCGCACCATCAAGTCCATATCACAGTGCCGGCAGACGCCGATACGCTGTGTTATGGCATGTCCGCGCGGCCGCATCTTACTTTATACACGGCGGAAGGCTTGCCATTGTGGCCGGGAATTTGGACGCTGCCGGTGTGATCAGCCACTGAACTAACTGAAGGCGCTGAACCTGACCGGATTTGACTACTGTGCTGTAACAGGCGCTTGTTGTTGCTGCCATGAGGCCTTTTTCGCGGCCAGGTGCTGCCAAATCTGCTGGCACTTCGATGCGTTCGGCTGGCAATAACCAGGGTAAAACGCCAAATACAGTGGCATTGCAAACAACGGCTGGTCCAGCTGCTTGAGCTGTGCAAAACCGGGTTGCTTGCGGAACATATTATCGACGATGCCTGGCGGTACCACATAACCATCCAGGCGGCCCTTACTAACCAGTTCCACGGCCTGAGTGATGTCGGTTTGCAGCGGCGACAACGCATTCAACTCGCGTAGCCGTTGCTCCGCCAGATAACCTTTTAAGGTGATTAAGCCGTACTTCAGCCCTGTGAACTGCCGGCCATCCCAGCGAACCAGGCTCTGCCGGTGCACATAAATGTGATAGGGCACTTCGTATAATGCCAATGCAGGATTAGGCGCTTTACCCAGTTGCGGAAAGCTATAGATGTTGGCGCGCTCTTCAGTCCAGCCCAGCGACAATAAACCCGTCACCCGGCCCTGCTGCGCGTGGCTGAGGCAACGCTGCCAGGGTTGATTGATAAAAACTGCCTGTGGCAGAACTTCCAGCACCCAACCAGCAATTCGCGCAGTGTGCTGACCATCAATACGCTGGCCTTTGACCTGAATTTGTTCAGCGGCGGGAACATCGCCAGGCATGTCGTAGCAAAATACTTCTGCAGCAAATAAATCAGGTTGCCAACAACAGCAGAAGAGGAAAAGACCGCGCCAATTCATAGCCGGGACAGCTCCGCTAACGTAGATAGAACTACCTTAGCACAGTAAAAACCGGCGACGCTAAAAAGCAGCCTAGTGCAGTTTTATTGCAACAATTGCCAAATCGCTGCGCCCCATACCAGCGCGACTATAGTCAGGCTTAATGTCACAGCAGCTGAGCCCATGTCTTTGGCGCGGCCAGACAATTCATGGCGTTCCAGGCTGACGCGGTCGGTCAGTGCTTCAATGGCAGAATTGAGCAATTCAACAATCAATACCAGCAGCAACACGCCTACCAGCAAGGCCCAGTGGCCAACCGATTCGGCCAGCACAAAAGACAATGGAAACATCAGCAATGCCAGCAGCGCTTCCTGGCGGAATGCGGCCTCAAAACGCCAGGCGGCGACAAAACCTTTGCGCGAACATTCAGTCGCTTTGAGAATACGGCCAAAACCGCTGCCATTTGGTTTATTGATCAACACAGACTCCGCTTAAAACAATCAGGCCAGCATGGCTGGCCTTCAAAGCTGACAGAAGGGATGTAGTTATCGCAGCTTAAACTTAACAATTCCTGAAGACAACCCGACGCCTTAAACGCCAAACTCAGCGCGGTACGCCTTCACCGCATCCAGATGCGCCGCCAGTTCCGGCTTGCCTTCCAGGTACTGGATTAAGTCTTTCAGACCAATGATCGACACCACTTTGGTACCAAAATCACGTTCCACTTCCTGAATCGCCGACAGTTCGCCTTTGCCGCGTTCCTGCCGATCCAACGCGATCAGTACGCCGGCCAGCGCCGCACCTTGCGCCTGAATGATTTCCATCGATTCGCGGATCGCAGTGCCAGCGGTGATCACGTCATCGACCAGCATAATGCGGCCTTGCAGCGGAGAACCGACCAGACTGCCGCCTTCGCCGTGCGTTTTGGCTTCTTTGCGGTTAAAGCAATAAGGCACGTCGCGGTTATGGTGTTCTGCCAGCGCCACAGCGGTGGTGGTGGCAATTGGAATACCTTTATAAGCCGGGCCAAATAACACGTCGAAATCAATGCCGGCATCAACCAGCGCAGCCGCGTAAAAACGGCCCAGTTTGGCCAGATCGCCGCCGGTATTAAACAAACCGGCGTTAAAGAAATACGGGCTGGTACGGCCGGATTTCAGCGTAAATGAACCAAATTTCAGCACCTGACGCGACAGGGCAAATTCAATAAATTCTTGTTGAAAAGCTTTCATCGGAAGACCTTAAAGACAGATTTGTTATGCCAATACACGTTTTTGTTCGTCGACGATTTCGCGGATTGCGTCTTTCGCCAGCGCCAGCATCGCCTGCATTTCTTCGAAGCTGAATGGCTCAGCTTCAGCAGTGCCCTGAATTTCAATCAGTTTGCCGGTTTCGGTCATCACCACGTTCATGTCGGTGTCGGCAGCGGAATCTTCAACATATTCCAAATCGGCGATAGGTTCGCCTTTATAGACGCCAACAGACACAGCAGCGACCATGTATTTTAATGGGTTGGTTTTAATCAGGCCTTTGGCGCGCATGAAGTTCAGTGCGTCACATAAAGCTACGCAAGCGCCGGTGATGGCTGCAGTGCGGGTGCCGCCGTCGGCCTGGATCACGTCACAGTCGAAGGTAATGGTATTTTCACCGAGCAGTTTTAAATCAACTGCAGCGCGCAGCGCGCGACCGATTAAACGTTGGATTTCCATGGTGCGGCCGGCTTGTTTGCCGCGTGCGGCTTCACGGTCGTTGCGGGTGTGGGTAGCGCGCGGCAGCATGCCGTATTCGGCGGTGATCCAGCCTTTGCCCTGGCCTTTCATAAACCGTGGCACGCCTTCTTCGACAGACGCGGTGCACAACACTTTGGTATTGCCGAATTCCACCAGCACCGAGCCTTCGGCGTGGGCAGTAAATTGACGGGTGAAACTGATAGGACGGATCTGACTGGCTGTTCTGCCGCTTGGACGCATGGGAAACCTCGATGGCCATTGAATTGGCGAAAAAAGATGCCGGCATTATAGGGCTTTCACCGCCATACCGCCATCTCTGCCACCGCCGGCGTTTTTCGCGCAGTGACAGCGAATTGGCCTTCCGCGCCGCTTTGTGGGTATACTCGGTTTTTCGGTGTTTTTTTGACGTATTCAAGGATATTCGCATGATCCACAGCATGACCGCATTTGCCCGCCACGAAATTAAAGCCAGTTGGGGCAACGCCGTTTGGGAGATCCGCTCCGTTAACCAAAGATATCTCGAGAGTTATTTTCGGTTACCCGAGCAATTCCGCGGCATGGAAAGCCTGCTGCGTGACAAACTGCGCCAGAGCTTGCAACGCGGCAAAGTGGAAGTGAACCTGCGTTATAACGCCGCACAGCAAAGCGGCGACTTAAAAATCAATGACGCCTTTGCCGGCCAGTTGATCAAAGCCGCACAAACGTTAACGGCGCAGTGCCCGCAAGCCCAACTGAATATCGCCGACATCCTGCGCTGGCCCGGCGTGATGGAAACCCAAGAAGAAGACATGGATTCAATGCAGGCCGAACTAATGGCTGGTTTTGACATCGCGATGAAAGACTTCCTCGCCGGCCGCGGCCGCGAAGGTGTGGCGATTGAACAGCTGATCCGCGACCGCCTCGACCAAATCTCCACGCACGTTGCCAGCCTACGCGTACACCTGCCGCAAGCACTGCAATGGCAACGCGACAAAATGCTGACCCGCCTGCAGGAAATCAAAGCCGAGATGGACCAAAACCGCCTCGAGCAGGAAATGGCCTTCCTGGCACAAAAATCCGACGTCGCCGAAGAGCTCGACCGCCTCGACGCCCACATCAAAGAAACCCGCCATCACCTAAAACAAGGCGGCGCCATCGGCCGACGCCTCGACTTTATGATGCAGGAATTTAACCGCGAATCGAATACGTTATCGTCAAAAGCGATTTCGACGGAGATCACCAATACTGCGGTGGAATTGAAGGTTTTGATTGAGCAGATGCGGGAACAGATCCAGAACGTGGAGTGATGATTCCTGCTTGGCATCATATGCTCACATCAATTTTATCTTTTTGATTTATATAGCTTTGCAACTAGCCAAATCATTCATAGCAACTAAGCCACAAATCACTGGTTACCACTTTGGTAACCAGTTTTGTTTTTACAGAACCTAAGACTGAACCACCCGATAGCGCGTACTCCTGCCCCCAGCCTCATTCTTGATTAGACATCCCAGCTCTACAAGCTGAGCCAGATGCCGTGTGGCGGTGGCAGGGCTTACCTTGGCAACTTTGCTGTAGTGGCTGTTGCTAATTCCTTCGCTGAAATCGCCGTCCAGCAACCGGTTCAGCACTTTGACTTGTTCTTTAGTCAGCCGGGTTTGATCCACACGTTGCCAGAACCTGGTTTTTTGCAGCGTTTGTTCGATATCCGCCAGCACCTGCCGCATGCTGGCAGCCAGCGTATCGAGAAACCAGCTTAACCAAGTGGTAATATCCGTATCTCCCCTCTGGCTTTGCTCCAGAACATCGTAATAACTGCTGCGGCGGTCCAGGATGGCAACCGACATCGCGTAAAAGCGGATAGACTGATGCTCTGCCTGGGCCAATGCGAGGTCGGTCAAAAAGCCGGGCTAGCCGGCCCTCTGCCGTCTTCCATCGGGTGAATGGTGATAAACCAAAAATGCGCGATGCTGGCGCGCAGCAGCGGATCTAAATTGACATCATCCTTTGAGCCATTAAACCAGTCGATAAAGCACTTGAGTTCACGCTCCAGTACCTGCCGGGGTGGCGCTTCGAAATGCACTTTAGGCCTGTCGATGCGGCCCGAAACAACCTGCATGGGTTCGTCACCCCGCAGCTGACCACCCTGCACTCGCTGCACCAGTGAACTGTCAGATGGGAACAACCAGGCATGCCATTGCAATAAGCGCTCTAAAGTTAACGGCTGCTGCCAGTTGCCAATTGCATCGGTCACCATGGCAGCTAAACCATCGGATTGCAGCGTAGTTGCAGTCGGCTGAAGCTCAGTAATACCCAGCTTGCGGGCCAGTGACGATCGCACCACGCTGTGATTGAGCTTCTCGCCTTCAATAGCGCTGGACGTGAGAACATTCGCCAGCATGGTATCAAGCGCAGCTTGCTGATTATCCTGCACACCAATTTTCCCCAGCAGCAAACCTTGCAAAAAATGCAGCTGACGCAGCATGGGAGACAATAGCGAGAGATCATACCGAAAGACTGGCAATGCGCCCTGATGAAGGCCAGGCCAGTCTGCTTGTTGCCAGATCCACATCTGCTGAATTCCTGCTGGGTGAGGTGAATATCAACCTTAATCTAATCAAACAATGAGCTGAATAGCAAATCCTTTAAACTCATATAGTGCTGCTTGCAAGTAAGATCTAAAAAAGCGAGTTGCTCTTCGATGACATAATGAGTTGCGCTCTTTAAGTCGACATACTGCAACGTCAGGTTTAGAATTACAATTAAACTTCGAGGATGGGGAATACAATGGAAAACAAACTAGCAAAGTATGGTGTCAATGAGCCAGTTAACCGCCCCAAGATTAAACCGACAAAACAGTTGGATTTAACAACTCCAGAAGGGCAACGGCTGGTCTACACGGAAGCCAAACTAATCCTCGCTCAACATAAGAACACTTTCAAACGCTTGGCTTCAATGTAATGCAACTTATTCATTTTCCCGCTGCACGGGTCATTGAAATTAACGCTTTTATTCTTACGACCGAGCCAGGAAGCAAAAGCGCACCTGACAAAGGAAAACTAGAAGGTGCATTATAGCTCGAATCGACAATGCGATCCTTTATCAAGGTCTCGACGACATCTTCGAGATCGCAGCCAAATATGCGTTAGCTATCGCACAAGCCCATGCACTCTCTGATGCCAACAAGCGCACCGGCTTAATGGTTGCACTGGAATATTTATCTCTAAACGATTTCGAAGTGACTGTCGAAAAGAGAGCTCATGGCAGAAGCAATGGTCGATTTGGTGCTTGGTAGTATTGACGAAAAACAGTTTGCAGACCTTTTGTACGATTGTTACCAAAAAAGCAAAAACATTGACCCTGCCGGTTAGAAAACTACTGATTTAGCTGATGATGGCTTAGATTAGAATGCAACGGGCAACATACAGACTCGCTGTTCACGTCAATCTATACCCCATCGCCTTGTAGCTTTTCTCCCGTTTTGTGAACATCCGTTGCAGCATCGGGAAATTGCAATCGACATAGTCATGAATGGTAACCAATATTTTGCCGTCAACTTCTCGATGGATCCTGCCAGCATACTGAGCTAGTGCTCCTTTCCACGCTATCGGCATTGCCAAAAATAGCGTGTCCAGTCTCGGCAAATCAAAACCCTCCCCGACATATTTTCCGGTTGCCACCACAACAGTGGCTGTTTGCAATCCATCATTAGTAATTTTGCGTTCAGCAGCTTTCATTGCTCCGGTCAAAACTACAGATTTGATACCTTGTTCCTGCAGCAACCGGTTGATGGTCTGGGCATGTTCACGCCGCTCAGTAAGCACCAATGGATGCCGGTTTTCATTCACGCTTTTTACTACATCCGCCACAATACGACATGTGCGAGATCCGCATTGCATAATCTCGCGATACACATCCGTTATTTTGGTTCGCTCATCGGTAGCCATTACTTTTAATGGTTGAGCTTCAAACAATTGGTGAACCCGGACTTCCTGATCAAATTGTACTTCCGCCTGTGGCTTGACTTTATGCCGGATTGGCCCCGCAGCCATGAAAATAATCTTTTGATGACCATCTTGTCTTTCCGGTGTTGCAGTCAGGCCCAGCACATATTTCGCGCGAACTTCAGTGAGCACCATCTCAAATCGAGGGGCAGATACGTGGTGGCATTCATCCACAATCACGTGACCATAATCCTGCACCAGAGGCAGCACAGTGTTGTCTTTTAAGTTGATCAAACTTTGATAAGTCGCAATATCAATCACGAAGGTAGGCTTTTTCTTGCCCCCACCGACTACGCCAACTTGAGTATCTGGCAAAAATGTCTGAAGACGGTCTCGCCACTGGTCAAGAAGCTGACGACTATGGACCAAAATCAACGTATTTACTTTGCGCTTCACGATGATCCCGATCGCCGTCACCGTTTTGCCGAACGCGGTTGGAGCATGCAAAGTACCGGTATCATGTTTTGTCATGTCTTTGACGGCAGCTTGCTGATTCTGACGTAAAGTCATCAGTGGTTTTAAGCCCACCAACTTTTCGCCCGAAGTCCGTTTGTCATCAAACTGCGCAGCGATGCCACATTCACTCAGAAGCGTTAATACATCATCCAGACAACCCCCGTGGTAAAGACAGATACCCCTGCTCTATCCGAGCACAGGAAATAAACCTCGGGATCCCATGGGTCGAAAACCTAAGTCCCTGAGTTTTAAAAAACACTGGGTTTGAGAAGCTGGCTAATCGTCGTAGCCGGGCAGCCAATTCTGTTGGTATGGCGCTGAGCTCCATATAAAGCCGGTCTGCCAGCGTTAAAGTGAGATGCGATGGTAAATCTTTTAGAATTAAAGGTGCCTGCTTTGCGGTAAGCTCCCACGGCGGTCGTTGCAGTGCGCAACCTTGCTCTTTTAGCATTTGGAACTCAGGCGAAATCCGACTGAGCAACTGAGTTAAACCCTGTGTATTGATACGCTGTATGTTAGACAGAAATTGCCATTGGTCCTCGATCAAATTCAAATCGCTATCAACAAAGGAACTATTGCCTTTTATACGGGCTTCTCGCTGCAAAGGCAGTGCAATCAAATTGCCAAAACCACCTTCAGGCAAAACATCTTGATTGGGGAACAGTCTGTCGTAAGAATCAAATGACAGATGAGGAAAGATCTCCATCGCTTTATCCAGCAACCCAAAACCTAACAAACGTGCTTCCGCTGCTGGCACTTTACCATCGAAAAAAATCCATAAATGCGCACCACGCCCAGAACGAGAAATCTCGATAGCATGCGGGACATCAATTTGCACACAGGCTTTGGATAAGGCTTTTACCTCGTCTTGCCAGTTACCTTTATCAAAATCGACCGCCAGCAAATAACAAGTGTTGTCATTCAGCAAAGGATACAAACCAACAACTTGTTGCCCCGCCAAATGGCGATACAGGACCTGATCGGTTAACTCGCTAAATTGACGGTGTTGGCATTCTTGGCACTTGATCCTTGGTTTGTTACAAATGCCCTTCACCCATTCATTGTTACAGGCGACAGAGTAACCACTCTTGCCTTGTTGGTTTTGCCAACGGTTGGCGAAAATATCGTGCCGACCGCGAAACACCCCCCGGAAAATCGCGATTTTCTCGCTGGGTGACAAAGATGAATTTATTTGGGTGCAGGGCTTAGCCTTGAGCAACGCGTCTCTTCGTGCCAAGAGGGATAGCCGTTCATTTTCAAGCTCTGCCAATCTGGCATCTATTGCCGAAATGGAATTAAAGGGGTCAGCGGTAACATCAGCTTGTTTCATCAGAAATGCTTAGCCTTAGATCGCGAAATGCTGTCTCAAATACCTATCTCACATATTTTGGGATACAATAGTATCTTTAATCTCAAAAATAACCTAAAAATAGATACAATGGTATCCATGTGAGCTGTTTTGGAACACTTAAGCCTTTTGTCAGTCCAAGATATTCAGACTGATCTCAGCCAATGGCTGCGTGACCAGCGTAAAAAGCACAAATGGTGAGGGACGACTTGGCCGAAAAAAGCTTGGTACCTGCTGCCACTATAAAGAAATTTGAAACCACAGGTCAGATCTCACTGCGGCAATTCCTGATACTTTGGCAATCTGTCGATGAGCTTGCAAGGCTACAGCAATTGACAAAGTTGCCAAATATGAAGCCAATGCCAACCAGTATCGATGAGGTATTAGCAGATGAACTTTAACCGCACCAATCGCTTAGATGTGTACCGTACCTTATCAACTGCTCAACAGGTTTTGGTAGGTACATTGGCGCAAAACCGTCAAGGTACTTTCTTTCAATATAAGGCCGACTATCTGCAAAAATTTGGCAATTTGTCGCCGTTTAAGCTTAAAGGTGATACTTACTGCAACTTGCACCTGCTGAACCGCATTTAGGTTTGCATGGTGTATTTGCTGATTCCTTACCTGATGGATGGGGTATGTTGCTAATGGACAGATTGTTTCGGCAGCACCAAGTACTTCCTTCACAAATTACGGCGATGGACAGGCTAGCCTTTGTTGCCGATCGCGGTATGGGTGCGCTGTCGTTTCAACCGATATCAGGAGTACGTGTTCAGAATCAACACGAATTCTTGAATCTCCATGCGTTAGGTACTGAAGCCCAGTTATTTTTTGATGGTCATACTGAAGATGTTTTGTCGGCCTTGGTGCAGGCTGGAAGTTCAGGTGGCGCGCGTCCTAAAGCACAATTGTATTTTGCCGCTGATAATCAGCTACGTTGTAGTACCGCAAAATTTGATGGATCCGAAGCGTGGTTAGTCAAATTTACCTCTGATCGTTTAACGCTTGGCCATGAAGAAGGTATTTGTGAAGCCGTCTATTTGCAGTTGGCGAAAACAGTTGGGATTGAAGTACCTGATTGGACATTGCTGGAATTTGCTGAAGGATCGGCAAAAAGACGATGGTTGGCGCTGAAACGGTTTTGATGTCGTAACATCTGGATCAAATGTTGATGGCCGCATCCATCTGCATAGTACTTGCGGACTGCTTGACGCGAATTACCGTTTGCCAAGTTTAGATTACGAAGATCTGATAAAAATGAGTAGTGCGCTCTGTAAAAGTCCGGCGGCAGGTCATGACCAATTCAAACAGGCTGTGTTTAATCTCTTTGCTCTGAATCAGGATGATCACGGTAAAAACTCTGCTTTTTTACAGGCAGACGACGGCCAATGGCAACTCGCGCCATTTTATGATGTCACTTTCAGCCCATCAGCCTATGGCGAACACGCTACTGCATTTGCAGGTTTTGGTAAAAAGCCTTCTCTCAAAGCGATTCAAAGGTTAGCAGCACAAGCCAACTTTGCTAATTGGCAACAAGCTCAGCAATTCATAAAGGCGGTGATCGATGTGCTTCAGCAATTCGCTATGGTCGCGAAAGACAACGGTGTATCTGCACAGACGATTAAACTGATCTCACAACAGCTGGAGCAGGTTCGAATCGCAAACAGAGCGCTGATAAACTAAGTGGCGAATTTAAACAGCCCCAGATTTACCTTTACGCGCCACCTGTGTCGATGCAAAAACAGCCAATTTCACATACGAACAAGCCGCCCAAAACAAGCGTCGATATAACACACTATGAAATATCAATCAGTCGATCCTAGCGACTCAACAGTGCTTTACGGCCATTGTTTTTCAGCCAGAATTATGGTGAAACTGCCTAGCAAAATCATCAAAGGTCTCATGCTGTTGATGAGCTTCTGCGGATTGATATAATTCGGCTGCTGCACTGTCTTACGCACTGGCACAAGCTCTGTTTGCCTGATGCTGTACTTGTTGCCATATCTGCTCACGCTGTAGGTAAATCTTCGCAAGAGCGGCGACATGCTCTGCCCTTTCATATTCTTGTCGATTAAGGAGAGCCTGGGCTTGCTCTAGCTTGTATTGCTCCTGAGCTATCTCTAGGAAAGGGGCCAACCTCGCTCGCAGCTATCCAATTCTTTACAGGCGGATGCTGGAGCTGTTTTTCTCTGGTCTGTATTAAGGCCTGCTCTCGTGTCAGCTGACCTTGTTCAAACAGCTGAGTCAGCAGGTGATCTTTATCCTGCCCTGAAAGTTGCCGCAACCAATCGGCTGCAGTATAGATTTGCGGGGCAAAACGATCCCCGGGCTTTGCTTGGAGCGTTAGCGACAAAGCTTTGACAAATTCCGGTGGGATCTCAAACAAACTGATAAATGCTCTATGCGCATCGTTGAGCTGAATAAAATCAAAATCAATCCTGGGCAAAGGATCTATTTGGCTGTCTTCATCCCAGCATCGCAGCCACATA
>JAXHNX010000036.1:0-16099 GCA_034519945.1 Rheinheimera sp.
GCCGAGTTGGAAAAAGAGTTCGGGCCGGGCGGTCGGAATCAACCCGCTGGCGGCCCAGCAGGTGCCCTGTTCCCTGACACAAACCCGCTGCTGGATGAGCTAAAATCGCTGGATGTCAATTCGCTCTCGCCGATCGAGGCGCTCAACCGCCTGTTTGAATGGCAAGAAGAGATTTCTGAAGTAGAAACAAAAGAAGAGAAGCAAGGCTTCTCTTCTTTTTTATATCAAAACCCAAAAACTACTTTGCTCAGGGCCTGAACTGTAGCTTTCGAGCGGGAAATTGCCCAGACGGTCCGCGGCCAACAGAACAACCGCCACAACCAGCACTATCCAGTTAAATCGGGCCGTCACAGCACTGCCCTGAATGGGGTAGGCCGCGGCGATGATGGGGGCGGCTAGCAGGGATACGAGGTTGGCAACTTTGATCATCGGGTTGAGCGCGGGACCAGCGGTGTCTTTCATCGGGTCGCCGACTGTGTCGCCGACTACGCCAGCTTTGTGGCGTTCGGAGCCTTTGCCGGTGTTTTTCACCAGGTTACGCGGTTCGTCTTCGATGGATTTCTTGGCATTGTCCCAGGCGCCGCCAGCATTGGACATGAAGACCGCCAGCAATTGACCCGGAGAGAATGATACCGACTAGGAAACCGCCCAGGGCTTCGACCTGCAAGACAAGACCCAGCCACGAGCGGCATCAATACCGCGATGGTCGCCAGCAGGAATGAGTTCCTTCTGTGCCGAGGCGGTGGAAATGCCTACCACTTGAGCATAGTCGGCTGTGTCTGGTGCCTTCCATGATGCCCGGAAGTTTGAACTGGCGGCGTACTTCTTCAACGATTTGACCAGCCGCGCGGCTCACAGCTTTGATGGAGAGTGAGGAGAACAACCAGGGCAATGCGCCGCCGAGCAGAAGGCCCACGAACACACGGGTGTCTGAAACACGAATGGCATCCATTACCGCCACTCCAAGCTGGGCCTGGACGCGGCCAACGTCAGTGATGTAGGAGGCGAAGAGCGAGACCGCCGCGATAACCGCCGAGGCGATCGCCAACACCCTTGGTGATGGCTTTGGTGGTGTTACCAACTGCATCCAGGTCAGCCATGATCTGGCGGGCTTTTATTGTGTTTTCGTCTTCCATGTCTTGCCAGGCCATTTCGCCGATGCCGTTGGCATTGTCAGAAATGGGGCCGAAGGAGTCCATGGCGACGTTGTTACCGGTGTGGCTGAGCATACCGATACCGATCATGGCGATGGCGTAAAGAACGTACTGGGGACCGTCACCGCTGTAAAGCAGGATGCCGATAATAAAACTGATGGCAATCACCAATAGAGCCCAAACGCTCGATTCCATACCTACAGAAAGACCGGAGAGGATGGTTGTGGCTGGACCAGTATTCGTGGAAGCAACAATTTCCTTGACAGGGGCTTTCTTGGTGGAAGTGAAGTACGAGGTCAGCGGATTGAATGCCACCGCCAATCCCACGCCGACTGCTGTCAGAGCCGCCAGACGCCGATCATTGGCATACAGGTAGCGCCAGCGAAGATGGAAATCGTGACGGTGAAAATGCTGGATACTTCGTAGGAGCGGAACATCGACTCTTCGGCGTCATGGGCGTTGCCGAAGTAAAGGCAGGTCGAGTTTTTCCCAAATCGGCACGGTGAAAGTTCCGATGATGGAAGAAATCACACCCACAGCGCGGATGATGAGCGGGTAGACGATCCACTTCAAGTCGCCGGTGGCGGCAACCAGGGCGAGACCGAGGATCAAGCCGGAAACAATGGTCACTTCGTAGGACTCGAAGATGTCGGCGGCCATACCAGCGCAGTCGCCCACATTGTCGCCAACCAGGTCGGCGATGACGGCGGCGTTGCGGGGATCGTCTTCGGGGATGTCTTTCTCAACCTTACCCACCAGGTCGGCGCCAACATCAGCGGCTTTGGTGTAGATACCACCGCCCACACGCATGAAGAGCGCAAGCAGGGTGCCGCCAAAGCCGAAGCCGAGCAGAGTGTCTGGGGCGGCTTTACCAAATATAATGAAAATCACAGTGCCGCCCAACAGCCCGAGACCGTCCGGTAAGCATGCCGGTGTATGTGCCTGCATAGTAGGCAATGGAAGAGCGCTTCATTAAAACCGCGGCGGGAGGCAGAGGCAACGCGCACATTGGCTTGCACAGCCATACGCATGCCCCATTGACCCACTATTAATGAAAAAGACGCACCCATAATAAAAGCAATGGTGCGTCCGATCGCGATAATAAATATGATGCCCTGCTCGCCAAAAGCCTTGAACTCTTCACGGGCTTCGAGGCTTGGTGGAACAACGTAAACGCTCAAGAACATGACCACCGTCAGAACACCGATCAACGGCAAAATGGTCTTGAGCTGGCGGCTCGAAGGTAAAGATCTGCGCCAACGCGAATGGCGTTCCAGACTTCCTGCATTTTTTCGGTGCCCTTATCTTTCTTGAGCACCGTGCTGCGCAGCCACCAGGCATACAGCCAGGCTGATAAATGCGGCAACAAGACCGCAACCATG
Source organism: Rheinheimera sp. (assembly GCA_034519945.1). Taxonomy (GTDB): domain Bacteria; phylum Pseudomonadota; class Gammaproteobacteria; order Enterobacterales; family Alteromonadaceae; genus Pararheinheimera. The sequence goes on from JAXHNX010000036.1 coordinate 2,537, forward strand.
GCACACGCTCAGGGCGACACCGTATTGATGTTGCAGTGGTCGTTGCTGCAGCTGTTGCTTCAACTGTTGTAAAATGCCGGCAGGCCGCCACTTTGTAGCTGCAACATCGGATCAAGCCGTAACCACAATGCGTTCGGTGGCGCCTCGGCAATATCGGCGCACAGCTGATAACCATCCAGCGCCAGCATGTCCAGCAGCTGTTGCTCCAGCGCCGGTTGCCACGGCATCACCTGCAACGCTGCGCACAAAGGCACAGGCTTGCGCCAGCGATCTGGTACTGGTTTGATACCAAAGCGAGCGTGCCGGCACATTGGCCTGATGTACCAGCTGAATCCTGTGGGTGCAATAACACCGCCGGTTCTGGCGTGGCTGCTTGCTCAGGGCTGATATCATTGCTGGAAAGGTCCAGCTGCAACTGTGGGAACAGCAGATATAACCATAATGTTTGCATCAGAGCCCTCCGTTGTTCAGTTGCATGGTGGCAGATCGTGTCGGTTACAGCTTCAGGTCAGTGCCGTATCAGGCTATTTCGCCTGTGGCCTCAGATCGCAACCGCAGTGGTGTTTTGATCGGGGGCTGGCCCATACTGTGCCGGCCGCTGGGCGTGCTGCTGCACCAGTCGTGGCCAACGCCCGGAGAAATTGACCAGTTGCCGGGCACCCGGCCAGCCGCCACGACGTTTTTAATACCCGCACTTCAATGCCCTGAGCGGCGGGGCTCAGGGCCAGACTGAGGCCTACCGGTAAACTGAGTTGTGCCTGACCGGCGGGACGGAGCAGAAATAATTCGGCCTGGCCTGCGGCGGCGGCCAGTTGCAGGCGCTTCAGCCGGGCAATATCCAGCGTGTGCTGCCACAACAACACGGTGCTGCAACAGCCACTTTTTCAGGCATTGTTCCGCCGCCCACAACGCATCACGATCCTGCGCCCGCACATCCAGCAATTGCCAGAGCGGCAGACCCTGACTGCTCAGGAAAGGCGCATGCAGCTGAGCCGGTGTGTTGATATACACCTGTAACCGCCCCGGCTGACCTGTTGCTGCAAATAAGGTAATAACAGCCGGAATTCGCCAATACCAAAAGCCGTGCGCAGTTCAATCACCTGTTGGGTGGGCCAGCCACCGCCAAGGAGCAGGTCCAGCTCGGCAAGAGCCGGTCAGGGTAAGGGCTTGTTGCGCCGGAGGGGGATCATTCAGGCACCAGATGTGGCCTTGTTGTTTCAGATCGGACAGTTGCATATCAACATAAGGATACTGTTTATATACCCTGCAGTATATGTGTTCTGTTTTGTGCCGCAAGGGGCGGGGGAAAAAAGCTGGCGAGATGAAGTATTGGCTGGAAAATAGCTGCGGCTCTGTAACCAGAGCTGTCCCATTTTTGCTACCACCTACAGGAAATCTGTTAAAAAATGAAGCAGATAAGTATTCAGCACGTCCTGATGCCTGCAGTGTTTGTTACAGTCTGCAGCCTGTCATTTACAACTAATTTCGGCTGATATGCGACTCTGTGAATGATGTTGCAAACAGGAGAGCCATCATGCCGTATTTTCTCCTCTATCGTTTGTTGTATCGTCAGTAGTGCAGGCGTTGCCGCCGAACCGTTGTATGTGGCGGCAGATCCGTCAATGGAAACAGCATTATGTATCAGCGCCGCTACGTCAGACCGGCTGGATTTTTCAGCAGGATCTCCATAAACACAATCGCATTCGCCCGGCGGTTGCCGCGAACAAACTGCTGTGTAACGACCTGCCGGTCGCCAGTTTTGCCTTTCAGGCCGGCAATGCCGCGGTGTATCAGCGCTCTGGCAGCGTATGCCAGCAAGCCGCGCATGCAGATATTCAGGATTGTGCTGCAGTGCCCGGGCAATGTCCTGTGCTGGTGCGTGGTCGCTGACGCACTTGCCGACCGTACCAACATCAGGCCTGCACTGCTCGCTGGGCCTTTTGTTGATCGCCGGGTCAGGCTACGGGTAAATCGAGCAACTTCGGCACAGACTGGTTGCGTACCGCTGACAAACTGCCAGTCAGTCAGATCGGCGATTTTTTTACACCATCACCATCCAGCAGGCTGGCCTCGGTCCCGGCACTTTGCAGGCTGAGTGGCCCGGAAACGAGATGCACGTAGAGTTTACGGCCCGGCGCCGCCTGATACTGCAACTGACTCTGTGCATCCAGTCTGAGCTGGTACAGCTTCGCATCCTGCTTTAACAGCAGACTGCCGGCTTCGCCGGTTTTTGACGCCACCAGCGTCAGGCCCGGCATTTGGGCAAACGGCTTTTGCTGATAACCCGGTTCACCGCCGAGACTGTCTGGTTCAATCCAGATCTGCAGGAAATGCAGGTTTTTGTCCGGATTGGCGTTAAATTCACTGTGCATAATGCCACGGCCCGCACTCATCAGCTGAAATTCACCGGCCGGCAGTGCGGCCACTTCACCGGTCGAATCGCGGTGGGCGATGACGCCATCCAGTACCAGACTGATAATTTCCATATCGCGATGGCCGTGGGTATCAAAACCGGCGCCGGGCGCAACCTGATCGTCGTTAATGACACGTAAAGCGGAGAAGCCCATTTGCGCCGGATCGTAATAACGGCCAAAGGAAAAACTGTGGCGGCTTTGTAACCAGCCAAAATTTGCACTGCCACGTTGGCTGGATTGTCTTAATTCGATCATAAGGTAACTCCTGAAAACCTGTTTAAGAAGAAGCACGGCAACCCGGGGGTTGCCGTTGTGTGTGGGACCCGCTTATGCCAGTTTCTTCGCCAGCCAATTATCGATGGCAAACCGACCAGCGCCGCTGAAGGTCAGTGCCACGCTGACAGCGAGCAGCGACAGGGCAAATTCATAGCCGTTGTTGCTCATAAACAGACCGTTGGCAAAGTGCACACTGAAAATGGCGACCAGCATGGTGATGGCCAGTACAAAGGCGGCCGGGCGGGTCAGCAGACCCAGGATTAATGCCAGGCCACCAAAGAACTCGGCGCCACCGGCCATTAATGTCAGTGGAATGCCCGGGGTCAGACCTATGCTTTCCATCCAGCCCGCAGTGCCTTGCAGGCCATAACCGCCAAACCAGCCAAACAGTTTTTGCGCACCATGGGCAGCGAAAATGATGCCAGTCGGCACCCGCAGCGCCAGGCTGGCGATGCTGTTGGTTGGATCTTGGGTGTTTTGTACGAAAGTTTTGATTAAGTTTTTCATTTGTCTTGCTCCAATATGCTGTTGAGGTTTTGCTGCATTCACCGTTACTGCCTGTGTTACTGCGGGCGTTCTGCTGCGTTGAGTTCAATGTAACCGGCTTGATATTCTGAAAAAAGCGGAATAAATTGACACTCATGTTCAAAATATTTGAATTAACAGGATCCCCCAGATGGCCCTACAGCCCGTACTCACTCTTGAAGCGCTCAGAGCGCTAGATGCTATTGATCGTAAAGGAAGTTTTGCTGCGGCCGCCGAATCTTTATATAAAGTGCCTTCAGCGCTGAGTTACACCATCGCCCGGCTGGAAAGCGACCTTGACGTGCAATTATTTGACCGCAGCCGGCAGAAAGCCCAACTGACACAAGCAGGCATGTTGTTATTACAACAAGGCCGGCATTTATTGCTGGCGAGCCGGCAATTAGAAGAAGCGGTGCGCCAGCTGGATACCGGCTGGGAGCGCCAGCTGGTGATTGCGGTGGATTCAGTGGTGCCACTGCAGCCGTTGTTCAGCCTGATTGACCAGTTTCATCAGCTTGGCCGGCTGACGCAGATTATGCTGACCGAGCAAGTGATGGCCGGCGGCTGGGAAGCGTTACAAAGTGGCCGGGCTGATGTAGCTGTCGGTTTATCCGGCGAAGGCGTATCCGGTCAGTTTCAACTGCAGCAGATGGCGCAGATGGATTTTGTTTTTGCCGTGGCGCCGCATCATGAATTAGCCCAGCTAGACCGGGTCGTAACACAGCAAGATTTGCAGCAACAAACCGCAATTGTTGTCAGCGATTCGGCGCTGGATTTACCGGCACGGGACTCTGGCTTATATGACAGCCGCCGCCGCGTGCTCGTGAGCAGCATGCAGGCCAAAATTGCCGCGCAGCAAGCCGGGCTTGGTGTTGGCTTCTTGCCCAAACATCTGATTAGCCAGGCGATCCAGGCGGGGTCATTGATTGATAAAGCCTGCGAGGTGCCGCGGGCTGGCACCATGATGTATCTGGGCTGGCGCCGGCGGGCGCAACCGGGTCAGGCACTGCTGTGGTTCATTCAGCAACTGAGCCAATATGACTGGGCTGCCGTATTCCACAGCGACATAACCAAAGGGGGAGACGTCAATGCAATTGGGTGAACATCAGGGTGTGATTTTTGATTTAGATGGCACGCTGGTTGATTCAAAGCTTGATTTTAGTCTGTTATGTCAACAACTTGGCTGGCCTGCCGGCACGCCTATTCTGGAACATCTGACGACTATCACAGATAAGCGCGAATATCAGCGCGCGGTGACGATCATTGAACAATTTGAGCTGGCCGGAGCGCAGTCTGCAGACTGGATGCCCGGTGCGGCCGAGCTGCTGGCGCTGCTGCAACAATATCAAATTCCGACGGCGATCCTGACCCGTAATATGCGTAGTGCTACGTGCCACTGTCTGCAACGGCTCGGCATTGCAGTTGATTTAGTGCTGACCCGTGAAGATGCACCGGCCAAGCCGGATCCAACCGGTTTACTGATCATTGCCGCGCATTGGCAAAAAGCCCCGGCCGATTTATTGTTTATTGGTGATTTTCATTTCGACCTCACTACTGCGCGCGCGGCAGGTATGCCGAGTTGTTTATATCTGAATCCGGACAATGGCCATTATCGTGCGCAAGCCGACTTTGTGCTGCAGCATTTTGCTGATTTGGCGCAATGTTATCAGCGCAGACTGGCACCGCTTACATTCAGTTAAGTAACTGTTTGCATTAATATTACATCTGGCCGGTTGTGCATGGTAAAAACTCCAGAACATCAGTCAGATCAAAGACATTTATGTGATAGATTGCTAGACTCAGAGCTGTTCCAGTAGTCATTTCTACCCGGCGATAGTAAATTTCTGTGCCGAATCAAGGGTGTGGCGTGTCAGTTGCGAAAATAAGTCCGCTCTCAGGTTAAAATTGGTTATTTCATTCAGTTACCCGTGAACTGGATGAAACACCCTTTTCTGACCAATAAGTTCAAAGTAGAAAATCACGAACAAATCGCCATTATCCAAACTCTGGATTTGGAGTTTGTCTATTTCTTTCCCGATAAAAGCAGCGTGGAAAACAATGAAAATGCGGCACCAGCCGCAGAGTTGGCACAGCATGCCAGTGAATTGCGTTATCAGCTGGAGCGGGAAAAAAACGAACGGATAGAGCAGGCGAAAGAACAGCGCCGGCAGTTGCAACGCACCGAAAAAGCGTTTGAAAAGTCGATGGTGCAGGTGCGCAATGTGATGTCAAAAATTGGCAGCCGGCCCTTGCAGGCAGTGGATGAAGCCACCGAGCTGGTGCATCAGATCGCCGATACCATTATCAATGCCGATTCGTTAGTCCTGCATTTGATTTCACAAGCCAGCAAAGATCAGGAAAGCATTTATTTTCATGTGCTGAACGTCTCGGTGTTATCGATGATGCTGGCGAAAAATCTGGGCATGAGTGCAGAGCAGGTCAAACTGACCGGCCTCGGCGCTTTGTTCCACGATATTGGTAAACTGAAGATCCCGACGCAAATTCTGCGCAAGACTGAACCTTTGAGCGCGCCAGAAGCGAACTTGCTGAAAATGCACACCCGCTATGGCATTGAACTGCTGAAACTGACCGAATCTTTTCCAAAAACGGCCTGGCCCGTGGTGGAACAACATCACGAATATCTGGACGGTACTGGTTACCCGCTGGGTCTGAAGGATGCCGAGATCGATGTGATGGCTAAAGTCGTGGCTGTGGTTAACGAGTTTGATAATCTCTGTCATCCGGTAGATGTGACCAAGGCGCGCTCGCCGCATCACGCCATGTCTTATTTGTTTAAAACGATGAAAGGCAAACTGGGCGCCAATGAAATGGGCCAGTTGATCAAAATGATGGGGGTGTATCCACCAGGCACTATAGTGCAGCTCAGTGACGACCGGGTGGGGCTGGTGATGTCGGTGAACAGTGACCAGTTGCTGTATCCGAATGTGTTGGTGTATGACTCACAAATACCGCGGCTGGAAGCGCCGGTGATTTCGCTACAGGAAGGTAAACTCAGTATCAGTAAAGTATTAAAGCCTTCCGCCTTACCTCAGGCCGTCTACGAATATCTGAATCCACGGGCACAAGTCAGCTATTTTGTGCAGGGCAACGAGCGTAAATAGCCGCTGACTCAAGCTAAAACTGCACCGTCTTGTGCTTCAGTTCCAATTTGAAAACCAACCAGGTCTTAACCCTCGGCTGCCCGATGAGCGAGGCGGTTTGGACTGCGGAGCCCGTTGATGTTGCAATCCAATCTGTTACTGCTGTGCGCTGCGGCGATCTGGGGCTTTGGCTTTGTGGCACAGCGGCTTGGCCTGGAGAATTTAGGTCCATTTGGTTTTAACGGCGTGCGTTTTTTAATTGGTGCACTGAGTTTGTTGCCGTTACTGCTGTGGCAGATGCGTCGTGGCGGTTTGCAGGGCGCTGACATCACCACATTGAGCCGTGCCGGCTTGCCAGTGGGCTTGTTGTTGTTTGCCGGTGCCAGTTTGCAGCAAGCTGCACTGCAGTTTACCACTGCCGCAAAAGCTGGTTTTATTACCGGCTTGTATCTGGTACTGGTGCCTCTGCTCGGTTTATGGCTGCGGCATAAAACCAGTGCCAATACCTGGGTTGGCGGTTTCCTGGCTTTGTGCGGCTTGTATTTTTTATCAATAGACCGCAATTTTGTGGTCAATCCTGGCGATCTACTGTTATTTGCCGGTGCTTTTTTCTGGGCTACCCATTTACTGGCAATCGACCACTTTGCCGGCAAAATGACGCCGGTTTTGTTGGCAATGTTACAGTTCATCGTCTGTGGTGTGTTAAGTCTGGTGCTGTGATTATGTTCTGGAGCCCGTCAGCCTGACAGGCTATTGCTGGCTGTGCGGTGTCCCTGTTGTTGTACGCCGGTGTCGATCGGCGACCGGCGTCGCTTACACGCTGCAGATTGTTGGACAGCGTGGCGCCCATCCGGCCCACGCGGCGATTATTCTCAGTCTGGAGACCGTATTTGCTGCAATTGGCGGCGTCTGGTTATTAGGCGAAACGCTGACTACCAGAGCATTGTTCGGTTGTGCGCTGATGCTGGCCGGCATGTTGTTGTCACAATTACCGTTGCGCTGGTTAGTACGTGCCTGGCGCCGTCGCCCGGGAAAAACGGTTGAGTTCAGAACTGCAGTTTAAATAACAATTCAGCTAAATCCGGCTGCCAGTGATACTGCGCCGGCACTTTAATCCCCCGTAATAACACGCCTTCGGCCCTTAATAATGCACTTTGTTCCGCCGCTTCCGCACTGCCGGCGGCGAACGCCAAACTAAGATTACTACGCACGACCCGATACCAGGGCAGTGGCAACGGGCTATAACCCAGTGCTTTGCCCACCAAACGGGCGCGGCCGGGTAAGCCGGCTAAATCAGCGATTTGGCCATAACTGGCCACCTTTCCGGCAGGGATTTGTTGCACTGTCTGCCAGATCCGGCTGTAATATGGATTCATCTGCACCTGATACCAGTAAAGTTTTCCGGAGTCTTTATGCCTGCAGCTACTATTCCTGTCAAATTGCTTGAAAAGCCGGAACCACCCGGCAGTAACGAATGTTGTGGCAGCGGCAGTTGTTGCCCTTGTGTCTGGGATTATTACCGTGAGCAACTGGCTTTGTGGCAGCAACAGCAAAAAGACGGTGTTGGATCAAAAATAACCACAGAATAAACCGCTTTACTTGCTCAAACCGGGTTTGCTGCTTAGTGTTCATTAAGTGCCGGCAATTCGCCGGTCTTGAGGATGTTGTCGTATGGCAGTCGCTGAAACCGGATCTTTGCAAAGCAGCATATTGTTCAGTGTGCTGGTACTGTTTATCGCAACAACTGCCTATCTGCTGTTTATCCGTTCGCTGCCTGGCCAGCCGAATGCACATCAACGTCGTGCACTACAACTGTTCAGCTGGTTTTTCCTGACGGAGTTTCTGGCGTATCTGGTGTATTGCCTGCGTTTTATCGACCTGTATTTATTCTCGGTTGTTGGCAACAACCTGTTGTATTTAAGTGGTGTCTATCTGTTTTATTGCGGCGTCCGGCAGCGCTATCAACTCGAAATCAACCCCGCGGATCATCGGCTGGATCGCAGCACATGTGCTGGTGTTAGCTGGGGCGATGTTCTGGTTTACCGCCGTGCACAACGACATTTTTATTCGTTTGCCACTGGCTTTGGGCTCCTTCTGTATTCCGGTATTGATTACCTTTTCACTGATCCGGCAGCAGCAAAGACCCGGCAACCTCGGCGACCGCGTGTTATTGTTTTGTACTGTGGCCGCATTATTATTACTCCCGCTGCTGTACCCGATTTTTGGTTATCTGCTCAAACCAGACCAACAAGGCCAGCTAATGGTGATGACGCTGGTCACCCTGACACTGGAAACCTTGTGTATAGGTGGGTTAGCAATATCTTACATCTATGATTTGATTGATAAACTTCGCAGTGATGCCAATACCGACAAACTGACCCAAAGCCGGAATCGGCGCTACTTTTTTAAAGTCGCGCCACTGTTTCAACAGCGGGTGGCCGCCGGGGAAAATATCAGTCTGGTGCTGCTGGATATTGATCATTTTAAACAACTGAACGATCGCTACGGTCATCAGGCCGGTGACGCGGTGTTACGGCATTTCGCCGCCTTGTTACGCCAGCTGCTGAGTAAAACAGATTTGATTGTGCGTTATGGCGGTGAAGAGTTTTTGTTGGTGTTGCCGGGTTATACACCGGCGCAGACACTGCCGCTGTTACAGCAGTTTCAGGCGCTGTTACGCCAGTCGCCGCTGTACTATGAAAGCGAAGAACTGGCCGTGCGCGCAAGTTATGGCGTGGCTGCATTACACGCAGGGCAAGACATTGACCATTGTGTACACCGGGCTGATTTAGCTTTGTATCAGGCCAAAGCGAATGGCCGCGACACGGTGGTTTTAGACAGTCCGGGCGCTACTTCCTAAATCATTTCAGCATGGTATAGTACAGCGCATGCCGCATCCGGCGGCTCATCATCATGATAACAATCAATTCCGGGATCCCTATGACCTCAACACATGACGTGCTGGCTGGCCAAAAACAATGGCTGGGCCATCCGGTTGGACTCTTTGTCTGTTTTTTTACTGAAATGTGGGAGCGTTTTGCCTTTTATGGCTTAAAAGCGCTGCTGTTTCTTTATCTGACTCAACACCATTTATTTAACGACAAAAACGGTTATCTGCTGCTCGGCACCTACGCCGGTCTGGCTTATGCATTGCCGGTTGTCGGCGGCTTGCTGGCGGATAAATACCTCGGCATGCGAAAAGCCGTCACTTTTGGCGGCGCTTTGATGGCGGTAGGCATGCTAGGCATGGCGTACAAAGGCACGCAGGCCAGCGCCGAAAGTGGCGCCGATTTATTTGCGCTGCAGGTGATGTACGCATCGCTGGCATTGGTGGCTGTAGGTGTTGGTTTCCTCAAACCGAATATCTCCACGATTGTCGGCCGGTTGTATATCGACAGTGACCCGCGCCGCGATTCAGCTTTTACGCTGTTTTATATGGGCATTAATTTAGGTGCAATTTTTTCCAGTTTGTTTGTCGGCTGGATTGGCATTGCCTACGGCTGGGAATATGGTTTTGGCTCGGCCGGTATCGGTTTATTACTGGGTTTAGTGGTGTTTTTAAAAGGCACTAAACACTTCCACGGCCAGGCAGAGCCGGCAAACCCGGCACTGCTGACGGAAAAAGTCGGTGGAATGCGCCGTGAAACGCTGATTTATCTGCTGGCCTTAGTCGGTGTCGCTGCGGTACAGCAGATCCTGCAGACCAGCATCGACTTTGGCGCATTGGGTGCCTTGTTGGGTATGGCGCCGGGCGCTGAAATCACTGCAACTGAAGTGGTGGCAGTGGCACTGACGCTGGTGCTGATGGTCTGGTGGTTTAAATTTATTTTTATCCAGTGCAACGCACTGGAGCGCGCCAATATGATCATGTTGATGGTGTTAACCGCCATTTCCGCGGTGTTCTGGGGCCTGTACGAACAGACATACGGCAGCTGGCTGGCGTATTCAGACCGCGTGATGGAAAGCCCGACCTTCGACTTAGGCCTGTTTAGCTTTGCCTTTAATTCATCACAACTGACTTTTGTCGCCTCCTTCTTCATTGTGCTGCTGGCGTTCCCATTTGCCTGGTTATGGCCCTGGCTGGACCGTAAAGGCTGGAACCCGTCCGCGCCGAATAAGTTTGGCGTGGCGCTGCTCTGCGCAGGTCTGGCGCATTTTATCCTGCAGTATGCGGCGCTGAATCCGCTGGATACCGGTCTTGCCGGTTTCTGGTGGTTTATTCTGGCGTACTTTGTCTTGGTGATTGGCGAGATGGCGTTGTCGCCGATTGGCTTGTCGGCTGTCACTGCGTTGTCAGTGGCGCGGGTGGTCAGTCTGATGATGGGTGTCTGGTTCCTGGCTTCAGCCTTTGGTGAAATGATTGCCGGCCGTTTTGGTGCTTTAGCATCGATGCCGGCAGGTACTGCGGTGCCGGATGCGCTGAATATCTATGCCGGTGTGTTTGCCACTTTAGGCTGGGTCGGGCTTGGATCTGCAGTGTTGATGTTTTTATTGTCTCCGCTGCTGACCGGTTTGATCCGTCGCGCACATCAGACACAGGGTTAACAGGATGCAGGCGCTGGTGATCTGGCAGGAAAAAGCCGCGCAGCAGCTATCGGGCTGGCGCAGTCGATGTGGCCGGATCTGGCAGCAGCTGGATCTGGCACAGCGTTGTTATTTGTTGTCTGCTTTATTGGTACTTGGATGGCTTGGCACACTCCAGCACACAAACCTGGTTGTTAGGTCTGCTAGGTGTGACCCTGTTTGGCGCTGTGATCGGTGATATCTGGCAAGGCTTTGTACGCATTTGGCACAGCCTGCCGGGCAAAGCATTTGTGCTCGTGTGTTATGCCGTGCTGGCGAATTTTTGCTTTGCGCTGGCGGACAGTTCGGTGAATAACCTGATTGGAGTGCGGGCGGAGGTGGTACCTTTTAGTGTCAATCTGACATTGATGCTGCTGGCACCATTCTGGAGCTTTTTACTGGCTTTTGCGTTACTGACGCTGTACTTGCTGCTGCACACTTTTAAAGTGATGTTGTTGCTGATGTTAAGACCGCTCGGCGTGCGTAGCCACCATATTTTAAATGGCAGCTATCCAAAGCTGTCTCTGATGGCGCGGCTGTGCTTTCTGCCGGTGGTCTTTATATATATGGCAGCAGCGATGACCGGTTATCTGACTGGCAATACAGCTGCGTTGCAGATGTTTCAGGCAGAGGATGCTGCACCGTCGTCAGTGGTGATGCCGGGGACTACCGCTACGCCGGATGTTGCTGAACCAGAAGATATGAATATTAATCTGTTTGGTGCTGAATCTTCGGGGATCCGGGGTTTTAACCCAGAAGTGCCGTGGATTAATAAAACCGTCGCCTGGTTTTTGTATCAGGTGGAAAGCCTTGGTAAATCGCAGTGTTTGTTGCAGGGCGCCGAACATTTGGTGCATCTGAATGACTATGAAGTTCTGGTCATCACTCCGGACAACAAACAACCCTATGGTTACCGTTATCAGGTGCGGGCTTGTGGTTCGCCGTCATTGCCTGAATTCACCTACAAACAACTGCCAGCTGACAAGTAATCGCAGTGTGAACAGTTGCACCACGAACCAATCCGATAGACCCTGAATCCAGATAAGTCCAGAGAATAACCGGTGAAAACCGGTTTTTTGTTTTTTCTATCAGTGCTTTGACAGAGAGCATTCAGCTTCCTATGCCTTTGTGAAAAGCGGGACATGGAGAGTTGGTTGTGGCACGTACATGCAATTTGCTGTGGAACTGTATGCTCTTGTCAGGCGCAAGCTATGCGGCGGACTTTGCCCACGAATTCAGCGTGATCAATGATAATTCCTGGTTGTCAGGATATGAAGATCAGCAATCCCAGGCCTCCCGGGCATTGTTGACGTGGGACTGGCAGCTGGAGGCCGGGCCGCAATGGTTAGTCGCCGGCAATCTGAAAGCATTTCGTGGCCGCAATGGTGAACTGCTCACCGGCAATGTGCAGGGCATCTCCAATATCGATGCCGAGCAGTTCAGCAAGATTTACGAACTATATCTGCAATACCAATTTAGCGACGAAACCCGGCTGAAATGTGGTCAGGTCGACGCCAATCTGGAGTTTGCCTTTGTCCCCGCCGCCGGCGGTTTTATCTCACCGCCGCTTGGCATTACACCGACGGCAATCGCATTGCCAACTTATTACGATCCGGCCGCATCCTGCAGTGTATTTTATGAACCTGAGCAAGGCTTTCAGTGGATGGCGGGTCTGTTTGCCGGGCAAGACCATACCAATTTTTCTTCCCAGTTTATGGTGGCGGAAGGACGTTATGTGACAGCGCAAAGCCGCACTTCTTATGGATATTGGCACCACCATGGCGACTGGACCACTTTAAACGCACAGCAACTGCGGGCAATTTCCGGCTGGTATCTGAATCACCAGCAGCAGGTCAGTGACCAGCTCACGCTGTTTACGGTTTGGTCCGGCCTCAATGACGATGTGGATGTCCTGCATCAGCACCGAATGATCGGATTGGCCTGGGATTTGCCAGTAGCAGGTCATCAGCTGGGCCTGATGCATAGCACAGCCACAGCGCAACACCGGCAATCTGAGCAAATGATTGAAGGATATTGGCAGTGGAGCCTGACACCACAGCTACAGCTGCAGCCCGTGCTGCAATGGATACATCATATTGATCCGGCGCTTGACCATAGTCTGGTTGCGATGCTGCGACTGATGGCGCAATTCTGAAGGGAGATACACATGACTTTGCGGGAAAAAGCGAATTGGGGGCTCTGGCTGATCTTTGCTTTATTTGTTGCTGTTGCCGGTGTTGGCTGGTGGGGCAATCAACAGCAAGGTCAAGTGTTGACGCGTACAGTCCAGCAGGCCTGGCCGGCGATGGAACAATCAGGTAAAGCTGTCGGTCTGGTGGACAAACAGCTCTTTGCAATGGAACAACTGTTACAGGGGTTGCCGGTTGACGAGGGCATACTGCAACAACGCGAACATGAATTGACCGAAACAGTTGAAACGCTGGCAGCTAACCCTTTACCAGAGCGCGCTCAGCTAAATAATCTGCAGACGACGTTAACGCAATTTGTGCAGGCTCAGCAGCAACTCAGCCAGCAATATGCAAGCTACCAACAACAGTCTGCCGGCCTGGACAAAACCGTGGCACAAATTGTGGAAATTGGTGAAATTGTCGAGGAAGTTGGCGATAGTCAGGTCGAGACCTTGATTTCATCTCCGCGCCAGCCCATCAGCTGGGAAGGTGGCT
>JAXHNX010000022.1:0-8343 GCA_034519945.1 Rheinheimera sp.
TGTTTACGTATTGCTTGCGGCTGTCCTGTACCAGACGGTGATCCGGCTCAGGTATCCCGATGCAAGCCGGGACACAGCGCCTGCGAATTGACTTCAACAGGGAGACAATCGATAAGAACCAACTACTAATCCGTATCGATGCACAGATATTAATCAATAAATGACAGCGTTGTCAATAATTTATCAAGTCGAGCACTGCAGAATAATTCATTAAAAATCATAAACATAAACCATGCGGTCAATTTTAATTGATAAAAAACAACAAATTACATTCCGTTGAAATTCGACTTTTTTATTCAGTACCGTGCAAATAATTAACATCTCCAGCTGAGATATCGCTTATTCATCAACTTTTTATCTGTAGATATCACATGGGCTGCGTCATATTGCCCGCAGTTCCAGCCAAGCCACTTCGCAGTAAACCGCTATTCCCTGCGCAATTGATGTCCTGGCCAAAATGCGACTAGCCTGATCGTCGTGTATGTATAATTCTCAGACAAAAAGACAGATGTTTACACGATTGACAACGCTGTCAGTGCAATGCTAAATAAGCTGTCATTTTCATTTTATAAGCAGAGAAGTCATGGCAAAACCCATCACGTCGGTTGTGATTGTTGGCGGCGGAACCGCCGGCTGGATGGCGGCGATCAGCCTGGCCCGGATGACCAGAGCAGAGCCGTTACAAATCACCTTGATCGAATCCAGCCGCATCGGCACTGTCGGCGTCGGCGAAGCGACTATTCCCGGCATCGTGCATTTTAACCATCAGGTTGGTCTGGAAGAAATTGCCTTTATCAAAGCCACTCAGGCCAGTTTTAAACTCGGCATCCAGTTCGAAAACTGGTATCAGCCGGACAGCCGGTTTTTCCACCCGTTTTCTGATTTTGGTCTGCCGATCGATCAGGTGGCATTTCATCATTATCTGAACCGGCTGGCGCTGGCAGGCCATCCGGTGAATTTTGAAGACTATTCCTTTGCCAGCGTACTGGCGCGGCAAGACAAATTTGCCCAGCCACATCCGCAGCCCAGCTCACCATTGGCCGATTTTAACTATGCCTATCACTTTGACGCCTCGTTGTACGCGGCATATCTGAAGTCACATGCGATGGCCGCCGGGGTGCGACACCTGGATGCTGAGATCAATCAGGTGCTGCTGCATCCGATCAGCGGTTTTATCGACCAGCTGGTGCTGGATAATGGTGAAACTCTTAGTGCAGAACTGTTCATTGACTGCTCCGGCTTTCGCAGTCTGCTGCTCGGCGAAGCGCTGGGTGTTGGTTATCACAGCTGGCAACAGTGGTTATTGTGTGATGCGGCACAAGCGGTCCAAACAGTCCGCAGCGGCCCGATCTTACCTTATACCCGCGCCATTGCGATGGATGCCGGCTGGCAATGGCGGATCCCGTTACAACACCGGATGGGCAATGGCCATATTTATGCCAGCGCCTTTTGTAGCGACGAATCCGCCCGGCAAACTCTGCTGGACAGCGTCGAAGGTGAGGTGCTGAACAGCCCGCGTAAACTGAGTTTCACGCCGGGCCGGCGTGATGTGATCTGGCACAAAAACTGTTTTGCCCTCGGACTTGCCAGTGGTTTCCTCGAACCGCTGGAATCAACCAGTATCTCATTGGTGCAGACGGCAATCGCTAAGCTGCAGGCGTTTTTCCCGGACCAGGATTTTGCCCCTGCCGCAATTGCCGAAGTGAACCGGCTGCACAATGCCGAGCTGGAAAACATCCGTGATTTCCTGATCCTGCACTACAAGCTGACCGATCGGCGCGATACTGAATTCTGGCGGTATTGCGCTGCGATGCAAGTGCCGGACAGCCTGCAGCACAAAATGGATCTGTACCGCGAACGCGGTCATCTGGTGCAATATGATCAGGAATCGTTTAAAGCTGCAAGCTGGCTGGCGATGTACAACGGCTATCAGTTCCAGGCGCAAGGTTTTGATCCACGCGCCGGCCAGGTGCCGCTTGACCTGATGCAACAACGTTTAACTCAACTGAAGCAATCTATTCAACAGGCAGCAGGTGCTGCTGTCAGTCATCAGGACTTTATCAGCCGGCACTGCGCGGCAACGCCGCTCTGAGCGACCCAACCTGCCATTACTGAGCACCCGGCGTTTTCAGGCGCCGGGATTTTAGCAACGGACTGTCACATCGGCTTTGGCGCTGCACAATACTGACGCAGGAAATCGCCGTGCGACGGCTGTGTCTGCGCGTAACGCAAAATGCCTTGCTGGCCAGCCTGCAGACTTTGTTGCAGTTTCTGCGCATTCAGCGCGTCAACCGTCGGGTTATAGCGGGTCGGGATCACGCCCATGCCGGTGAATACCGCATACCAGCTGGTCGGCTGGAACAGCTCTTCGGCGCCTGGAATGATGCTGCCGCTGTGGCGGAAATATTCCAGTTTGTAGCGCAGACTGTCCGACACCGGCATTTGCTGGCACCAGCGCCAGAACTCAGTGTCGCTGCGGTTGGTTTCGCAATAATGCAATGCCAGAAAATCGCGGATCTCCTGATAATCGCTGTACACCCGGCGATTAAATTCGTTACGCAGTGCCGTATTGTCGCCGCGGTCCGGGAACATCCGTACAAACAGCGCCAGCGTTTTTGACACTAAATGAATCGCTGTAGACTCCAGGGGTTCCAAAAAGCCCTGCGCCAGTCCCAGTGCCAGGCAATTGCGTTGCCACGGTTGTTTACGGATCCCGGTGACAAAGGGGATCACGCGCGGCTCGATCAGGGGAGTTCCCTCAACGGTCTGCAACAACGTCTGTTTCGCCTGCGCGTCGCTGATAAAATCACTACAGTACACATAACCGTTACCGGCGCGATGTTGCAGCGGAATTTGCCAGGTCCAGCCGGCATCTTTGCGCACGGGCGACTGTATAAGGTCTGGATCTGCGACATTTTCTGTCTGCACTGTCACCGCTTTGTTACAAGGCAACATATAGGACCAGTCTTCGTAACCGGCTTTTAAAGTTTGTTCAATCAACATGCCGCGAAAGCCGGTGCAGTCGATAAAAAACTCACCACTGAGTACCCGGCCATCATCCAGCAGCAGTTCTTTGATATCACCACAAGGATGCTGCTGCACCGCAGCAATCTTACCTTCGTGCCGTACCACGCCGAGATTTTCGGCATAGCGGCGTAAATATTGTCCGACCAGCGCCGAATCCAGATGCAGTGCATATTGCGCCATCGCCAGCGGCGTGTTGCCCGCCTGATGCGGCAAGAAAAACTTATTAGCTTCAGCCAGAATCGCTTCCGGCGAATGGGCCATCAGAGACGTGGTGTCGCCCATCGCACGACATTTTAACCAGCACTGATAAAAATCATGGCCATCGATTTGTTTGCCTAACACACCAAAAGGATGGAAATAACCTTGTCCTTTGGTGTGCCAGTCTTCAAAGCGGATGCCCCACTTCAGGCGCGGCTTGTGTCGCTTTGATAAATTCAACCAAATCAATACCAAGGCTTTCCAGCGTGGCAAGCAATGGCGGAATAGTTGCTTCGCCGACGCCGATAATGCCGATCTCTTCTGATTCCACCAGTTCGATGCGCACTGTACTGCCGGCAAAAATCCGCGCCAGCGTCGCGGCGGCGATCCAACCGGCAGTCCCACCACCAGCGATGACAAATTTTTCAATCGGTTGTGCTGTAATGTTTGTTCCGCGTGCTGGCCCCTGCTACTGCTTGTGGCATGCTCTGATAACCACAGAAACGCCGTAAAAATTCCTGATGTTCCGGCACGGCCTGTACCGTGCGGCTGATGTAGTCACGCATCTGCTGTAACTGCGCCAACAATTGCTGTGGCGGCAAACTGTCAGCGCTGCGATCAAAGGCGCCAGGCTTGACGCCAAGGCCGTCATACAATGCCAGCCAGCTGTCAGCACCAAAGATTTCCCACGGCAGCCGCGGAACCTGGGCATGATCCTGATAGGCCTGTATTTTGTCCGCCAGCTCTGCTGGCAAAGCCATTGCCCGGCTTTGTTGCCACAACGGCGCATCATCCCGCTGATTCGCTTTGTAATGCAGGATAATAAAGTCGCGGATCCGCTCGTATTCGAGTTTGGTCACTTCGTTAAAGCGGTCTATGTCGGTCTGATCATACGCCGGCGTGCTGAACGTTTGCAGCAGCCGGTCACCACGGAAGTTTCAATCAAGGCGATGCTGGTCGATTCCAGTGGCTCGAGAAAGCCTGACGCCAAGCCCAACGCGACACAGTTTTTGACCCAGGCTTGCTTGCGCCGGCCCGGGGTAAAACGGAACTGGCGTGGGTTGTGCAGTGGCTGACCAATGACATGCGACAACATAGTCGCGGTTGCTTCATCGTCACTGATGCAGTTACTGGCGTAGACATAACCATTACCATGACGGTGCTGCAGGGGAATTTGCCACTGCCAGCCGGCGCTGTGGGCGGTCGCTTTGGTGCGGGCTACCGGCGCGCCGCTGACTTCACTTTGTACCGCAATGGCCCGATCGCAAAACAACCATTGCGACCAGTTTTCATAGCCGCTGTGCAGCGTTTCTTCAATCAGCATGCCTTTAAAGCCGGTGCAGTCGATATAAAAGTCGCCTTTAACCACTTCACCACTTTGTAACACCAGCGCTTCAATGCCATTGGCATTGCTCAGCACCTGGTTGATCACCGCATCAGTGCGCGCCACCCCGCGGGCCTCGCTGTATTCCCGCATCAATACAGCAAAACGCGAGGCATCAAAATGCAGCGCCCAGTCAAAAATACTCAGCATC
The DNA here is from genome assembly GCA_034519945.1 of Rheinheimera sp. Classification (GTDB taxonomy): domain Bacteria; phylum Pseudomonadota; class Gammaproteobacteria; order Enterobacterales; family Alteromonadaceae; genus Pararheinheimera. The sequence goes on from JAXHNX010000022.1 coordinate 4,761, forward strand.
GATTGCGGTTGTGGTGCCGGTAAACAAAATTTGTTCTGTTGCGCCAGATTGACGCCTAGCGAATAGGCCGCCAGCGGCGTGGTATCACCCAACTGTTGCGCTTTGAGATAACAATGAATAAAAGGCACGTCCTGCACCTGCTGACCAAACAAGCCAAACGGATGAATAAAACTGCTGCCGACAGTGCGCCAGTTACGGAATTCAATCCCCAGTTTACAGGTCGCTTTGGTTGCTGCGATCACTTGCGGATCGGTCAGACCAAGCCGGGCGTAAAAACGGCGAATACTGGGAATAGTCGATTCACCGACGCCAACAGTGCCCAGTTCCGACGATTCAATCAGCCGGATCTGCACCGGTTGATTACGGAATTGTTGGCTGCTGAAATGCTGACAAAGCGCCGCGGCGCACATCCAGCCGGCCGTGCCGCCACCGACAATCACAATGGTTTTTATCGTGGTTTTTTGCATGATTATTGCTGCTCTGTCTGCTGTAAATCCGCTGCACTTGTCAGTGCTACCTTATTGCAGTTTCTGCTGAAAAAAAACCGTCGCAGAGGCTGCGACGGTTTTATTTTTTAGCAATCAACTGCGCTTAGAACTTCACACGTACACCGGCAGTCCAGCGTGCTTCATACACGTTCTGGAATGCTTTCTGGCTTTCGAATTCCAGGTAAGTTTGCTGGAATTCTTCAGTGATGTTCGAACCGTTCACGTAGAAGCTGGTCATGTCGTCGTAATCATATGACACGCTCAGATCTAACTGTGAATAAGTGTCCTGATACAGCGATTGACCGCCAACGGCGTCGCTACCCTGAGTCATCAGGCGTGGGCTGCGTGAGTTCCATGCCAGACGGGTAGAGAAACCACCCTGCTCATACCACACAACAAAGTTGTAGGTATCTTCTGACATGCCTGGGAATGGTAACTCTTTACCCAGTACGTCTTTTTTGTCTTGTTTCGATTTGCTCAGCGTATAGTTCGCATCTAAACCGAAGTGCGACAGGAAGCTGCCTTCATCCAGCACGTCGTTCAGTGCCAGACGACCGCCGATCTCCAGACCCGTCACGTTACCGCCGTCACCCTGAACTTGGGTAGTGAATGGCCATGGACCCCGTTTCACACCGTCCAGATCCGGCTCATCAACCATGATCTCGCCGCTCTTCGTGAAGCTTTCGATGTCGATTTTGTAAGTCGACAGATAAGCCATTGACGCGCTGCCCATGTAGTATTCAGCCGACAACGAGAAGTTGTCTGAACGCCATGGATTCAGGCTTGGGTTACCAGTCAGGTTACCGTTACGCACGCGCAGACAGTTACAGCTACCGTCGATAGTCATACCAACTGACTTACCGCCACCCCAGACCATCAGGTCCAGCGGTTGCATGTTTTTCGAGAATGCACCACGCAGGATCACATCTTCAGCTGCTTCAACATTGACGTTCAATGATGGCAGGTAATCAGTGTAAGTACGGGTGGTCACAGCATCACCGGCATCTGGTGCCAGGCCGCTGTGTGGTAAGTTCTGACCGGTCAGGTTTTGTTTGACGTACAGTTCGGTTTCAACGACTTTGATACCGAAGTTACCGCTGACGATGCCTTGTTCGAAGTTGGCTTGGGCGAAGTAGTTGAACTCGTCCAGACCCACGTCATAGCTGGCGCCGGCGTTTTCAACGCGCTTGACGTTGCCGAAAGTTTTTTCGTGGAATGCACGTGGGTCACGGAAATTGCTTGGATCAATCACCCAAACACCCGGAATACCCTGCACACCACCAAAGTTAGTCTGATAAGACACTGTGGTGTATTTGTCCAGACGAGTCGGGCCTAACAGGGTGTACGGCATCCAGGTGCCGGCTTTGATCACCTGACCATCAAACACTGTATCAACTTTCAGTTTTTCACCCGCTGCAGCATTGCCTTCACAACCCGCTGAGTTGATGTACTGATCCACCGCTTTCCACTGTGCGATATCACAGCCATTACCAAAATCTGACGTGTAAGTGAAGTCAGCACGGTCCACGGCACGTTCCAGCGCGCGGATACCAAAATCGACGCTCTTAACGAAACCTTCCTGGAACTCATAGTTCCATTTGGTGCTGATCGTATTGATTTCACCATTAGTATCAGTGTTGCCTTCAGAAGAGAACGCACCGATGTGGTAAGAATTCAGATCTGCCATGTAGGCCGCAACACTACGTGAACCGGCGCCGCCATTGACCATTTGATCAAAACCACCAAATACCGGGTGTTTGCCAGATGCGTCATAAGTCAGCAGGAATTTGTTGTCTTCAATGCCACCTGGTGAGAAACGGCCAAAACAACCACCGTTGACGCCTACTGCCGTGGCGCCTGCGCAGTTTGCCGCCTGGGTAAACTGGCCAGGGCCAGTCACCAGGGTGCCTTTGTCGATGCTCAGCATATCGCCTTCACCGTAACCGTGGCGCATGGTGTGTGATGCGTTAGCGCGCGTCACGCGGATGTCGCCTTTCAGCGGGCCGCCCTGATCGATTTTCAGTTGCAGGTTCAGGTTACGTGATTTTTCTTCGTTGATATTCACCTGAGTGAATGACTGCATCCGCCATGGACGCAGCTGGAATGCATTAACAGCTTCCCATGCGTTACCGTCTTTATCAGTGAATGTATCACCGGTACGACCATTAGCAGTTGGGAATGCATAGTCGTTAAAGGTGTACCAGCGGTTGTTTTGTGAAAAACCGCTACGGGCGTTAAAACGTTCCTGATCGGTATAGAAGTAATCAGCGATCAGTTCAAAACCATTGGCCACTTCAGCCTGGAAAGACGCCTGGAACGCGTTACGATCACGCTCTTCCTGCTTGTTAAATGCAGCAAAACCTTGTGGTACGACGTGACGGACTTTGTCACCACGTGGGTTTTCACCCCAGGTATAGTTATTGTTCGCAGCGCCGATACCGCCATTTTCTGAGGTATCGAAGTAGCCGTTGTAGTCGGTTGCCAGATTGGCTTCAGAGGTTACAGCAGAAACCAGCACGCCCCATTTGTCTTCACGGAAAGAAAACAGGCCGTTGACTGACGGGTCAGTTTCTTTGCTGATTGAACCGCGGGTCGCTTCAGCACCACCGGCAAAAGTAAAACCTTCTTCCATATCAAACGGGCGACGGGTTCTTAAATCAATCGAACCAGAAATGCCTTTTGCACTTTGCTTGGCTTCGCCAGATTTAAATACATCAACACCAGAAAACAGTTGTGACGGCAGATCGCCGTAGTCAGCACGCGAAGAGTCAATCGTCGTCGCACTTAAAAATACTTCGCCATTCAGTGTGGTATCGATTTGTGGTAAACCACGGATCGCCACCGGACCACCTTCACCTGCCACACGTTCAATCTGCACACCGGTAATACGTTGCAGCGAGTCAGCGATAGTCACGTCCGGTAACTTACCGATGTCCTGTGCAGTGATACCGTCGACCTGTGAAGTACCAAAACGTTTGGTATTGATGGAAGCGGCAGTACTGGCGCGGATACCGCGAACCTGGATCACTTCGATTTGTTGTTCTTTTTGTTGCGCGCCATCAGCCTTTGCCTGCTGAGCGAATACCGGCGCAGTA
>JAXHNX010000038.1:0-16339 GCA_034519945.1 Rheinheimera sp.
GAGAACGGCCAAACACTCGGCAGCACGGTAGGCGTCAGAGAGCAGCGGGCGTAAAATATTGCCGGGACGCACCAGCCAGGCGTTGAATTTCGCAAAACCCAGAACGATTTGATGCCGCCGCGCCTGGCAGCGACCACGGTATCTGAAACACTCACGCTAACAGCCAGACCAGCGATGCAAGGGTGCTGATTGAAAGACGATCAGCATCAGAGCACCTACTGGAATCCAGCTCCGGGCCGGTTACAGCGCAAATACCGACTGGGTGATAGGCGCAGCCTATCAGGCAGAAATATTTGCTTCAGAAACATTTTCTGAGCTTGACGACGGCAGGTTCCGGCTCTGAAGCTGGATATGTTTGAACCCTCAATGACTGCGTCATCTTCAGTGCGGCTAGGCAACACGGGGGACGCAATTCAAGAGTTCATTGTTGTATCGTCCAGGATTTGTCGCGGTTTTGTAACCCAATGCAACCGGTCACCCGCCTCGAGTGCTCGGTGAATCGGCGCAGACCGCATCCTGACCTCACCTAGCGGCCTCGCCAGCAGTGACCTAAGCTTCGGATGCGTAAACGCCCGCCAGAGCTGGCGGCTTCGCGCTCGGTGCATGTTTGGGGGCTGGAAACCGAGCGTTACCGCCATTGGCAAGACGCTGGGGTTTCAACGGCCAGTTGTTTCGCTGTATCTGGATGCAACAGGTCACGACGACACCGAAATGGCGGCTCCGCAGCAGTGCGAAATTGCACTGACGCCGAACACCAGCGGGTTTGCGGCGTGGGAGGCAGCACGGCCTGCGGATTTGAAGGTTGGCTACCGGGGAAAACAGCGGCCAAACGACAACCCTTTCTTGCCGACTACTCGAAACCCTACCGGTGCATTTGGGACCATGGGTGAAATTACCCATGGTCAACGCTGTAGCCGGCCTTGTTACTTACCGACGAGCACCCACGATATTTACACCGCGGCCAGTGGGCAAAGGGACCACCGATGGTCACGAATGACGGCTTTTAGTTGTTAATGCCGGGGGTCGTCACTTAATGCAGGTGCGCTTGGCTTGTTCAGCTTTTGCCAAAGGCGGCAAGCAGCGAATGGACAGCTGCCGCGAAAAAGGATTTAACTGGCGATGCCGAGCCGAACAGGCCAAGGCGTTCTTATACGTTATTAATGCCGTGATGTTTTTTGCATCAGTGCTTCGGCTTGCCAAATCGCATTGTGCCGATCGATAGGGGATGCGTCTGTTTATGCGCTGACCTTGCTTTATCGAGCTTTAACGCCAGCAGCATACGCAGCAACAGCACGCTGCTGTTTGGCGGGGTTATTGGTGACGTTTGCAGTTGGTGGCTCATCAGATTGACGGGCGGGGTACCGCGCTTTCGCGTATCGCCGTTTTTTGCTGTTGCGTTTTGGTCGCAACGACGACGGCAAACATGCGCTCAACCTGGATCTCGTCAGGCTGGTGAGACGGCCAGTTAATAGCAAAGTGATTGGCGCGGCAGCTGTCGTGGTTGCCAAGCAGGCTCGTGCCAGTTGTGATATTAACTTGGGTTTGTTTATTGCCGCAAGCTGGTGAGTAAGTTCCGGCAAGCCAGCACTTAATGAAAGAGCTGAAAACATCTTGTCATGCTGAGTAAGATACCCTATGCAGCTTCATGATCAAAATCGGCTGGGTGAACGCGACCAGCTGGTGTGTGAATTTGCCGTGGTGGTGCGTAGAAGTTCGTTCGGTGGTGACTTAACCGTCACCACACCGGGGAACCTGCGCCAGTCGTTGCTTAACTATGTTATAAATAACAATTAGTTGGGTTAGCTAGAAAAATTCAGAATCCCGCTACCTGGAGGTTCTGGCCCGGCATCAGAGACCGCCTAGATCCGGCAGTTGAAAGGGCAGCAAACCCCGCCCAACGAAAAAGCCTGAATTACAGGCTTTTGCGGTTCAAACCGATTGAGAGCAAGGTCGCCGGCGTCTCGTCAGTAGCAGGTACGCCGTTGCGGCGGTCAGCGGGCTCTTCCAACTTTGTCCCGCGACCCATATACGACAAGCCGCAGCCGGCACGGCAGTGTACCGGATTCCAGCTGTTCCAGGTCAGCAGACTTTTGTCAAAAATCAAAAACTGCGTTGCCATCTCCAGGTAGCCGGATCTCGATGCATCAGAGAGTTGTGCCGGCGGCGTCGACTCCGCCAGGTCGGTCTGACCCACCAGATAAGAACCCCATATTCCGAAAATACTGGTTCACAAAGCTGATCCACGTACATGCGCGGTGTTGAAATGGCCTTGAGTACTCAATTGCGATGCGGTTTTGCCGCGCTCAACATTGAGCCATCTTTAAATAAACTCTGCCCAATTTCTGCCCATAGCGGCGTAGGCCTGCAGGCCTGTTCTTCACCACTATTCCGGCACCAGCGGCCAGAAGCGCTTCGTCAGTTTGATACGGCATTGTTCTCCATCACGTTACCGTATAGCGGATCTTGCATGCAATACTTCCAACATGTCTGGGTCGACATGATGCACAGGCATTTCGCGCCCGTTACGCCGCGTTACGGCAAGCTTTCGCCATTGATTTCAGATGCGTACTCATTTTTGACAGATTAATCGATCGTCGTAGATTATTGGCGTGCTCAATGATTTTTTTCATTCAGCAGAATATCAACAAACACCTTGATGCGGCCTGGCATTGCGCACAATGTGGTAACTGTGCCGTGCTGAACGTCTGAACGTTTCCAGTTCTGGCAGCGATATAACGCAACAAAGCGACCTGCACCGAATCCAGCAAGGTCTGATACTCAGGCCGTCGAGGCCATAGGCAGCGCCAACTGATCTACTGACCCCGCCGCCAGAAACTCGCCGCTTTTCAGTTTCGAAAATGACATAGCTTGCCAGTGACGTTTGCCGAATTACCAAAAAAATCAGCTGCTCGATCAGCAGCTGATCCGGCTAAAGCGGTAGTCAACAGGATTATCTCATTGTTAGAGCAGCGCTGGCCAGCGACGTTGACAATAACTGACCCGGGCATGTCGCGGAGCACATGGCGCTCCGCTTTTACTGTCGACGCGTACCGTCGCGTCAAATTTGCGCGCCGCCGGCACCGCAGGCTGCACCTTCTGCACGCTGATGTCACGCAGCCATCGCTTCACGCCGAGCTTGTAAGCGTATCAGCAAACTTTCAGCAACACCTCATCGGCACCTGCCGGCCGGGTCGGTGTTGGCAGAAATTGATCAACTTGTAAACTCTGCATTGGTCGCCACTCAGGCCTTGCTAATAAACCAGCAATTACATTGGTTTTCGGGCACGGTCAACGGGCACTGCCTGCCTTCAGGACAAAATACCTACTGCTTTAATAATATGGAGCCGCATTACTGGTCGCATTACGATCTGCGCGATTGCCATGTTGCTTAACCACGTCTCTTTGCCTGTCCAGTTAAAATTGTCCAGGTCTTTATAGGTAATAATTGGCATGGCTCAAACGCGGTTTGGCTGATGCTTTCATCAAATACTGGCTGAATAGCTTCGGCGTCAGTGACAGAACCGTCTGGGCCAGATAGCGCGGGTTAATCACACCAACGCCCAGTACGGCGACTATCGATGCCTGGAAGCTGCCGGTAACGATAACGAGCAGAGCGCCCGGACGTTAAAGCCCGCCAATTTCCAGCTCGCTTAAAAACGCTGATGGCGCCGTTAAACGCCGACAAATAAAAGGCAATTTCGCATCGGCACATCGTTTGGTCGGTTTTGGCAGGGCGATTTCAGCAGAGGCCAGCGCACTGCGTGAATTTCGGATTAAACGGACTGTGCGTACAGCAGGATCAACGTTTCTGGGTAGGCCGCGGCCGGTGCGCGTTCCAGGAGGTCATGCGACCAGCGTTTTCATCCGTCTTTTGAACTGTTCGGCTTCACGTACAGCTGTTCAAACACACCTGACTAAAGAACGCATCATACCAGACGGGCTAAACAGCGTGATCATTGGCGGTTGTTTTTCACCAGCAGATTCCCCAACTTCCAGAGCGCCAGCGGGATAGAACAGGGTGCGGCAGCACCACACGGCTCACCCAGAGCGCCACGCCCATGGCGCCCAGGCGTTTGTGCTGGGATGGTTGCCGGTGCGGGCCGGGTTGCCCAGCGAATACGGCCGGCGGTTGATCTCGACGCGCTGGCCGACATATTTTACGGCCAGTGTTGATAGAGCTGCAGGTCATACTCAATCAGCACGGGTTGCGCACGCCAGACGGCGTCGGCAGCGAAATCTGAATGATCGCATCATAAAAAGCGACGCAGCATAACGCTTTGATTGGTTCGCAAACAGTGTGGCTACCGTACGGGAAGCGAAAACCGGGTCGGTGACGCGGCCTTTACGCTGTTTCACTGCGGCGTAGCTGAAAGGGATAACGCGGCGACAAAAAAATGAAGCTTCACCGTCTGATTTTTTCTTTGCTGGGATCCGATCGTAACGGAACGATGAAGCCCACCACCTGTGCACGACGTGGCGGATACAGAGCGGCCATGCACCGACATCAAGGCTCTTTCAGAGATCAGATCCGCAGCTTTGATAATCGGTTTCATGACGTCATACCGAACGTGAGCCATCGCAGAATGTCACGTTTTGCAGACCCCCTGCCGCTCCAATCACGCGGTGAAGTATTCGTGTCTGCTCGCGGGTACCGCAATAGCGCTGCATAATGGCTGATGATTGCGAAAGAGTTCCGTCTTAGTTGCAATTTTTGGCGTTGTCGCCAGCGTACCGCTCGCCCGCAAGATAAGGGTCAATAGATGAAGAATAAACCGGCGCTATTCAGACAAGGGGTACAAAGCATAACGAATCAAGATAGGTGGATCGTCTCCGGAATGCAACCCCAGCCCTTTGCAAACAGGCTTGACGCCGTTATGTAAGGACAATTAACTGTCGCGCTTCGCTTCCTTGAACGGATCGCGAGCGTTTGCGCTGAAAAAATCGAATTAAATTGATCGGTTGCTGGAAGAACAGCATGCGGCCGACGCTCAGCCGAAAGCTGAGCGATGGAATGGGCGCAAGCGTTTTAATGGCAGCCAGATGGCCAATCCAAAAATCACCTGAGCGGGGCGTGTTCGCCCTGCAAAGCTGCAGGCTTTGCGTGCCGATCAGCGTGAAGGTGATTTCGCATCTGAATCAGCAACCAGAGGTCGGGTTCATCGGTATCGGCGATGCGTCATCAGCGATTATTGACGTCACCGTTCAAGGTTTCGCATCTCCACGTAACAATCAATCGGAGGCGGCCGCCCATCCACACCGCAATGGCTTACGCCGACGGTGTCTACCGCCCAGCGACAATATCATTTGCCCGGAAGCATTGCAGCGAGCTTGCGGGTGTTTGTTCAGGAATGACACGCCACAGTTTGCGCCGCCAACAGAATTTGCCAGCAGTACCGTGATTTTCGATAATACCCGTTGCTTCCCACAGAAGGGTGGTAAATGGAAAATCGCGGTTACGGGACCGTTAGTTCCGCCTTTGGCGTTACGCGATCAATAGGTCCGGTAATGCGGCAAAGCGACGGTCGGCGTTACGTTTGGTCAACACATACGGCGTGCGGCACCTTGCCGGTAGTGTCGAATTGCTGCGCCGTCCAGATCGATCAACACTACAACGTAGCGCCTGACCGGCTTTTGCGGACACAGCATGGCTTCTGCGACGCCGAGGCGGAACGTAATGCAACCAATAAGATCAACCAGTTCTAAACCTGCGTCCTTTGCCTGGCGATGGACGAAATTTACTGGGTCATGTACCTGGTACCAGCTCAACAGATGCGCTGGCACCGACAATGGCAAACACTTCTTTCGCTGCGTCTTATTCAAAGTGGAAAGACCATCGCGCCAGGCGCCAAATCGGCGCTGCACGACGCCGGCTGCAGCACGCTCATATCTATACAAGTGACCAATTGCCGGAGGAAGCAGCAATTGCTCACGACATTCTGGTCGGCTGTAGCCTACCACGTTGGCGATTCCGGCGACAATACCTGCGCCAGCCGCCGCCACAGCCGACAACAACTTTGCCGTGCAGGCCGCAGGGTCTGTCGATAGCTTAGACGGGTCGAGCGCACGGCTGAATCGTCGCAGCCGGACTTCACCAGCGTGACGCCGGTCACGACCTGCACACTTCGTTCAGATGCCTGCGCATTGGTTGCCGGTACGGTGCCGGTGAAGAAGTCACGCAGTGATGTCCGGGTGTACTTGCGGCCAGCCATAGCTCCGGAACACGGTCAGGCGATCGAGCCCGTGCCGTGCCGCCGCAGTTGGATCATGCGGCATCATGGCGCCGCCGGTTCGTGGTCGCCGAGTATTAATAACTGACGCAAAGCCAACTCACTGATTTTGATATAACGCGGTTGTTCCCATCGAAGAAGAATAAAGAATTTCCATCTGATTTCGCCATATGATTGTCGGTCAAGGTTGCTGTTTTCCATCGCGAACAAAACGCGGCGGTGCACTGGCTTTGGGCAGCATATCTTTAAACCGTCGCGTACATCCGGCAACGCCCGGCCGACAATCACGCTCATCGCGTAATCCAGATAAGAGTTCTTTAATTCTTCTTCGATATTGATGGGAACAATTTCTTTAGCCAGATTTGTCATAAAAAGCGTTATATCCCTTAAAATCCAGTGAGTTGGCTTGCGATGTAAGTTGTTATCTCGGCAAACCACGAACCGAGGATTCTAACACAATGGCGCCATGATGCCATGATCAACTGTGGCAACTTTTAACAGAGTCACCCGCCTTCGCATTGCGTGTTCAGACTTAGCCTTTATAATGGCCGCAAATTTTTTCCGGACATCTTTATGACTGAGTTCACCAGCCCAATGCCAGCAACCAATCCGCCGGTAAATGTCGACCAGGCCGAAATCAATAAATTCAATGAACTGGCGTCGCGCTGGTGGGACCCGGCCGGTGAGTTTAAGCCATTGCATCAGCTTAATCCGACCCGTCTGAGCTATATCAGCGACCAAATTCAGGGCCTGCACGGCAAAGTTGTGGTGGATGTCGGCTGTGGCGGCGGCATTCTTGCTGAAAGTATGGCTAAAGCCGGTGCTGTGGTGACTGGCATTGATATGGCGCCGGAATCCTTAGCTGTGGCGAAACTGCATGCGATTGAAGTCAGCTGTGAATGTGACTTATCAGCAAAGCACGGCCGAACAATTTGCGTCTGCCCATCCGGCCCGGTTTGAACTCGTCACTTGTATGGAAATGCTCGAGCATGTGCCACAACCCGCGTCCGTGGTGCAGGCCTGCGCTGATTTAGCGGCGCCTGGCGCTACATTGGTGTTCTCCACTTTAAACAAAACCGCCAAAAGTTATTTGTTTGCCATTGTCGGCGCTGAACATCTGTTAAAGCTGGTACCTAAAGGCACGCACGACTTTAATAAGTTTATCCGGCCTTCGCAGTTAATGCGTTTTATTGAGGATGCAGGTTTGGAACTGGTCGACTGTATCGGTTTGCATTACAACCCGTTGAATCAGAGTTTCCGTCTTGGTGCTGGCGTTGATGTGAATTATTTTGTGGTAGCCAAAAAACCATGCTGATATCCGTAAAAACCGGTCAGGCGCTACGTCCAGCCTAAAGCAGTGTTGTTCGATCTGGACGGCACCTTGGTCGACACCGCCGATGACTTAGGTGCCGCACTAAACTATGTGTTGACCAAACATGGCTTGCCGACCGTCGCTGCTGCATTTACATCGACCGTGTGGCCTCGCATGGCGCCAAAAGGTTTGTTGGAACTCGGCTTTGGTCCCGCTCTTCACGATTTTCCATTTACCACCCGCTTCGCAATGAGCTGCTGGAGTATTATCAGCAACATCTGACGGTATATAGCAATCTATTCGGCGGCGCAGAAGAATTCCTGCCGCTGCTGAACCAACGTGGTATTCCCTGGGGAATTGTCACAAATAAGCCATACAAGCTTGCAGCAGCAATGCTGAGGCAAATGAGTGGCATGGAAGATTGTCAGATTTTATTGGGCGGTGACAGTCTGCATCAGCGCAAACCGAGTCCGGTGCCGTTGTGGGTTGCAGCGCATAAGATGGGCGTAGCCGCAGCCGATTGTTGGTACATTGGAGATGCAGAGCGAGATATTGAGGCTGCTAACCGGGCTGGTATGACGTCAATAATCGCTGACTATGGCTTTATCGCCGATACCGATGAACCCGACCTGTGGTTTGCTGATTGCCGGGTGCAAAGTCTGCTCACGCTGGTCGGCGCACTGTAAAGCCTGCAGCTTTTATATCAGAGCAAACCGCCTTCAGGGCGGTTTTTTTAAGTTAATCTGGCTGCCAGTGGTCATTAAAAACGCTTGCGCCCATTCCATCGCTCAGCTTTTCAACAGACGTCCGGCCGCATGCTGTTTGCTTTTCCAGCAATGCTTTTTACTTTTTAACCGATCAATTTAATTCTATTTTTTTCACTCCGATCGCTTGCTTCCTGCGATCCGTTCAAAGGCTCACTGCTGACAAGTTAGTGACTGCTTACATAACGAAAATCAAGCCTGTTTTTGCAAAATTTTTAGGGTTGCATTCGAATTTGATCCACCTTATCTTGTGATTCGTTATGCTTTTAGCCCTATATCTAGTGCTTCCGGTTTATTCTTCATCTATTGACCCGGACAGCCCTTATCTTGCGGGCAGGCAGTCTGACACCAGTCAGCGACAACCCTAAAAATTACAACTAAGACGGAACTCTTTCGCAATGAATCAGCCATTATACGTAACCAAAAGAGACGGTACCCGCGAGCCTCTGGACCTGGATAAAATTCACCGCGTGATTGATTGGGCGGCAGAAGGTCTGCAAAACGTGTCGGTCTCTCAGGTTGAACTGAAATCTCACATTCAGTTTTATGATGGCATCAAAACTGCTGATATCCACGAAACGATTATTAAAGCAGCTGCGGATCTGATCTCTAAAGAAACGCCGGATTATCAGTACATGGCCGCTCGTCTCGCCGTGTTCCACTTGCGTAAAAAAGCCTACGGCCAGTTCGAACCGCCAAAACTGTATGACCACGTTGTGCAGATGGTCGAAAGCCATCGTTATGACGCGCATATTCTGTCGGACTACAGTAAAGAAGAAATCGATCAAATCGACAGCTTCATTGACCACAACCGTGACATGCATTTCAGCTACGCTGCGGTAAAGCAGCTCGAAGGCAAATATCTGGTGCAAAACCGCGTCACCGGCCAGATTTATGAAAGTGCGCAGTTCCTGTACATTCTGGTTGCAGCTTGCCTGTTTGCCAATTATCCAAAAGCGACCCGGCTGGATTACCTGCGCCGTTTCTACGATGCGGTGTCGCTGTTCAAGATTTCGTTGCCGACGCCTATTATGTCAGGCGTACGCACCCCAACCCGCCAATTCAGTTCTTGTGTGCTGATTGAATGTGGTGACAGCCTGGATTCAATCAACGCCACTTCCAGCGCTATCGTAAAATACGTCAGCCAGCGCGCCGGTATCGGCATCAACGCCGGCCGTATTCGTGCTCTTGGCAGCCCAATCCGCAACGGTGAAGCTTTCCACACCGGCTGTATCCCGTTTTACAAACACTTCCAGACCGCGGTGAAAAGCTGCTCACAAGGTGGCGTTCGTGGTGGTGCTGCCACCCTGTTCTACCCGCTGTGGCATCTGGAAGTTGAAAGTCTGCTGGTGCTGAAAAACAACCGCGGTGTTGAAGAGAACCGGGTGCGTCACCTTGACTACGGCGTGCAATTTAACCGTCTGATGTACCACCGTCTGATTAAAGACGAGATGATCACACTGTTCAGCCCGTCTGATGTGCCAGGCCTGTATGATGCATTCTTTGAAGATCAGGATGTGTTTGAACAGCTGTACGTCAAGTACGAGAACGACAGTTCTATCCGCAAAAAACGGATGAAAGCGCTGGAGTTGTTCACGCTGTTTATGCAGGAACGCGCCTCTACCGGCCGCATTTACCTGCAAAACGTCGATCACTGCAACACGCACAGCCCGTTTAATCCGAAATTTGCCCCGGTGCGTCAGAGTAACCTCTGCCTGGAGATCGCGCTGCCAACCAAGCCATTAAACGATGTCAACGATCCGAATGGCGAAATCGCTTTGTGTACCCTGTCGGCATTTAACCTCGGCGCCATTGAAGATTTAAGCGAACTGGAAGAGCTTGGCAGAGCTGGCCGTCCGGGCGCTCGATAGCTTGCTCGGTTATCAGGATTACCCAATTCCGGCAGCTTTCCAGGCGTCGATGAATCGCCGTACTTTGGGTGTTGGTGTGATTAACTACGCGTACTATCTGGCGAAAAACGGCGTGAAATACTCTGATGGTTCAGCCAATGCGCTGACGCACCGTACTTTTGAAGCGATTCAGTATTATCTGATGAAAGCATCGAACAAGCTGGCGCAGGAATTTGGTCCTTGCCCGCTGTTCAATGAAACCACTTATTCTGAAGGTATCATGCCGATTGATACCTACAAAAAGGACCTGGACAAAGTTTGCAACGAACCATTGCAACTGGACTGGGAACAACTGCGCAAAGACGTGGTACAGCATGGCTTGCGTAACTCAACTTTGTCGGCGCTGATGCCATCTGAAACGTCGTCGCAGATCAGTAATGCGACCAACGGTATTGAACCACCTCGCGGCCACATCAGTATTAAAGCCAGTAAAGACGGTATTCTGAAACAGGTAGTGCCGGAATATGACCGTCTGAAAAACCAATATGAGTTGCTGTGGGATATGCCAAACAACGACGGTTACATCAGTCTGGTGGCTATCATGCAGAAGTTTGTTGATCAGACGATTTCTGCCAACACCAACTACGACCCGGCCAAATTTGACGGTGGCAAGGTGCCGATGAAGGTGTTGCTGAAAGACTTACTGACCGCATACAAACTCGGCGTGAAGACGATGTACTATCACAATACCCGTGACGGCGCATCCGATGTACAGGAAGATATCAAACCAGCCGCAGAAGATGACGGTTGTGCCGGTGGCGCCTGTAAGATCTGACGCGACGTCGACAGATGAAAGCGGAGCCATGTGCACCGCTTTGCTGTGCCAGGTTCAGTTGAGTCCGGAATAACAACAGCCGAATTTGTATTTTTGATACTCTAACAACGAGAGAATCCATGACCTATACCACTTTTAACCGGACCAACAATGATCAGCTGAAAGAGCCGATGTTTTTTGGTAATTCGGTAAACGTGTCACGCTATGACCAACAGAAATATGGCATTTTCGAAAAACTGATCGAAAAGCAGCTGAGTTTCTTCTGGCGGCCGGAGGAAGTGGATGTCAGTAAAGATCGGATTGATTTCCAGCACTTGCCGGACCATGAAAAACATATTTTTATCAGCAACCTGAAATATCAGACATTGCTGGACTCAGTGCAAGGCCGCTCACCAAACGTCGCGTTGTTGCCGATCGTATCGTTGCCAGAACTGGAAACCTGGATTGAAACCTGGGCCTTCAGCGAAACCATCCACAGCCGCAGTTACACCCACATTGTGCGCAATATCACCACTGAACCACACAAAGTGTTCGACGATATTCTGCTGAATGAAAAAATCATTGAGCGCGCCGACGAAGTCACACGTTATTACGACTGATCTGATTAACTCGATTAATCTGTATCACTTGTGTGGTGAAGGTACGCATCAAATCAATGGCGAAAGCCGCACCGTAACGCGGCGTGAGCTGAAGCGTAAGCTGTACCTGTGCATCATGTCGGTGAACGTGTTGGAGGCTATCCGCTTCTATGTCAGCTTTGCCTGCAGTTTTGCTTTTGCCGAACGCGAACTGATGGAAGGCAATGCCAAAATCATCAAACTGATCGCCCGGGACGAAGCGCTGCATCTGACCGGCACCCAGCATATGCTGAACATCATGGCCGCCGGCGAAGACGACCCGGAAATGGGTGAAATTGCCAAGGAATGTGAAGAACAGGCGTATGCCATTTTCCGCCGCGCTGCCGAGCAGGAAAAAGAATGGGCAGAGTTTTTATTCAAAGATGGCTCGATGATTGGTCTGAACAAAGACATTCTGTGCCAGTACGTTGAGTACATTACCAATATCCGCATGGTGGCGATTGGCCTCAAGGCCATTTTCAGCACCACGCAAAACCCAATCCCGTGGATCAACGCCTGGCTGGTGTCGGATAACGTCCAGGTGGCTCCACAGGAATCTGAGATCAGTTCTTATCTGGTTGGACAGATTGATAACGAAGTCGATGGCGCCGACTTTGGCGACTTTGATCTCTGATGCACCGGGTTCGGCTGCAGGATGGCAGCAGTTTTGATTTTGACCCGCAAAGTCCAAACTTGCTGACCAGCCTGGAGCAACAGAAATATCAGGTGAATTTCCATTGTCGTGCCGGCTTCTGCGGCGCTTGTCGCTGTAAGTTAGTCGCGGACAAATCAGTTATCTGGAAGAACCCCTCGCTTTTGTCCGCAAAGGTGAATTCCTGCCCTGTTGTAGCGTACCTGCTACTGATTTAGACATTGAGATCCCGTAACGAACACTGCTCTCAATCGGTTTGACCATAAAAAAGCCTGCTAATTCAGGCTTTTTTCGTTAAGCAGACGCTTACTTGCGTACACCTTCAACTACCAGATCCAGATAAACAGTCTCTGATGCCGGGCCAAGGATATTTTTAGAGGAGCCAACGGGATTCTGAATTTTTTTCACAAAAAGTAGCTTAACTAATTGTTATTTATAACATAGTTAAGCTACACCAACAGCATTTGGCAGGTTTACTGTGTGGTGACGGTTAAAAGTCACCACCAGTTTCAGCTTTACCGCACCACTCGTTGCGAACTCTGCGCACCACCATTTACAAATTCACGCACCAGCAATTAAAGCATTCACCCAGCCGGATTTGATCATGAAGCTGCACTTAGAATAATCTTACTTATGACATAAGATGTTTTCAGCTCTTCATTAAGTGCTGGCTTGCCAGGCCCGCCTTGCTTCACCGAGCACTTGCCAGGCGGAATAAATAAACAGGATGGCTATCACAACCCCAACTATGACATCAGGCCAGAACGAGCCTGTAACAGCCACGACAACTGCCGCGCCAATCACGCTGCTATTGGCAATAAGGTCGTTTCTTGAACAGATCCAGGTTGAGCGCATATTTAAATCGTCGTTGCGATGTCGCCGCAGCAATAAAAAACAGACGGTATTTGCCAAAAGCGCAATCATAGCTACCCCGCCCATCCAATCAGCATCTGGTAGTACACCAACTGCCGCCTTGTATGTGGCGTCCGCAATAACCACCAAGCCAAACAGCAGCATTAACAGACCTTTAGCATATGCTGCTCCTGCTCTGGCACGTTCACTTCGATGTAAAACAAACAAGGTCAGCGCATAAACAGACGCATCCCCAAACATATCCAGCGAATCACCAAGCAATGCGGTTGAGCTAGCAAGCCAGCCACTGATGAATTCGACAAAAAACATCACAGCATTAATGGCTAACACGATGTAGAGCACTCTGGCTTGCTCAGTTTTCAGCATCGCCAGTTCGTCAGATTTTTTTTCGCAGCAGCTGTCCATTCGTTTGCCCCCTATAGCTATTTAATGACTAAAGACAATTTCGTAAGCGTTACACCGCAGATTAAGTACCAAACTTCAGCCTGACCCCAGCATTGACAATAAAGCCGTCATTGCGTGACCAGATATCGGTGGTCCACTGCCCACTGGCCGCGCGGTTTGGTAATATCATTGGGTGCTCATCGGTTTGTCTGACATCCAACAGGTTTTCAAAGTTAACAAACCAGCTGTATTGACCGATGGGTAATTTCACCCATGAGTCCCAAATGCCAGTAGGGTTTCGAGTAGTCAGTAAAAGGGTTGTCGTTTAACCGCTGTTTTCCTGTGTAGTAAGCTTCAAATCCTGCCCTGAAATTGCCATGCTGCTCCCACATCGCCACAAAACCCGCTGAATGTTTCGGCGTCAGTGCAATTTCGCGCCGCTGCGAGGTTCGTATTTCGGTGTCGTCGGCTTGTTCTGTTGCATCCAGATACAGGTAACTGGCCGTTAATTTAACGTCTTGCCAGTAGTAACGCAGTAGCATTTCAGACCCTCGAATTTTACTTGTTCCTGGTGCATTGACCAACCGCACCCGGTCTGGCATGCCAATACCACCAACCGCAAAAGCCTCAAGCTCTGTGACGTTTTCCACATCCGAGCCAAACAAGGTCACGCTACTTTCTATGACATCAAAGGTATAGGTGAGGTCAAGAGATGCGGTCTGCGCCGATTCTTCTGCCAGCTCACCGAGCGCTTCGAGGCGGGATAAACCAGCAGCTTCGATTTCTTCCACAAAGGGCGTGGGTGCAAAATAACCACGACCATAAGAGGCTCTGACCGTTAAATCACCTGGACGATACAACAATGAGACTCTTGGGCTAAATTGCGTCCCAAATTCACTATGTTGCTCTAGCCGCGCACTGAATGACGCAGTCATTGAGGGGTTCAAAACATAATCCAGCTGGGAGAATAAAGCCGGAACCTTATACGAGTAATCAAACTCAGAAAATGTTTCTGAAGCAAACTCTTCTGCCTGATAGGCTGCGCCTATCACCCAGTCGGTATTTGCGCTGTAACCGGCCAGACTGGATTCCAGTAAATAGCTCTGATGCTGATCGTCTTCAATCAGCACACCGAAACCATGCAAGTGCTGTTGCTGCATCGCTGATGCCCGGCTGTTTAGCGTGAGTGTTTCAGATACCGGCATGTTAAACACCAGGCCAGCATCAAATCGTTCAGAATCCTGGGTTTGCGAAAATTCAGTACCATCTGAGACAGTGCGTCCCGGTAATGTGCCCCCATTACGCTGCTCTGTCATGACGCCTACCGTGCTATACAGTGTTTGGCCGTTCTCCCCTTGCCAATATAACCGTGGGCGCAGGGTGTAGCGTTCGACACCTGCCAAATCAATCCAGCCATCTTGATCAATATCAGTCACCGCCTGATGATGCGCCCCCACAGTGACAGAACCTTGTAAGTCCTCTGCAAGCGGTGCTTCCACATAACTGGTGAGGTCCTGGCCATCACGACTGGTTGCGTTGATGAGTGCTTCGCCCTTGAAGCTATCGCCGGGTTTTCTTGACACTAAATTGATCACACCACCAAGCGCCGAACCACCATACAACGAGGATGCCGAGCCTTTAATTATTTCGACACGCCCCAAATCGGTTGGAGGGATTTGCAGCAGGCCAATAGAGGAGGCCTGATTACCATAAAGCGGCAGACCATCAGCCAGCAACTGTGTATAGCGTCCAGATAAGCCTTGCATTCGGATATTGGCACTACCTAACGCTGGTGAAGTTGTCTGCACTCTGACACCACCCGTTTCAGCAACCAGCATAGAAATATTGCCCGGTCGCATCGCGGCTTTTTCTTCAATTTCCTCGCGGTTAATCAGCTCGACCCGGATGGGTTGTTCATCGGCAATACGCCCTGAGCGGCTGGCCTGCACTACTATCCTCTCGACGTCTTCATCATGTTCATGTTCATCATGATGCTCTTGTTCGTCAGCGTGATGATCATGTTCATCCGTTTCGCTTTGTGGATCTGCCGGGGGCTTTGTCTGGACTAACACCGGTGTCAGCACCGATGGATTGTCTTGCGCCGTGGCTGCTGCCTGACTAACTGAAACGACGCTAAGCGTTATCAGCAAGGCGGTTGCACCTGAAGTTTTAGACATGTTTTGCACCTTATATTGTTCTCATCGAATTCCACTGTGACGCATTTAATGCAGTGATCCAGGGCGCTGTTTTATGATAAGTTTAAGCTTAAAGGTTCCAGCCACAGGAAGGTCAAGATGAAAATAAGCGAACTCGCACAAACAACCAAAGTTCCCGCGAAGACCATTCGATATTATGAAAGCGTTGGTTTATTAACGCTTGCGTCACGCGAAACCAATGGGTATCGATATTACAAATTGCGTGATGCGGAGACGCTGATATTTATCAGGCGTTGTCGTGAACTGAATATCTCTATTGAGGATATAAAGCAGTTAGTTCAGGTAAAGCAAAACCCAGAGGCGTCCTGTGCAACCGTCGATAACATTATCGTCGAGCAACTTGCCAGAGTCCGGCAAATGCAACAAGAGCTCGCACAGCTGGAGCAAACGCTGTCGCTTTTAGTGACCTCATGCAGCAGCGAAACCATTCAGGATTGCTGCATATTGCAGAGCCTTAATTGCGATGAATAAAAAGGTCACTATTCAGTTTTTCGGGAAATATCCAAATATAAAACCATCGGCGTTATCTGCCGGTTGACATCAATGTTGTAGTCGCCAAACCGGTTAATATACGACGTCCAGTAAGGTGCAAGGCATCCCAGCAGCTCC
>JAXHNX010000011.1:0-5281 GCA_034519945.1 Rheinheimera sp.
TACGCAACCACTGAACCGACTGCGGCGTAGTTTCGGCCAGTTGTCGTTGTAATAGCTGCAGGCAAGGGGTCGCCGGCTCGGTTTGGCAGAACTCTTCATGATCGCTCAGATGTTCAGCCGCCAACAGCCGTTGACCAGGCAGCAGCGCGGTCAGGCCAAGCACAAACAGTATGGGATTCAGGTATTTATTCATGCTTCAGTTTGTAACTCAGACCAGCCACAGCGTCAACCCGCACGGCAGTGTGGCACCGGCAGCAGCAGTTGTTGCTGCAACAAAGTATGATCCGGCCGGAATACCGCTTCCAGTAATGCAGTGTCGATGCGGGACATCAACTGTCTGGCCTGCGCATATTGTTGCAGTTGGCAATGCAACTGCGCCGAGCGTAACAGATGCTGCTGCCGGCGCACGTCGTCCGCGCCCGGCAACATCACCTGCAACGACTGCTGATAATAGTGCAGTGCCAGACCGTATTGCCCCAGTAATTGATAAGTGCGGCCCAGATTGCCGGACGCGACACTGATTTTGCCAGCATCACCGGTGGGTTTAATCGCATCAAGCGCCAGTTTGCGTGAATAAGCCGCATCTGACAGCCGGCCGTTGGCCTGTTGTACCAACGCTTTATTGGTATTCAGTTCGAACCAAAAAACCGGATCTCTGCTTTTGCCATAACGGCTGTCGGCCAGCACCAGCAACTGCCAGGCTTGCGCCTGTTCCCCCATCACCGCATGCAGATTGGCCAGTTCGACCAATCGAAGCGGGTCGGCAAAGGCCTGAAACAGATGTTCTAAATCCTTGGCTGCCAAATCAGCATAATGCAGCGCCTGAATACGCTGGCCTTTGGCATGCAGAATTTTCACCTGATAAAAAAACAACTGGGTGCGAAACACGGCGGGCACATGTTCCAGCTGCAGCAACTGGGTGGTTTGTGTCGCCAGGTCATCTTCCAGATGTTTGTCGAAGAAATAATCCAGCTGATAGGATTTCAACTGATACCAGCGCACCGAAAACGCTTCGGTCTGCGCCAGAGCTTGTTGGATCTGCTCGAGACAGGCTGTCGCCGGATCCTGCCGGCAAAAAACTTCATGATCATTGATATGCTCTACTGCGTTGACAACCGCAGGTAACAACCAAACAAAGCAACAGCACAACAAGCTGAATCTATACATGTAAAACTACTAAACAACATTTTCCGTTGTTGTACCCCGCCGTTGAGATCTGGTCAATCCTTGCCGTGATCTGATTGACGCAAACCAAAAAAAGAATGCATTCGTAACTTTCTTTTGCTTTCATTTTGTAAATAAACTGTTTATTTTAGGCTGGTCACCTGAGATGGATCACTGGAGTGCAGATGTCTGTTTTACGCTTTTTGCTCTTGGCCGCAGCATTGTGTCTGTTCTGGCTGGTTTGGCCGTTTGCCACAGGATCCGGGACGGCACCATCCCGCGTCGCAGCGGCGCCACAGCCCAGTGCCGCCTTGGTGTCAGGCGAACCCACACCGGAGCTGCCACCGCCTGCAGCAACAAACCATACAGCAAAAATCCACACGGCTGTTCCCGCAACAACTGAAGTTGTACCTGTGCCGGCCGATTTTGTCCGGCTGGACGGGGATGAATTGGTCTTGTCGCTGGATGCGATGGATCAGCTGAATGATGCCGGCCGAATCGACTTTTTTGCCCGGCAATTGCGGGCCGAACCCCGCAGCGATGCGTCGCTGCAGGCAGAACAACAACTGACTGAATTGCTGCAAAACAAAGTACAGATTTATCGCCGCTCTGCCCTCAGCCGCATCGACTGCGGTGAGTTTTTTTGTCTGGTCCTTGCTCCGGTGCCACAGCAAGATGCGTTATTTCACGAGTTTCAGCAGCACAGTAAAACGCTGCGCTTTGGCTCCGGTGGTTTTTATAACTTCAACAGCAACGGCGAACTGTACAACCTCCTGATCCTGAGCCTGAAAGAAAATACCTCCTTGCAATAAACTGTTTCACTGCTTTTGCGCCGCGCAGCGATCGGCCCAATCCAGTGCGGCCGGCCACTGCCATCGAGCAGCATGGCACCACGGATCAGCAAGTCAAATTGATTTGGCATGGCGCTCCCGGCATGTTGCACTGTTAATCTCCCACCGGCAGGCGCTCTGGCCCCTGCCGGTGTTCATCCAGCTCATGTTTGATCCGGCGTAGTTTCTCACGCGATTTGCGCTGATTCAGTGCCGCAACCTGGCTGACCAGAATATCGATCGCCGCCAGCATCACATAACGTGAAGTACTGGGTTTATACATAAAATCAGACTCTTGCGTCATAATTGGCAAGTGAATATCGGCCAGCGCTGACAACCGGCTGTCTGGACAAATCGCAATCACTTGGCTGCCATAATCTTTGGCGATCTGCAGCTGTAGATGCTGGTCCATAATTTTACTTGCATGCCAACCAGGCCCCACCGCGATGAGGGCCGCCATACCGGGGCGATACCACAGCTGCCGCTGTGGTAAACCGGCGTCAAAAGCAACATCGCGTTTACCAAGGCCAATGATCGCCATCTGGCCGCGACAAGACATAGGCCCACAGTTACAGCGCCGGAAAGTGGCGGATTTGTGTGGCCAGTTTCAGCGCCACAGCACCGCCCCCCACACCACAACGCCCGCCGGGCACTCCCAGTTCTAACAACAGGTTCAGCCGGAAACTGGCCTCGGCCATCACTTGCTGCAGCGCAGGCAACTGCGCCGCATCATCGACCAAGCAATAAAATTCCAGCCCTGCTGCGATCAATGCTGCAAACTGGCGTTGTTCAGCGCGACCAGTTCAATGTCGCGACCGGCGAACACAGATCTCCGTCCAGCAATGACCATCCTTGCTGACGGAACTTCGCCCAGTCCCCCGGCCCTTTGCCAGTTTGCGCCAAACCATCTATTGAAAAGTTAGCTAAATCAGTTACTTCAGAAATCCTCTTTTTACAGCCCGGTTTTTTTGACTCGTTCGGCAGTGGCCGGCAAAAGGTAACCCTTTGCTGCAACCTTGGCGCTCCACCAACTATAACCTCGGCCTCGAAAACAATTACGCCCAGTGGCGCGACCACGTCATCTACCAGAACGTGTACGAAAAACGCTGGACGCTCGGCTGGCGCAGCCGCTTCTGATATTGCTGCGCAAACCACTCCCTGTTTGAGTGCGGTACTTGGGGCCTTCGGGCCCCTTTTTTTTCGCGTCTGCAACCGGCGGCATGCTCAGCGCAGTCAGGCTGACTTTACTGCTTTTTAAACTGACCGATCCGGCACTGCACTGCGTAGTAACAGCTGAACAATCCAATTTCAGGTAAAAAGCCACCCATGTTTAATTTCTTTAAGCGCGATCCACTGAAAAAACTGCGCCAGCAATACGATGCCAAAGCAGAGCAGGCCATGCTGGCACAACGCAAAGGTGATATGCGGTTATTTGCCGATTTAACCGCTGAAGCCGAAGCACTGTGGGAGCAGTATCAACAGCAGCAACAGACAAAGCCTTCAGAACAACAGACTTAAGTGTACGCGTTGGCAGTTTATCGTCGAATCAGGCGCAATCGGCGCCAACGCTTGTTACAGACTCGGTCCCGCGGACATGCAGGCTCCTTTATTTTTGACATCATCCGGCGAGGTTAAAAGTCCATCGAAAAAAACAGCCGCCCACAGGGCAAGCATCAATGCCCCCCGTTACGCTATGGCGACTAAACAATGCTGCGCCCGGGCCAGCACCTGCAGTCTTAATTGCCGCAACAACGGGCTTTCGGTTTGCCAGTGATGCCAGTACAACGGCGTGTCGAGAAAATACCCAGGGGCGAGATCGACCAGCTCGCCGTTGGCAAAATGCGTCTGCATTTGCAGCTCCGGTATCAGACCAAAGCCGAGGCCGGCCAGCACTGCTTTTAAAAAACCTTCAGACGATGGGCATAAATGGACATGGCTTGGGTGAATGCCGGCGATATCCTGTAGAAAACGATGCTGCAGTGCATCGTCGGCACTAAACACCAGACAAGGCGCCTGCGCCAGCGCGTTGGCTGTTAATGGCTGCAGCTGGTAGCGCCGGATAAAATCCGCGCTTGCTACCGCGCGATAACGCAACGCGCCGAGTGGCATCACGGCGCCGCCATTCAGCGGCTGCGGGCTGTCGCAGATACAGGCCATCACGTCGCCTTGTTTCATCCGCTTCAGGCTGACCGACTGGTCTTCCACCACCAAATCAAAACACAGCTGCGGCTGATCCGCTAACACCAGTGCTTGTGGCAGCCAGGTCGCCAGCGAATCGGCGTTGGTGGCGAGCCGTAACAGCTGCACTTCCTGATCAGCCAGACCCAGTGCCGCCTCCATCTGCCGCACCTGTTGCAGATGATTCAGCAGTCGCTGCCCTGCCAGCGTCGGTCTTGGCGGTGTGCAGCGTTGTAATACCGGCTGACCGAGTACGGCCTCGAGCTGTTTGATCCGCCGGCTGACCGCCGACTGTGTCAGATGCAGTTGCGCCGCCGCCTTTTCAAAACCACCTTGCGCCGTCACTGCCGCCAGCGCCTGTAACAATCGATAATCCAGCATCAGTAGCTCCTGCACCGGTTTCACTCAGGCTGAATTTATGATTTTTATGCATGCATCACAATTATTATTCGTTGGAATCATGCAAAAGCCAGCAGTAAGCTCTATGCATTAAAAACAGGAGCACACTGATGTGGTCATTTTTCACCGGGTTCAGTGTCGGACTGAGCCTGATCGTCGCCATCGGCGGCCAGAATATCTGGGTATTAAGTCAAAGTATGGCCGGCGCCAATCGACTGGTGATCGCGGCAGTCTGCATCCTCTGTGACGCCTTGCTGATCGTTGCCGGGGTCAGCAGTATTGCCACGCTGCAGCAGTGGATCCCGCCTCTGGTGCCGGTGTTGACCATCGCCGGCGTATTGTTGCTGTTGTATCTGGCTTATGGTGCGGCGAAGCGCGCCTGGCAAGGCAATTCCGGCCTGCATGCCGACGTGCAGGTGCAGTTACAGACCAGCGGAAAAACCGCGCTGACTGCGCTGGCTATCACCTTACTGAATCCGCACGTCTATCTGGATACTGTGGTTTTGCTCGGTAGTCTTGGCAACGCACAGCCGTCGCCGTTTTGGTTCACGGTGGGAGCCTGTCTGGCGTCATTTTGCTGGTTCAGCGCCCTGACCGGCTTTGCGCCAAAATTAAAATTACTGCTGAGCTCGCCGCTGCGCTGGCGCCTGTTTGATGGCAGTGTGGCGCTGTTGTTATCGCTGATCGCGGTCAAACTGGCGCTTTAAACC